>JABFSG010000048.1 GCA_013140715.1 Nitrospiraceae bacterium
TATGGGCATGAACTGGTTTAAGTATTCATCGCCACAGGCCTTCCACCCGCTGGCAGGGAAGATGATTCCCTGGTTTTCCGTTGCCGCGATCGGGTTGATCGTCACGGGCCTGTACATTGGATTCTTCGTGGCGCCGACGGACTTTCAGCAAGGCGACTCCTACCGCATTATTTTTGTGCATGTGCCGGCGGCTTGGATGTCGATGTTCTTGTACGTCGTCATGGCCCTGTGGGCTGGCCTTGGGTTGGGGTTGAATGCCCGTCCCTCGTTCATGATGGCGCAGGCGATCGCCCCTACCGGGGCGATGTTTACCTTTCTGGCATTGCTCACCGGGGCGATGTGGGGCAAACCGACCTGGGGGGCCTGGTGGGTGTGGGATGCGCGGCTCACGTCGGAATTGATTCTGTTATTTCAATATATCGGGATCATCCTGTTGCGTGCATCGATTGACGATGTGCGGCGTGCCGATCGAGCGAGTGCGGTCTTAGCACTGGTCGGGGTGGTGAATGTCCCGATCATCTATTTTTCGGTAAAATGGTGGAATACCTTGCATCAAGGCGCGTCGGTGACCATCACGGAATCGAAAATGGCCACGCCGATGGTTGCCGCGATGCTGATCATGATGCTGGGATTCTGGATGTACAGTTTTGCCGTCACACTGGCCCGCATGCGTTGCGTGATTCTCGATCGTGAGCGACAGCCATCGTGGGGCAAGTCGTCCACCCTGCATGACGTGGCGGAGGCGCGCTGATGCAGTGGGGGAGTGCCAGTGAGTTTTTTGCCATGGGTGGGTACGGTCTCTACGTCTGGGTCTCGTTCGGTGTGACGGCCCTCTGCATGTTCGGGGAGGTGCTCGCAGTCTGGCGCCGACATGCGTCGGCGGTGGCAGAGCGTCGGGACGTGTCATAGGAGAAGAGGGAGACAATGAAGCCTCGGCACAAACGGTTTGTGTTCATCGGTCTCGGGCTACTCGCACTGGCAGTGGCGTCGATGTTGATCCTGAATGCGTTTCAGAGCAATCTCGTCTTCTTTTTTACGCCAACGCAGGTGGCCAATGCCGAGGTGCCGAAAGGACGCGGGTTTCGGATCGGTGGGATGGTCGAAGACGGGAGTCTCACCCGCGAGGGGGATGGCTTGACCGTCCATTTCGTGGTGACCGATTTTGCGAAGCGCGTGCCGGTGACGTTCAAAGGAATCCTGCCGGATTTGTTCAAAGAGGGAAAGGGCGTTGTGGCCCAGGGGCAACTCGGGCCTGATGGGACATTCCTCGCAAGCGAAGTGCTGGCCAAGCACGATGAAAACTACATGCCGCCAGAAGCCGCTGACGCGTTGGCCAAAGCCAAGGCATCCGGAGCCCAACCCAGCAATACGCTTGTCGTCAATCCACGCTAGGAGCCACCATGATTCCAGAGATCGGTCATTTTGCTTTGATTCTCGCGCTTTGTGTAGCGGTGGTGCAGGGGAGTCTTCCCATCTATGGTGCTGCAGTTGGAAACTCTGCGCTCATGTCCATAGCAAAACCGGCCGCGCGCGGGCAATTTCTCTTGGTCCTGCTGGCATTTTGTTGTCTGGGATATGCCTTCGCGGCCAAGGACTTTTCCGTGCTCTATGTCGCGGCCACTTCTAACTCTCAGCTCCCCCTTCACTATCGCCTCGCGGCCATTTGGGGCGCTCATGAGGGATCGTTACTCCTCTGGGTATTCATTCTCACGATATGGATGGTTGCGGTCTCTTTCCTATCAGCCCATCTGCCCGAAGCGATGCGTGCCCGTATTCTTGGCGTGATGGGTTTGGTCAGCATGGGATTTCTTCTATTCATGCTGACGGTCTCCAATCCATTCGAGCGGTTGATCCCAGCTGCATTCGATGGGCGCGATCTCAATCCCCTGTTGCAGGATCCTGGGATGGTCATACATCCACCGATGCTCTACATGGGGTATGTGGGATTCTCCGTTGCCTTCGCTTTTGCGATTGCGGCACTGTTCGGGGGAACACTGGATGCGGCCTGGGCCCGCTGGTCACGACCCTGGACTACAGTTGCTTGGTGTTTTCTGACTATTGGCGTTGCGATGGGGAGTGGCTGGGCCTATTACGAGCTGGGTTGGGGCGGGTGGTGGTTCTGGGATCCGGTCGAAAATGCCTCCTTTATGCCTTGGTTGGCTGGAACGGCGTTGATTCACTCATTGGCAGTCACAGATAAACGGGGCGGTTTTAAAGCCTGGAGTGTGTTGCTCGCCATTTTGGCGTTTTCCCTTAGCCTGCTCGGAACCTTTTTGGTCCGCTCCGGCGTACTGACCTCCGTGCATGCGTTTGCCACCGACCCGAAGCGGGGCTTGTTCATCCTTGTGTTCCTGGCCGTGGTGATCGGAGGCTCCCTGATGTTATACGCGTGGCGTGCGCCACGTGTGGGACTGGGTGGTGGTTTCTCTGTCATATCGCGCGAGGGGATGCTGCTGACGAATAACGTGTTACTGATTGCAGCCTTAGGGTCGGTGCTTTTGGGCACCCTGTATCCTCTATTCTTGGATGCGTTGGACCTCGGGAAAATTTCTGTAGGGCCGCCCTATTTTGACACCGTCTTTGTCCCGCTGATGACACCCGCCATCTTTTTGATGGGGATCGGCCCCCTGGCGCAGTGGAAGAAAGCCAGCCTGCCGGAACTAGCCATGCGCCTGCGTTGGGCGTTTGGGGTGAGTGTTACAACGGCTCTGGTGCTACCGATTGTCTTGGGCCATTGGTCTCCCCTTGTCAGTCTGGGTCTCTTGTTGGCGCTCTGGATTGCGACAACGATCGCCACGGATCTGCGTGAACGGCTGGCCCATACGGATGGAAACAGTTTCTTTGGCCGGCTGGCCTCAATGCCACGATCATATTGGGGGATGGTTGTGGCTCACTTCGGACTCGCTTTGTTTATCACAGGCGTGACCATGGTGAAGGGCTTTGAAGTTGAGCAGGACGTCCGGATGAATGTCGGACAGACGGCTACGCTTGGCGGCTATACTTTCCGGTTTGACGGAACCCAACAGTATAAGGGACCGAACTATGTCGCGGCGCGTGGAACAATTCACGTGAGCCAGGACGGGCACGATGTGACGGTCATGTATCCGGAAAAACGACGATATACTGTGCAGAATCAGACCATGACCGAAGCGGCTATTTCTCCCGGGCTGTTGCGCGATCTCTATGTGTCATTAGGTGAACCGCTCGATGACGGAGCTTGGAGCGTACGGCTCTATCACAAGCCCTTTATCGATTGGATCTGGGGCGGGTGTTTAATCATGGCAATGGGCGGTGTCTTGGCCATCAGCGATCGCCGATACCGGCTTGCGTGGCGGCGTAAAGATGTCGAGGTGCCTGCCACGACACAGATGGCTCGGCAGACAGTCTCATGAATCGGTTTCTCATCCCGCTCGGGATCTTTGTCGTCGTGGTCGGTTTCCTTGGTGTCGGCCTGACGCTCAACCCGCGTGAATTGCCGTCGCCTTTAGTGGGAAAGCCGGCGCCTGAATTTTCGCTCCCGCAACTCCATGATCAGCAGAAAGTGTTGTCGACGAACGATTTGAAGGGCCAGGTATGGCTACTCAATTTCTGGGCTTCCTGGTGTGGCGGTTGTAAGACAGAGCATCCTGTCCTCATCCAGCTTGCACAATCAGGCGTCGTGCCGATCTACGGCATGGATTATAAGGACCGAAGGGAAGAAGCGTTGGCCTGGTTGAAAGAGTGGGGTAATCCCTATCCGATCGTCGCGATGGATGAGTCGGGGCGTGCCGGCATCAATTATGGTGTCTATGGCGTGCCGGAAACCTACGTAATCGATAAGGCGGGGGTTATTCGCTATAAACAGATTGGTCCGTTACGCGAGGATATTTTGCAAACGAAAATTTTGCCGCTGATCAGGGAGTTGCAGAATCAATGAGGTGGCTGTACTTAGTAGTCGTCCTTCTCTTCCCGGGTCTTGCTGCGGCGGCTTATGAAGCCAGCCCGCTTGCTGAGAACCCTCAGGTTGAAGCGCGGTTAAAAGCTCTCGCTGTAGAGCTTCGCTGCCTGGTTTGCCAGAACCAGACGCTGGCCGATTCGAACGCGCCATTGGCCGAAGACCTGCGCCGAGAAGTTCGTGAAATGATCGTTAAAGATATGAGCGACAAGGAGATTATTGATTTTCTCGTCACACGGTATGGAGATTTTGTCTTATATCGTCCTCCTCTCAAGACCTCAACCACCTTGCTCTGGGTGGGACCCTTCCTCCTGCTGATCGGAGGCGCGACGGCATTGGTATTTGCGCTACGCAGGAGACAGAGAAAGTTGACCGAGGTGTCATTGTCGGAAGCAGAGCATAACCGTGTTGCACAAATGCTCTCCGAAGGAGCGAATCGCCCTTGACCATTCTATTCTGGATTATCGCATCGACGATGACCGTGCTTGTCCTCGGTCTTCTGTTGTGGCCACTGCTAAGCCGTAAGGCGGTCATTGCAAAAGGAGAGGAAGAAAAGACTCTGTCTATTTACCGACAGCAGTTCGCAGAATTAGGGCAGGACCGCGCAAATGGTGTGCTGACCGACGAACTGTACCAACAAGCACGACGTGAGCTTGAACGTCGTTTGTTGGAAGAGACTGGGACGACGGAGCCGACACCTAAAATAGCTCGGCAGCAACTGCATGCCAGGCCGGTGGCGATTGCCATCGCCATCATTGTCCCGACAGTCAGTGGGTTACTCTATTGGCAAATTGGGAATCCGCTCGCGATGACAGAGCCGTCTGCTGCCTCGCTGTCTGCGCAAGGGGGAGCAGAGGACGGGAGTCCGTTCTCCGATGGGCTTGGTCCGTTGATCGAACGGCTCAAACAGAAAATGGAGCAGAATCCGAATGATGGTACGGGCTGGGCATTGCTCGCTCGTTCATATATGGGAATGGGGCGCCATGCCGAAGCCGCACTGGCTTACGAAAACGCCACAAAACTGATCCCAGATGATGCCCAGCTACTTGCCGATTATGCAGATGCCATGGGGGTCTTGCATGGTCGTAAGCTGGAAGGAAGGCCTGAGGCTTTGATCCAACAGGCGCTGAAGATCGATCCTCGCAATGTGAAGGCACTGATGTTGGCCGGGACCGTAGCGTTCAACCGAAAGGATTTCGGGCGTGCCGCTAAGGATTGGGAGCTGGCTCGTGTGAATCTCCCCGTGGATGTAGATCCTGAGATGATGCAGCAATTGGTGGCTGCGATCGAAGAGGCCAAGAGCCACCTTGGGGGCGGCCGAGAGATGGTGCGTATGGATACGGAACCGGCAGCGCCAGCTCAGCCAGCCAAACAGTCCGGACAGCCGCGTGCAATTAGAGGCACGATCACCATGGCACCGAGCCTCGCCGGCAAGGGGGCTCCGACGGACACGTTGTTTGTGTTTGCCCGCCAGATGAATGGGCCGCCGATGCCTGTGGCGATTGTGCGTGCAACAAAAAAAGATTTGCCCTTTACATTCCAACTCGATGACTCGACCAGCCCGATGCCTTCCAGGAAACTTTCCAGCGCAGGCCCTGTGGTGATTGTTGCCCGTCTATCGAAGTCTGGCCAGGCCATGCCCCAGGGTGGAGATCTAGAGGGGACCAGTCAGCCGATAGAATCCGGAGGGGAGGGGATTACAATTGTCATCGATCACGAGAGGATGGATAAGGAATCTGCAGCACCGGCTCCGCAAGCCAGCCAAATGGCGCAGCCTCGTGCGATCAGAGGTACGGTGACTATGTCGCCGAGTCTGGCCGGCAAAGCCTCCGCGACAGATACGTTGTTTGTCTTTGCCCGTGAGATGAGTGGGCCACCGATGCCTGTGGCGATCGTGCGTGCAACAAAAAAAGATTTGCCTTTTACATTCCAACTCGATGACTCGACCAGCCCGATGCCTTCCAGGAAACTTTCCAGCGCAGGCCCTGTGGTGATTGTTGCCCGTCTATCGAAGTCTGGTCAGGCCATGCCCCAGAGTGGAGATTTAGAGGGGACCAGTCAGCCGATACAATCTGGAATGGATGGGATTAACATCGTTATCGATCGTGAAAGACCTTGATACTGAGAAGTCCACTAGTTGTGCCTTCTATTCCCTGTACGTTACGATAATTCCTATCCGCTGATCCAGCACGTATCAGTCGAGTGCTCTGCGTATTGCGGTAAGCGATACGATTTTTGAGCAAGTCCACTTGACATCCTCCAATATATGCTGAGATATATGCGCGCTGTTCGCTAAAGGATACGTTCACTCAAGACGATAATGCTGTGTCTTAACATACGGGGAGTACGCTCATGGTCGACAAATTTTGGCTGGGATGTGGTTTTGTGGTTTGCGGTGCCTTGTTCGCTGCGGCAGTGCCAGTATATGCAGAAGCTCCTGCATCCGCCAGGCTAGTCGGACAGTCGCTTGCGATTAGCGGCAAGGTTACGATAGCGCCGAGCCTGGCTGGGAAGGGGTCTGCGACAGACACATTGTTTGTGTTTGCCCGCGAGGCGAATGGCCCACCAATGCCAGTAGCCATTGTGCGGGCGACAAGAAAGGATCTGCCCTTCACATTTCGGCTTGATGATTCGAATAGTATGATGCCCTCCAGAAAACTTTCCGATGTGGGGACGGTTGTAATTGTGGCTCGTCTGTCCAAGTCCGGCCAAGCCATGCCGCAAAGTGGAGATCTCGAGGGAACAAGTCAGCCGGTGATGCCGGGAGCGGATGGGATCACTATCCTCATTGATCGTGAGAGACCCTAGCGACGAAAAAAATATAGACGTTCTCTTTTTCATCTGATGTCCGGTTACTTCTCGCAAAGCTTGGTTATGAATTCTGATGGCCGAAAATTTGCATATTTCGAAAATAGATGCATATTTTTTCTACTAAACCCACTTAATATATTGACATCGAATATATGCTGCGATATACATGCGCGGCACGCTAATTAGTAACCGCTAATAAACCATTGTAAGTCTAAATGCACGCAGATGCGAAGGCAGGATCATTAGAAAACGGTTTGACAAAGAAGTCGGGTAATTATCATCAGTAGGAGGGGTAATATGACCAATAAATTCTGGTTGCGATGTGGGGTGGTGGTCTGCGGCCTGTTGCTGGCAGCTACGGCGCAAGCCAACTTCCCCAGCGTCCCCAAGGAAACCTACGACGCGCTGAAGTTGGATCGGTCTGCCGATCCGAAGCAGTTGCATGAGGCCTTGGTGAAGCGGTATCTGGATCCGGCCCAAGGGGCGGGCAAAGGGAAGTATGCGGAGTATTGGGAGCCGCTCCCTTTCAGTAAGTACCTCGATCCCCTCTCGTTCTACAAGCCGCCCACCACAGTGAAAGATGTCGCAACGCGCGAACAGTGCGTGAAGTGCCACACCGATGAATCGCCGGGTTGGGTGACGCTGTGGAAGAAGAGCAGTCACGCCAATCTGGACAAGATTCGCAAGCTCACCCCGAAAGACGATACCTTCTACAAGAAGGCGAAGTTGGAGGAAATCGAGACGAACTTGCGCTCGCTGGGCAAGCTCGGGGCAAAAGAGAACTTGAAGGAAGTCGGCTGTATCGATTGTCACGTCGACATCAATACCAAGAAGGCGGCCGATCACCGGGCCGACCTCCGGATGCCCACCGCCGATGTCTGCGGCAACTGCCATCTGCAGGAATTTGCCGAGCGTGAGTCGGAGCGGGACACGATTACCTGGCCGAAGGATCAGTGGCCCAAGGGGCGTCCCTCTCATGCGCTGGACTATCGCGCCAACGTGGAAGTGGAAGTTTACGCCGGAATGTCGCAGCGGGAAATCGCCGACGGCTGCACGTTGTGTCACACGCAGCAGAACAAGTGCGACAACTGTCACACGCGGCATGAATTCTCGGTGGCCAACTCGCGCAAGCCAGAAGCCTGCGGCACCTGTCACAGCGGCGCCGACCATAACAACTGGGAAGCCTACAATGGCTCGCAGCATGGTCTCGGCTACCAGGAAGATAAGAAGAACTGGAACTTCAATGTGCAGCTGAAGGATGCGGTGGCCAAGGGCGGACAGAGCTATCCAACCTGCCAGAGCTGCCACATGGAGTATCAGGGGAAGTACACGCATAACGTCGTGCGGAAAGTCCGCTGGGCGAACTATCCTTTCGTGCCAGGGATTCGCGAGAACATTAAGACCGATTGGGCGGACAAACGCTTGGATGCCTGGGTGAAGACCTGTACGGGCTGCCATTCGGAGCGCTTTGCCCGTGCCTATCTAGAGTTCATGGATAACGGCACCAACTCCGGCATCGATAAGTACGATGAAGCGCATAATGTTCTCCATAAGCAGTTCGAAGACGGTCTGTTAACCGGACAGAAGACGAACCGCCCGGCTCCGCCGAAGCCCGTGCCGGATGGCTTCGAGCAGTTCTTCCAGATCTATTGGTCGAAGGGGAATAACCCCTCCGCGATGGAGCTGAAGTTGTTCGAAATGGCGGAAGATCATCTCGTGCAGCTGCACGTGAGTCTGGCCCATCAATACCCAGGGTTCACCTATACGGTGGGCTGGGCCGCGATGAACCGGGCGTATGTGGAGATCATGGATGAAGACACGCAGATGAAGGAGCGCATGGCGCTGGCCGAGCGAGTCGCCAAGCTGGAGAAGACAAGGACGAGCAGTCTGTTGGACTTCGACAGCACGGACGGCAAGATCACCCTTGGGAGCGTGGGCGGCGGCATGTTGTTCGCCGGGACCCTGGCCCTGGCTGGCTGGAGCCGACGCAAGAAGAACAGACCGTAACCAGTCGAGGCGCAGCGCAGATATGGACGATGCGCTGACGCGACCGCACAACAGAATCCTCCCGTCATTAGGAATAATCCTCGTGGCGGGAGGTTTTCTTATGCTCGGATGGTTTGTGTACGTCTGGCTAAGCCCAGCACAGATTCCTTATCATTATAAATTGGCAGAAAATGGAGGCGTTGAAAAATTCAGCAAGCTAGGACTTGAAGCATGGCCCGATCTGAGTATCAGTAGGCAAGAAGTTGTTGTCGAAGGTGTGGATCAGCCGGTAGCTGTCGCCTACCTCGCTAGTCGTGGCAATGGTAAGCCGGTCATGCTCAATTGGGAGAACCGCACCGGCGAACCGATGGTTTTCGTCGACGGCAAGCTCTCCGAATTGACGACATTGGCAACAGCGATTGCCAAGCATCTCCCGAAGGGTGCTCCAATCCTTGCTTGGTGGGATACCTCGCGTCAAATTCAGCTGCTGACAGGATATGAGACGACCTTCGTTTCGCACCTTGGCGAACCTCTCATCCTTCCGGCCCTTTGGCGCCCGCATATCGGAGGCATAGAGAAATACGAAGGTGAGTTTTGGAACTCCAGGCCAAGCGCAGAAGAGAGCAAAAAGTTTCAACGCTTTGCGGATGCCTTGGTCGCGGATGTAAATGAAGGCTCCCAGATCCTGAGGGAACTGACAGGCGATCGAGAGGGCTATCTCGCGGTACACATCTCGGACCTCTATAAAATTGGCTTGATGCGTCCGGACCGAATCGGAGTCGCCTATAAGGATTTTCCCTTGAGAGGCGGCGACGTGCATGGCCTCAGCGGGATGGTAAAGCGTTGGTTGACGGATAATAACTACAAAACCCACACAGTCCATGGCATTTCTGAAAACTATGTGCGTGCATATTTTCTTACAGATGATAAGAGTGCGAACACGCTTCTTGCTCAGATGCTGCCCTTAACCACGTCGCAGCCTATGGATTTGAAGGCGGTTCAGCTCGTATATCAACAGGGAGGTTTTTGGGTTTATAAAATTCCACCGGTGCAGCCGTCGAATGGCTAAGTTATTTCGATAGAAAATCGGGTGGCCCGTTCTTGTAATTCATACGATCTCACGTTAAAGTGTTTCGGCAATCAGGTTCGAGAGTACGATGGCGTATTGTTTTTTGTGATGAAAGGAGGCCCTGTGAATTATCGTATCGCATTTGCCCTTGCTGCCGCTGTGACATTAGTCGCCATAGCTGGAAGCGCTTCTGCTGAGACCCCATTTGAAGGTCGTAAGAAATGCAGTTCCTGCCACAAGAGTGAAGCTGATTCATGGGTTAAAACTGCCCATGCGAAAGCAGTCGATTCGCTCAAGGCTGATAGGAACAAGGAAAAGAACGCAGCCATGGTCAAGGCGAAACTTGATCCAAAGAAGGATTACACGAAGGACAAGGATTGCATTGGTTGTCACGTGACCGGGTTCGGGTCGGAAGGTGGATATGAAGTGACAGAGCCGGATAAGTTCCTCGCTGGTGTCGGTTGTGAATCCTGCCATGGAGCGGGCACCGATTATCGCAAGATCCATCGCAAGGGTGGCGAGGCCTTCGAGAAGTCTAAAAAGGTTACGGCTCGCGCCTCCCTCGAGGAAGCAGGGCAAGATTTCGCATTTGTAGAGAAATGCAACGCCTGTCACCTGAACTACGAGGGCTCGCCTTGGAAGGGCGCAAAGAAGCCCTATACTCCGTTCACTCCTACGGTTGACAAGAAGTATGCGTTCGACTTTGAGAAGTCTGTGCGTAACAACAAGGCGATGCATGAGCACTACAAACTGGTGGGTACGTTTGATGGTCCACCTACCCCGAAGTTCCATGAAGAGTTCCAAAAGGATGCCAAGCCGGCCGAGATAGGCAAGGAGGAGTAATGGCAGAGTGGGGTAGGGTGTCGATCGGTGCCCTGATTCTTGGCGCAGCGATTGGCGTCGGAACGATTGCGGTGGTATTCGGCGGTGAAGCAGCTATATCCAGGACCGATTTCTGTGTGAGCTGCCATTCCGAGACGTATCCGTATGAGGAACTAAAGAAATCCTCACACTACGGTGCACTCGGTGCTGATCCTGGATGTAAGGACTGCCATGTTCCGCAGGGTTTTAAAAACTTCCATCTGGCGTTGTGGACCCATGTGATGGATGGAGTGCCGTTTCTGATAGAAGAGTTCACCGTTGACTACTCGACAATTGAGAAGTTCAATGAGCGACGGCCTGAGGCGGCCTATAGGGCGCGCATGAAGTTGAAGGGCTGGGACAGCATGACCTGCCGGGAATGCCACAAGAATACCAAGCCTCCCGGAGCATCGGCCAAAGCTATGCACAAGAAGATGGAAACGGAGGGTGCAACCTGCATCGATTGCCACCAGAATCTTGTGCATAAAAAAGTTCCTGAAACGGATCTCAATGCCAGTTTAAAGCAGGGCAAGAATGTGCCGAAAGAAGAGCCAAAAGAGAAAAAAGAAGAGGAGTGACCTGCTTTATTTCTTTGGTTCTGGAACGACTGTAGCGACGAATGCCGGCATAGATCGTATCTATGCCGGCATCGTTCTATAATCGGGGCCATATGCAAGTCGTGAGAGCTCCAGTGCCTGACTTGCGACATTCGATGAGCCATCGCCCAGGTATCTATTCAAGTCACCTTCCGGCCTGGCTCATGTTTCAGTTATCAGTCCTTTGTACGAGGCTGGAAGACGGCCTAAGTTGAATTGACGGGAGATGATCGACGGATGAGATCTCGGACGTCGTTCAGTGGTGAGAAGCTGGCATGAGGATGAGGGGCATACAACTCCTCTTGCCTCTCTGTATGATCGGACAATCGCGCATAAGCCGCAGTCCCATGAGGGGTTGATGCTCTCATTCGTACGTTCCATAGCACCAAGCATATTGCGCCATTTCCCACAAGAGGACGTCGCGCACCCGCATAGGACTAGGGATTATGTCATCGCAGGCTATACGTTCTTTGCCGTTGCAGTCTGTTTGACGTTGGAAGCCAATGCGAGTCTAGAACGGCAATATTTCCTGGGGGGCATTGCGTTCGTCTCTCTTCTTGTGATGTTACTCGGTGAAAATAAAGAAGCGCGAACGCAGGTACTCGTGGCAGTCGCATTTGCTACGTGGGGCGAACACTTCGCTTCGATCTATATGGGTGGGTATACCTATCGGTTTGAGAATGTGCCGGCCTATGTGCCGCCAGGCCACGGTATGGTGTACCTCACAGCCATTGCGATGGCACGCTCCGGGCTTTTTCAACGGTACGCCAGAGGAATCACGGCATTCGTCATCGTAGTGTGCGGCATATGGTCCATCTGGGGAATCAGCGGATATCCGGAACAGGCCGATGCGTTGGGCGCGTTAATGTTTACGATTTTCCTGGGTTTCCTGTTTCTTGGGCGATCGCCCATGGTGTATCTTGCGGCCTTCTTTATCACGACTTGGCTGGAGATCATCGGCACAGCAGTAGGGGCGTGGAAATGGGCGAGCATAGACCCCGTGCTTGGATTGTCCCAGGCCAACCCGCCAAGCGGTGTGACGTTCTGGTATTGCATTGTCGATTCGGTTGCCATGGGCGGTGCAGTGCTCGTATTGAGCGGCCTGAAATATGCCAGCAGGTGGTATAGACCGGTTGGTTCTACTCCTACATGGGCCGGGCGATGGTCGGCTCTGTTAGGTCTTCGGAAGCATACGAGCGAGGATATTTAGGCGCAGATACTTCTCACGTTACAGGCCATCAGTACCTCGTTGAAGAATCCCGATCTTGCCGTCGAGCCACTCGACAAAACCTAGTTCCACTTTCACCTGGACGATGTCGGGCTACCGGTTCCCACTCACATAGCTGTATCCGAGCGGCACATAGGCTGTGCCGGCTGGTATTGACGCCAGACACTCCACTGGCCGTACTGACCGAAACCTACCTTGGCCTACGGGCTAAGCGATGGGGCTGATATTGCCAGCCTGCCGATGATACGGATCGTGTTCGCCATTATTACGAATCTATGCGAGGGGAGCTGGCTGACCGGGCGAGGTAGCGGGAGAGGCTGTGACCGTCGAGACTTCCTCTGAACAGGGGCTTTCTAAGCCGTTATAGGCGCTGACCGAAAAGTAGTAGAGGGTATTCGGATCAAGGTTGGTAATCGTGGCTGACGGGGAATCGACATACATGGAGCTTTCGTAGGTGCAGCTACCTGGTTGCCCCGGTGATTGCCGACCGTAATGGACGAAATAGGCGATGACTGAGGGGTCCTGAACCGGCTGCCATTCGAGAGACGCGGTGGCTCCTGCCAAGGTCGCTGTTGACCCGCTGCCGGTCTGTTCTTCTGGCGCGCACCCTGTCAGCAGGGGAATTATCGTAAGGAGAAGCACGGTAGTGACGGAGGCAAGACGCGACGGTATGCGAGGGGTCTTTAAGGCGCTGATCCGCGGAAAAAACCGCTGCTTGGTGGATGCGGTCAAGCTCTGCTCCATAAGGAGCGATAAGGTTTTGTTGATGGATGTTCCGGCTACTTCGTGCTTGCGGTCGAACAAGAAGTTAAACATGCTTGATAGCAGAGCAAGGCATGTGCCATGGCATGATGGTGTAACCTATTAATCTATCTACAGAGTTCGATAGTGGCGCAACGGTGTGGATATGTTGAATCTGTACAGTCTGAAGGGGTGCTCATACAGGCGCATTCGGCTCCCAGAGCGCTTTTACGCCCATTCATCTCCATCCCCCAACCATGAGGGCCTATAAATGAGCGTGGAACCAAATCAGCAAGGGGTTGGGATAGGTGGGAGCTCGACTGGGTAACGCGGGAATGTTTCTGTTTCCTAAGAAGTGGGCCTGTGGAATCCGCAGTCGTATGACAGAGTGAGTGAGATGTGAGTTAAGCGAAGTACGCGAGATTGTCGGTCGATGCTCGGATTAGGAGGTTGGGTTTGTCCATCTTTCCCTCTCATGGCACGGTCCTGTCCCTGAAAAAACGATACAGCAAGTAGGCATTGACCATCATTATGATGGCGAAAATGGTATATGTGGTGAAGGTGTTGGCCAGATTCAATTCAGTGAGTACTCTGGACAATCCGAACGAGACGATCAAGGCGTCGAAGGCCATGCAGATCCGCCTGAACATTTCAGGGTCCATCCAACGAATAAGAAAGCTTCCGAGCGGAATTCCTAAAAGCACGCTGGGGACGATATACAGAATGACCTCCATACTGGCCGAACTGTAGAGTCCGATGAAATAGTAGGCGATTCCCGTCATGACCGCTTCCCCCACTCGAATGACGCCTAGCGCAGCCCGGAAATCCTGTTTGACATATCCTTGATTGTTGAAGAGAACCGCAAGGGGAGGGCCTGAGATGGTGGTGACGGAGTAGAGGGTTCCGATTCCCACTCCGAAGGGGATCGCGATGGCCTTTTCTGCTTTGATAGGCTTTCTGATACCGGCTGCTTGAAGCAGAATCAATGGCAAGAGCATGATGTAGGTCACAAACTTTACCCAGGATGGATGAACGAGGGAGAGGATATAACTGCCGATCCCGACTCCGATCACGAGGCCTATCAGGATGGGCGCTACACGCCACCAAATGTTCGGGACGCTCTTGCGGTTGATGAAGAGGACGTATCCATTGATGACCAATTCAACGAGCACTAACGCCGGATTCAGAATACGATTCGTATAAAACAGCAGTGCGACGGGAACGGTGATTGAAGAAAAACCGTATCCCAAGGCGCCGTTGACTGTGGCCGCGACGAACGTGATCAGCACGAGTACGACGACATCCATGATTATCCTTTGCGATGGCTGGAAACGAAGTCGTCGAGTGTATAGTGGTCCAGGATATCGGCGATGGCATCACGAACCGTACCCATCACATGCTGTACCGGACATTGAGCATGTTTAGCATAGGGGCAGTCTAGGCACTTTTGGTAGGCCGTCTTGCTCACGCATCCGATGGGAGCAAGTGGGCCATCCAAGATGCGAATCACCTGGCCGAGGGTGATCTCTCCCGGAGGTTTAAGTAGTGCGTAGCCGCCTTTCACTCCACGACGGCTCGTGACGAGTCCGGCGCGCTTGAGGGCGAGAAGGATCTGTTCCAGGAACTCTACCGGGATATGTTGGCGTTCTGCGATATGGTGTCGTTGTAGTGTCGCCTTGCCATGGAAGAGCGTGAGTTCCAGTAGCGCACGAAGCCCGTACTCACTTTTCTTCGAGAGTTTCATTCTGAGGTCTGGTTAATCACAAGTATGTTTATCAACAATTTTGAAAATAGAGGATCAGCTCCGGTTTCGTCAAGAGTGAATTTGAAAAATATGAATAAAGCAATTCAAAGGATTTGGTTCTAATCAATCATTCGTTCGTGCCTCTATAATCTCCGCAAGTCATTGATCATAGAGGGGTTATACCTTGACAGCTTCTGCGCGTCCTGTTAGTTTCTCAGCTTGTCCCACTGCTTCTAGCGGAGAATTCTTCAGCTCCCCATATCAACGACAGGACTATTCGTGACATTTCAAGATCTCATCCTCACGTTGCACCACTATTGGGCCGAGCAAGGGTGCGTCATTCATCAGCCCTATGATCTCGAGATGGGGGCAGGCACTTTTCACCCGGCTACGTTTCTCCGATCCCTGGGTCCTGAGCCATGGCGGGCGGCCTATCCCCAACCATGCAGACGCCCCACAGATGGACGATACGGAGAAAATCCGAACCGCATGCAACACTACTATCAGTATCAGGTTGTCCTAAAGCCGGCGCCCGATGACATCCAAGCGTTATATCTGGAGAGTCTGGCTCAATTGGGGATTAACCCGAAGCAGCACGACATCCGATTCATTCAGGATGATTGGGAGTCTCCCACGTTAGGCGCTTGGGGTCTTGGTTGGGAGGTGCGTCTCGATGGGATGGAAATTACCCAGTTCACCTACTTCCAAGAGATCGGCGGCATAGAACTGAATCCGATTACCGTCGAGATTACCTATGGGACGGAACGGATTGCCATGTATCTGCAACAGGTGAATAGCGTCTTCGATCTGGCGTGGAACGATTCAATCGCTTACCGAGACATCCATCACGAATCCGAAGTTCAATTTTCGACCTATAATTTCGAAGAGGGCGATGTGGCGATGCTCATGGCTACATTCCAATCCTTCGAAGGAGAATGTAAGAGGTTGTTGGCCAAAACCGAGAAACGATTAACACTGCCGGCCTACGAGTTCTGCATCAAGTCTTCGCATCTCTTTAATCTACTGGATGCCCGGGGTGCGATCAGCGTGGCGGAACGAACAGGCTATATAGCGAGAGTGCGCGCTCTTGCACGCCAATGTGCCGGGCGTTATCTCGAAGAGCGGGCGGCGATGGGGCATCCATTGCTCAATCGTGTAATGGGGCCTGGCAGAGCAAAGTTGTCTGGCTCACGTTCAAAAACTGTCACGAGTCGGTCTTAACACACAGAAGGATCCATGCCAAAGGCTCAGAAACCTCGACGTTCCGTTCTTGCTACAAAGAAGGGCAGGCGTCCTTCTCCGGTAACCGCCGCTGAGTTGTTGCTTGAGATCGGCGTCGAAGAACTTCCCTACCAGTTCATTGTTCCTGCCTTGGCTTCGCTCAAAGATTCTGCTGAGCAGCTGTTGAAAGACCAACGTCTCACGTTTCAAGCCGTCCGTACCCTGGGAACTCCACGAAGATTGACCCTAGTGGTTGATGGCCTCGCGACCCAGCAAACCTCTATGGTCAAGGAAGCGATGGGGCCTTCAAAAACGGTGGCATTCGATCAAATCGGTCAACCGACTAGAGCGGCGACGGGATTTGCTGCAGGGCAAGGAGTTGCCGTCCAAGAGTTACAGATTCGGCAGACTCCGAAAGGGGAGTATCTTTTTGCTGTGAAGCAGGAACTCGGGCGGCCTGCCAGCGTGGTTTTGAAAGAACTTCTTCCGCAGTTGATCACAAAACTTTCTTTTCCAAAAGCGATGAAGTGGAATCACACTGGCGCGCGGTTCGCTCGGCCGATACGGTGGCTGGTGGCGCTGTATGGAGGGGCCACGCTTCCCATCGAAGCAGCGGGGCTTACTGCTGGGAACCGGACGGAAGGCCACCGTGTGTTGGGGAGTGCAAGAGGGGTGACAGTTCGAGACTACGAGTCCTATCTGAAGGGGCTTGAACGTCACGGGGTCATTGCCGATCCTCAGCATCGGCGGCGTATGATCGAAGATCAGATTGACCTGATTTGCAAGAAGACGAATTTCCGCCTGAACGTCGATGCCGATCTGTTCAATCAGGCGGTTTATACGACCGAATGCCCCAATGCCATTATTGGATCTTTCAAGGAGGCTTACTTAGAGGTGCCGCAAGAGATTTTGATCACCTCCATGAAAGAGCATCAAGGGTTTTTCTCCTTGATGCACAGGGATACGGGCAAACTTGTGGCGTATTTCATTGCCGTGGCCAACAATCAGGTGAAAGATATGACCCTCATTCGTGAGGGTAACGAGCGGGTGTTGGCTGCACGGCTGGCTGATGCGAAATTCTTTTTCGACGAAGACCGTAAGGTGAGACTGGAAGCACGTGTGAAGAAGCTTGCTGGGGTCACGTTCCATCAAAAACTTGGCACGATGGCGCAGAAGCAAGAACGGCTTGTAAGGCTGGTTGCAACCATCGCGCCGTTACTCCACAGATCAGAGAATGATGACGCCATCAACCAATGTCGTAAGGCAGCTCGTTTGTGTAAGACTGATCTTCTGACCGGTGTTGTCGGTGAGTTCCCGGAGCTGCAGGGCATCATGGGGGGGGAATATGCTGCTCATGACGGCGAGTCTGTCGTTGTGAGTCAAGCGATCAGAGAGCAGTATCTTCCACGCGCGATTGAAGGAGAATTGCCTAGGACGGTCGCGGGACAAGTGTTGTCGCTTGCCGATCGGCTGGATTCTATTGCAGCTTTCTTTCATGTGGGGTTGGTTCCGACAGGCTCTGAAGATCCCTTTGCGCTTCGTCGGCATGCGACAGCGGTCGTCCGTATTATTCTTGAAGGCAGTCTGAGATTGGATTTGAATGCCTGCATCGATCACGCAAGAAAGATTGTGATCGCCGATGGATTCAAGGGTGTAGCAGGGTTCGAGCAAGAAGGGCATCGACGCGTCGTAGAATTCATCTTTGAGCGAGTCCGACATTATGCCCGTGTCGTTTATTCGTTGCGAGACGATGTTATCGAAGCGGTGCTCAAGCCAGCCCATGACAAGGCGCTGGATCTCGTTGATCTTGCCTCGAGAATGAAGGCGCTCGAATCCGTGACAGCGAAATCGGAATTTGATCCCTTGATCGTCGGCTTCAAGCGTGCGCATCGGCTCGTGGAGAAAGAGCAATGGGACCGTAAGCCGGTCGACCCAGCAGGGTTCGACCATTCTGCAGAATCTGCCCTCTACCAGGCCACATCGGAAGAACGGGATAAGATGCTGTCCGCGATGAATCGGGGGGACTATGGCCAGGCTTTGGAAGGGCTGGTGCGTCTGAAGCCCGTGATCGATGCGTTCTTTACCGCCGTCATGGTCAATGCGGAGGATCCGATCGTCCGCAGTAACCGGTTGTCGTTGCTCAAGCAAGTGGATGATTTGTTTATGTCATTCGCCGACTTCTCGCAGATTGTGGTACAAGGAGGATAGAGAATAGCTGATCCGGTGAGTCCCCCGTGCTCGCGTAACGCGCGGCCTCAGAAGTCCCTCGTTGGACGCGCGCAATAGGGGACTCATCCGGACCACCTATCGAGTGAGACAAGACGATCGGGTGTGGAGATGGATCAATCATTGTCAGACGATCAGCGTCGGGTGAGGAAAGTCCGTCGGTTCACTATCTGCGTGTCTCTTGCTCTGATCCTGTTCTGTAACGCGATTGTTCTGGTTGGGTTATGGGCCAGCGGGATTAACCTCGATGAACTGGCAGCGCCCCCCGATGTCTTCAACTCCAAACAAGATATTTGTCTCAGACTCGGTTGGCAGACCGTTATGGGAGCGGCGGAGCCGGTGCGCCTCTGTACGGAATGGATCAATCTCTCCGACAAGTCCGGCAAGACCCATCAGATTCAATCGGGGATCACGCTTCGATATGGACCGGACGGGCAGTATTATGCGGATCGGGGAGTGCATGCCGACTACCGGCTGCTTTTCATGGTGCTGATTCTCGTGGCAGTCATTGGCTGTGGATTGGTGGCGAAGTGGTATCTCGTTGGACGGTATCGGCTGCATCTCGAATCCGTTGCCGGCCATGGAGCATCAGTCGCCCATTGAATTGAACTGACGTCAACGCGAAGGAGAATGCGGCGTGGCTAAGAAATATGTGTACTACTTCGGCGACGGTGTGGCCGAAGGGACTTCCAACATGAAAGAGCTTCTCGGTGGGAAGGGGGCCGGGCTTGCCGAAATGACGAATCTCGGTATCTCCGTTCCGCCCGGCTTTACGATTTCAACTGAGGCCTGCGTCGAGTATTACAAGAATGGGAAACAGTATCCTCCCGGCATGTGGGATGCCGCGCTGAAATCGCTCAAGCGAGTCGAGCGGTCGATGGGTATGGGGTTCGGCGATCCCGAGCGGCCACTGTTAGTCTCGGTTCGGTCCGGTGCCAGGGCTTCGATGCCCGGTATGATGGATACGGTCTTGAACGTCGGTCTCACAACCAAGACGGTCGAGGGGCTCGCGGCAAAAACGCGCAACGATCGATTTGCTCAGGACAGCTATCGCCGCTTTGTGGCTATGTATGGCAGCATTGTCATGGGCGTGCCGCGCGAACATTTCGAAGCGATCCTCAAGCATAAGAAGGCCGAGGTCGGCGTATTGCACGAGACCCATCTTGATGCCCGGCGTCTCCGTGAATTGGTCGCCAGCTTTAAGACACTCATCAAGGAAGAAACCAAGAAAGAGTTCCCCGATGAGCCGCTCGAGCAGCTTCGCTTAGCGGTCAATGCCGTCTTTTCCTCCTGGTTTGGGGCGCGCGCTGTCACCTACCGGCGTCTCTATGGAATTCCAGATTCCTGGGGCACGGCGATCAACGTGGTCGCGATGGTCTTCGGAAACATGGGAGAGACGAGTGGAACCGGTGTGGCATTCACGCGCGATCCGGCTTCCGGCGACAAAAACTTTTTCGGTGAGTGTTTGATGAATGCCCAAGGCGAGGATGTCGTCGCCGGCATCAGGACTCCGCTTCCAGTGACGGCGCTCGCGAAGAATGTACCGGAGGCCTACAAGGAATTGGAGCATACCTACAAGAGACTCGAAAAACATTATCGGGACATGCTCGATTTGGAATTTACGATCCAAGAGGGCAAGCTCTATATGTTGCAAACCAGGGTCGGCAAGCGGACCGGCATCGCCGCAGTGAAGATTGCGGTCGACATGGTGAGAGAGCGTTTGATCTCGAAGGAGGAAGCAGTCCAGAGGATCGGGCCTGAGCAATTGGCGCAATATCTCTACCCGATTTTCGACACGAAGGAAGAGGCAAAATCCAATCCGTTGGGGAAAGGGCTTCCGGCCGGTCCTGGCGCAGCAGCGGGGAAGATCGCTCTCACTCCGGATCGGGCTGTGGCGATGAAAGAATCCGGTATCCGTGTGGTGTTGGTCAGGCAGGAAACGAGTCCTGACGATATTCATGGGATGAATGCTGCAGAGGGGTTTCTGACGGCGCGGGGTGGGATGACGTCTCACGCGGCGGTGGTAGCCAGGCAGATGGGTAAGGTCTGTGTGGCCGGCTGCGATGCAGTAGAAGTGCTGGATGGCCAGTCCGTTCGCATCGGGGCCAAGGTATTCCGCGAGGGAGACTACCTATCGATCAACGGTTCGACCGGCAATGTGTACGAGGGGGATCTTCCCGTCGTCGAATCTGAAATCATTCAAGTCATTCAAGGTAAGTTGGATGCGAGCAAGTCCGATAAGTACCAGCGGTTTGCGTTGATTCTCTCGTGGGCCGACCGCGTGCGGAGGTTGCGCGTCCGCGCCAATGCAGATGTGCCGGATCAGGCGAACATCGCGCGTGGTTTCGGTGCGGAAGGAATCGGCCTCTGTCGGACGGAGCATATGTTTTTCGCCGAGGATCGCATCCCGATTATGCAGAAGATGATCTTGGCGCGGACGAAAGAGGAGCGGGAAAAATTTCTCGATCAGCTCTTGCCTCTGCAAAAGCTTGATTTTATCGGACTCTATCATGAGATGGCCGGCTACCCGGTCACCATTCGTCTGCTCGATCCTCCGTTGCACGAATTTTTGCCGAAGCGTGAAGAGTTGATGGTGGAGATCGCGCAGCTGGAGCTGACTGGGCGTGACGGAGCCAAGCTGCAAGAAAAACGTCGATTGTTGGCTCGAGTCGAAGAACTCCATGAGTTTAATCCGATGCTTGGATCACGCGGGTGCCGGCTTGGGATTACGATGCCGGAGATTACCCGTATGCAAGCACGGGCGATCATGGAAGCTGCATGCGAGCTGGCCAAGGAAGGGAAGACCATCGTCCCGGAGATCATGATCCCGCTGGTGGGGATGGTGTCGGAAATGAAAGCGCAGAAAGATTTGATCCGCGAGGTGGCGCAGGAGACCATGAAGCAGTACAACGTGAAGCTCTCCTATCTTGTCGGTACGATGATTGAGTTGCCTCGTGCCGCCGTGACGGCAGATCGCATTGCGACAGAGGCGGAGTTTTTTTCGTTCGGAACGAACGACCTTACACAAACCACGTTCGGATTTTCTCGCGACGATGCGGCGAAGTTCATCGATTTTTACCGGACGGCCAACATTATGGAAGCGGATCCCTTTGCGGTGCTCGATCGAGAAGGGGTAGGGGCTTTGATGAAGCAGGCCATCGCCGGCGGCAGGAAAACCCGTCCTGGGATTAAGCTCGGTATTTGCGGTGAGCACGGCGGCGATCCCAGTTCCGTCCAGTTCTGTCATGAGCTCGGATTGGACTACGTGAGTTGTTCGCCCTATCGTATTCCGATTGCGCGGCTCGCGGCAGCCCATGCCGCGTTGGCTGAAGCTGGGTCGAGCCGTTCCTTTCCAAGGCTCAAAGCGTCACGATCTCGTGCGAAGCTGAAGCAAGCGACGACGAAGACTACGAAGACGAAGTCGGCTCAGTCGCCTCGCAGCCGATCGCGCGTCACGCGCAAGAAACGGTGACTGCCACTACACCGCACCTCCGCTTTATGACCCTGGCCCTTCGCCTCGCAGCGAAGGGCCGGGGTAAGACCAGCCCGAATCCGATGGTCGGCGCCCTCGTCGTCAAGAACGGATGCATCATTGGCCGTGGTTATCATCACGGTCCTGGGCAACCCCATGCAGAAATTCTTGCGCTCAATCAAGCAGGGTCGCGCGCCAAGGGCGCGACCCTCTATGTCACGCTCGAACCCTGTTGCCATCTCCTCAAACGAACTCCCCCCTGTGTGCCGGCAGTGGTGGAATCCGGCGTGCGGCAGGTGGTGGTGGCCATGGCCGATCCCAATAAGATGGTCAAAGGACAGGGGATTGCCGCCTTACGCAGGGCCGGGATCACTGTGACGTCGGGAGTCGAACAAGACAAGGCCGCAGAGCTGAATCGCGCGTATCTCCACTGGGTGACGACCGGACGACCCTACGTGATTCTGAAAGCCGGAATGACATTGGATGGAAAGGTGGCGACAGCGAAGGGGGAATCCAGATGGATCACCGGTCCGCTCGCTCGACAAGATGCGCATCGACTCAGGAGTTGGGTGGATGCAGTGGTCGTCGGGGTCGGTACAGTCCTCAAGGATAATCCCACGCTGACGGCGCGATTGTCCGATCGCCCACTCAAGCTGGCGTCACGGCAACCGTTACGTGTTGTGCTCGATAGCAAGCTCAGGACGCGATCGACAGCAGCGGTCTGTACCAAGCAGGGATGGGCGAAGACGTTGATCGTGACCACGAGCCGTACATCTCAGTCACGCCGTCGTCCATTTGAACAGGCAGGAGTGGAACTGGCCACTCTCCCTCTGAAGACTGGACATGTTTCCTTTCCTGCTCTGCTGACGATGCTGGGCAAGCGTGGCATCACCTCTCTGCTCATTGAGGGGGGCAGCACAGTGAATGCCTCGGCGTTACGAGAGAAACTCGTGAACCATGTCGTGCTGTATCTGGCTCCTATTCTAATGGGAGGGCAGGATGCCAAGGCGGTAATCGGTGGCCACAGCCCAAAGCTCTTGGCCCAGGCGCTGACCTTACGGCATGTCAGAGTTCGGCGCATCGGAAAAGATCTGGTTGTGGAGGGTGATCTGTGACGAGATTCCTCCTCTGCGCTGTGCTTGTCGTGATCTTTATGGGGCTCACTGGTTATGAAACGGATGCGACCGTTGGAGTTCCCTCTGCTGAGCTAAAGACACAGGTTTTCCGCTACCTGGATAGCACGGATAAGGACGAACCAGCTCGCACATTATTATCCATCCTCTCAGATCCAAATGCGACGATCGATCGGGTGGTACGGATCATTCAAACCGAGCGGGACTATGCCCTGCAGCCGACAGGGACTATTCCAGACGAGCGAGTCGATGTGCGGGGACGTGGTTATCATCTGGCGCTCTCCGTTCCCCAGACCTATCAGCCGACGAAGGAGTATGGATTGGTGGTCTGCTTGCATGGCGCGGGATTTACCGGCGAGGCCTACTTGGAACGCTGGCAGGCTCGATTGGGGGGAGACTATGTCTTGGCCTGTCCGACTGTTCCGATGGGCGCATGGTTTACGAGGGGTGCGGAGGAGTTGGTGTTGGCGACGATTCGTTCCGTGCAACAGCGTTATCACATCGATCCCGACCGGATCTTTCTCACCGGCATGTCCAACGGCGGGATCGGCACCTGGGTTATCGGTATGCACGATGCGCCGCTGTTTGCCGGCATCGCACCGATGGCCAGCGGTCTCGACAACGTGCTGATGCCGTTCCTGGCCAACCTGCGCTCTACGCCGATCTATATCATCCACGGAGCCAAGGACGAGGTCATGCCGGTGGAACTCAGCCGCTCAATTATAAAAGAATTGACCAGGCTAGGTTATTCTTTTGTCTATCGAGAGCATGATCGTGAGCATCCCATGGCAGGAGGCCATTATTTCCCCAAGGAGGAATTGCCTGAGTTGGTCAACTGGTTCAATGCTCAACGGCGTAATCCTTTTCCGACAACCGTGACGGTGGTGCGAGAAGCGAGCCACTTTCAACCGTTTGGATGGGTACGCATCGATGCGACTGACGCCATTGCCGCCTTCTCCGAAGATCTGGTCGGTAAGCGAGACGATCTGATCAAGCGCCGGGAATATGCGCGGTTGAACGTTTCCATCGTGGCGCCGAACCGCATCGAAGTCCAAGCCGACCGGGTCCGACGCTATAGCCTCTTTCTGAACGACCAGCTCATCGATTCGTCCAAACCGCTTGTCGTGCTCACCAATGGGCAGGTGTCCTTCGAAGGCCCCGTGACGTCATCGCTTGAGACGTTGCTGCGGCAGGCGCGTGTGCGACAGGACTTTCGCCAACTCTTCCCCATCCATCTCGCCATCCAGGTTCGAGCGCAACCGTGATGGTCTCCGGATCGCTGGGTTCGCGGAGGGCAGGCCCGCGATCGTTGCTCGTCGTGATTGGGTTGAGTGCGACGATCTATGCAGGCTTGGCCCATTCGGAGACCTGCTTGTTGTCCTCTCAGCAGGCAGGGACAACCTTTCCAGTCGAACAGATTGAAACACGCTGGAGCTGCTCTCTGCAGTCGATCATCAGCGACTACACCACGGCCAACAAGATCGGGCCGATACAGGTGCTACTTCCCGAATCGGACTATCGCTTTCTTTTAGACCGGCCGCCGATGGCCGCTACCTTGATCAATCGGCTTGATCTCAGCCCCTACAAGTCTGAAGCGAGGGGGCCTGGTCGCTTTTGGGTCAACGATGGTGAGGGCACAGAGGGGATGGTCGAGCTCGTCTATCGGGATTCCACCAATCGGATTTACTATGTGGAGGGAACCCACACGAGCACCTTGTTGCCGGATATTGATGGGAAGGCGGTAGTGTTTGTGAAAATGAGTCCGGGACAGGATGGGCAGGGCACCGAGGCAGTCGAAACGACGTTGGTGGCCTACGCGAAATTGAACAGCCATCTGCTGGCGGGGTTGGTGTCGTTCATCAGGCCGCTCCTCGATCGGACCATCGCACGGAAGCTGACGAAAGGCGTCACGGTCGTCAACCGCCTGGGACAAGAAATGCGGCAACACCCCGATCGGGTTCTTTTTGAAGCGACCGTCTCCCCATCGTTACCGTCCGAAGAAGTGGCCTTCTTGAAGCAGGCCTTGGAGAACCTTGGTCAGTCCAGCAACAGGATCCCGTCCAGGGCGTTTTCACCATGACGACTTCTCGCAGCTTCACCCTCCTCTGTACCGTCGGCGTGTTTTGTTTTATCAGCTACAACATGGTCCGGATGCCGGTGTTGTCGCTGTTCGCAGAGTCATTGGGGGCCAGCCCTGAACGTATTGGGCTCATTGTATCGGTGTCCACACTCACCGGCGTGTTTCTTAAACTTCCGTCCGGCGCTCTGTCCGATATCTATGGACGACGGTTCCTGCTGCAGATCGGTGTGGTGGCGTTCGGGCTCCCGCCGTTTCTGTATCCCTGGGTGACCGACCTAGATGTATTGACCGGTTTGCGTTTCTTCCATGGACTGGCGACCGCCATCTTCGCGCCGAGCGCGTTGGCGACCGTCGCCGATCTCTATCGAGAACGGCGAGGCGCCGCGCTCGGCACCTACACGGCCTCGACACAATCCGGTGCGTTGCTCGGGCCATTCATCGGCGGCTATTTGATCTATGCGTCGGGATTCTCCTCCGCCTTCGTCACTGCCGGTCTATTCGGCTGTGTTGCCATTGCGATTTTCTACAGCCTGCGCCTCACACCGCCTCCTCCTCGTATTCAGGAGAAGGGGATGGCTCCGCTCATGGCAGAAATGTGGAAGGGCTTCAGGGTGGTGGCCAAAAATCGCAAGGTCCTTATTACCAGCTCCACTGACGCAGCCAAGATGATTGCAAACGGGGCCTTGATGGCCTTCCTCCCGCTCTACGGGGTCTCGGTGGGATTGAATCCGGGAGAAGTCGGATTGCTATTTACGGTTCAGGCCCTCACGTCGCTCGTCTCCAAGCCGATCATGGGCCGGGTATCTGATGGGGTAGGGCGTCAGCCGCTCATCATCATCGGTCTTGTGATCTGCGCAGCGACCTTCGTCTGTATTCCTCAGGTGTCGATGTTTTGGCTGTTATTGATGCTCTCGGCCGGCTTCGGATTTGGCGAAGCAGTCGTCTCCTCCTCCTCCTCCGCGCTGGTTGCGGATAGTTCCGAGTTCAAAACGCTCGGGGCCGGGATGGGCATGCAGGGGACGATCGGAGACATCGGCCATGCCAGCGGGCCGCTCCTGGCGGGGGTTCTGATCGCACAGCTGGACTATGCCAATGCCTTTGCTATTATCGCAGGCCTGCAACTCATCGCAGCGTTGCTGTTCTGGATGACGATGAGACGTGCGTAGGCTCGGTGCTATATAATGGACCGTTGATGAAGACCATCGCGACTGAGAATATCGTCATCGGTGTGCTGGCCAGCATCGGTGTGCTCGTGCTGCTCGTCATGTTTGGCTATATTGTGAGACAGATTATGAGGAAAGAATAGTCGTGTTTACCGGCATCGTTGAAGAACTTGGCGCCATCGTTTCAATCGATAAGACCCTGGCTGGAACGAGGATGGTAGTCTTAGCCTCAGCCGTGCTGGCCGATCTCAAAATCGGGGATAGCATTAGCGTCAACGGCACTTGTTTGACCGTGGTGAACAGGGCCGAATACAACTTTTCCGTGGAGGTCTCTCCCGAAACACTGTCCGTGACCACCCTCGGGCAACTCACGGCCGGTGCACCGCTGAATCTTGAACGGGCGATGAAGCTCAATGAACGGCTCGGCGGGCACCTCGTGGCCGGCCACGTGGACGGCATTGGTGCGATTCGCAGCCGCCAACAAGATGGGAATGCCATTCTCTTCACAATAGAGGCCACGCCTGAAATTCTGCGCCACTGTATCGTGAAGGGGTCTGTCACCGTTGACGGTATCAGTCTGACGATCAACCAGGTAACCGATCGTGGTTTCACCGTCTCGATTATTCCCCATACGGCCAAAGTGACCACGCTGGGTCTCAAACAAGTCGGCGAGCAGGTCAATCTTGAGTCAGACCTGATTGGGAAATACGTCGAACGGCTGCTTCAAGAACGGGGACAGCTGCCAGCCAAACCGGCTCCAGTTATTGACAAGGACTATCTCAAAAAACACGGCCTCCTCTCGTAGAATGCTGAAAAAGCCCGTCAGATTCGTTCTCAGCTCGTCGAAATCCTCAACGTACCCCAAGGGTACGCCTCCGGTTTCGACTCGCCTGCGGCCTTGCTGACAGACTGTTTGAGCCTTCTACGTGGATTCTTCCGTTGTTCCTTCCAGAAATACAGGCAATATCCACCGATCAACTTCTAAAGTAGATAGGGTCTCGGATGGCGGATAAGGCTACTACATCAAAACGTCTCACTGTGGATCGATTGCTTTCGAAGCGAGGGATTGCCTCTCGTGGCACGAGCCAGGAATGGATTCGCGCAGGGCGGGTTCGGATCAATGGTCGAGTCATCCACGATCCGGCCACGTGGGTCTTGTGGCCGAAGGATTCGGTTTCGATCGACGACCAGCCGATTCAAGATTCGGTCAAACGATTTGCCCTCTTTCATAAACCCAAAGGGGTGATCACGACGCGCAGTGACGAAAAGGGTCGCAAGACGATTTTCGATGTACTGCCGGAAGACTTGGGGTACATGCATGCCGTCGGGCGGCTCGACCAGGCGACCAGTGGTCTCCTCCTGCTTACCAACGACTCGGCACTGTCCAGCGCTCTTACCGATCCGGTTAGTAAAGTGATGAGGACTTACCTGGTTTCTGTGCGAGGAGAATTTACTGAGGCTCGGGCAGCAGAGGGCGTAGCAGGAGTATTTGAGGGGGGAGAGAGACTTCAGTGCCACAGTGTGAAGATTCAGAAGAGTTCCGGACGAGAATCACATCTGGAAGTGGTACTGACCCAAGGGAAAAACCGTGAAATTCGCAGGCTGTTTCAGACATTGGGGCATGAAGTGACCAGGCTCAGGCGTATTCAGTATGGTCCTTTCAAACTGGAAGATCTTCCCTCCGGTGCATGGCGCGAAATCCCGATCGAGGACGTGAGGAAAGCACTCCGACAGTCCAACTTGTCGATCGAGTGTTGATTAGGTTTGTCTGGTACCGGGACTCAGCTTTGAGTATCTGGCTCTGGCTCAGATTTCTTTCTTTTCCCCACAATAGTTTTCTTCTCCCGGATAGGAAGCAGACTGCGTAGGGACCCATTCGGTTTATTCTGATAACGAGCGACAAACATGTCGCCTGCTGGGCGGGCGTGATCTTCGGCTTCTTCTCTTGTCGGGAAACGCTGTTCCCCGACCTGCCACCACACATTCCCGCTCATGCTCTCACCCAACAAATTCGTCACTGAAACTCTCAGCGCCTTTGCCAGTCTCACCAACGTGCTCAATGTCGGGTCGTACTGTCCCAGCTCCAATCTCGTCACGAACGTACCCGAGAGGCCTACGTTTACAGCAAGCTGCTCTTGCGTGAGACCACGGCTGGTTCGGACCCGCTGAAGTTGTTTCCCGAGACGTTGAGCTGCGCGCATGGCACCTTAAAAATGGCGAAGGTTCACGCTTGCTACGAATCCTGCTTGCGGAGATGATACCCCGCCCGCTCCAACGCACGGTGAACGGCATTTATGACTGCGGGACTGTCGTTGTAGGGCATCACAGTGACTTCCCGTGCGACACGGAGAGAGGTCAGGATTGGTTCTGCTTCCGGGCCGGCCAGCACATCGCAGATTTCATACAACCCGCCCGCTCCCTCCTCCAATACATTGTGATCCACAAGGATGTCCTGAATCGTTGCCAGTATTGCGGTAGTCGGTGTCGGCATGAGTAGCGAGGCAAGGGCGCCATGATCGAGTCTAAGCTTGGCAGCGATAGGAAGGGGTTCCCCACCGCGCTGTCGCTGGGCGGCAGGCAGAAGAATCTTCTCTTCCATGCCGATATGCCGAAGAAGCCCTGCGCGGAATTGGGTATACGCCTGGTCATCGATCGTGCCGGAGTGAGCCACAGCTGCTTGCAATAATTCATCAAGCCGCCGGTGGTCTTCGACAAGAAACTCCGTGAGCATTCCCGCTTTCCCTTTCTCTGGTTGCTCCATAACCCTACTCCAAGGCTGGTCTATGGCACATTCTGGCCATCATGATATAGATCTTCTGTCGGGATCGCCAGCGATCCTTTTGGGTTCTCCGGTTCATCAGACAATCAGTATCTGCCTTCCATCAGGCCGTTTGGAGCAGTTCCTGTTGCCAGGAGATTCTAGTTGAATACCACCATGAAGTTAGCTATAAGACGGCGGTTTACAATCAGTATGGGGGGCTGGAGAATGGCGGAAAGTAACTTGTGTGAAAAACGTGGAAGCGGTTCAAGACTCAAATGTTTATTGATTGGTATGGCGGCATGGGGCCTGGTGGCTGGGATCGGGTCGGAAGCTCTCGCTGACGGCTCGACCCTGTCGAATGACTTCCGTCTGTGGTCGCCGGTCTTTCTGACTGTTCCACTCTCGACGTCTTTTATCGGTTATGCGGAGGTAAACCCGCGATTGGGGGAAGATGTATCGAACCTCAATCAACTGATTCTACGCACAGCCATCGGGTATAAACTGAACGATCATTGGTCTGTGTGGCAGGGATACGCATGGAATACAGTCTATCAGCCTGAATTTAACGATGAACACCGCGTATATCAGCAGTTGTCGTATAAAGAAACCTTTCCACTCATAAAAATTATGAGCCGTTCCAGGCTGGAAGAACGATGGATAGACCATACGGGTGGCACTGCTTTTCGCGCTCGAACGATGTTGCGCGTGGATGTGCCGCTGCCAAAGATGATCCCAAACACATCGTTCGTGGTTTTCGATGAGATTTTCTTCAACTTGAATGGGATCAGCAATGGGTCCAGCGGCCAGCGTTTCGGCCCTGAGGCAGGATTCGACCAAAACAGATTCTTCGTCGGCTTTAATTACGAGTTTATGAAACAGTTCAATGTGGATTTAGGCTATCAAATGCAGATAATCAACACTCGCAGAGATCAGCTCGTCAATCAAATCAACAACACCATCATGATAAATCTCTTTATTAACTTGTAGCATCACTGGCTTCTGGAGGGGGTCTTTAACGTCCAGGCTACCACTCGCACCCGATACCTGTGTTTGCCACGGTCTAGAAACTATCGGGGAGTGCCCAAGATCGCTCGAAAGACCGCAGCGAGATCCTGCAGTGCCTGCTCCCCGTTACCGGCATAGACCGAGCCATGCATCGTCGCCAAGGTCTTCGGCTGCAACGCTGCTAGCCGTGCCAGTGTTGTATCGGTCAGGGGGCCATAGGGCAAATAATTCGCCAACGGGCCTTGCTGATACTCCATGAGAACTTCACGAGAGCGGCCTACCACGTCCGACTGCGTCACCGGTTCCACATTACCGGCTTGATGGAAGAGATCCGAACACAAGAGTGTTCGTTGCGTCTCTTCAAACAATAGCCCTGCGTCCCAGCAGTGTGGCACGTGGGGTGTCGCTAAAAATCTGAAGCGGTATTTGCCTGTCTGCAGCACCTCGCCGTCCGTCATCCCTTTTGCCGGCCGTATCGCGAGACAATCATCGACATTCACGAGCTTACCTACCAGACTGCAGACCGCCGTGGAATGCCTGGCCAGCTCCTGCCATTCCGGTAACGAACCGCACTCGTCTGCCTCAAAATGGCTGAACCCGATCCATCGCAACGTCTGGAGATCAATGAGCGCAGCCACGGCTTCTTTCACTGCCGGAAACAGCACACGAGGGCCGGTGTGGAATAAGAGCGGCTCGTCATCGCGCACCAAGAACTGATTGAATTGCAGATTGTATGGTTCGAGAAATGTCGTGATGCGGAACAGGTCCGGAGCGACTTCGGTAATCTGCGCCATAGATTCTCCACTAAAGATGAGGCAGGCATCGCACATACTCTGTGATCGAGCTTCACCCAGAGCAGGACATTGCCGTCTCTTCTGTTTTGTCGATGAAAGGCATGGTTATGCAATCTTGATCAGCGCAGATTGCCCAGTTCGCGGCATGTCGAGCCTTCATCACCAGGCATAGGCTTCCGGAGCAGATCCACCAGGGCCTGGGAAGATGTCGTCGAGCCGCTTCAGGGTGTCCTGGCTTAAGGTGAGGCTCAGGACGCGCATCGTGCCGTTCAACTGCTCCATTGTGCGAGGTCCGATAATTGGCGACGTGACGGCCCTTTGGTGCAGCAACCAGGCAAGCGCCACATCGGCCTGGCGTTCGCCGAGTTGTCTGCATAATGAGTCATAGGCTTCCAGCTTGGGGCGGTGTTGCTCGATTTCTTTTTTCAAATCCTCGCTGGCGCGTCGACCGACCTTCGCCGGTTCCAATGCTCCGGCCAGCAGCCCACGCGCGAGTGGGCTCCAGGGGATCAGGCCGATGCCATAGGCCTCGCAGGCCGGAATCACTTCTAACTCGGCTGTCCGCTCGTTCAAATTGTAGAGACTCTGTTCGGATACGAGTCCAAGGAAGTGGCGGCTGCGCGACAGTTCTTGGGCTTGGGTTAGGTGCCAGCCGGCAAAATTACTACTGCCGACATACAGAATCTTGCCTTCCCGGACCAGCTGTTCCATCGCCTGCCAGATTTCCTCCCACCTTGTCTCCCGATCGACGTGGTGCATCTGGTACAGGTCGATACAGTCCGTCTGAAGGCGCCGCAGGCTCTCCTCGCAGGCCCGCTTGATGTGGAGGGCAGACAAGCGAGACTGATTGGGCCATTCGCCCATTCTGCCGAACACCTTTGTGGCCAAGACGACCTTGTTCCGCCGCCCGCCTCCCTGCGCAAACCAGCGGCCGACAATTTGTTCCGTCCACCCTTCGCCTACCTTCCAGCCATAGACGTTCGCCGTGTCGAAAAAGTTGATGCCCAACTCCAGCGCCCGATCCATGATCGCGAAACTCTCTGCCTCATTGGTCTCCGGCCCGAAGTTCATCGTGCCCAGACAGAGCCTGCTGACTTTCACTCCCGAACGACCGAGATGAACGTATTGCATAGACACCGTCGTGAATTATGTTGTTGTGTTATTCTCTTGAGCAATCAGGTAGATGCGCCTACATCAGGGCTCTTCTTCTTCGACATACTCAATCGACTCTTTGAGCGCTGCCACAAAGGCCTGCGGCTGAGCCAGGGCATTTTCCGTCAATTGGAATTCACTGACTAACACACCGTCTTTGTCGACAAGCATCAAACGGTAGCCTTCTTTCACAGCAGCTCCTTCTTTCTTCCCATGCGACGCATGGATAGGAAACATGACTCATCGAACAGTCTAGTCGGCGAAAGTTCAGATAGGTAAAATGTCCCCACTGCGTTGTTCCCTATGACTGAAGGAGGCGCCTATGGCAGTTGCCTCGATGATGCTCTCGTTTGGAACTACAGCTCCTCCGTTTGTCTTGCACGATGTCGTAACCGGACAAGTGTACTCGCTTGACTCATTTGTTGGAAAGGCTGCTTTACTGGTCATGTTCCTCTGCCGCCATTGTCCCTACGTCGAGCATGTTCAGGACGGGCTTGCCAGAATCGGACAGGATTATCAGGAGACAGGCCTTGGCATCATCGGTATCAGCAGCAACGATCCGGCACAGTATCCGGATGACGCTCCGGAACGGCTCAAGGACATGGCCCAACAGCTCAAGTTTCGTTTTCCCCTGTGCTTCGACGACAGCCAAAAAGTCGCCAAGGCCTACAAGGCCGCCTGCACACCGGACTTCTATCTCTTTGACGCCCAACGGCGACTGGTCTACCGGGGGCAGTTCGACGACAGTCGTCCTGGTGGCAACAGGCCGGTCACCGGCCGCGATCTTCGTGCGGCGATCGATGCAGTACTCGCCGGCACAGCAGTCGATTCCAACCAAAAAGCCAGTATCGGCTGTAGCATCAAATGGAAGCCCGGCAACGCTCCATCCTATGCCTAGTAGGAAAGTAGAGTCTCAAGAAAGATAGAGAGTCCCTGTTTCATGTCTCAGTGGCTTGATGATGGGAGTTTTGCACGTAGGATACGGAGGTTTTGAGAGTGCGGATAAGCGGTTGGCCGCATGCATTGCAGGTATAACGTTCCGTTGAACGTTTCAGGTCAAGCCCCTGCCACCTCAGGGATCGACCTGCCAAGGTCAGGTCACGATGGGTGCAGGGTGAGCGGTCCACCGACTGGTTCACTCTAATGCGTATCTTCATCGGTGCCCGTTCATGCGGGCAAGGTTAACAAATCCCCATGCTCCTTTTCCACTCTCTAGAGAGATACCCGAGCGTATTCGCACATCACGATTGAAGGGGCATCCCTGGCCTACAGATGTATCTGGCTGAATACACTCAGTATTTTAAGGTATGAACACCAATCTACAGTCCACCGTTGGCGTTATGTTTCACGATGGGAGCATGCCTATCTGGTCGGCTTGCTCTGCTTGATTTGTCCGCTTGGCAGAGCCTGAGTATTAAAAAGACTTGAGTGGCTGGGCGACTGAGTCGCATATCGGGAAGTTTCGGAGGGAGGAGGAGGATCTATTGAATGCCTGCTTGCCGTTGGAGCCAGCGCACATATTTCACAATCTGATCGACATCTCCTGGAGTCACGCTCTCGATCTTCGGCATATTGCCGAATTGCCAGTGGTGCGCCTGGACACCGTTGGCCGCAGCCCGTTGGAAGGCCTGATCGCCGTGATGGTTCGGTTCGTAGACCTTATGCACCAACGGAGGTCCGTGGTCGGTTCCCGCTGCTTGTTTCCCATGGCAGGCAGCACAGTTCGTGTTGAACGTCGTTTCGCCCGTTTGGAACTCGGTCGGCACAGGACCACTGCTCACGACTGCTTGTGTCGGTTGCGAGGAATCGCAGGCCACAAGGAGGCCGAGCCCCAGCAAACATACTCCGAGCTTGAATCCTGGCGTCATCTGGTTTGTCATAGAATCAATATCACTGTCTGGACCATTCGTGAATCGTGAGCGAAAAAAACTTCTAGCCAGTCTCGTATTTCTGGCACATCTCGTGAGCCACGGACTTATATCGCATATGCGATGGGATCTACAACCCCGGCCTTCGCAAATCCCTCCAGCCGGATCAGGCAACTATCGCACCTCCCGCAAGCCTGCTCTCCCACCGGGTCGTAACAACTATGGGTCAGATGAAACGGGACCTGTCGTTCGATTCCCTGCCGGATGATGTCCGCCTTCGTCATCATCAGTAAGGGGGCTTTAACATGGAGGGAATTTCCCTCCGCGCCGGCCTTCGTGCCTTCCTTCACTGCCGCTTCAAATGCGCGAATGAATTCAGGTCGGCAATCGGGATACCCGGAATAATCGAGCACGTTCGCGCCAAAATAGATGGTAGACGCTCCTACGGCCTCTGCATGTGCCGCCGCAATCGAAAGAAAGATGAGGTTTCGCCCAGGCACATAGGTAACGGGAATGTCCTGGCTGCGTTCTTTGCCCGCTCGGTCCTTTGGTACGGCAGTCGGGCCGGTGAGAGCCGACCCGCCGATGGCACGAAGATCCAGATTCATCACCAGATGATTGGCCACGCCTAAGGAAGCAGCAACCAATCTGGCCCGCTCCACCTCTCTCGCATGACGCTGCCCGTAGGCCAGCGTGAGGAAGAAGAGCTCGTACCCCTCCTGCTTGGCGAGAGCCGCTGTGACGGTAGAGTCTAGTCCTCCGCTTGCCAAGACGACTGCTCGATGACAGGTTGGCTTCATCGCGCCCACTCCCGCAACTGACGTAGCGTACCAAGCGTCGTCATGGAACGCGAGTCTTGCCTGCCAAGGCAAGAGACGGGAGCATTATTCTAAATGGGATGCGGACCATGTGTGGCAGGGGAGAAGCTGGTTGTGCGGGTGAGCGCCTAGTCGCGGTCTTCTTCTCGCTCGATTTTTTCCAGTAGTTCTTCTTTCGACTGGCATTCGACGCAGAGTTTTGCAAATGGGACGGCATCCAATCTCCGCTCGCTGATCTCGACACCGCACTCCGCGCAGATACCATAGGTGCCTTCGTTGAGCCTCGTCAATGCTTCGTCGATGGCCTGCCTGCGGCGGTTGCGCATTTCCATTAAAGAAATGCCCAGCTCGCGATCCAGATCCATGAGGGCTTGATCGCCGACGTCGCGTGCAGATTCAAGCCGCCGTTGTTTATCTTCAATGAGGGACTGGCCGAGGCTTCCTTCAATCTCCTTGATAATCTCCTGGCGTTTCCGCATCAGCATCTGATGGAGAACTTGGCGGCGGCGTTCCCGGTCTTCTCGTTCTTTCGCCGATTCTTTCGGTCTTGCAGCCAGGGGAGAGACTGCCATGCTGACGGGTTTTGGAGCAACCACAACTGGAGCCTGTTTTGGTTTACTCTCTGGCTTTGCGAGCTTGGCCCGCACCTTGGCCTTCGCCACCGGCTTCTTTTTGGCGGGCGTTTTTGTTGCCATGACGAATCCTACTCCTGGGGTGAACATCGAATAGCCGAAAAAAGTTCGGCATTCATAGCACGGGGCTATGATCTTTGACAAGAGGTTGTGGGTAAAAAGTTGAGAGCCCCTAGGGATAGAGGATAGTCGAATGGATGGGGTGGCCGGCCAATTTCTCGCGACCTTTAAGACCTTGGAGTTCCACGAGAAAGTCGAGCCCCGCGATCTCGCCTCCCAACTGCCGAACGAGGGATACCGTCGCGGCTGCTGTGCCCCCTGTCGCGAGCAAGTCATCCACGATGAGTACGCGTTCTCCGATCGCAATCGCATCGCGGTGGATGGCCAGGGAGTTCGAACCGTACTCGAGGCTGTACTTGACTTCAAAACTATCGGCGGGCAGTTTGCCGGGCTTCCGGACTGGAACGAATCCGGCGTTCAACCGGTCCGCCAGCATCCCTCCGAAAATGAACCCGCGAGATTCAATGCCGATGACTTTGGCGATTTTCTGTCCCTGATAGTAGGCAGTTAATTCATCGGCGATCGAAGACAGTGCATGGGCGTCTTTGAGCAGGGTGGTGATGTCGTAGAAAAGAATGCCGGGCTTGGGAAAGTCGGGGACTTCGCGGATAAGGGCGTGATAATTGATCGTGGTCATCGATCAGAGCAGGTCGGATTGTGTCATGGTTCTGCGTTCAATGGTATGGCGCAATCGCGCCAAAGCGGCCATTTCAATCTGCCGGACCCGCTCGCGGGTCAACCCCATCTCCCGGCCGATTTCTTCCAACGTCTTGGCCTCACTCCCATCGAGCCCAAACCTTGACATAATAACCGTTTGCTCCTTCTCCGGCAACTCCTGCACCCACTCCATCATTTCCGCCCGCCGCATCACCCCCTCGGCCGTGTCGGCAGGTGAGATGCACGTAGGATCTTCGATCACATCGCGTAAGAACGTATCTCCGCCCTCGTTGATCGGACTGTCCAATGAACAGACTGTGCGGACCACTTGCCTGAGATCCAGCACCGTCTCGTCCGTCGTCTTCATCCGTACAGCCACTTCCGCCGCGGTCGGTTCTCGTCCAAGTTCCTGGACGAGCTGCTCTGCCTTGCCGAGGTAGCGATTCAGCCGCTCGACTACGTGCACCGGCAACCGCACGAGCTTGCCCTGATTGATGATGGCCCGTTCGATGTATTGCCGGATCCACCAGGACGCATAGGTGCTGAAGCGAAACCCCCGCTTATAGTTGAATTTTTCGACGGCTTTGATCAGCCCAAGATTGCCCTCCTCGATGACATCAGAGAAGGGAAACCCTCGATGCATATACCGTTTCCCGATACTGATGACCAGGCGGAGATTCGATTCAATCATCTGTTGGCGCGCCTGCTCGTCCCCCGCCATGACCCGCTTGCCCAGCTGCTGTTCTTGCTTGAACGTGAGTAGGGTCGAGTGACGGATCTCGCGCAGGTAGCACTTGAGAGTATCTAATCCTTCCGAGCGGCGGCTCGGCTTTTCTTCTCCGGCGAGGGACTCATCCAGCCCCGGGGACAAGGCGATGTCCTCATCGTCATGGTCGACGACATGTCGGCGCGCCTCGCCTAGATCGTGCAATTCGTCGCCTCCTCGCGCCATACGTTCCTTCAGTACCACACTTGAAAATCTGAAAATCGCCCTGTTGCCTGGCTCCACTCTACTTCAACGGCTGTCACTCGTGAGGCAGGAGGCCCGGTCTTCGCGTCTTCAATCAGAATCAGGATCTGGTCTTTAGGGCCCTCAACCTCAAGCTCGACTCGGCCATCACCCAGGTTCCTGACGCCTCCGAAGAGGCCTCGCTGCGATGCGACGCGAGCAGCAAACGCTCGATACCCGACACCTTGGACTTTCCCCTTCACCAGCAGCCTCGCCCGGCGTTCTGTCGGTTCAATCGGCTCGGCCATACGCTCAGACAAATCCTGCATTGTAACGATGCCTATTCAACGAACGGATGATCTCATACCTCCAGAGAGGCGTCACGTGTTTTGCGTTTCCGCGCGAGAGCGTTTTGTGCAACGGCGCTGGGAAGAAAAACGGAAACGTGAGAGGGCATTCGATGCATTCCAGCATGGCACAACGACTGCAACGGGCTTGTACGGGAACTTTAAGTGGAGGCAGTGTTCGCGAGGTGGAATTACAGAGGGGCGATACACAGGGGAGGTTGATCCAGATGCCTCAATAGAAGAATTCGGTTCCAGGCCAAGCGAGCTTGTTTTGGTCGGGGCGAGAGGATTCGAACCTCCGACCCCTGCGTCCCGAACGCAGTGCGCTACCGGGCTGCGCTACGCCCCGACAAAATCAAGAGAGCCAGAACGCGAGGAGGGATTGTCTTACATCAAGGGATCAAAACGCAAGCCGTGGGCATCGGCTACTCCTTGAAATGTAACCTTTCCCCCTGACAGGTTCACGCCTTTTGCCAATCCGGGATCCGACCGCACGGCCTTTTCTACTCCCAGTGTGGCTAGACGCAGAAGATATGGAAGCGTGGCGTTCATCAGTGCGTTGGTGGATGTACGGGGCACGATCCCCGGCATGTTCGACACGCAATAATGGAGCACGCCATCGACGGTATAGACCGGATCAGAATGCGTAGTGGGCTTCGTGGTCTCCACGCAGCCCCCTTGATCCACTGCCACATCTACAATTACAGAACCAGGCTTCATCCTCGTAACCAACTGACGGGACACAAGCTTGGGCGCAAGGGCCCCGGGAACCAACACCGCTCCGATCACGAGATCTGCTGCAAGTACAGCCTCCTCAATAGCCGCTGTCGTTGAAGCCAACGTAACAATCCGCCCATGATATTGATCATCCAAATAGCGTAATCGTTCCAGATCCAGATTGATCACCGTCACCTGGGCTCCCATGCCGACCGCGATGCGTGTTGCTGCACTCCCGACTACGCCAGCGCCAAGCACCACTACCCGCGCCGGCTCAACACCTGGCACTCCCCCCAGCAGCAGGCCGCGCCCTCCCTGCGTCTTTTCGAGATAGCGCGCCCCGATCTGCACCGACATCCGTCCAGCGATTTCACTCATCGGCTTGAGCATCGGTAACGTACCGTCTTTGGCTTCGATCGTCTCACGGGCAATGGCGGTGATTCTGGTATCCAAGAGCGTTTTTGTGAGTTCCGGCAAGGAGGCCAAATGGAGATAGGTAAAGAGAGTCTGGTCTGGACGGAACAAGGGGCATTCAGACAGTAGCGGTTCCTTCACCTTCACAATGAGCGTTGCTTTCTGAAACAGCTGCTCTTTTGATTCTGCTACAGTGGCGCCGGCGTTCCGGTAATCCCCATCTGAATAGCCACTGCCGGCTCCAGCCGATGGTTCGACCCAGATATCGTGGCCGGCCTGACGCAACGTCCGCACTCCATCGGGCGTGATACTGACGCGATACTCGTGATCCTTGATCTCTTTGGGGATTCCGATGACCATGGTCGCTCCCTCCTCGCGCAATCTATTCCGGTATTACTCTCTCCATTCTATAGCAGGACGCTGAAAAAGTCCGCCAGTGGCAGAAACCGTGGCGCGTGATGCGTGCGAGTCGGTTTGTTTCTCTTGTTCATTTGGTTTGTTTGGTTGGGCGAACCTAACCAAATGAACACAACAAACCAGATGAACCAGATCAACCCCTCTCGCCTGTCTTGCAGTCAGGTGGACAGTGCGCGCAGGCCTGTTGTAAGATTCGTCCGTTCTTCATCTCACGAGCGACAGAGGGAGGTTCTATGGATTCAACGTCTGGGTCCTGCAATGCTTGCGGCGCCACTGGCATCGCGCTCATGAAGTTATCGCTCGGGAAGGACTTCTTTGGCCGGGCTTACGACCGACTGTCTCCCTCGACCGATCAAAGTCCGAAATGGTACTGCGAAGGCTGCTCGATGCAGAAAAATCTCCAACGGGACTTTCGGGATATTGTGGGGGAATTCGACAAACTGACAGCCTGCCAAGGTTCTATTCTGTCTACTCAGGAAGAATTTCAACGGGCTTCGTTACGATTGCGGGAGATTGCGACGATTCTTTCCGGAGTGGCTGGGCACTCCCCATTCCTGACCGCAGCCGATGTGACCCAACTGATCGGGCGTATGCAGATCACCACGATGCAGGCCTAGCAGGATGCTGAAAAAGTCCGCCAGCTTCGTTCTCGTTTCGCTCAGAGGTTCAACGTACCGAAGTGTACGCCTCACCTCTTCGCTCGCTGCGGCCTTGCTGGACAGACTTTTTGAGCATCCTGCTTGGTGTTCTCCTCTCGTCTCAGACGTGCGGATCGATGAAGTCCTGGCGTGGCCACATAATTTTTCCAGAGCCTGCTAGACAAACAGGAACCATTCATGTCGACATTCACCAGGCATATTTTTGTCTGCACAAATCAGCGGAGCCCCGACGATCCCCGCGGGAGCTGCTCTAAGCTTGGTTCCGAAGCGCTCCATGCCTGCTTTAAACAGGAAGCGAAACGGCTGGACTTGAAGGACATCGTTCGCGCCAACAAAGCCGGGTGCCTTGATCATTGTGCGCAAGGGCCAAGCGTCGTGATTTATCCCGAAGGCGTGTGGTACCAAGTTAAAACAGAAGCCGACGTGACGGAAATCATGGAGCGCCACGTCGTCAAGGGCGAGGTTGTGACCCGTCTCGTGATGCCCGATCACCCTGTTCCCGCGACCGTCCCTCCGCTCACATCGTAGCGCCGCAGCAACAAGGATCGTCATGGCCGTTGAAGAAAAGTGGAAAGCCAACCTGGAAAAGGTGGCCTTCATGAAACAGTTTCCTGGGTTACTCGGAGCCTGGGATTCGTTGGCGGGAAAAACCGTCGAAGCTGTCATCCCTCTCAAGGGGAGGCAGGGTACTGCGGTGCTGGTATGCACTGATGGTACCTTTATGGTCGTGTCCCCGATGGCGCCGGAACCCTCTGAGTTGGGGGAGGCCTTGGCAGCGGCGCGGGAGGTTCTTGAGCCTGCCCATCAGGAGGCCTATATAGAGTATGACCGATTGGTCAAGAAGGACAGAGACGCTCTCAAGTCAGCCAGGGTCGAGAAGATTCTCGGGGCGATTCACAACAATCTGGAGCAGCATCCGGAATTGAAAGATCGGTTGAAAGAGCTTGTGAAGGAGTGGAAGTGAGCAGCCTCCCGGATAGAAACATGTTCGAGATCTTTTCTCAAGGTCTCTTTGAAGGAGTCAAACCCATGATGGTCATTCGCGATCACCTCGTCCGTCATCCAGACCGTTGCACCCATCAAGCCATTTGTGTTCCGATCTGCCCGACCGGTGCTTGGCTCTCGACCCCACCCTACAAGTTCGATCCTTCCCGCTGTCTGGAAAGCTGTCGCCTCTGCCTGGATGCCTGCCCTTCACAGGCGATCTATGGAGTGTTCAAGAAGGGAGAGAAGATGCTGGAGCCGCAAAAAAAATAGGTCGGGTGTGTCAGGGCCTGTCGCTTCCTCGCCTCCAGAGCGCGCAAGCCTGCTCTGTGGGGCGGAAACCTTCTGGAATTCCCTCGCAGACTCGGTCAGTTCCAGCTTTCCTTCCCCACAGAGCAGGCTTGCGAATCTCGCTCTTGCGACGAAAGTCCGCGCCAAGGCCCTGAAACACCCTGTGTGAGAGAGCGAAAGATCGGATCGTATCTGCTCGGCGAGTGCGGTGACCCAAGCCGCACCTAGGCTGCGACGTTGGCTCATCAACCCAACCGAAGGTTTGCGGCAGACCGGAAGGGCAAAGAGTGAGGATGCGGTAGAGGACCAGACCATTAAGGACGCGGAATCCACACATGGTTCACTGGATTTGCGTCTTCCATGACGCCCTGCGGAACCTGCATTGGATTAGCAGTCAGGATTACATACTGATGAGAAATTAAACGAGGCTTAGTCAATATCGCGGACGGATCACGGCCAATACTAACTGTGTAGGGAGGAGGTAAAGAGCGAGGGCCGACGAATAACTGCACATAGCAGGTAATGACTCCACCACCTCGTTCTACGGCAAGAATGTGCGTCCACTTAGTGGGCCTCATACCTCGTCTGAAATTTTCAACAAACTGGTCGTCACGTTGCTGTACAAACCGGGAAATCTCCCCGCCATTCCAGATGAAGTCCTTGATTCCATCGAACTCGCGTTCATGACCAGTGAGCTCTGGAAACATCTTGAGTGTGTAATGAAAAGCGATCTTCGCCACGGCTCGAAAATATGGAGCTGCGGCGTGGGTGTTCACGACAAGCTGTATCTTCTGAGGAGGAAATTCTGTCGTTGTCCAGTTTGCTGGAGGTTGAAAACCCAGCGATCGAATTAAGTCTTCGACCCACGAAATTTCTTCGGGCAAAGCAATGGCGTGAACCGGTTTGGCATTTTCAATCCCATGCGCTCGAAGATACTGCCTGAGCATTTCCGGATTTTCCCGCATACTGTCCAAGAGAGGCACTGGCTGAGCGTCAGCCAATGAGTGCTCAAACACTATTTGTCGAAGTGGGAAAACGTCTTCGCTTCCAGCCTGAATCTCCCAGAGCAAATCATACCGCCAACCTGGAGCTCTCCCGACCATTAGCAAAGGGTCCACTCTCGCAGCTCGCTTGTAAAAGGGATTGGGAGGCAGGCCGTTCTTTCCTCGGACGCCAATGAGCCAACGAAAGAAGACTGTAGGACCGGCACGACCAAACTGAGTCTCTACTCTCCTGCCTAGCTCATTATTGCAGTTCTCACAGATGCGATCATTTAGTAACTCCATTCCAGAAAAACGACCGATCGCCTCGGGCAGATAATGTTCGGGTGAGAAGTTTTTACTGTGTGGGCCAGGATAAATGCATTGTCTAGCCATTGAAAATCCGAGAGCCTGTTTAGATAATCTGTTTCCGCAATCGGCCCCAGTAGGCTGTTCCCACGTAGCCGCAGGCGAAGGTGCCGGTGGTGAGTGCCATGATTTGGTAGACCTTGCTGCGAGGGATTTTCACTTTTACGGCGGGGTTCAGGAGATTGGGGGAATTCATGACGAGCTTCAGCGATTCTCCTGCAGAGAGGATCGGCCACATGCAGGAGAGCCGGAGGCGTGTTTCGTGTCTTGGAATTGCCATGGCATACATCCACCCTTGATCGAGATGCGCGATGGCCATACGAACGAGTTTGCTCAGCACTGGCCGAAAGCGCGAAAGATTTTCTTGATTCAGCAGATCGCGCGGTTTGAGTCCCGCTTCGGCCAGCATGGGCGTCGGCACATAGCAGCGGCCTTTCTGGAGGTCGTGTGCGATATCTTTGACGATGTTCGTGAGCTGCAGCCCCTTCCCAAATCTCACGCCGACCTCCGACATCTCCCGTACCTTCCATGCAGCCAAGGCCTTCCGGTGCGCACACATGAGATCCGTCCAGAATTCGCCGACGCAACCGGCCACGTAATAGGTATAGCGGTCCAGATCGTCAAGCGTCTTCAGCGCAACCAGATCTTCGGCCGATTGTCCTGGGAAGACGGCGAGATCCATCTCCATCCCCTGTGTGAGCGTGGTCATGAGCCGTTGTATGCGGCGGCGATCGTCCGGTGAAAACTCTTGGAGCAATCTAAAACAGTCCTCCAGTCGTTCAAGGAGTACGCGCTCGGACGAATCTTTCTGGAGCGGCCCCATGGCTCGTTGGATGTCAGTGATCTGTCTCCAGGAGATCTGATCACTGACGAACTGCCCCTTGAGCTGGCCGAGGAAATCCAATCGGCGTGGCCGATCGATCAATTCTGTATCGGCAATCGTATCGGCAGCCCGAGCGAAGAGGTAGGCCAAGCTCACCTGATCGCGCACACCTGCTGGAACTACGGCCAATGTTGTGTAGAAGAGACGGGAGACTTGCTTGAGAAGATCGTTGAGTAATTCCTGCCTGGTGGACTCTATATTCGTAGCCACACCTATCGCACTTCCAGCTTCCCTTCCATCCCTTTGTCGCGATGGCTGGGCAACGGCCAGAGCCGTTTATCGCAGTAGATGGAAAATGTGCCTGGATGAGCCGGTGTAAATGTTATGATGAATGTCTTACCGGCGCTCACATCCTGCTCGATCGATAGACTTCCCGCCGGGTCCTTGATGATGAAATTGTGCGGGATCATCATGGTCACACTGGTCAATGTTAGTTCAACCGGCTTTCCAGCTTCGACAATGATGTGGTTTGGGGCATATGAGTAGCTATCGAGTGTGATGGTGGTTCGCTGCACCCCATCTGCTGCTACGGGAATTACCGCAGCATGGTCTGATTGAAGGGGCTCCGCTGCAACAGCGATTACCGCGCCGACGGAGGTCACCAAACAGACAGCCGCCCACATGTAGAGCCATCGCATCGGCACCTTCCGCATGAGTCAGTTCTACCAGGAAGAACGAGAATCGGTCAACTTTCCTCAGGAGTTTCAGTGACTTCGAAAGACTTGACCTTGGCATTTCAGGAGTTATTTCTTCACGCATGATTGTCATTGGATCTCGATTGAGATGCATTTCACCGAGTCGCTTAGTATAATCACTGTCATGAACGGCTTGTCCGATAACGGGGCAAGAGCCTGGTCGCGAAGGAGGTCTCGATGAAGTGGATGAAAGGCATGTTTCTACTGTTGGCCGCCAATATTCTGATCATGGTGACACTCTCCCTCACCGTGCCGATCCTCATTAACGTCGTTCTGCCTATGTTCGGGATCGATTTACGAGGGGCAGTAGATCTCAGTTCGCTTGTCTGGGCTCTCGCCTTCGGCTTCGGTGGTGCGTTTATCAGTTTGGCATTTTCCAAACAGATGGCTCGGGCCATGTTGGACTGTCGCCAGATTACCCAACCTCGATCGCAAGCTGAACAGGTTATTTACGGCACTGTCCAAGAAATCGCGCAACGGCTCAAAATTACGATGCCGGAGGTATGGATCTACGACTCCCCTGATCCCAACGCGTTCGCGACCGGTCCCAGCAAGAATAATTCAATGGTGGCTGTTTCGACCGGGTTGTTGAGCAACTTACAAGAACAAGAAGTACGAGCCGTGCTTGCCCACGAAATGGGGCATGTATACAACGGAGACATGTTCGCGACCACCGTGCTGGCAGGGCTGATGAACACCTTTGTATACTACATTGCGATGTGGGTGCGTCGGTTCTTTGCGGAGCGTGATCAAGCGATGCTTGGCTTTGGCTTGTCGATCGTGATTCAGATCGTCGTCAGTATTATGGCTTCGGTCCTGATCTGCTGGTTCTCACGGCAGCGTGAATATGGCGCGGATGCCTTTTCCGCCAAGGTATACGGCAAGGATTCGATGATCTCGGCCCTTCGCGCGATCGATCGATGGGTCAGTCGTTCGCAGGTCGAGTATTCCGGACAGGATGCGCTTGCGACGATGAAGATCTCCGGCAATACCTCTGGATTTATGCGTCTGTTTGCCACGCATCCACCGATGGAAGCACGCATTGAGGCCTTGGAGCGGCTCTAATCGTGAGGTGCTCCCTGAAATTACGTTACCTATTGTTGGGATTGTTCGCCGGTATCGGCGTGATCGCCGATGCTGGATTGAGCAACTTGCTTCAGCCGAGTGTTGCACAGGCGAAACAGGAAGGGACCGTACTCATGGCAGCACAGACACCCATGGTCTATGACTTTATACTGAACGATATCGATGGCAAGCCGGTCTCATTGAGTCAGTTCCGTGGCAAGGTACTATTATTGGTCAATACGGCCAGCTTCTGCGGTAATACGCCTCAGTATACCGACCTCGAGACGATGTATGAACAGTATCGGGAGAAAGGTTTCGAAATTCTGGCGTTCCCCGCGAACAGCTTCGGACAGCAGGAGCCGGGTACGGATGCGGAGATCAAAGGGTTTTGTTTGACCAAGTACAGCGTGAGCTTCCCTCTCTTCAGCAAGATCAGCGTGAAGGGCGAGGACAAACATCCGCTGTACCGGTATCTGACTGAGCAGAGTCCTTTTCCCGGCGAAGTGGAGTGGAACTTTCAGAAGTATTTAGTCGATCGTTCAGGAAAGGTCGCCGCCAAGTACCGTCACCGCACCAAGCCGTCGGCGCCGGAGGTCATGCAGGATGTCGAGCGAGCGCTTGCGGCCCACTGACGCATTCAAGTTTTTCGATAAAATGAAATACTCGCGCGGTATTCTTGGATAGCAGCGGCCAGGGCTTGGCTGCCTAAAGGAATGTTTGCGTCCAGAGCATCTTCAATTTTTGGATCGTCGATTTCGACGTCATAGCGGTCTTGCATGTTCGTCCTGACCGGTCCCTGCGTCACCTCGCGCGGCATGAATATCTCTTTCCAGACTTCTTTCTCGACCAGACAGACATCTCTGAATCGCTCATAGAGCAGCGTCAGCTTCTCTTGATCCGTGACTTTGATGCGTTCTCCCATTCTTGTTCCTCTTCTCTATTGCACCCGAAGTCCCCATGAGTGCTTCACCGTACTCGATAAGGGTGTGGCGGGTGGCTAATGCGGATTTGCTCCGGCCGGAGCAGAGCGTTCAACAATAGTAAATCGCATGGTACCGACTTGGTTGCCAGCATGAAAAGACTGTTGCCCGAGAGGCGTGATGAACAGTTTCACCAGATATGCTCCAATAGGCCAGGCGTCTCCTGGTTTCTTGAGTTCCAGGAATCCATAACGCTCATGTCCCGGTACTTCCAAGGTATCTTTACCGAGTGGAGGGGATGAGAGCGATCCCTTTTCTCCCTCTAAAAACCATTGGGCGCTGAACTGGGTAGGGTCTTCCAGAGGGGCTGACTCGAACACAATATAGATCGCGGGAATATCCCGATGAAACACCGATCCTGGTTCGATAGGCTTGAGTCGTGGATCTTGCGTGTACCAGCCTTTTCTCCCGAATGTATCCCACTCGATGTCATACCCCTTGGCCATCTTGATCCAGGTGAAAAGGGATTGCGGGATGCCTTTTTTTTGTTCATCGAACGACGGGCTTTGAGTGGGATCGACCTCGGTCGTGGTTTGCTCCTTCGGCACAAAAAGATCCCGGGCCTCGACGGTTTCCCAGGCACCCATGACAACGATGATGCCGGCAAATATGCCCACCAGAACCTCTTTCCCCATACATCTGGTTTCCATCATCGGAGTATCGCCCTCGTTGTTCACGTGCACGGTCATGGTATCGAGAGATCAACAGGGGGTCAATCACCGACTGATCAAACCGCACATCTATTTCTGCTCGCCCTACCGTCTATGTTAGGCTTGACCGAAGTTTCTTTTCGGCAGAGGGTCATGTGCATCTGACAGAGTCAAAAGATTCACAAGAGACTGCGGCAAACGGTTCCCTGGTGCAGAGTGCCGGCGAGCGAGGTCGTCGCTACGGTCTTCGAGATGGGGCCTGTCAGGCAGTGACGCAAGGAAGCGGGGAGCAATATCTCTCTGCTTTCGCTCTCCTGCTCCATGCAAGTCCGTTCCAATTGAGCGTGCTGTCGGCATTGCCGCAGCTGATCGGGACAGGAGCCCAACTCATTTCCGTCAAGTTATTGCGGTGGTTTCCCAATCGCAAGGCACTCATTTCTGCTGGCACGATTGGACAAGCCGTCGCCTGGATTCCCATTGTGTTGCTGCCGCTGCTGCTTCCGCAGTGGGGACCCTGGCTTGTTGTGACCGGCGCTGCTGTATATTTTGCGTGCGCCCACTTCACCGCTCCGGCTTGGAATAGTTTGATTGCCGATTGGCTCGATCAGCATGAACGGGGTGCCTATTTCGCGCGGCGAGCCCAAATCATCGCCAGTCTCAGCTTCTTTGCTCTCTGCGGAGCCGGATGGCTGCTGAGTCTCTGGCAGGATTCTACTGCCGCTTGGTGGGGATTCATCTTGATCTTTGCCTTGGCCGGAAGCGCTCGGATCCTTTCAGCCGTGGCCCTGTCGCCCGTTCATGATGTGCACCCGACTGCCCAGCTGGAGGCCCAGCGGGGATTTCGCGAATTTTTCCGTCAGAACGCGACGAGAGATTTTCGTCGTTTTCTACTCTTCGCGGGGCTGATGCATGCAGCCGTGTTAGTTGCCGGTCCATTTTTCGTTCTCTACATGTTGCGGGACCTCCATCTATCCTATTTCGGCTATGGAGGCTGGCTGGCTGCTGGGCTTCTCGGTCAACTCTTCACGCTGCGGGCCTGGGGTCAATTCGGGGACCGCTTCGGAAACAAGGCGTTGCTATCTGTGACAGGCCTCACAGTGCCGATCTTGCCGATGCTCTACCTTGTGAGCACGCAGTTAGGCTTTCTGCTGGCAGTCAATTTTTTGGGTGGCGTCATCTGGGCCGGCTTGGCATTGGGACTGCAAAATTATGTATTCGATTCGGTCAGGCCTGAAGATCGCGCAAAAGCCATTGCGTTGTACAGCACCATCAATGCCGTGGGATGGACGATGGGTGCTTTGATCGGGAGTTGGTTGGTGGAGCACCTTCCCGCAGGCATTGAGTGGGCGGGAATCATTCTCCAGCCTGCGTCCAATTTGCCGTTTGTATTTTTTCTCTCAGGCGTGTTGAGGCTGCTGGTCTCGGTCGGTCTTCTTGGCAGCTTCCATGAGGCGCGTCAAGTGGAGTTGGTACCTCGGCAACAACTTCTCTGGGAATTGCCGCTTGTAAAGCCCGTCGCCCAGTTTGTCGTCTGGACCTTGCCCAAATCGAGCCGGTAGTGTGCGATCGCGCTAACGCGGTGCCGGAGGCTGGGCCGTTCTTTCTTGTTCTTCTTGTTTGAGTTTCTCGAATGCGCGATCTGCATGGCCACGCACTTGATCCGGTGTCGGCTGCGCAAGCGGTTTTGGCTGATCGCTGGAACAGGCTGTCATGGTCATGAGCAGTATCCCTGCCATCGCGTATCCGGCCATTCTTTGTCCTCGTGGCAACTCGTAGTCCCTGCAATCCATACGACTCCCTTCCGATGAATGGTCGAATCTTTGCTATTCAAAGGCTTGCTGAAGGTCAAAGACCGTTTGTGCAATGCCTCGTTCCAGCGCGGCCCTGCTCAGCTGATGATAGTCCCATTTGTCCGACAGTAACCAGTCCCAACGCTCCTCGTCGTCCATGCGAACGGTCACCACATTGAAGTACACCACTTCTGCGCTTTCCACTCGAATAATTTTGGTCGTCAGGGTAATCGGCCGGACTTGGCTAGGCTCACGAGCGAACAGGCGATCCCGCAGCGTCGGCCCATCGATTGAATAGAGCAGAACGCTATCGACTCCCAACAGATGGCCAACCCGCACTGCACTATCTTCGGCTACAGTTCCTGTAGCCTGGAGCCGCTGTTCAGTGATGAGTGTCAGCAAATGAACGCGATCGACGACTTTGAGCGTGGGGCGTTGGCTTTTCAATCGAAACGTTGCGCCTTCCAGTCGCTGATAGGCCTCTAGAAAATCAGGATTCGAAGAGCGGGGATACAATATCGCAATTCGTTGCACATTGCCTGGAATGGCCAATGTCGGCGCAATGGTTCGAACTGAAGGGGGGTATGTAGCGGGAAGGGAACTGTTTTGGCATCCGGCCACTGTCAACGCCGTCAGGAAGACGAATCCACCTTGACTCATGACGTGCGGCCAATTCATAAGCGCCCTTCCGGAAGAGCTGAGTCTTGGTAAAACAGTCTGCTATTTTCAGTACTTCATCATACTACCCCGTCGGTGTAAAAACCACCTGACTACTTTGGGATTGCAGGCCGGTGGATCTGATTGACTGGCCTGATGCAGCGCGGTATTCTCAGTCGTTCAATTATCCGTATACCCGAGGTGTATGTGTCCCTGCACGACCGTCTGACAGAAGATCTGAAGCTAGCCATGAAGGCCCGTGACCAATTGCGGATGGACGTGATCCGTATGATCAAGGCCGCCGTGATGAATAAGGAAATGGAGCTTAAGAAGGATCTCGACGACGCTGAAATGAGCCGTGTCATGACGACCATGATCAAGCAACGCCGGGAGTCCGTCGAACAGTTTGAGAAGGGTCACCGGGCGGAATTAGCAGAAAAAGAACGACGGGAAATCGCCATCCTTGAATCCTATCTCCCCCAGGCCTTTTCTCCCGAACAGCTTGCCACCGTCGTAGATATGGTCATTCAGGAAACTGGCGCTCGATCTCTCAAAGAGATGGGCGCAGTGATGAAGGCCGTGATGGTCCGGGTCGCCGGCCAGCCGGTAGACGGAAAGCAGATCAGCGATCTCGTCCGCGCCAAGCTCCAGTAGCCCCATCGGCACCTGGTATACTGAAAGGTAATTGCTCGCACACTCTGTGTGAGCGCCTGGCAGGAATTGGCATGGGCATTCTTATTGTCGACGACTCTCCAGACCAACAGGTACTCCTGCGGGCAATCCTTGGGAAAGCCGGCCATACGAATCTCCTAAGCGCGGATTCGGCCAAGGCTGCGTTTCCTATGCTCGGTATGGACGGCCTGGAGCCACCCTCCCATATCGACTTGATTTTGATGGATGTCCTCATGCCGGATCTGGATGGAGTCGAAGCCTGTCGCCAGATCAAGAGTCGGCCGCATCTTTGCGATATCCCCATCATCATGGTCACGGCAAAAAGCGATCGCACGAATCTCCAGGCAGCTTTTGCGGCGGGAGCGATCGACTACATTACGAAGCCGGTGAACAGTATAGAGCTATTGGCACGCGCCGCCTCCGCGCTGGCGCTGAAAAAAGAGATGGACTGCCGAAAAACGCGAGAAAGGGAACTCCGTCGAAGCAATGAAGAGCTGCAGAAAGCGTTGCGGGATGTCAAAGTCCTTAGAGGACTCATTCCCATTTGCGCATCCTGCAAAAAGATTCGCAATGACGGCGGATTCTGGCAACAGTTGGAAGAATATATCGGCGAACATTCCGAGGCCGAATTCAGCCACGGCATCTGTCAGCCCTGCGTCAAAAAGCTTTATCCTGGAGTTTACCAGGACTAGCTGTTAGGCTTTTCACGCGTGGCACTCATCGTATCCATGTATCCATTGGGTTGAGAACGTATGGGGATTTTGATCGTTGACGATTCTGCGGATGACCGCCTCCTGCTTCAGTCGATCCTTTCGGCTGCCGGCTACGACCAGATTCTTGTCGCCGGCTCGGCCGCCGCTGCATTCCGTTTGCTTGGGCTTGATGACGGGAAGCACGGAGCAGCTTCGCGAGTCGACCTGATCCTCATGGACATTGCCATGCCGGAAATGAGCGGCATCGAAGCCTGCCGCCAGATCAAGGCAGTCGAACGATTCCGCGACACGCCCATCATGATGGTGACAGGGAAGACCGATCCTGTTGATCTCCAGCTTGCCTTTGCCGCGGGCGCGCTTGATTACATTGGGAAACCACTCAACAAGATCGAGCTCTTGACCCGTGTCCGGTCAGTCTTGCGACTGGTACACGAGATCGACCGGAGGCGGGCTCGAGAGCAGGAACTTCTCGAGGTTATGCGTCAACTCCAGGAAGCGAATCAGATGCTGCTGCGCCTGTCCTGTCTTGATGGTCTCACGGGCATTACCAACCGACGTCAGTTTGACGACTTCTTGGACCAGGAATGGCGCCGCGCCGTCCGCGAATTGACCCCGCTCTCCCTGATCATGCTCGACATCGACCGATTCAAATCCTACAACGATGCGCTCGGGCATACGTCGGGCGACGAATGTCTCCGTCAGGTTGCTGCGGCGATTTCCGGAGCCGTCAACAGACCGGGGGACCTTGTCGCCCGGTATGGCGGCGACGAATTCGTGGTCGTGCTTCCCGGTACCAGCGCAGATGGGGCGTCGCAGGTAGCAGAAACACTTCGGCAACGAATTGAAGCCCTCGGCATCACACATTCCGACGGTGGCTGCACCACCAGCAGCGTCGGCTTTGCCAGCACGATCCCCAGTAGGAACAGTTCCCCCATCGATTTGATCAAGGCAGCGGATCAGGCGTTGTATCAAGCCAAGCAAGAAGGCCGTAATCGGGCTAAACAGGCCGGCACCCTCTCTCTTGTCCCGCGCTCCCACGAGGACTGATCTTCTCCTCACCATGGCCACGTCATTGCCTCGACGAGATGTGCTGATGTCGATGGGCGCGACGTTTACCGTAGCTCTCTCTGCCTCAGTCTCTTCATTTTCATTTCGAGTCTCTCCACAAGATGTGCGGGCGATAGTCAGAGAAGGAGGGTGCGGTCGTGGCTAAGAAAGCGCCATCGATTCGAGTGAACCGCACGGCCAAGCGACAGCTGCCTCCCCCAGCTGTTCGTCGTTCGCTCGATACACAACCCCAATATCTGTCGGGCACTTTCGAAAACATTACCAAGCGCAAACAGGCGAAGGAGGCACTGGAATTATTCCGAATGTTGCTCGATCAAGCCGACGACTCCATCGAGATCATTGATCCTGTCACCGGTCGTTTTTTAGACTCTAATGAGAAGGCCTTTTCCAGTCTCGGCTATACCCGCGAAGAACATCGGTTGCTGACCGTTCCGGATATTGATCCGACTGTCACGGCGCCGATCTTTGCACAATACATGGCGCAGATACGAGAAAGGGGACCGGTGACGCTGGAAAGCCTCCATCGTCGGAAGGACGGCTCGACCTTTCCCGTTGAGGTGAATGCCCGCCTGGTCCGGTTTGATAGAGAATACCTCCTGGCTATCGTCCGTGACATCACGGACCGTAAGCGGGTTGCCAGTCAAGAAGCGTTGCGCGTCGGCCTACTTGAATCACACCAGGCCGCGCTGCTCGAATTGGTTCGGAGTGAAGCGATTATTTCAGGCGACTTGCAACGAGCCTATCAGTCCATTACCGAGTCAGCCTGCCGTGTGCTGGCGGTCGAACGCGCCAGCGTCTGGCTGTTTCTGGAAGACCGATCGGCCATCCGGTTGCAGGATTTGTATGAGGCCCTTACCCATCAGCACAGCACAGGAGCCGTTCTCCAGGCTTCCCAATTCCCGGTTTACTTTCAGGCGTTAGAACAGGAAACGCATGCTCTTGCCGCCCACGATGCCCATTCCGATCCCCGGACCTGTGAATTTTCATCGACATACCTTACGCCGATCGGGATCGGTGCGATGCTCGATGCGCCGATCAGGCACAAGGGGAAGGTGGTGGGCGTCTTGTGTCATGAATATCTAGGCGCGCGTCGCACATGGACTCCTGATGAAATGGCGGTTGCGGCGTCGTTTGCCACGATGGTGACCCTCGCGATGGAAGCCATGGAACGGGGAGAGTCAGAGTGCGAGATGCGCCAGGCAAAAGAAAAGGCGGAAATTGCGAGTGCAGCCAAAAATGAATTTCTCGCCAGCGTGAGTCACGAAATCCGCACGCCAATGAATGCAATCATTGGGATGGCGGATTTGCTATGGGAAACGGATCTGACTCCCGATCAACGGAAATACCTCCGCATTTTCCGTCGTGCCGGCGGAAATCTCTTGAACCTGATCAACGACATTCTTGATCTGTCGAAAGTCGAGGTCGGCCATGTGGAGTTGGAATTAACTGACTTCGATTTGAGCGACTTGGTTGAAAAAGCCATCGAGATTCTTGCCATGCGGGCTAATGAAAAGGGCCTCGAACTGGCCTGCTATCTTTCGCCTGACGTTCACCGAGCCTTGATTGGAGATCCCAACCGACTCCACCAGATCCTCATCAACCTGATCAGCAACGCGATCAAATTTACCGACAAGGGGTCTGTCACGGTATGGATTGCGCCGGATCCGGATCTTTCTAAGCCCGGAGCTATTCGATTCTCTGTCAGCGATACAGGGATCGGCATTCCGCCGGACAAGCTCGCGGTCATTTTTGAAAGCTTCACGCAGGCCCATGCCTCAACGACGCGTAAGTATGGGGGAACCGGTTTAGGCTTGACTATTTCAAGGCAATTGGCCGAGCTCATGAACGGACGGATCTGGGTGGAGAGTACTCTCGGAGAGGGCAGCACGTTTCATTGCTCTGTACAGCTCGCCGTGCAATCTTGTCCGATCGCTGTTCACGACAACGCACGGGTCAATTTAAAAGGGGTCGGAACTCTTGTGGTTGATGACCATGCCACCAACCGCCTAATCCTTCGTGAAATCCTGGCCGCCTTAGGGGCGGAGGTGACAGAAGCTGCGTCCGGCCGAGCAGCCATCGAAAAATGGGGGCAAGCCTCTCTGTCGGCGCGACCCTACGAGCTTGTGATTCTCGACTGCCGCATGCCGGGTATGGATGGGTTTGAAGTCGTCGAAGAAATAAGACGGGCTGGCCTTTCTCAGGACCCGACGATCGTGATGCTGGCATCCGACCATTGGGCCGACGACATCGCCCGCACCTATGATATGGGGTTGGGCGGTTACTTGATCAAACCCATCAGGGAGTCGGATCTACTCCAAACTATCAGCATCGCCCTCGACCGCTCTAAGGGCATCCAGCATTCGGCCGGTTTAGCGCCAGTGGTTCCTACACCTTCTACCGAGGTCAGAGCCCTTCGCATCCTATTGGTAGAAGATTCCCTGGACAATCAGGTGTTGGTCCGTTCCTATTTAAAGCAAACTCCCTATCGACTTGATATCGCGGATCACGGAGCCATTGCGTTGGAACTGTTCAAGAATGGCTACTACGATCTCATTCTGATGGATATGCAGATGCCGGTGATGGATGGCTATGAAGCGACCAAAACGATACGGCTCTGGGAGAGAGAACATGATCTTCCGCCCACTCAGGTGATTGCCCTAACTGCCTTGGCATTGAAAGAAGACGGAGTCAAGATTCTCGATGCGGGCTGTAATGCCCATATGACCAAACCGATCAAGAAGCATACTCTCCTGGAAGTCCTCCAGGCTTGCAAAGGACGGCATATCTCATGAGCACAGGACCGAACAGGCCTGCCGAAAACGTGATCACCGTGTATATCGATGAAGGTCTTGAAGAAATCGTCCCAGGATTTTTAGCGAATCGCCGACGTGATGTGCAGACGCTGGAAACAGCATTGGAACAAGATGATTTCAATACAATTGGTGTCATTGGTCACCGTATGAGGGGAGATGGCGGAGGCTATGGGTTCGATGCTATCAGTGAGATAGGGGAAGGCATGGAGCAAGCGGCTGCGCGACAAGATAAAGTGGCGATCCGACGGCATCTCAGCAAGCTCGAGGATTTTCTTGCTCGCCTCACAGTGGTATACCGGAGGTAAGTGCTTAAGAATACAGAAAAGTTACACCATTAGCATGGACTGAAGACGAACTTAGAATTCCCGTTTCGTTTCCGGCAGTTCAGTCTCAAAGCGTCTAGCTTGGTGATATGAAGTACGGTCTCCTTCAAAAATTAGGTGTTTATTCTAGTTGCCTTGAGCAGGCGCTTATGGTATTTTGCTGTGCCGTTACTGAAAATGATCAATTCGGATGACATCATAATCGAAGCCACTGTTTATTCAACCTAGGAGGTTATCATGGATATGGGTCTTCCTTTTCTCGGTTTGTTCTGCATAATCGGTGCGTTTGCGGTGGGTGCTGGCCTGATTCTGTTGTGGCCATACGACAAATAGAGCGCGCGCCGTTCTTTTGCGGTTCGGTGTAGTGAACTGTACGTCGTTTATGCTGCTGGTGGACGTGGACTTTACCACTTTATGATAGTGGTAAATGCTATGTGTATTAGATTAGGTATTAGCGTCAGTAGGTCGGTCATACCCTGGAACTCACCGATTGGCTGCCCCGTGTTTATAGAGCCAGGTGTGTTCCATGGTGGGCCGGTTTGTGCTGTGATTTATCATTGCCGCTCAACCCTCTGACTCGTTAGATTACATCTACCAGTCACGCATCGCGCCGATTAGACTAGCGCCAATACTTGACGCGGGTCTCAATTCCAAGTGAGTGCAGGGCATCCACGATTCATAGCGGCCAACTTCCATACACAGCCACTCATTACAGAATTGTAATCTACAGCCATAGGTCTGTATCCGCTAGACGCCAGGGCTATTCCATATTTTGTAAGACTGTCCTTTACGGCAACTCCCCACAAACCTGATCTAGTCCAGTGAGCTGACAGATCCTTCCAGGTTTCTGGCCCTGCCAGACTTGTACGGAGAGCTTCATGCGGTAGCATCCTTTTTTTATCGAGGGATGTAGCGGGATCTGCTTGGTTGGGTGAGCGTCTCGTGGCCTTCGGGGAGTTGGTGGGAAAGAGGGCAGCCTCACTCACAGGCGGATGTCGTTGAGCAATTTGTGAATTCAGAAATCTGCGGGGTTATGAGAGGTTATCGCGCTGGTGGCGTGGCAAAATAAGTTTGGTGGAGGGCACGCGTCATGAACCGCTCTGCTGTTTGCCGAAATACTCTTGCCGACTGACGGCCACGTCGGTGACGAGTATCACGCCGGAGTGGCGTTCGAAGAGCGGCCGAACTCCTGCCAGGATAGGCTCCACTTTTTCTTCCGGGACGACGGTCATGATCATCTCGAGGCTTTCCTGCTCGCTGAACATGAAATGTGCTTCATGCACGCCGTCATGGCCTTTTCCTGAAACATTGCCGATGATCGTATAGCCGGTCGCGTTGACCTGGTCCAGCAGCTCGGTCACAAACGCCCGGTGCTCTCCCGCCACGATCACACGAATCTCTTTCATCGGATGCAACGTCAATGCGCCCATTTACGAACTCCTTTCCCGGTGTGAATGTGTGCTGGTTCTCAATGATCGTGGATCAGAGTCCATTCGCCCGTCGGACGGTACCGATACCATACCCCATCGTTGGGGTCCAGTGCGACGAGGTGGACCCACTCGTTGTGATAGAAGTGCCGCAACACCTCATGACGCGCGATCAGCTTTTCAATCCGTTCGCGCGGCGCTTCGACGATTGTCAGCAGACGCATCGGTTCGTGGTACGGGGCGTCGCCGTTCATCACCGTCTGCCTCGCGAGTCCAAGTCGGAGATCGCTCCAGGGTCCCGACATGATGCCGATTTGCCCCACGACGTTGTGATAGATTTTGCTGCCGCTCCCGTACACCTCGTTGTCGACCGCGGAAAAATAATGTTCCATGTTGATCCACTGCGCCACGACTTGTGGTGCGGTCAAGAGCACTTCAAGCAGCCGATTACTCGGGTCTTCGCGATAGTCGTAAGAATGTAAAAAGACGCGGCCTCCCAGGTCCAATCCTTTCGACAGCTCCCGTCGCCCGATCAGGAATGCCGTATTGCTCGACAGGCCCCACTCCGGACGCACCTGGCTCCAGTCCATACTTCTGCGATGTACATGCGCTTCTGCCTGCTTTCCCTTTAAGACCTGTTGAACGTCGGGAAACCGGCCACACCGTTCGTGACTTGTGAGCGCAGCCGCCTCTTTCAGATCTTCTTGGAGCCGAGACAAGTCCGCGTGGTGCGTCGGCGGAACGTCTTCCAGATCGAACAGCTGAACCTTGTCGGTGGTCGTGTCCATTTGGCCTGCGAGGAAGTGCGTATCCGATGGGATCTCGATGCCTGTCTTGGTTAGTCGTTCTCTTACGCGTGGATTGTTCGCCATCATGGCCAAAACACGGGCGTTGGGTTTCCCTTCGTTGCCGCCGCAGGCGCCGCAATCGAGGGCCGATTCGTACGGATTGTTGTCCGAGGTGCTGCCGTGCGCGCAGAACAGGACGAGTCGCGCGAAGTTCTTCGTCAGTCCCATCATGCGGAGTGCCGTGTCGACCGTAAGAATCTGTTCTTCAAGGGTAAAGCCGGTTCTGGTGATCCGTTCCTTGTGCCGTGATGCGGCCCTAGCGTTAAGGGCGTATTGCCGCCGTAAGATCTCGACGAACGTGTTGACGTTCTCCACCAGGAGCCCTGCACGCTCGGCTTCTTGAATGAGCGGCGGCTCCGGGTCCCCCTGTTCCATCAGGGCGTGTTGCTGTAAGCCCTCGACAAGCGCGGGTGTCACGCGCGAGCTGCGCAGCCCGATCCTCTCGTGCAATGCCTTCCTGACGATGGCCTGTTGTTCCGCATCGAGCATCTCCGCCGTTTCGGCGGACGTCAACTTGTCCACTGTGAGGGTGGTAGCCAGTGATGGCACGAACAGATGCCGCAACCAGGCGGTCCAGCGCCGGTAGAGCGACGGCAGCAAGGTATTGCCGAAAATAGGCAGGATATAGAACCAGCCCAGCGATTCCACCATGACGTACGGCGTCACCACGTTCTCTTTCAAGTCGTGCAGGAGCGTGTGACCTGCGTGGACCCATTTGGCGCGGGCCTCATGTTTCAACACCGTCTGGTCGAGATAGGTCCTCGGGAGCTCCCGCACCTCGTTCTTCGCACGCATGATCACTGGAAACTGTTCGGTGTCGTGTTCCTTGCCCCAGGCCCGATAGCGGATGAAGGCGGCGAAGAAGCCGGCAAAGCCGTAGGTTTCGTGTGGGCCGACCGACTCGAAATGTCGGCGGAACGGTTCGGAACGCACGTCGATGCAGTAGACCGATTGCGAGTAGGGGCGGGTTGGCGTCGCCGGTCGGGCTGCCTCATTCGCACGCGTCCGCAGCTGTCCCAACAGGCGGTCCTGGTAGCTGGCTTCGAAGGCTTTGAGCCACACCGCCCCATGGTCCGATTCCGGAAAGGCTTCCATCCAGTCGCTCAATTGTTTTAGGTCGACGGGAGTACTCTCGTCGAGCTGTGCCGGATCGATCTCCAGCGAACGAACGAGCGACAGTAGCCTCTTTGCGGCGCCACGGCGCGCGGCGGCTTCCTGGCGCGGGACCACGTCTGTGCGGTAGCGATCAAGTACTGTGCTCCAGCCATTGCCTTTTTGATGGGCCAGCCGATCGACCTCCTCGGCATAGAGGGCGGGCAATCGGCCCGCGACTCGCTGCCGCCGAAAATAGTATTCTTCGGCATGGGTGCGCATGTAGCCCGTGATGGTTTCGTATTTTCCATCGATGCCGAGTTCTTCCCTGCAGACTTTGTGGACGAGCTCGCGAGCATACCAAAGGCGAATGGCGAGGAACTTCACGAGACCTGCTGGGTAGGCCTGCTGCCAGGGATAGTCGCGTTCTTCTCCGCGCCACTTGATGAACCCGGCCCAGCCAGGCAGCGCGGTCAATTGTAATGACAGATAGTCCTGCCGGAGATCAGACGGAATTCCGAGCGCGTCCAGGTTTTCCAGAAGGGCATCTTCCGGGTGGTCGGGGAGCTGCGCAATCTTCCTTCGGCTGTCTGCAATTCCGAACAGCGACGATTCCTGCATGGCGAGCGCCTTCCAGGCGCCGTAGAGTCCCTGCTCCCGTTCCGGCATGGGCCAGGCGGCATGGCCCTCATCCAGGAACGCCTCGCACCATTTGATCAACTGATCGTTGATCTGTCGGACGATATGGGTGCCGAGCGTGTCGTCGCACCAGTGGGAAAGCGTGAGCCAACGGGCCAATGCAGCCTCGTCGCCTTTCGCGATCATGCGGATACGCTCACGCAAGTCCGGAAAGGTTATGACGGATTCAATCCGGGCCGCGATGCGGTTGATCAGGTTCTTCGAGGGATCAGGCAACTGACCGTCGAGCGGCTCGACGATCTGCGTGCAGAATCCATCCGCCAGGCAGGCGCGCAAGACTGCGCCATGTGTGACTGTGCGCGACCCGATGACCACGCGCTTGTCGTGCACCATCGGCTTCAAGGCGTCGTCGAGATGCCGGGACTGAATCCGGCCTGACTTAAGGTAGTCGCGATATGACCGGCTGGGAAGATAGCCGTTGCCGCCCATGAATTGTTTACCGCGCCGGACGGTTTCTTCGAAGGGGAGGTACTCCAGGCCATGGAGCGGGTTGTGGTGTACGAAGGTCCGCATCGGCCAGTACTGGGCGATGACCTCGCCAGCGAGGCGGACCACCCCGCGCAATTCCATCCGCCTGGATTCGATGTCGATTGACCGGTCTACTTGTTCCATGCGAACGATCCTGTGATGGTGGTGGTCGGCGGCGTGGACTTGTCGGGCTCGAACAGACTGGCTGGCAGCACGCCCAGCGCGATGAGAATCAGAACAACCATCAGAAGAGAGAAGAGTTCCGACCGGCACAGATCGTCAGAACGGAGTTCCGATCGCTGCCGGCCAAAGAGCAACCGTTGCCCCATATTAAGGATGTACCACGACGCCGCCAGCCAGGCGATGAGCAGAACCAACAAGGCGACAGAGGATGTGAGCGGCGAGGCGAAGAGCAGACCCATAAAGCCGGCAAAGACGCCGAAGGGCGGCAGGCCCATCGCGGCCAGCCCGAGCAGCGAGAATAGGACGGCATATTGCGGCATCACCGAGGCTAAGCCGCTGACAGATTGAGGGTCGACGTCGTCGCCGTATCTCGTGCGGATGACCTGCCAAGCGATCAAGAGGCCGCTCGTTGCCAGGCCGACGGCTCCGACCAGCATCGCAGCTCGGGGCGTCGTCGTTTGCGTCGAGGCGGCAAACCACCAGAGCATCGAAAAAAATGAGAGGCTGCTGTACGCCAACAGCAATCGCACCCGCGATTGGGCCAGCGCCTTCATCGCGCCATACAGAGCTCCTACCAGCGCAAAGAGACTGACGGTCCAAGCGACGATATCCGGGACCGCCAGCATGACCGTCGCAAGTCCATGCAATCCGACGGCAGGAAGCAGCAACACAATGAACGACGGCAGGCTTCCGGGCAGCCTCGTCAGCGCCGTGAGGTAGCCGTTATGAAAGGGTAGGAGCGGCAAGAGGATCGCACAGGTCAACAGAGACGCGACCGACGAAAGCGGCGGACCGCTCACGAAAGAGATCCCGACACAGAGGACAGCAAGGCCGAATGACCCGATGCCCCACCACGAGATCGGCCAGAGGGCGGTGTGATGGCGATAGAGCAACACGATGACGGAAACAATGAGTGCCATCAGGAAGAGCTGGCCGGACACATCGCGGCCCGTGAGAGTCCCGACTCCGAGCCCCAGACAGACCAGGGTCATGATCGAGGAGCGCCGATGGTTCTCGTGGGCCGGCTGACCCAAGAGCGATGCCGTAGCAGCCAGTGGCAGCAGATAGAGCGGCAAGAGGCCTTCGGGTGGAGTCACGAGCCGGACGGAGAGCCCTATGATCGCACCGAAACTGATGACGGACCAGATGATGGACGACAGTTTGAGACGGTCGGGATTCGACCGGATGGCCAGGCTCACGAGCGCGCCGAGTAAAGGAACGCCGGCCAGCAGCAGAGGAATAAGAGCTCCGTCCATCATCGGGACCACCCCTGTTTCCATTTATCGAGTCGATGGACCAGTCTCATGATGGTCTGCTCAAAGAGTTGATAGACTTCATCCGTATAGAGCCGATTCATGAACAGCACGTAGAGCCGGATGCGCAGGCCGTCGATCCAGGCCGACGTCCACATTGTGCGGCCATGGGTGCGCATGTGCAGATAGGACCAGCTGATGATCGTCAGGACTGTGGCTGTGAGGATGATCACGTCGAAAAGCCAGTCTGGAAGAGCGGCGGCCTTGAAATAGGAGGCGACTTCTTTCGGGTTGGGATAGAGAAACGACGTGAAGGACTCGACCGCGAACAGATAGACGAACACGATGAACAGAAGCGTCAGCAACATCGCCGCCGATACTTTCCACGAGGCCACGGCACGCAGGCGCGTGAGGGTCAGGATCGCTTGGGACGAGGTGATCCAGATGAAGAAGAGAAAGATGACAGTGCCCTGAGATTCCAGCAAAGGAATGCGCAGGACGCCGTGCGTGACGAGCAGGATCAGCAGGGGAATGAAGAGCGTGGTCACGAACCCAGTTAACCACGTGAGCTGAGAGAACCCTTCTTCTTCGGCCTGGTGGTCCGTATGGGGAACGTGCGGCTCCATGCGGGCTTTGTGGATGACGTTGCCACAATTCAAGAACACAGTGGCCTTGAACAGCCCGTGGGCGATCAGATGAAACACGGCAAGCGAGAATGCGCCCAAGCCGCATTCCATGATCATATAGCCCATTTGGCCAATCGTAGAGAAACCGAGCGTTTTCTTGATGTCGTTCTGTGCCAGCATCATGGAGGCGCCCAGAACCGCCGTCATGGTCCCAACCACGAAGGCGACGTGCAGAGTGGTTGAACTCATCCCAAACAGCGGAGCCAGGCGGTTGATGAGAAAACCACCGGCGTTAATGATGCCTGCGTGTAGCAGCGCATGCACTGGTGTCGGGGCGTAGAGGGATCGCGGCAGCCAGACGTGCAGGGGAAACTGCGCCGACTTGCTCATGCCGCCGATGAAGAGCAGCAACGTCACGGCTGTCACGCCGTCGATCTCCCACCCGGGCAAAGGCGACAACGTGACGGTCGTCTCCGTTGCTTTGGCGAATAGGTCAGGGAACTCCAAAGTTCCATAGAGGTGATGGGCGAGGACCGTGCCGGCCAGAAATGCGACGTCGCCGAGACGCAAGAGCGTAAAGGTTCTGAATGCACCGGCCAACGTTGCCGCATGGACGTGGTTATGGGCCAGCAGATAAAGCAGATAGCTGAGCAGCTGCCAGAACACAAACAGCATCATGAGATTCGCGCTCGAGATCATGCAGAGCAGCACAAAGGTCGTGAGTCCGATCAACGTCAGGTACCGTCGTTCATGAAGGTCCTGATACATGTAGCCGAGCGAATAAGTGTAGATGATGGTTCCAACGCCGGAGATCAAGACCATCATGACGGCACTTAAGCGGTCGATATAGAAACCTATCGGAAAGGCCAGCATCGATAGTGAGGAGGGATCGTAGAAACGAATGGTCAGTGGCCCCTGTGTGGCGACGAGCCACAGGGTCACGATGGCGCCGAGAAAGGCCGCGCTGATGGGATAGGCTGCGATCTTGGCACGCCGGGTTTGCGAGCTGCGCGTGCCGATTGCGACGATGATGGCGGCCAACAGGGGTAGCAGCGAGACCAAAATTATGAGGGACATGCTTATCTCACCCTCTTCGAAACACAGAAGACGCCATGTGCAGAATCTCTGCAGCGTCGTCGATCCGTGATCGGAGGCTGTGCCGTTGGGTATCGGTGATGACAGAGCCCGCGGCTGCCTCGTGAGTTTTCATCGACTTCGTCGAGTTCGCGGAATAAAAAAAGCCAGCGGGAGCGACCTCGTCGAGGAACGCACCACACTGGCTTGTATTATTGTCGACCACCGAACGGGGAGCCGACGATCTTACGTGCCTTTTATAGGGGAGTTGGGTTTACACCTGCGTGAGTTCCCAGCGATCGGTTCCGCCCGCCCTCTCTAAAAATTTAGCCTGGCGGCACCGTCTCCCACTTCAACGTGTAGCAGAATTCCGGAGGCAAACACAAAGAAATTTTTGGCCAAGGGGCATAGGAACATCGGGGCCGTCTCTATGGGTCCTTCGACCTATTTCCCAAGAAGCAGCCAAAAGTGGCGGTACAGATTATAATGAAATTTGGTTCTTGTCATTGCCTTGTCTGTCTCGTGGCCTCTATAATCCGCCTCCCAAGCGGACAACTGATCGCAGCCGCACCGCAAGATGAGAATGAGCCAGAGGGGATATGCATAACGCAATCAGGCAAGCCGTCATCAAGTTTGAGCAGGACTTTATGGGGCGCGGACCCACAGATGTGCGAGCGTTCATCATCCGGGATCTAGTGGTCGTGCGGCTGAGGGGAGTCCTCACCCAGGCTGAACGTCAGTTGGCCAAGAACGCCGATGGCATTGAAATGATTCGATGCATGCGCCAAAACCTGATTGCGCAAGGCAAAGACAATCTGTGCGGCGAAATTGCCGGCATCACCGGCCTCAAGGTTACCGGACTGTTTACGGATATTGACACGCAGTTGGGTGAGCGGATCATGGTATTTACGCTCGATCAAGACCTTGAAACGATTCAACCTTCGGGTAATCCTTGATCCACTGTCAGCCTACCGTATGCGATTCTCACCGGTCACGGTTCAAGAGTTCGGAGATGTAGGTATAGCAGAAGAGGGGCAGCCGATCATTCGGTTCAGAGCTCCGCGAACGGAGAGGGCCTGGGCTGCACAAAAATCAGATGAGTTCATTCACGTTGGCAACCCCGGTGAATCGATCTGCAGCTAGCCAAAGTTTCTTCCGTTTCCGCAACGTCTTCACTTCGGCCGCGATGCTTTTCCGCAGCCATTCGTCAGGGATTTGTGCGATTAAGTCTCCTATTTCGCCACAAATTCGACACCAATGCTTACACCAGCTCACATGTAAGATCTATAGTGCCTATCGGGTTGACTCCGAATGCTCCTATGGGTAGTGGTTGTTATGCCGTGGCGGGTCCCGGACTTACCACCCGGTGCATTACTGGGAGTTAACCCGATAGGCGCAAGATCCGTTATTAAGATTTGCCACCGTAGAGAACCCTACTGTCATGCAGATCATCGACTCTGGCGTCCATTCGTCTTTCTACATGACGGACCAAGTGCGAAAGCTCGACAATGCGACGGACAAGGTGATGCTCAGCCTCTCGAACTTTGCAGCAGAGATGGAACGCGAGAAGGTCAGCCAGCGGACCTATGATGCTATGTTCCGCAAAGCGAAGGCCCTGCATGTCACTGGCAACAAGGTGTTTGGTGACGATAATGTCCCTGTGTATAGCAGCGAGACAAACTCCGACGGCACACGCGCCGTCAGCACGTGGTCAGGAAGATCAGCTCCGAACAATCAAAAGTTGTTGTGAGAATATTCGAGCTATATGCATCAGGGTTTGCCTTGGCTCGAATTGCCAAAGCCTTGAACGATGATCGGATTGCCACCTCCACATGGTGGCAATCTCGGATGGTGTCCGACTGCCCTTCGAGATATTCTTCAACGCGACCTCTACCGGGGAATGGTCCTGTGGAACAGGACGCAGGCTATTCAGCATGGCGGTACTCGAAAACAACGGAAACGACCTGAGTCAGAGTGGCTCCGCATAGACGCCCCTGAATTGCGAATCATTTCCCAAGTGCTCTGGGAACAGGTCAAGGAGCGTAGAGTACGAAATCAACGTGCCTATCTGCGAGGAGAGGGGGGTCGGCTCCTCTCTCGGCCCACTGGTGAGAATCGACGCTCTACTTATCTGCATAGCAGCATCGCGAAGTGTGTCACATGCGGTGGATCGATAGTTGCGATCAAGCGTACTGGCAAACGGCGGTATACACGAACGGTGTACCGATGCGCCTACCATCACAAGCGAGGGAGTGCAGACTGCTCTAGCAACGTCGAAGTTCGTCAGGATATTCTTGACTCGGCCATCCTTCACGCTCTGAACGAAGCACTCAATGAGCGAGTCCTTGAGTCGTCAGTTGTAGTTGCGCTTGAACGTATCAGGAATGAGCAGGAGAAATTCCCTGATCAGCGCGTTGCTCTCGAACGGGAGCTCTCGTTGATCCAAACACGGCTTCACCATCTTGTCGAGGCCATTACAAACGGTAAATCGACTGAAGCTGTGTTTGCTTCACTTCATTAGGAGGAAGCACGGAAGAAAGCTGTGGAACAAGAGCTTTCCAGACTCGACAGCCTTGCTCAAGTGATCTGCCTTGATGCGAAGTGCCTCGCGAAGGACCTCCGCAACCGTCTGGGAGACATCCCTGCACTCTTCTCACGACACGTTCCCATGGCCCGGCAGCTGCTTAGAAAGCTTTTGGATGGACACATCGTATGTGAGCCAATAATGGAAGGCGGGAAGCCAGGTTATCGCTTCACTGCAACGGGGACTTTTGACGGCTTACTGGCCTGTGTGAAAGTTGTCAACGACGGTGGTGGAGGGCAGGGGAGTTGAACCCCCGACCCCTACGTTGCGAACGTAGTGCTCTCCCAACTGAGCTAGCCCCCCACTGGACCATCATGCAATCGGCACGACAAACGCTTCGCTGACGGTCGTCATTATACATGACCCTTCACGGAGACTCTACCGGAAGTTCGATTCGCCGCATCATTATGACGGGCTGATCACTGCTTCGCCTTTCGGTTTCCCGTTTTCGATGAACACGCGTCGCCCATCGACTTGCAATCGCCCTTCGGCAAAGAGCTGGATTGCTCTCGGGTAGATCTTGTGTTCTTGCTCAAGAATGCGAGCGGCGAGTGTGTTGGGTGTGTCGTCATCGAGAATCGGAACCGCCGCTTGAAGAATAATCGGTCCTTCATCGACCCCTTCCGTCACGAAGTGCACCGTGCATCCAGCGAGTTTGCAGCCCCAGTCGATCGCCTTCTTCTGCACCTCCAATCCAGGAAAGGAGGGCAACAGAGATGGATGGATATTCATCATTCGGTTCATAAAGGTCTCGACGAGGACCCTGGTCACGATCTTCATGTACCCAGCCAATAGTATCAACTCGACATCGTGCTGTTTGAGTACATCGAGTAGCGCACGATCGTAGGCTTCACGACTATCGGGTCTGCCTGTGTAGGGTTTGGGATCGACGAAGAGGGCGGGTAATCCGTGCTGTTTGGCCCGCTCTAATGCAGGGGCATCTTTCTTGTTGCTGATGACGGCGACAATGTTTGCCTGAACGGTTCCGGCTTCGATTGCATCGATCACCGCCTGAAGATTCGATCCGCGCCCGGAGGCCAAGACGGCGACTCGAAGCGCATCCGTCCGCTTAATCGACATACTCCACCAATGGGGCGTCGCCGGCCGATGACACAATGGTCCCAATCTGCCAAGCCGGATCACCCAAAGCCGTAGCGCGCGCAATGACTGTTTGGGCGGCTGAAGCCGGCGCCACGAGAATCAATCCGATTCCCATGTTGAATACGCGGTACATTTCCTCACGCTCTACTTGCCCCAGCCGTGCGATCGCTTGAAAGATCGGTGGTGCTGGCCAGGCACTTCGCCGCACCTGTGCCCGCACGCCAGGGGGAAACACTCGTGGAAGATTCTCGGTTATGCCGCCGCCGGTGATATGGGCCATGCCTTTAATGGGACATTCCTGGATCAATGCGAGGATCTGTTTGGCATAGATTCTGGTCGGAGTCAGCAGGATGTCTCCGAGAAGCCGATCGAGTTCAGGCAGGCGACTGGTCATGGTCAGTGATGCTTGATCCAAGAGGACACGCCGCGCCAAGGAATAACCGTTACTATGAAGACCGGTCGAGGCTAACCCAATCAGGGCATCGCCTGGTACGATATTGCGGCCATCGATGATTTTGAGTCGATCCACCACCCCGACGGCAAATCCAGCCAGGTCATATTCGCCCTCGGTGTAGAAGGAGGGCATTTCTGCTGTCTCTCCGCCGATCAAGGAACAGCCGGCTTGGCGACAGCCCTCCGCGATACCGGATACCACTTGGTGTGCTTTAGAGACTGAGAGTTTGCCTGTTGCGAAGTAATCGAGAAAGAACAGCGGCTCTGCTCCGCTGACAGCGATGTCGTTGACGCACATCGCGACAAGATCGATGCCGACCGTATCGTGCCGATCCATCAAGAAGGCAATTTTCAGCTTCGTGCCGACTCCATCGGTGCCGGAGACCAGAACAGGGTCCTCGTACTTTTTTGCCTGGAGACGGAAGAGCCCACCGAATCCTCCAAGGTCAGCCAGAACTTCAGGACGAAAGGTCGAGCGAACGAGCGGCTTGATGCGATCGACGAACTCGTCGCCCGCATCGATATCGACTCCGGCATCGCGGTAAGTAGTCATAAGAGGGCGCATCTTAACGGAGGGCTGTTGCAGAGGTCAACGCACGAATGCCGGTAGGATGCTGAAAATTCCGTCAGTGTTTATGGAGGGTCAAGGCTCAGCATAAGGTTGGTACGCCGAGACGTGTACTAACCCCGGCGAGGGTTACCAATCTTCTTCATCTCTCGGTAAGGGAGCGGCCAAGCCTGCCCTTTACTGCGCGCATCGAACGAGCACATTCTTATCGTGCGCGTTTTGCGAGCAAGAAGGGCAGCTGGCCGCTCCCTTTCCCCTATCCTTCAGGCCGCATCTCCACATCCAGTAACTTGATTTTCCGATGCAGATGGCTCCGTTCGATTTTCAGTTCTTCAGCCGTGCGAGAAATATTCCAATGATGCTCTCGTAGCTTTCTCCCGATATAGTCCTTTTCAAATGCATTACGGGCATCTCTGAGCGAGTCATACGACTGCGTGAAAACTGGATCCACTGTTGGAATTGCCGACTGAGGCGTCGATCCGATCGGACGCGCTTCTAACGAAGCGCCGACATGAGTTGGGCTGATAACAGGTTCCGGTACCATGATCATCAACCGCTCGATCAGATTCCGCAGTTCGCGAATATTCCCGGGCCAGTCGTATTGTTGAAACACCGCCATCGCTTCCGGTGAGACCTCTTTCATCCGCAACCCCTGTTCTTCCGTATGGGCCTTCATGAAGTGGCGAACGAGCAGCGGAATGTCTTCCCTGCGCTCCCTGAGGGGCGGCACGATGATCGGCACCACATTGAGTCGATAGAAAAGGTCGTCGCGAAACGTGCCTTTCTCGATTTCCTTCAATAAATTCTTATTGGACGCGGCTAACACCCGAACGTCTACCTTGAGAAGCTTGGTCCCACCGACACGAGTGAATTGCTGCTCCTGTAATGCCCGCAAGACCTTGGCTTGCGTGTTCAGGCTCATGTCGGCAATTTCGTCCAGGAATAGGGTGCCCCCGTCCGCCTGCTCGAACTGCCCGCGTTTCATCGAGGTGGCCCCGGTGAAAGAACCCTTTTCGTGTCCGAACAGCTCACTCTCGATCAAGGTTTCCGGGATGGCGGCACAGTTCATCGCCACAAACGGTCGATTGCTCCTTGTGCTCTGCAGATGGATCGCCCGCGCGACAAGTTCTTTTCCCGTTCCGTTCTCTCCTCCGATCAATACGCGGCTATTGGTCGGTCCAGCCGTCTGAATCAGCTGTCGGAGCTGTTGCATCGCCGGCGATTGTCCCACCAACTCGAATTTCCGTTGGACTGTGGTTCGGAGGGTCCGATTCTCCTGTTCCAAACGGTATTGATCCAAGGCATGTTTGACGCGCAGCGTGACATTTTCGAGCGACAGAGGCTTCTCAATATAGTCATAGGCCCCTAGTTTGATCGCCTTGACCGCGGTCTCGATCGACCCGTGTCCCGACATCATCATCACTTGTGCCGTTGGCGCCAGCTCACGAACCCGACGCAAGGTTTCCATCCCATCCATTTCCGGCATCCAGATATCGAGGAGCATGAGGTCGGGCGGATCCATGGTGTAGACGCGTAGCGCCTCCACGCCGTTCTTGGCCACCGCCACGTCATAACCTTCGTCCCGTAGAATGCTGCTCAAGGATGTGAGAATCGGCTCTTCGTCATCCACGATCAAGATCGATGCAGACATGCTCCCCCCGTGATGTGTGATCAGTGAAGCGTGATGAGTTCAGTGCTAGCATCTCTGCTCTCGTCACTCATCACCCATCACTGGTCACTTCCTCAATTAGACCGGCAATTCAAATGTGAACACGGCCCCTTTCGGCTGATTCTGGCTCGCATGAATCTGCCCGTCGTGATCGGTAATGATGCGCCGTACGATCGCCAGTCCCAACCCGGTTCCCGTCTTCTTCCGGGTAAAGTATGGCACAAACAGCTTTTCCTGGTCTTCCGGCGTGATGCCTATTCCCTCATCCGCTACGTTCACTACGGCCAGTCGACGTTTCGTATCGTACGTGGTCGAGAGCCAGACGCGCCCCTTTTGTTGCATCGCCTGAATGGCGTTATCCAGCAGATTGATCATGACCCGCTTTAGCTGCTCTCGGTCGAAGTTGAGAGAGGGGAGATTCTGGTCCAACTCCACGATCAGCTCCACATCCTTGTGTGCCCCGCGATAGAGAGTTGTGACTTCATTGATCACATCGTGGAGCGACTGATGCGCCATCTGCGGAGTCGGAAGTCTGGCAAACTTGGAAAATTCGTCGACCATATGCTTGAGGCTCGTTACTTCGTTGACGATCACGTTTGTGGACTCGTCGAAGATCGCATCGAAATCAGGCGACTTTTCAAAATACTTCTTCCGGAGACGTTGTGCGGAGAGCTGGATCGGCGTCAACGGGTTTTTAATCTCGTGAGCCACCCGCCGGGCGACCTCTTGCCAGGCTGCTACCTTTTGCGCTTTGATCAATTCCGTGAGGTCTTCGAATACCAGTACGATGCCGAGGTCCTTGTTTGCTTCATCCTTCATGCGGGAACCATGGAGGCCGATGGTTAAGAATCTGCCTTCGATTTCCATCGGTCCTTCGAGAGCCAAGGTATCTCGCTGATCGGCCAGCATCCGGTCGTAGACCGTCTGGAACGGATCGAGTCGAAACTCTTTGAACACCTCATTGGCCTGTCTGCCGTGGAATCGATCCGCCGCAAGTCCGAGGATCCGTTCACCCGATGGATTGAAGTTTGTGATCATCCCATTTTTATCGATGGAGAGCAGGCCCGCGGCAATCGTCTCAACCACCGTTTCGATGTAAGCGCGGCGGCGATCGAGCTCAAGGTTGCTATGGCGCAATGAGATATTGGCCTCTTCAATCTCGGACTTACTCCCCTGGAGGTCCGACGTCATACGGTTGAATGAGTCGATCAAGGTGCCGATTTCATCCGTAGCCTTGGCATTGATCCGGACGGAGAGATCCCCTTGGGCGATGGCTTCTGTCGCTTCAGCCAATCGTTGAATCGGGACCGTGATGCTCCGCGCGACATAGAATCCGAACCAGGTTGCTCCGAACAGGATCAGCACTGTGATGACGGCAACGAAAAGATAGGCTCCTGCCTTGATCGGATTTTTCATGGCCTTGGTCTGCTTATATTCGTCGTACTGATGGCCGATCCCCTCCATTTTTGCCAGCAACGATTCGGGGACGAAGGCTTCCACCACCACCACTCCGCCGATCTCACCCGTTCGTCCACTTGCTGCAATGGGGGCAGCAGCCCGCACCAAGCGCCCGGTTTGGGCCTCCTGTACCGCATTCACTTCTTGCTTCCCGTTGATCACTTGGAGCACGAGCTGACCGATCGGCAGATCGAGCGCCGATGAAGGGACGTCGAGATCCAATGCCTTGGTGAGGGTTTCCATTTTCGCTGAAAAGACTTCGATCCCTGCCACACCGAACTCCGCCCTCTTGCGCGCCATTGCCGCCACCAACAGATCGCGCTGTTCTGTCAGCAACATGTCTTCCCGATAGATTTCGTGGCTGATGGCTCTGGCGCTGTTCACGGCCAGGGTAATGTGTCCGGCATGCTGCATTCGTGCCACGTCATATGAATCCCGCATGACCTGCTCGATCTGATCGCTGAACCACACATCCACGGCCTTATTCACCAGCCCACTTGCGACCAGCGCAAGGAGGACCGTCGGAATGAGCGAAAAACCGATGAAAGCCGCTACCAGCTTCGTGCGAAATCCCGACCCAAATAATCGATGCCGCCGCTCGAAGTAAGCCTTGATGATGTTGCGGGAAAGCAGCAGCATCAGGACGACAAATCCGATCAAATCGAGGTTGAGCAGGAGGAGCACGAACGCGTAGCTGGTGGTCGGTAGAAGAGAATCCGTTTCCTCGCCGCCGGGAACTACGATCTGAGAATAGTAGAAGGTCAGTGCCAGACAGGGCAGGAGCAGAATGAGGATGATCCAGACCGGCCGCAGATGCATTTTCCCGCGTTCCGGTTCGGGGGCAGATTCGGATGGCCGCGAAGACCCTCCGGTCCCGGCGTGAAACGGTGCAACTCCCCTCACGGAACCGCCATCTATCTTTGTCACGGGAAAGAAGCCTCTCTCCTGCTTGCTGTCATTCACATCCGATATCCCCGATTGTCGGCGCTTCGACACATGGAAGGCTGCCAGTTCAAAATCGTTGAATCAGGAGAGCGTCTCACCAGGTCTCACAACCATGGTGGAGACAGACACCTTTGGGGTCGACAGGCGGCAGGGGGTACGACTACTTGGCAGCCAAACTCACGTACTTCATCCGAAGGGCGTAGAGCATATCCCGCAGCACCGCTTGTTCTTCCGTCGTGAGATTGCCTGTGGTCTTCTCTTCCAAGACCGAGAGCAAGTCGATAATTTCTTTCGCCTGCGGTAGATTTACCGGCATCGGAGGCTGCTGAGGATCCAGCTGTTCTCCCATCAGCATCAACGAGGAGCTGCCCAAAGAAATAACAAAGGATGAAAAGGTGACGGGAATCCCCGATCCCTGGTGCGGATCGGAGTGTGCGGTCTGCTGGTGGGGTTGTATCTCAGGCTCGGACGGAGAAGTGACGGAAGGACGGTCGGAGCTACTCCCGCTCCGCCGATCCCGTACAATAAATCCTTCTTCTTGTTCTGCGGCCACAGGCCTTTCCCCCGCTCCAGATGCAGCGACCGTACCCTACCATAGGCCCTGAATCGGCGCAAGCCGCACTAGCAGGATGCTGAAAAAGTCCGCCAACAGAAGAATACCGTTATTTGGTTTATTTGGTTTGTCTCGTTTGTTTGGTTAAACCAGACAGACCAGATGAACCAGATAAACAAAACAAACCAGTCTGAGCGTCCTGCGCGGTGTTCTTCTGATGTGCTATGCGTGCGGGCGATTGAGTTTCCACCGTGCCACAGTAGTTTTTCCACAGCCCGCCAGCCGATTGAAGCGTATCGAGAACCGGGTATAATGAGCGCCTAACTCTGTGCGACTATAAGGAGAACGATGTCGGAACGATTTCATAAACTGGTCGACTTGATGGCTTCGTTGCGCGCGCCGGACGGATGTCCCTGGGATCGCAAGCAGACACATGAATCGCTCAAACCCTATCTTCTCGAAGAGACCTACGAAGTCTTGGAAATTCTTGACCGACAGGATCGGACGAAATTGCCGGAGGAGTTGGGCGATGTGCTGCTCCAGGTCCTCTTTCATAGTCAAATCGCTTCAGAGTCCGGCAGCTTTACCATTGAGGATGTGCTTGAGCAATTGGCCGACAAACTGATTCGCCGGCATCCTCACGTATTTAAAAATGGGTCGGCAGACTCGGTTCCGGCGAATGCCGATCAGGTAGTGGCGCGATGGGAAGATATCAAACGGACAGAACGCCAGGCGTCCGGCCGACCGGATTCGGTGCTCGACGGTGTGCCGCAGACCTTGCCGGCTCTCCTGAGAGCCTATCAACTTCAAGCACGCGCCTCGCGTGCCGGGTTCGATTGGACTCACGATGCGAAAGGCTTCGATCAAGTCCTCGGCAAGATCGAGGAAGAAATCCAGGAGCTCCGGATGGCCATCCGATCTCCCGCATCGAACCGGGTGGAACTCGACGCGCCGGCCTCGACCGAGCGGCAAGCGCAGATTGTCGCGGAATTCGGCGACGTCATATTTTCACTTGTGAACCTGGCCCGCTTCATCAAAGTGAACCCTGAGGATGCTCTGCGTCAGGCCGCCAACCGATTCGTCGAGCGATTCCAATTCATTGAAGGCCGGGCAACCGAGTCGGGCCGTGGGGTAGGAGATCTGTCGTTCGAGGAAATGGATCGACTGTGGGAAGAAGCGAAGAAGCGCAATCCTGCAATACCGGCAGAGGAACGCCGTCATGAGTGATAAAGAGCACCCCTACGAAGAAGGCAAGCGGGCTGGAATTCATCCCCTCATCGTCGTGTTCGGTGTGCTATTCGGTCTGTGGCTTTTTGTGTTCCTCATTGTACCCAGCTCAAAGAACAAACAGGCCGCAGGGACTGAAGGGCCAACCGGACCGACCATCGAAGATCCCGAAGCAGCGCCGGTGCTCTTCAAAGTCCAGGCAACCATCTTGGACATGAACGCGATCAGTCTCAGCGTTCCTCCGGAAGCGACCGACAGCCAGGTTGTCGGTCTCTTGAAACGGTTTAAACAGGACCGGCTCTCCGGCACATTATCCGAACTCCTGCCGGCCACAACGCCAGGCCACAAATTGGGAGACCATGCCGTCGCCGACATCTACGTCGTATCTGATGTCAAGTTTGCGCAGGCCGACGTGATTCGCACCCTAACCCGCGGCGCACATGCGCCGGGAAACCTCTATCCTCAGGCCGTTCCATTCGAAACGGCCATGGAAGCTATCCGCGGGCATTATCGCATCGATCTCAACGACACCGGCAATCCCGACAGTGCGTCACTCGGTTTTGCCGACGAGTCGGGGGTGCACTCGCGTCAGTATCGAAAAATCTTTTAGCAGGCTGCTGAAAAATGGGTGGGGTAGCCTGGCCATCCTCCTGCTCGAGGAACGCGCACGATAAGAATGTGCTTGTTCGACGCGCGCAATCGAGGATCTAGCAGGCTACCCTTGAAAGTGAACTAGGGGATTGGGAAGTCGCGCGCAGTTAGGATCATCCCAGCCACCCCTTAGAATGATAGTTTGCCGCGGCCTTGTTGGCTGCCTTTTTGAGCAGCCTGCCGAAGGAGAACCGCGCGAATGGGTTCATCTGGTTCATTTTGTTCAACGAAACAAACCAAATGAACAAGAAAAACCAGTAGTCCCGGCTACAGCCCGACTCGCGCTTTGATTTCTGCCCGCAACGCGTCTCGCTGTTCGACCGCCCAGGCATCGAGTCGTGGGAACAGATGAACCCATGGACCGGTGAAGGGACCCACAACCGTATCGCGACGCTCTGTCAACATGCCGTCAGATTCGGCGATGCGGATTTTTTCGTCCGCGATATGCCGTGACAAGCATTTTGAGATCATGAGTTGCTGGCCTGGTGTCCCGACGACATCCCCTAAAACCTTGCTCCGGATTACGTCCAGCTCTTCCGGAATCGCGACTTTCACGCGTACAGCTTGGGCGGTCGGCCAGGACGCCCGTTGGATCGAATAGTCATAGGAAAACGTCTGTTCGCGGGGTTCGCGGTAAGGACCGATCACATCCGTAATCTTCAACCGGTTATCCATTGCAATCTCCAGTCGGCTGCAGAAAAACTCAGTTTATACTCAAACACCGTTTGAGCCTCGCATAGCGATACCATGCCAGCATAACCGCAGGATGCTCAAAAAGGCCGTTCAGCAAGGCCGCAGTCGATGAAAGCACCGGAGGCGTAGCCTCTGGGCTACGTTGAGGATGCTTTCGAGGTGAGAACGCCGCTGGCGGACTTTTTCAGCATCCTGCTAGGATCGTTCTCCCAACAAGTAGCGCACGACCCGCTCGGCCGCGGCCGCCCCATCACGGATACAGTCAGGAATTCCGACGCCTCGATAGCCGGCGCCTGTGAGGACCAGTCCCCCATAGCGGCTGAGTGCTGCTTCAATCTGGTTCAGCCGTTCGAGATGTCCCAACGTATATTGCGGCATGGCTCTGATCCAGCGATTAACTTCTACATATCCAGGCTCCGCAGTTACACCGCACATACTGGCCAGTTCTGCCCTGACCCGCGCTATCAAGGCTTGGTCATCCAACTTTAGAATAGCCTCCCGTCCGACTCCGCCGACGTAGCAACGTACGAGTAGCTGGTCCGGTGGAGCGCGGTGGGGCCACTTGAGCGATGTCCAGGTTGCCGCAATGAGATCGCGGCCCTCTGCACGCGGGACGACAAAGCCGAAACCTTCCGCTGCGCTGGACACAGCCGCGCGTGGATAGGCCATGGCGATCGTTGCTGTGGAGGCATAGGGAATCATCTCCAGCAATCCGCCGGCGATCGGCGTGAGGGGGCGAACTAGTTCAGCTGACACATAGGCTGGGGTGGCGAGTACGAGACTGTCCACGGACAAAGCCGAACCATCGTTGAGGATGAGGTCATACATCCAACGACCTGGCTGATGGGATCGCACGCGCAGCGCGTCAACGGCACAGTTTTCCCGGAGGATGACTCCTCGATCCGTCAGTTGGCGGACGAGGGCGGAGACCAGATCCGACAGACCGTTTTTCAGACTGATGAACATCGTACGTTTCGGGCCTGAGTGCAGGGCAGTGGAACCGGCTTTCCTGGTCGCCATCATCCCGCGAATCACACTCCCGTACTGCTGTTCCAGCTCGATGAAACGCGGGAACGTTGCCTGTATGCTCATCTGCTCCGCGTCTCCCGCATAGATACCGGCCATCAAGGGTTCGAGCATCCGTTCGAAGGCCTGCCGGCCGACACGTCGACGGAAGAAGGCCGCCAGCGATTCATCTCCTGGCGATCGGTTCGCCGGTACGGCTAAATCCAGTCCCATCCGTGCGAGCCCGGTCCAGCTCAAGAGGCCGCTTCGGAGAAAGGGTCCCAACTGGCTGGGAACAATGACGACTAATCCCTCCGGTAATTCATGCAGACGACCCTGGGAATAGACAGAGGCTCTTTTGCCGGTCTCGTTGGTATTGATGAGCTGATCGGTCAATCCCAGTTTGGCGCAGAGGTCGAGCCCAGCCGGCTTCTGAGAGAGGAAGGAATCTGGCCCCGCCTCCGTGACGAGATCGCCGATTCGATGGGTGACGATCTTGCCGCCCCAGGCCGAAGCGGCGTCGATGACCGTACAGCGGATGGGGATACCGGCAGCAGCCGCTTGTTCGTAAAGGGCATAGGCAGTCGAAAGGCCTGATATCCCTCCACCGATCACGGCGACTGTACGAAGATTGTTCACAAGATGGGGATGTCTCTATAAGAGAGACGCATCACTTTCCCGAGCGTTGACTGAGGGTATGGACCATGTCGATGGTCGCGGCCACATGGTCGATGGGCGTCGTCGGCAAGATCCCATGGCCCAAATTAAAGATATGTCCAGGGCGGCCGCCGGCCCGGCGTAGAATATCTGAGACGCGCCGTTCGATTTCATGCAACGGCGCATACAAGGCTAAAGGATCGAGATTCCCCTGCACTGCGACATCGTGTCCTACGGCGGACCAGGCCTCATCCAGATGGATGCGCCAGTCGATCCCGATGACATCCCCGCCTGCCTCTCGCATCTGGCGGAGCATGGCCGAGGTGCCTGTGCCGAAATGAATCATCGGCACACCTTCCCGTTTCAGTCCTTCAAAAATCAATTGGACATGCGGCATCACATATTCGACATAGTCACCGATCGAAAGGCATCCCACCCAGCTATCGAACAGTTGAATCGCCTGCGCGCCGGCCTTGATTTGCCGGCGCAGATAGCCGGTGATCACCCGCGCAAATTTATCCATGAGCTGATGCCAGGTCTTCGGCTCGCCATACATCATCTGTTTGGTGAGCAGATAATTCCGCGAACTTCCACCCTCGATTGCGTAACTGGCAAGTGTGAACGGCGCCCCGGCAAATCCGATCAGCGGCACCCGTCCGTTCAAGGCCAGTCGAGCCTGCCTGATCGCCTCCGCCACATACTCAAGCTCGCCCCCATCGACGATCTTGAGCCGGTCCACGTCCGCCTGGTTTCGCACCGGATTATGAATGACCGGTCCCTCGCCTTCTGCAAACTCCAGGCTGAGGCCCATCGGTTCAAGCGGTAACAGGATGTCGGCAAAAATGATGGCGGCGTCGAGAGGAAAACGGTCGATCGGCTGGAGCGTAACTTGGGCTGCCAATTCCGGAGTCTTGCACAACTCGAGCATCGAATGTTTGGCACGGAGCGACCGATACTCGGCCATGTAGCGACCAGCCTGACGCATAAACCAGACCGGCGTACAATCGACTGGCTCACGCCGGCAGGCTTTGAGGAAGCGATCGTTAATCATCTGGGCATTCTAGAGACGCGAGGGCGAGGGTGTCAATTCGTAATGGACGAAGGATCTGTCCACGTAATTCTGCGTTGCTGGTCGAAAGAGGGCCGACCGATGGGCCTTCGGAGGCTCGAAGAAATGAGAGATATCCGCTGAAATTGATTGAAGATTTTGCCTGGAATTTTTTAGGGAGAGGAAGGTCAAAATGTCGTATCGACTATACCGGAAGATAGCGGTATAAGAGGGATCAGGTGGTAAGAGACTTTGTGGGGGGGGGCGATTTCTGGATTTGATTAAAAAGACAGTAAGAAGTAAGAGGGGGTACTTGATTTTATTATCCGCAGGATATTATTGTATATCTGAATCTGTCGGATTTTTGGCTCACAACCACACGTAATTGAGTATGCCAACCCAGCAAGAACGACGGGATAGTGATCGTGTGCCCAGCATGCAGGCATGCCCATACGAGCTGACGAAGCCCGAGGGTGGCGACAAGGTGAAGTTGTCGAGAGGGCAAGGGTACTCGATCAATGTGAGTGGTGGGGGCATGTTGCTCTTGCTTCCTCAGAAGGTGGGCAAACGTCAGGTGTTTGAGGTTCAGGTGCCTTCAAAGGCGAAGAAGAAAGAACATACCAAACTTGTGGAGGTCTGTTGGACCCAGTCCATTCCAGTCAGCGCCCGCGTCAACATGTATCTGGTAGGCACTCGTTTCCTGTTTGAATCTCCTGTTCGGTAATTTTAGACCAACCCTCTGATCTCCTGCATCTCTACAGAACCTCAAGTGCCAGACGTTCCATTTCTCTCGTCTGTCTATATCCGCTGATCCAGCCGAAGAAGCATCACTCGAATTCCTCCCATCCGCTTAGGCGGCTGCCGAACACGAGTATGCGTTTGTTGGTGGTGACGAGGATGAGGCCTTGCTCAATATCCAAGCGCGTGACCTGCTCGTGGATGCCGAGTGTTTTCGAAGAGAAGTCGCCGAGCAGAGAGGTAAACCCAACGAGCCGTTCGTTTGTAACGAACACCGCCCCGTGATCGGTCGATCGGGTCACCGCGATCGTTTCTTGTATGCCGAGAGGTTCATCGAGCCAGATTCCGTTTGTTCCGCGAAACCCGTACAGATGCTTATCCGTTCTCACCACACAGAACGTAGGCAACACCAGCCGGTCGAGGACCCTTTCATAGAGCTCACGGTCCCTTTTGCTCCAGGCAAGGGTACGGTTGGAAAACCCCAGCAGCCGGCGCGAGGTCACGACAACGGCATTGATGCCGCTGGCGTCAGAGCTGGCCACAGTTTCTTGCACGTCGAGGGGAATCTCCCGACGGCCGCTCAGCAAACTGCTGGCGATGGCTCGGCCCGGTTCGATCCTGACGGTGACCTCGTTGCCATAGTCGGCCGCTTGTGTGAAACATGCCCAGAGGAGCCAGACCAGCGTCGACAGCAGCAGTTGGAGAGGGAGGATGACCGAGTGTTTTGCACGTGATGTAGCCATGTCTGGATCATTCTACTCTACGCACGGTGGTTGGCGTTGCGTCATCTTCCTGGACGAAATTGATATGAATCTACCGTCTTACCCACATTCGTTGCCGAACTGAGCAGCTCCACAGGCCGGTTCTTAATACTAACCTACTTTATGAATCAACGGTTCTGCTCTGTTCGGGGGGGGGATGGGAATCAAATTCGAAAGAAGGAGTCTCTCCTCAGGCGGCGGTCATACAAAGAGTACTTAACCGGAGAGAGGGGCGGTAAGGCTCTCGATCGATACAGTCCAACGTGTTTGTAGCGGGATCATTTCCTTTCTTCTTCGTTGTTATCCACGCTGCGATGATGGACGATTTCATACAGGACAGGGAGCACAATGAGAATCAATATTGCAGAGGTCAGCATTCCTCCCACGACGACTAGTGCGAGAGGCTTCTGTGCCTGCGATCCGATACCGGTCGCGAGCGCGGCCGGTAGCAATCCGATGGCGGCACCCAGCGTCGCCATGAGAATCGGGCGCATCTGCCCATGAGCGCCTTTGAAAACGGCCGCTCGAAGGGCCAGCCCGCTGCGCCGGAAGTCTTCAATCCGTGAGATCAGCAAGACCCCACCAAGGATGGCGACCCCAAGGGTCGAAATGATGCCGACTGCGGCGGAGATACTGAAGTTCGTGTGGGTGGCCGCGAGTGAAATTGCGCCTCCTAGGAGCGCAAAGGGGACGGTACTTAAGACCAGGAGGGCATTTTTGATCGAATCGAAGGCGCTGTATAAGAGAAGTAAAATGATAACCAGACTGATCGGCACCACTATGGCCAATCGCTTTTGCTCATCCTTAAGTTGATCATATTGACCAGCCCATTCCATACGATATCGATCGGGAAGGCGCACCTCCTTGGCCAGGCGAGTTTGAGCTTCGTCAACGGTACTTTGAAGGTCACGATCCCGCACACTGAATTTGACTGGAATATACCGTTCGTTGTTTTCGCGGTAGATAATAAATGCGCCGGTTTGTGTCGTAATCGAGGCTAATTGTTTCAATGGAATACGCGCCCCATCCGGAGTGCTGACCAGGATATTACCGATCGCATCAACGTCTTGCCGAAACTCCGGAAGAAATCGGACCGTGAGGTCGAACAACCGTTCTCCTTCATACACCTGGGTCACGGCCTGGCCTCCAATGGCAGCCTGCACCACGGCATTTACGTCCGTCACCTGCAGCCCATAGCGTGCGATCGCTTCACGATCGACCTGAATCAACAGATTTGGCTGCCCTACGAGGCGGAAGATTCCCAGATCCTTCACGCCGTTGATCTGCTGCATGACATGTTCGATCTCATTAGCCATCGATTCCATGGTCTTCAAGTCCGGCCCAAACAGTTTGATGGAGTTCTCTCCCTTCACCCCTGACATGGCTTCTTCCACATTGTCCTGGATCACCTGCGAAAAATTAAACACAACTCCGGGAATGTCTTTCAGGCGACCTTCAATCTCTTTGATCAGCGCGTCTTTCTTCAGCTTGGGTCGCCATTCCTTTTCCGGCTTGAGATTGGCCAGAAACTCGGCATTGAAAAAACTCGTCGGATCGGTACCGTCGTCAGGACGACCCAGTTGCGATACAACAGTCGTGACTTCGGGCGATTCACGGAACAGCTGGCGAATGTCACCCGTCAACCGCGCCGCCTGATCGAAGGAAATATCCACGGGCATCGTGGCGCGTACCCAGAGGTTTCCCTCTTCCAATGCCGGCATGAACTCCCCTCCGATCGAACCCAGCACGCCGAAGGTCAACACCAGAAGCAGGAGGCAGGTTCCGACGACGCCCGCACGATGGTCTAATGCCCACTCCAAAATCTCGTTGTAGAGATGGCGGATTCCTCTCACAATCGTCGTATCGTTCTCACGGACTGCGCCTCTTAGGAAGAAGGAGCACAACACAGGCGCCAACGTAAAGGCCATCAAGAGGGCGCCCACCAATGCCAATCCATAGGTGATGGACATGGGCGCGAAAATCTTTCCCGGCACACCCGTCATCGTAAAGAGCGGAATGAACGCCACGACGATAATCGCCGTGGAATAAAAGATCGGCCGTCCCACCTGTCGGGCGGCCCGCACGATCTGTTGGTTGGACGTCAACCCTTGCATCTTTCCGTGCCCCAGGTGGAAAAAAATACTTTCCACCATGATCAGTGTCGCATCCACGATAATGCCGAAATCGATGGAGCCGAGCGAAATCAAATTCGCCGATTCCCCCATCAATACCATCATCGAAAAGGTAAAGAGCAGCGAGAGGGGAATAGTTAAGGCGACGATCAGGGCTGCGCGAAAATTTCCTAAGAACACGAATAAGATGATAAAAACCAAGACTACGCCACTGATGAGGATGTCCAGGACAGTCTCTACCGTCGTATGAATCAGAGCCGTACGATCATAGAAAGTTTTCACCTTGACGCCGGTCGGCAACTTCCATGCGTTGAGGTCCTCAACCTTTCCTCGGACCTTCTCGAGGACATTGAACGCCTTATAACCTCGCTGGAGCAGCACAACGCCCTCCACTACATCGTCGCGATCATCGATGCCGACCTTCCCCAACCGAACGCGAGACCCCACGGTGACAGTCCCTAGAGTCCGGACGAAAATCGGCGTCCCGTTTTTTTCAGCCACCATCACGTTTTCGATGTCGGCGATTCCATTAATGAGGCCCAGCCCACGAATGTTGTAGTTCTGCGGACCGATGGTCAAATAGCTGCCTCCGACATTCGCATTGCTATTGGCCAAGGCGGACATGACTTGCGAAAGGTTGACGCCGTAGCTGACTAAGCGCCCCGGATCGATGTCCACGTGATACTCTTTGGTCGTTCCTCCGAATGCGGTCACGTCGATGACACCAGGAATGCGTCTGAATTCGCGACGGGCCTGCCAGTCTTGAATCGTTTTCAAATCCGTGAGCGTGGTTTCGGCGGTCCCGGTCAGTTCATACCGGTAGATCTCGGCAATCGCCCACCAGGGAGACAGCGCCGGTGTTGTCCCGGCAGGCAATTGCACCGAGCCCAGGCGATTCAATACTTCCTGCCGGTCGCGAAAGATCTCCGTATCGAAATCGAAATAGATCTTGATGTCGCTCAAACCGAAGATCGAAAGCGAGCGAACATCCGCGAGGCCTGGCATGCCGTTGAGCGCGACTTCGATGGGAATGGTGATTTGGCGTTCGATTTCTTCTGCAGACCAGCCAGGCTGCTGGGTGATCAGTTCGACCATTGGCGGCGAGGGATCGGGATAGGCGACGACATCCATGACATGAAAGGCATAGAGCCCGCCGAAAAAGAGCAGGAAGCCCAGAATGCAGACCATGACCCGTTGGGTCAGAGAAAATTCGACGATCCTTGCGATCATGGGCGTAGCAAAGTCCGAATTCGACGGAGAAACTCTATGTGGGAGATCGTCATTTCGTTGTGTCGGCCGAGGGAGGGCAGGCTCCCGGCTTGGTTGGCTGACAGCCGACTTCCTGTCCCTTGATCAAGACAGCCCCCTTGGTGACGATACGTTGCCCGGACGACAGACCTTCCAAGACACGCACTTGATCCGGTGAGATCGTGCTCGATTTGATTTCTCGCTTGATGTAGTGGTCGATGCCCTCGACTACATACACAAATTGTTTCCCGCCCTCCTCCACGACCGCTTCACGAGGAATCATCAGGAGCGGCGAGGATCCTCCGATCTCGATATGAAGGCGCGCGAACATCTCCGGCTTCAGTCGATGATCCTTATTATCCACCAAGGCGCGCAGCTTGATGGTTCTCGACGTCGGGTCTACCACGTCGCCGATGGTGGCAATGGTCGCGGGGAAACTTACGTCGGGGTAGGCTTCTACGCTGGCCTTCGCAGGTTGTCCTTCCTTTACTAAGGCGAGATAGGCAAGATCCCGTTCATATACGTCCGCCACTACTTGCAGCATATCGAGGTCGGCTACCGTGAATAGTACCTGGCCTGACTCTCCCCCGATGGACTGTCCAGGCGTCACGTTCCGCTCCACGACGATCCCGGTTAAGGGGCTCTTTAATTCAAATCGAGACGTGATTTTTTGTCGTTCGAGCGGTTTCTCCAACTCCTGGGCTTGAACGCGCAAGGACAGTAACCGTTCCTTCGTCCGGCGAAATTCCACCCGAGCCTTGATCAATTCATTTTCCGCCTGTTTGAGATCCTTCAACGCCAGCGCTTTATTCTCGTACAGGTCCTTGGCTAATTCGTGGGCGCGCGTCGCGTAGTGAAGCTCCGAATCTTCTTTGGCGTATTCCGAATAGGCCTGTGCGATTTCCGGGCTGTCCAACACCAGTAGCACACTCCCTGCCTGCACATGCTCGCCCAAATGGGCTCGCACCTCCAGGACGCGCCCTTGGAGTGGAGAGGAAACTCTGGAATAGTGATCGTCTCCGTAGGCAACCTTCCCGACCAAACTCAGGTCATGGGTTCCCGATCCGAGTTCGACGAGCGCTGTTTCCACCCGTGGATACGATTTCACGGTTGAGCCAACTTTCGGGGGCGTAGCAGTGGCGGCATCGGAGGCGGCAGGTTGCTCTCCGCTCCCGCAGGCAGAGAGAACCAGACAGGCGAAGGCCAAGGCCAGCAAGTTTGAGGTTGGAGGTAGGAGGCTAGAGGCGGCCCCAGCCTCGATCTGGTTCGTCACGACTTGATCTCCTGCCCTACGGCACTTTCCAACAGGAAGAGGTGATGCTGATAATTAAACAAGGCTTCGATATAGCTTTGCTGAATCGTTCGGGAGGTGCGAGCGGCGTCGAGCAGATCGAGAATCGTTGCGCCACCCCGCTCATAGGCCCGTTCGACGATTGTCACCGTTGCGCGGGCGTCTTCCAGGATCTCGCCGAAATAGGCTTCGACCAATCGTCGGCTCTGCAGCAGGTTTCGATAGGCGACTTCGACTTCATTTTCAACAAAATTAACGGTCTTGTCCAAATCCGCTTCCGCCGTCTGAAGAGAGATCTCCGCCTGGTGAATTCCGCCTTGGTTCCGATTGAACAGGGGCAAAGGAATACCGGCGTTGAGCGCGACTTGACCGGGATTGTCAGGCCCGCGTGCTCCCTGAATTGCGTAACCGGCCCCAATCGTTACATCCGGGATTCGATAGGCCTTTGCCAGTTTCAGGTCGGATTCCCGCTGGGAAACGGTGTGGCGTTTTGCGCGGATGTCAGGGCGCAGAGCCAGAGCAGTTACTTGTAGTTTTTCGATATCGGGATCGATCCGGCGAAACCCCAACTCCGTGGTTAATTCTATCACCGTCTTGGGGGATAACCGCAGCAACTGGCGAAGATCGCCTCTTGCCGATTCTGCCTCCTGAAGCGCATGGATCACCTGCGATTGAAAGTCCACGACCTGCAAGCGAATACGAATAAGGTCGACTTCCGCAATATATCCCTTGTTGAACCGAATGGTATTGATGCCGAGGATGCGGGAAAAACGTTCACGATTCTCTTCCGCCAGCACCAGTCTGCGTTGAGCCAACTGAATACGATAATAGGTGTCCTTGACGGTAAACCCGAGTTGTCGCACCGCATCTTCGAAGGCGGCTTCGGCCGATTGCGTGCCGAACTCCGCACTTTCGATGCGATAGCCCCGTTTCCCCGCGAGCTCGAACAACTGGGCGACTTGCGTAAACAGCTGTCCGCTATTGGACAAGGTATGCCCTTGCGTATACGAACTTTGCGTCCCGACCGATAAGAACGGATTCGGAAAGAGCCGGGCGGTGACTTCCTGCCCTTTTGTATACTCGATCCCATACTTGGCGATGAGCACATCGAGGTTTTGATTGAGGAACAGCCCCAGCGCATCGTTCACGCTGAGGCGAATAACTTTTGATGCTGCGGTAGCCTGGTCGGCAACCGGAGAAGGCGAGGCCGCGCTGGCAGGCTGTGCAGAAACAATCAGAACGCTGAGAACAATAATGCAGTAGATGGGGCGTAATCGTCGATCCACAAACACGGACAGTCTCCTTATGAACTACGACATAGGTGGGGGTGCGTACAGATTGCGCGTTACCCTCTTAGGCAAGGCTGCAGTATACTGCGCATCTGAAGCGAAGCAAAGAATCTCTGTAAGGATAAGAGCATATCTGAGACCAGTGATTTCCCAGCGTGCCACAGGGTTCTTCTGTAACCAGCCAGGAAGAGTGTTATGTGCGAGAGATCTTTTTTCGAAAGCTAAAACCATCCAAGGCGGGAAACGGCTATTCGCTGACCAGCACTCAGAAACTAGGTTGTAGCATCGTGTATACGATTCCCACGAGAAATGCGAGCGGAGGAAGGCACGCCCCCCGCTAGGCGTCGCCTTGCGGATTGTATGGAAATCGATCGCTTTGTAGGACGGCACTGACAGTCGAACTGCTGAGAGGCTGATGGCCTTGGGCTATCCACCGCATTAGTATAGTGAACGGATGCATGCACAAGCTGAAAAGGGGTCCGGGGATATTCATGTCCAATGAGATACAGTCTCCCAATGATGAGGCGATAGTATAGTATTTGATGGGCATCCGCGCTTTGAGTGAACCTATCTGAACACTGACATATGCAGAGGTCTCGTGAGAAATCCATTTGGATCGGTTTAGGGGTTGCGGCTCTGCTGTTCCTCGGCATGGCGGTGGTCGTCTACCAAAGTACGGCGGGATTCATACAAACAGCCTCGGATATGGCCAGAAGCCATGAGATCCGATCGACGTTCGAACGCATCAGCGCCGCGCTTGATGATGTCGAGACTAGCCATCACGCCTACATCGTTTCCGGAGATGGACTTTTGTTGGAATGGTACAACAGATCGGTGAAACGGATACGGAACAGGATCAAAGAGGTCAGGGAGCTGACAGGGGATATACCTCGTCATCAGGAACGGCTCAACACACTTGAGAAGCTGGTCGCAAGTCGGCTTGACTTGGCTGAGCAGTCCTTCAGCATAGCCCGTTCTCGAGGGTTTGCCGCGGCACGTATGTCTATACAGTCAGATCAAGACAACCGCGCGACAGAGGAAATTCGTCGGCTCATCAAAGAGTTGATTGATGAGGAGGTTGGAGCGATAGCGGAACACTCAAAACGTCACTCCGCATTAGCCCAGTCCACAATCATGTTTGTAGGCGGAGGAAGTCTGGTAGTCCTAGCCTTTGTGCTTGGAGTGGGAGCGGTGTACAAGCTAGATCTCTCAAGGCGTCAACGGACCGAGAAAGCATTGAGGGTGAGTGAAGTGAAGCAGGGCTTGATTATGCAGACATTGTCGGTTGCCTCATACTCCGCTATGGCGTCAGGAAATTTCGGGGGACTCTGGGTGAGCGACAATATTGACGTGATTAGCGGGTTCCCAAGCACCGCCTTCTTGCAGGATGCGGACTTATGGGTTTCGCGACTCCATCCACTTGATCGTGAGAGGATTCTTCTCGCATTCCAGCAACTCCCTGAAAAGGGCACAGTGAGTGTCGAGTATCGATGGCAAATAGCCGATGGGACCTATCGTTGGTTCCTTGACAATGCGATGCTTCAGAAAAACCCGGACGGCACTCCGAGAGAAATCGTCGGCATCTGGATCGATATTACCCGGCAGAAGGCGATCGAGGATAAACTCAGGCAGACCAACGAGCAACTCACTGCACTTATCCATGCGTCGCCGATTGGGATCGTGATTCTCGACGCTGCCGGCGACTGCCAACTCTGGAATCATGCGGCGGAGTGCATCTTCGGATGGAGAGAGGACGAAGTGCTGGGGCGGCCCCTTCCCACCGTGGCTCCTGAGCAATTGGACGAACATCGAATGTTACGAGAGCGTGTGTTACGGGACAACGCTTTCACGGATTTGGAGATCCTGCGGTATAAGAAGGATGGGACTCCTGTCTGTATCAGCCTGTCGACGGCGCCCCTTCGGGACCCCAGCGGAACCATTTGCGGCGTGCTCGGTCTCATGGCCGACATGACTCAACGTAAGCAGATTGGGCTTGAGCTCGGCCATTCCAGAGATCAGCTGCGGGCCTTGGCGACGCGGCTGGTTTCGGTGCGGGAGGAAGAAGGGACGCGGATCGCCCGCGAGGTCCACGATGAGTTGGGGCAGGCCATGACCAGCTTGAAGCTTGACCTATCCTGGATGGCAAGACGGCTCTCTGTCCCAGAGACGGATGTTAGCCGGGAGCAATTGCTGGAGCGTGTCCAGGGAACGATGCAACTGCTTGAGGTCACGATCCAGACCGTGCGCGCGATTGCGACCGCGTTGCGGCCCCCTGTATTAGATGAACTCGGCCTCGCCGCCGCTCTTGACTGGCAGACACGTGATTTTGAAAAGCGAACCGGGATACGGTGCGAATGGTCGATGCCGCTGGCTCCCATTCCGATCGGGCCGGACCAGGCCACGGCGCTCTTTCGCATCTATCAGGAGATTCTCACGAACGTGGTGCGGCATGCCCAGGCTTCCAATATCCGTATCCGTTTTGACATTTCCGCTGGCTGGTTCGTCCTCGAAGTCTGCGATAACGGCCGGGGCATTCCAGCCTCCATTCTGGCCAATCGAAATTCCTTGGGGCTGCTTGGGATGCGAGAACGGGCTGCACAATGGGGAGGGAACGTCTCGATCCTTGGGGCTGAGGGAATGGGGACGACGGTGACGGTTCGCTTGCCGTTCTTGGGAGCAGATTCATGATACGAATTCTCATCGCCGACGATCATCCCTTTGTGCGCCGTGGAGTCAAGCAAGTGCTGATCGATGAGTTTCCGGAAGTGGTGATTGGAGAGGCATCCACAGCCCCAGAATTGCTTGAGTTGGCGGGAAAACATCGGTGGGATCTGGTCATGCTGGACCTGACGATGCCAGGTAGGAGCGGGCTGGATGCTTTGCATGAGTTGAGGGCCGGCTGGCCCGACACTCCGGTGCTCGTGCTGAGTATGCATCCGGAGGACCAATTCGCCCTGCGGGTTCTTCGAGCCGGAGCCGCCGGGTACCTGACCAAAGAGAGCATCCCGGAGGAGCTGGTGCAAGCTGTCGGGAAAATCATCGCGGGCGGAAAGTACATCCGTCCCTCTGTCGCCGACCTCCTGGCCACGCAGCTCCAGCAGGGCGATGATAATCAGCCGCCTCATGCTAGATTGTCAGATCGTGAGTTCCAGGTTTTGGGCTTGATTGCCCATGGCAAAACTGTCACGCACATTGCCGAAGAGCTCTCTTTGAGCGTGAAAAGTGTCAGCACCTATCGAGCACGCATTATGGAGAAGCTCCATCTCAATTCGACCGCGGACCTCACCCGGTATGCCCTCGAACATCATTTGATCGTATAGCCCCTTCTCGCTGCTCCTTTCTTTTTATCCTCTCCTTCTCGGATTCCCTGCAGACATGTAGGAAGTGTCCCACACCAATACTGCTGAACATCTGGCATCGGAATTAGGCGCTGTCTGATCGTGCAGCCCTGCTGCTGTCGTGTGTAATGCCATCGTGTGAAATCGCTATGCCGGTCTCTGTGGAAGGAGAGTTCAATAATGAGCGAGAAGAAACGCGTGCTGGTGGTCGACGACGATAGGAATGAGCGGTTGGAGACTGTTCTTGTGTTGGAACGGACCGGCTTCATGATTGTCGAAGCCTGTGACGGTCTGGACGCCCTAAGCAAAATGAGACTACAGCACTTTGATGCTGTAGTGACGGACTTCCACATGCCCCACCTGAATGGGCTCGATCTCTTAGCGCAGAGTCGGCTCAGCTGGCCCGATACTCCGGTCATTATCCTTTCGAAGGCGCAATGGGACATGAGCGATATCGCTATAGCAAAAGGAGCCTTTGCCTGGATTCGCAAGTCATCGAGTTCCGGTGTCCTTGTGAGTATGTTGGCTACAGCTGTGGGGAAGGGTGTGGAGCGAGACTTCACGCATGAAATCCAGCGGGTCGGTGCATAGCCATCCATAAGGAGGGACAAATTATGGGTGCAGGAAATGCGGATGCCGATGAGGTCGTTCTGAACATGGTTCAACGGTATGAGGCGCTCATGATGGAAGACCTCATCATCGGGCGACCGGATTTCTCTTGGGCGCAAATGTTTCTCGCAATCGATCGGCTTAGCCGAAAGAACCTGATCTCCCTTCGTCGGATGGGCCCGACCTATCAAATTCGCACGATAAACCATGCGGGGACTCTCGGCCAGACGTATCAACATGAACAACGGGCTGTTCAGCATCAATGATGCCTCAGACGTACGCGAAGGGGCTTTGGATCCTAGGATGCGCAGGGAGCGAGAGCGTCAGCAGGCACGGTCGGATAAGGAAAGGCACCGTCATGATCTGAGCGGTTCGGAGACATCCGCCAATTGTATTCAGGTCCGGTGTCACACCAGGGCCTGTCGCCTGAGCGCCATGCCGATGTCCTGTGTGTAATGCCTCTATACGATCAGAAAAGAAAGAGAGGACTCTACGATGCCTCACTTCTTTCAGAAACCACAGCAGACGGAAAACAGACGACTGTCGCCTCTGTTGCTGTCTGTTTTGGCCGTCGTGAGCCTGGTTGCGACCGTCCACTCCACAAGTCTGGCCGTGGCAGCAGAATGTCAGGCCACCGAAGATGATGGCACGATCAAAAGCATGGCGGCAGGGCAGGGATCGGCGTCAAGTATTCTGCCACTCACTATCAGCCTGGAGCGGGATACCTTGGGGGGACTTGTACTGTTTACGGTGCGGGAGGGCGCACCGGGCATAAAAAACAGCCGAATCTTTCTGGACAATACGAAGAATCAGGGTAGCGTCATTAGCGGTGCTTGCTTGAGCCAGGATATTCTCAAGAGTGAACTCTTCAATCACGCCATGTTCACATCTATCGGTAAATTCCAGGCCAACGTACGCACGCAGTCCATGAAAGTTTCCGCTCTCCCTTACAATGGTAAGCGACAAGTTCGCACGATTCGAACGGCACCCCTGGAGATCGGAGTCTCTGACCGCTCTAAGGTTGCCACCGTAATTGGATCGGCTCAGGACATCCAGTTACCCAGTTTGCCCGATAGGCGTAGCGTGAGCCGGGTCGTTGTCGGGCTGCTCTCCACAGTCGAATCCTCCTCCCAATTTGGAGGCCGGCCTTTTATTGAGTTGAATCCATTCGCGAGTGCGTCGCAACTGCCGGACAACGAATCCCTCCGTATGAATCGGACGTCGGCGCAGGCGTTGCATGGTGGAAACTGTGCAAGCGAATGTCCATAGGGACGAACGAGGAGACGGCTGAACAACAATGTCGGCCTGCAAGAAAATCAGTGGTGTGCATGTTTGGTGCAATAGGACATTACCCCTCACTCGATGAGACTGGAGGTTTGGTCATGGCGACGCACATTCCCGAAGCACTGCTCCAAGACGACACAGGGGGCACACTGCAGGAACAGAAGGAGAGAAATAGAGAAGCCGACCAAGTGTCTGGCGTGATGCTCGCTGCGGCCATCCCTCTGGAGCGCCGATATGATGTGCGCATGGATTATCGGTGCAGATGTTCGTATGAGGTGGTCGAGGCCATTGATGAAGAGCTGGCTTTTATCAAGCAGGGGGAAGCCTTTGCACTCAACCGGAGCGTGGGAGGGATGCTTCTCATCATGGGCCACGCTCTTCAAGTAACTCAGTTGATCGAAGTGCATACCTCCCACTCCAGATGGGGTCGGGCGGCGAATGTCTATGAAATCCGATGGGACAGGCCAATAGAGGTGGAGTCACTCGGAAATCTGTACCTGGTTGGATGCCGGCGTATATTCGGCCCCTGCCACTATCTGTCGTTCTGATTGAATCGGTCATGGCCGCCATTGCTTGGCACAAGGATACGAGCGACGAACACCAGGAGGGAGCGACATGTCGTGTGAGCGGTGCGGTGGATTAATGGTCATTGAAACTTTTTGTGATCTTACGGAGGAAGAATTCCGCAAAGGAATCGATACGACGCGGTGCCTGAACTGTGGAAACTTTGAGGACACGATCATTCGTATCAACAGAGCGAGCTCCCGGTTGCCGGGACATTGTGAACCACGCACAGCGGGAACCAGAAGACAGAGTGCTAATCAGCTACGCTTGTTGGAGCGACCCATACGATTGGAACCTGTCATCGCGGGGTGCCCACGCGGTCGTGCCCCTCGTTTCCCGGTAGGGGCCCCTTCCGCTAAAACAAGGGCACTCGAAGCCGTACACGTTGAACAACCCGCCTCGATCGTACAGGCCAAAAGGAAGTGCGTATGAGTACCATACAGCCGTCTCTGTGGGGAGTCGTGTGGGAAAGCGGAAGGGAAGGCGGCTGAAAGACATCGTGCATGAGCGTATCGGCACAGACGCGCACATGCAATTCTGCAATTTTGTCGAGCACGCACGATGCTGGAACGCACCGTACGAAGAGCGCGAGTATTGGTTCCCCATGCTACAGGAAGTGCACTCCCAAGCCCTGGTATGAATATTTTTATCGGTGCAGGAGAACTCAGGCCATCCAAACATATGAAAGGAGAAAAACATTATGAAGTCACAGCCATCATTTCAGAGCGCAGAGAAGCAGCCGCACATTCCACTGGTAACCCAGCTCGGCACAGCTGCATCGAGCAGTAACCCCGCGCGTCGCTTGCGACCTTCGATCGACGATCTGCAGGAGCGCATTACCACACGGGCTTATGAGTTGTACGTCCAACGGGGCCGGCGCGAAGGCTGCGCTTTGGAAGATTGGGTGGATGCCGAACGAGAAATTCTCAGTCGGAATATTTCTTCTCGGGTCCTCGCGAAGCCGCCTCGGGACATGGAATCATGATCTGCCGTGAACGACCAGCTATCGGCACAATCTGGAGATCGGAGACGGCCGGTGTTCAGTCAGGTGAGACGAATGCCACGTTCGATTGTATGGGCACGGTGGTATGTTCCCTTCGAATCCTTGCCCTTGACCCAGAGAGCGGAGGGTCAGCCCAGGTTGGACCAGTGCTTTCCCGGGCTCGGTATGAGATATGTGGAAGAACCGGGCGTCGAGGTCGTTGCCATAATCGTTTCTCGGCAGGCTCACTTGCGCAACGTGCCGGAATATTGCCGGAGTATGTTTGCAGCATTTGGCAGATTTGACTGCGTGTGTAGAGACGTTGACGCTTGCCAGGTTTTAGGTCACAGAACGGTCGGCGGAGCCTATCCTGGAACAGAGCGGAAGGGGCTGCGAGCAAGATATTGACCTTCCATGAAGGCCTGATTAACGAAGTCCCGAACGGCTTGCGGATCGTACCTCGTAGCATAGTCAAAGAGTCGAGTACCTGTTCGAGCGCTGCCGTGATTCTGGAGGAAAACCTCAGTCTGCCACTGCAATGATCTGTCCCTATGGCCTCGCCGCCTCGATGAAAGATAGAGCGTAGAGTTTGTCAAGCAGCGTTTCAGAGGATTTGCTAGGCCATCCGACGGATAATACAAGGAGGTGAGTATGATAAGGTGCAGACTCTCCAAAGGGCGCCTTCGTTTCTGGTTGATCGCTTGCCTGGTGCTCGCATTTTGGACGGGAACATCCTGGACTCTCGCGGCTGCTTTAGTCACGCCGGAGGAAATGAACAGCGTGCGGGTCTACAAGAAGATGGCGAATGCCACGGTGCTGGTCGCTTCCGCCTATGTGAGTGCTCATCACCTCACACAGACATCGGGAAAAGGACTTGGGGCGGGTGTGCTGATCGATGAGCAGGGCTCGATCGTGACCAATTCCCACGTCGTAGATGGAGCTGCAAAAATCACGGTGACGTTGCACGACGGGACTCGTGTGCCGGCTGAGTTGATTGGGAACGATCCACAGTCGGATATTGCGCTGCTCCATGTTACACTCCCGCATGGGCAACATGTTCCGGCCTCACTTGGCGATTCCGACAAACTGGAAATCGGCCAGAAAGTCCTGGCGATCGGACATCCTTTTGGATTGGGCTATGCGTTTTCAACCGGCATTGTGAGCGGATTCGGCAAACTGCTGGAGCCTAAACAGGAGTTGTTCCAAGAGCGAGTCATTCAGACCACCACCCCGATGAATCTTGGGAATAGCGGTGGGCCGCTGGTCGATTCCGAGGACCGCGTGGTCGGGATCAATTCGGCAATATTGATGGGCGCGCAGAATATCGGGTTCGCTATTCCGATCAATAACGTCAAATCTATCGTGGCTGAACTGCGGAAAAATGGCCGTGTGATCCGCCCATGGCTTGGCATCAAAGGGAAATTCGTGACCGACGAAGTACGGAATCTCATTGCCCTTCCCCTTGTGAGTGGGTTGCTTATTCTCGATGTGGATGAGGGGAGTCCGGCCGAGGCGATCGGGGTTCGTGCCGGCAACCTGGATGTCACCATTGAAGGAGAGTCGTGGGTCTTAGGAGGCGATATCCTTGTCGCGGTGAATGGGGAGGACGTCAAATCCAGCGAGCAATATGCCAAGGTGATGGGGCATCTGAAGGCCAATCAGTCAATCGACGTTACCTTCTATCGAGACGGCGTAAGGCGCACCATGGTTGTCACGCTGGGAGAACGCCCGACACCGCACGGCCCAGCACAGCATCCCAAGATCGAGGTGCCACCGCTCGTTCCGCAAATGCTGCCGTTTACACAATTCTGATTCATCGGCGCGAAGAGCGAATGCGAGTGCTCAAGCACGCGGGACCTGGGTTCGCGTTATATACTCGTGCGGGCACCGGCCCAAACAGTTATACTTCTTGGAGATGGGCCGGATAGCGCAGATCAGCCGAAAGAAACCTACAACCTGTATGGATGACTGAGAGTAACGGGGAAAGGGCTGCGAAATTCACGCAAGAAACGTTGGTCATTGCAGTGTTTCAATGACTCGATAGAAATATAGGACAGAATGACGGACGAGCAGGATGGACAGCTGAGTCGCACCTATGAGCATCTTCTGACTCTCTGGACCTGTGGTGTGCGGGATTACCACAGTTTGCTCTCCGATTACCTTACCGCCAATTCCATCTTCGTTGCAGTACTCGGGTTGCTTGTCTCGCGAGAATCGCTACACTTTCCCATTGTAATCCTTAGCGCCCTGTTGTGTGTGTGTGGGCTATTTCTTTGTTTGCAAATGGCGATCAATCTCGGTCGATTCTCCGGCCAGAATGCGCTCTGGGAGTGGCAATTGCGCGGGATCGAACAGAGCCAAGAATGGCCAGACCAGCCACTTCTGACAAGCCTTTATCGTCTTCACAAGACCCGGGAGCCGATCGAGAATCGGCGGAATGAGCCACCGGTATTTTTGCCGAACTGGGCCTTCCGCCACCATCGTCGATGGTGGGCTCGTCGCGCCGTCAGCTTTCCGATATTTTTCGGCTCTGTGTATGGGTTGTTCTTATTGTGGGCGATGACGCAACTTTTCTGGAGCTGACCGCCGCGCGCGTTAATGATGGAACGCTGAATTCGTCTCCTCCACCCGCAGCATATCCTGGTTCTCTTCCCATCTTGATTCCAAATCGTGAATATGGGACCGTCGCACAGCGCAATGCCGCAGGCGCGAGTGTCGGTCTCTGCACCGACAAGAGCTAAGGGCCGTTGGACATCAGGCACCGCACAACCAGGGACATCACTCTATGACTCCTCATGTTTTCCGCCAACGCTGGTCGGCACATTTTGCACTGGCCATCAGCTTGACCATAGTGTTGTTTGGATGCGCCACAGTCCCGCGTCAATATGTGCGGATGGCCGAGTCTGGTGCGACGCTTACCGAGCTGACTTCCCATCCGGAGAACTATCGCGGGAAAGTGGTGCTGTTGGGGGGTACAATTGTCGATGAAGAAGAGAACGCGCAGTACCTCTGGTTGCGTGTGAAGAATCGGCCGCTGGACGAGGATTATATTCCCCATCGTCCCGTGGACATGGATGGCTCCGAAGCCGGCCACTACTGGGTGATAATACCCAAACGACAAATTCCCCGCGAATATCGGCATTGGGCGCGTATGACGGTGGTTGGACAAGTCACTGGTACGCAACGGCTAGCTGCCGAGCCGGTGCTGTCGCTCCTCTATGTGCGGGGCTGGGGTATAAGCCGGGATCATGACGAAGTCTGGGAGGATTCTACGGATCCAAATTATATCCTGTCGGTTCCGGCAAGCGTCAGACGTGAATCTGACCCAAACTAGTGTGTCGGGTTCTGTGGCTCAAGATCTGGAACTTGTTCACGGACTGATGTTTCGCAGTGCAGATTTTTACACCATAAGGATAAGGCGTTGCTGATCTGGTTGATGCTGAGTGTTGCATGCGCATGCAATAGGGGCGCGGTTGCCGAGGTGATTCCCATGCAGCTCAAGCGGGAAGCTGCGGCTGACGATCATAAGGGGAGGACTCTGGGATTGGTCACTTCGCAATCGTGATGCTGGGGACTCCGACGCGAGGTACATCGGTAACTGTCATCTGGAATAATAGATACAGCAATTGAAAGGCCTCGCGGTTCCAGCGCGCCAGTGGTCCCGTGGTCTTCACAGCATAATATTTTCCGTGAGATTGAATCGATAGGTCGGCTCCTGAGGGAGATCCATCAGACAGCAGGAGTTCCATGGCGTGGACGGGGTTCTCGTGGATTTCCGGAGTCCGAGGATCTTTGTCAACGTGGTATTCAGGGTCCTCTCCAAGCGATCGACCCAGAAAGTTAAGAATGGTGTTAAAGCTCCGCAACCGGAATTCTCCCTTGAGAGGATAGTCCCCTCCGACGTGCCCAGGGCGGATGTCGAAGGACACATCGTTGAGGTGCCCTTCTTCCGTTTCGTCGATCAACCGGGCTTGTTCGTCTGGTGAGAGTGTGTCTGGGTCATAGTTGGTGATGAGGGTTCGTCCCAGGATTTGCTTGCTTAGGGTGTAGGTGTTGTCTTTCTGGCTATAGGTCACGAGATACTCTTTCTGTAACGCCTGAAAGCCTTCGGCTGTGACCGAGTTGGCGGGAATCGTCCAGGTCCGGCTGTAGACGAGCGGTTCGGCATGGAGCTGGTTCTGGTCTTGGATGGCGGAAAGGTGCGACACCACGCGACGGAACATCTCGTATTCTGTCCGGTCTGCTGGCCTATTGCGGTAGGCAACCTCTTGGCCATTTTGCTTGATCCGCAGTTCCTGCGTCATCAGTCTGAGCAACAGATCGATGTCGTATCGCTGTCGGAGGAGGAGGAGGAATTTGGTTTCCTGAAAAGGAGTCAAGAGCCGCTTGGTGAACTCTTCCCCTTCGATCGGCACGATACTGATGGTGGGGTTCTCCGCGACACTGCCGCCAAAGATCGGCATGAGGGCCCTACTGGCTTCTCCCGTGAGTGCCGGAGTGGCTCCGGCGCTCACACGGAAATCGAAGGTCGCGGCGATATTCGAGACGCCTGTGAAGTGAATCGGTTGATGTTGATGGGCGCGGGCGATGTTGATGAGCAATTGTTTGGAGATGGCATCCGTGACCGCTTCGTCATAGCTCGTCACGGCGCGACTGAGCGTGATGGGAGAAAGACAGCCGGTCAGGGCCAGGCTGCACAAAATTCCCGCCAGGGTCAATCCTATAGAGGATACTGAACGTTGTCCTATCGACATGAGACCGACCATCAGACGAGCCTGCCATTCTTTCGGCAGGTTTGTAGCATAACCGGTACTGGATGCCTAGCAGGATAAGGTTGAGGCCGAGGCTAAGGTAGTTTGAGGCTAGAGGTCAGAGGCAAGAACATAGTCCGTGACTTCCGCCCTCAAACCTCGAACCTGCTTCCTCACTCAACTTTGACCTCAACCTCGTCCTGCTTCACGTGGAGTGGTCCCGCCTTTGCAGATCTCTGCCTACTAGTTGATTGAATATCAACGATCAAGCGAATTTTGGGGCATTCTTCCTCAAGGAGAGATATGTCTGTGGCATTTCGCGGCAATGTGTCTTGACCATTTCTAGGCTAAAGGGCTAGCCTCTCGTCTATGGTTTGTCTGGTTGATCTGGTTTGTTTGGTGGATTTGGTTGATTTCGTTCATCCGGATGGCCCAGTGAGTCTGCTTCAACCAAATAAACAAGACAAACCAGACAATCTGAATAAACGAGATCGGAGAAGGAGTGCAACATGACCGAAGAATGGGGTGCAATTCTGGTCGTCGATGACGATGTGGAGATGCGGGAGCTGGTTCACGATGTCCTCAATGACCGTGGGCATCAGGTCACGACGGCTGGGAGTGGACAAGAGGCTTTGGCGCTGTTGACTGAGCAAGACTATGCCGTCGTGTTGACCGATTTACGAATGAAGGGGATGTTGGGGACGGAACTACTCGTGGAGATCAGGCGTCTGTATCCGGACATCGGGGTCATCCTCATGACGGCCTTTGGATCGGTGGATACGGCAGTCGAGGCTATGAAGCGAGGCGCGAGCGACTACTTGCCCAAGCCTGTGAAAAACGATGAGTTGGTTCGCGTTGTGGAACGGTGCATCCGTGAAGCATCGCTACGACGTGAGGTGAACAGGCTCCGGCGCGAGGTTCATAAGGAATACAGTTTTCATCAGATCATCGGCAAGAGCAAACCGATGCAGGAGATATTCGACCTGATCCGGCGCGTGGCCGACAGTCCGACGAATCTGTTGATCACCGGCGAGAGCGGGACCGGCAAGGAGTTGGTGGCCAAGGCCATCCATTACAATAGCGATCGCCGGGATGCGCCGTTTATCCCCGTCAACTGTGCCGCCATTCCGGAACAGCTGCTCGAAAGCGAGCTGTTCGGTCATATGCGAGGCGCCTTTACGGATGCGAAGGCGGATAAGCGGGGCCTCTTTGAAGAGGCGCAGAAGGGCACGCTATTTCTCGATGAGATCAGTGAATTGCCCTTGATGTTGCAGGCCAAGATCTTGCGGGCGATCCAGGAGAAAGAGATTCGCCGCGTAGGGGCGAACAAACCGATTTCTGTCGATGTACGCATCATTGCTGCGACGAATCTCAACCTGACGGAAGAGGTCAAGGCAAAGCGTTTTCGGGAAGACTTGTATTATCGCCTTAATGTCATCGAGCTATCCCTTCCTTCCCTGCGTGAGCGCCGGGAGGACATTCCGCTGCTGGTGAACGCCTTCATGAAGAAGTGTGCGGAATCTCGCGGGAAACAGATACAGGGTGTGAGCGAGTCTGCGTTGGCCATGTTGGTCGATTATGCCTGGCCTGGCAACGTGCGGGAATTGGAAAATGTGATCGAGCGGGCCGTCACACTCAGCCGAAACGAGCAGATCGTTCCTGACGATCTTCCGTCAACGATTCAAGGGGCTCGCGGCGATCGGCGCGTACTCGACGATGCGGCTGAACGGACTCTGCGACTGGATGAAGTGGAGAAGGAATATATTCTCAAGATCCTCGAGAAGACTGGCGGTAATAAGTACCAGGCGGCCCATACGCTCGGAATCGATCGCAAGACGCTCTACCGGAAACTGGGCGAGATCGAAGGACAGACTCAGGCGTGAGCCGGGAGTCCTACGAAAGCGAACAACAGTGGCATCTGATTGTGGATGCCGCTCCCAGTGGCATGCTGCTTGTCGATGAGCATGGAACGATTGTCATGGTGAATATCTCCGCCCTCCGTCAATTCGGCTATGAGAGGGAAGAGTTGCTCGGAAAATCGGTCGAGATACTCATTCCCGGCCCGTTTCGAGCTGGTCACCGGCAGTACCGGGCTGGATTCTTGAAGGTCCCGCAGACACGATCGATGGGGGCCGGACGTGAGTTGTTCGGTTTGCGGAAAGACGGGAGTGAATTTGCCGTTGAAATCGGACTGACGCCTATTCAGATGAACAGAGGAATGGGGACGTTGGCATCGGTTGTGGATATTTCAGAGCGCAAACGTCTGGAGACGCAGCTCCGACGGACTGAGCGATTGGCGGAGTTAGGCACATTGGCTTCCGGCATGGCGCACGAAATCGGGACGCCGATGAACGTAATCCTCGGGCGCGCGGAATATCTGCTCCAACGCACAGACGATGAAGGGATGAAGAAGGGTCTTGCTACGATCGTCACGCAGGTGGAGCGAATCACTAAGGTGATGAACCAACTTCTGGCTTTTGCCAGGCGAAAGACACCGGAGCGGCGGGCCATCGATCTTGTTGAGATCGTGGACGAGAGTCTGGAGATGTTCGAGGAACGGATCGCTCAAAGTCGGATCACAATCGATAAGACGATTGAGCCGTCATTGCCTCTTGTCCTTGCAGATCGGGACCAACTGATCCAAGTGCTCATCAATCTTGTGATAAACAGCATCCATGCCATGCCGGAAGGAGGACAGCTCCGGTTGAGCCTTACTTGTGAAGAGAGCCACGTTTGCCTCCGTTTGTCCGATACCGGCCATGGGATACCGGAAGAGATCCGTGCGAAGGTGTTTGAGCCTTTTTTTACGACGAAAGATTTTGGCAAGGGGACGGGGCTGGGTCTTACGGTCGTGAAGGGTATCGTCGAAGAACATGGCGGGACCATTGCTGTAGAAAGTGTTGTCGGCAAGGGCACGACGTTTTGGATCCGGCTCCCTCTTGACAAAGCTCAGGCCGCTGCTACCTCCTAACCAACAAGCGCAACCCCCTCTCCAGAAATTCGCTCGACTGGCTCGCCTGGTCCTGTCGCAATCTGCGACAGGGGGGGTGCGGTAGCTGTCGCAATTTTCATCAGGTCTTGGGGGATTTCTGTCCGCTACCCTGCCCATTACGAGAAAACTCAAGCAAGTTGGCTCAGTTCTGGGAGCGGTTGCGCCGTGTCCGCGTAAAAAACCACCTTGCACGGGTTGTGCATTATCTCCCACTACAAGAATCAGCAGAAGGCCGGAGAAAGAGGAGATCGATGGTGCAGGAGAGAAAGCGAGCGGTGGTGCTTGTCGCGGAAGATGATCGGGAGATGCGGAGTCTTCTGTGTGATGAGCTGTATGATCTGGGCGTATCCATCCAAGAGGCGGCTGATGGAGATGAGGCTTTGCGGCTGGTGCTTGAGTCTCGCCCCTCGCTGATCCTCACGGACCTTCGGATGCCGGCCGGGGGGTTGGATTATGTCGCCAGGCTCCGAACCTTTGCTCCTGGTGTGCCGATGGTGCTGATCACCTCGTTTGGAGATCAGCAGACGAAAACCGATGCGTCGGCCATCGGCGTCGAGGCCTACTTCGATAAGCCGTTTCGACTCAGCGAACTCAGAGGAGCCATACGGCGTCTCTTAGGTCCGGCATTGGATGGAAGAATCGGCTCAGACAATACTCGATAAACATTCGATGTTATAGCGTGAGGTGTGAGATGGCCGGATCTCAAGAACCCTGTTCCCTAGTTCATCCCTTTACCGACCCCGTCCTCGCAGCCCGACTGGAGGCCATTAAACAGTTAGCCGGCGGGCTCTCAGATCGAGTGGCGGTGTTGGATCGCGATTTTAATGTGATCTACGCGAATGAATCCGCCTGGCCCGGGGAGGCGCCCCGGTTGTCCGGCCATCAGGCGAAGTGCTATCAGGCCTTTGCTCACCGGAGTGATCCTTGCGGCACCTGCCCTGCGACGAAAATGTATGAATCGCCCGATGTCCGATCCGTGGCCTGTTCCTCCGGAGGGGATGGTGCAGCCTGTGGGATGCATCAGGCTTTTCCGTTGCTTTCGACCAGCGGAGAGGTCGAGTCTGTGCTGGTCTTATTCAAGACGCTTCAGAAGGCTGCGAAGCAGAAGAGCGGTGAACGAGCGGAGATGAAGCAGACATCGAAACCGGGTGAGCTGATTGGAACAAGTGCGCCGATGCGGGAAGTTCTCGATATGATTCGCCTTGTGGCGGATAGTTCGGCAACTGTCTTGATTCAGGGAGAGAGCGGCACCGGCAAGGAGCTGGTGGCCAACACGATTCACCGCACGAGTTATCGGCGGGATAAGCCGTTTATCGTCGTCGATTGCGGTTCGCTGCCGGAAACGCTATTGGAGAGTGAGTTGTTCGGCCATGTGAAGGGAGCCTTCACGGGGGCTCATGCCTCCAAACGTGGACTGTTTGAAGAGGCGGATGGTGGGACGATTTTTCTAGACGAGATTGCCGACACATCTGCGACGTTTCAGGCCAAGCTGTTGCGAGTCCTTCAGGAGGGGGAGATCAAGCGGGTTGGGGGAAACCAATCGATTAAAATCGATGTGCGGGTCATTTCAGCGACGAACAGGGATCTGGTCGATCTCGTGAAGGCGAAGAGCTTTCGGCAGGATCTGTACTACCGGCTTGCCGTGTTGCCCTTGTCGCTCCCTCCGCTCCGTGAGCGGAGGGAAGACATCCCTCTTCTGGTCCGGCACTTCGTCTCGGCATCCTGCAAGCGTCACCGACAACCGGTCCGGCAGGTATTGCCGGATGTGATGCAGGCGCTCACCCAGGCCCCATGGCCGGGCAATGTGCGGGAGCTTCAACATTATCTTGAACGGGCCATCGTCACCACCACCGGGCCCGAACTCAGTTGCAAGGATATTATGGATATGGGATCCCCTCCGGCAGGTCATGACCTCCGTGCCGTTTCGCGCAGGGCTACCCACCAAGCAGAACGTGCTCGGATTTTTCAGGCGCTCCAGCAAACGGAGGGCAATCGTGCAAAGACGGCCAAGCTCCTCAAGATCAGCCGGGCCAGCCTCTATAATAAGCTCCGTACCTATGGCATGCAGGATGCGTGAGCTGGCTCGTGTCTCTTGTTTGTTTAGTTTGTTTGGTTTCTTCGGTTGAACGAGACTAACCAGATAAACAAAACAAACCAGGTCAACCAGATCAAGCCAGTCCCCGAATCTCGCTCGGATTTTTGTTCAAGGTTCTGCAATCTGCCCGCTTTTGCCCCACATTCCACAGAGTCACTGTCCAACTAACTAGACAGTCCATCTTATTGAAATATCACGATCTATCATTTCAGCCCTCTCTGACTGTCAAGTCCTGTGGAAATTTTCCCAAGATAGACCGATCGGTCTTGTTCCCGCGTCGATCGCAAATCGTTAAGACTGGAGCGGGTTATCTGACTATTTCAGGTTCTGCTTCTGCCGCGGCACACAAGTTGCGCATGGATTCTACTGCTGGTGAAGGTCTGGGTGATTTTGGACCGGCCTCCGAATGACCCTCTCCCCAAGGAGAAAGCCTTCACCAGCTCTTAATAAAGGCCGAGGGATATGAAGCGTTGTGCGTGAAGCGTATCACGTAGGACAAACGGCGAAATACGAGCCGCGAGATTCGAGCAACGAGGAATCAACGCCCTACCTGGTGAGGCCGGTATCACACTCTTGGACTTAGCCAGGCTTTTTGTGATGAGCAGGGGATCGTATCTGGACTGTGGGATGAGAACCTAAGAAGGAGGCTGGATCTATGGATATTTCAAGCAAATGGCTATGGTCGGGATTATTGGTGATGGCGGCAGGCTTTACCTCTGCCGGAACTGTGCCGGGGCTTGCGGCGATGTCGCATGATGCTCATGTCGCCACACCGGTTCACGCCCAGGCTGGTCCGATGTTGCAAGATAAAATGGGGAAGGCCATCGAGCAAATCGAACGCCAGGTGCAGAGCAAGGGACCCTTCTTGGGCGCGAGTGCCCATGCGATGCAGCAGGGCATACTCCTGGTTGCTGAGGATCAGGACAAGGTCAAGGTAGGGCAAGGTGCTCGCTGCTCGGCTCAGATGCCGGTTCGGGCCTACGATATTTCTGCCATCAACGTTGAGATCACCGTCAATCGATTCGGAGACTTCTATCCCGGCTTCATGTATGTCTTGACTGAGAACGTGGCTGGAATTCGGGCCGAAGAAGCGAAGAACCAGGCGGCGCGGGACAGCGAGGATCCGACGTTTTCGGCGGGCGCGGTTTCGAATGGGTTACAGGGCGACCTGATTCAACCTCTGGAGATTCGTGCGAACCAAGGGGACTGTCTCCGGATCACGCTCCGT
>JABFSG010000093.1 GCA_013140715.1 Nitrospiraceae bacterium
GCGGCCAACATACGACTGAGTTCTTCACGCTCCATCAGGGTTAACCGTTGATATTGTCCCATGTGCAACTCCTTCGCTCCTGGAATTCCCAGGATACAGGTGTTGCACTAGGACCTTGAACCCACACAGCAACCATTGTTTGGATTGACGGTTGTGAATTGAGGGTTACGCATGGGCTGACCGTTACGCTCGGCATCCGGTGATCTCGCTTATGGTATGTTGAATCGTGCGAATGCCAGTGGCCGGTCTTTGAGGGCAAGAGCGACCTTTCAAGATTTATGAACCGGTTCATGGATTCCTGATCATGGTTCCCAGTCTGTCCCTATCATTCCAGGTTTGTGCAACGTTCACACCGCATCGTCGGTCGTTCTCACGCGATTTCTTCCTCGACCGGCGCGATCGTGCATTGCCCAACGGTGATGCAAAAGAAGGCGCCCACTACGGCGCCTTTCTGGTGCGTTCAACCCTGTTTTATCGAGAGAAGCTTAGATCGGGATATGTTGCCGTACCTTTTGGCTGTGCGGTAGGAGGAGGATGCCAGGCATCATCGTTCAGGATATGTTCCCGACTGTCTCTCCGTGGCTGAGAAGGAGAGCGAGGCTAGGGCCTTACTTTGAAGGCCATGGAAACACTCCCAAGCCTGTTAACGATGAATCCCTTCTTGCGGTCTCGAATCATCGCCTGGACAGGTTACTGCGCGGATTTCGTCACTTCACCTTCACCAGCCATCCACCGGTTGCTTCGCATTGATTGGGGCCTTTCCCTGCAAGGTTTATCTTTGCGTAGGTTCCTTTTACTGAGGCAGGGATTTTGCCGGTTACTTGAAGCCCATCATGTTTGGCAGTCACGGTGATCGGCACTAATTGTTCTTTTATCGTAACCCGAATACTAGTCGGGTTGGTTGGAGTGGATGCAAAAAATGAAAATTCAGATTTTGGCGCCACCTCTGTATTGTTCGGTGGCGTAAACCTTGAGAATTTTGCCGTGCAGGCGATGAGATTCGAGCTGCTGATGTCGCCATAGGCCCAGGCTGTACCTGGAATGATCAATACGATTGCTACCCACAACATATTCTGCAATTTCATCATGCCGCCTCTCGTATGGTTATTGAGCCAGTTGGCTGGATGGTGATTGATCGATAAACGAGCTTTATTGTCGGTTACTTTTTAGTAAAAAACAACCCCCATGCATTGATAGAATCAGTACGGTTTGTCATAGTGCAACGTGCTTGGAGGTCATTCTTACAGAATGTTCAAACAGATCGTCCAGCAATGCCGTAGCAAGCGAAATTGGGCAAGGATATCAAACGGCAATATCCGCCGATACAAAAATATGGGGTTTTAGATCCGATTTCTGTCCAAACCGGCGATTCTTTACGGCATTCCTTGGCTGAAGACGGGAGCGTTGTGTCGATACAGCGCTCAGCCTTCTTTATCGCCTTTCCTTCCGCATGAGCATCTTGACAAGAACCGGGGAAAGAGCTAATCACAGGCACCTATTAGGGCTTCTTGAGGGTGTTCGAGCCTCTGCCCACCTCAAAAGCAACGTCCGACATTACCAGAAAGAGGATGGTCATGCGAAAAACTCTCGAGCAGCTTTTCAATAAATTGAGCGATCATGCGCCGGATATTTCTTTCGAGGTGCAGTTCTGGGATGGGAAGAAAAGTTCGTATGGCACAGGTAAAAGACAGTTCCTGCTGACCTTTGTCACGAAGCAAGCGGCGGAGCATGTGCTTGAAAGCGGATCGTTGGGTTTCGGCGAAGAATATATGTCGGGCGACATTCAGGTAGAGGGAGATTTCAGACAGCTGCTTCGTTTTGGGACGGATGCCGCCTTTCTGAATCTGCCGCTTGGCTTGAAGACGAAACTCGCATTTCAGCACCTGCGTCAGACCTCGCTCAACACGCTATCCCGTGCGCCCAAACACATCGCCCACCATTACGACCTTGGAAATGACTTCTACAAGCTGTGGCTCGACAAGAGCATGGCCTACTCCTGCGCTTATTTCCGTCATGAGGACGACACGCTCGAGCAAGCGCAGCAGCAGAAATATGAGCATATTTGCCGAAAGCTTCAATTGAAGGCAGGGGAGACGCTTGTCGATATCGGATGCGGCTGGGGCGGGATGCTGATATACGCGGCCAAGCACTACGGCATACGCGGTGTCGGTTGCTCACTGTCGAAACAGCAAGTGGAGTATGCGACCGATCTGGTGAAGCGCGAGGGACTGTCGAAGGAAGTTTCGGTCGTGTTCGAGGATTACCGAAAACTTGAGGGCCGATTCGACAAATTCGTGTCTGTCGGAATGTTCGAACATGTGGGGAAACAGTTCATTCCGATATTCATGGAGAAGGCAAAATCGCTGTTGACGCACGGAGGCATAGGGCTGCTCCATACCATCGGGGAGGAGCGATCGATGCCCGGCGATCCCTGGACATTGAAGTATATTTTTCCCGGTGGATATATTCCCTCGCTCGACGAAATTGCCCGTACTATGGGCGAAGCCGGGCTCGTTCCGACCGACATCGAAAATCTTCGCCTGCACTATGCAAAAACGGTTGAGGAATGGTGCACGCGATACGAAACACATGTCAAAACAATTGAAAAGATGTTCGATGCATCCTTCGTTCGTATGTGGCGGATGTTTCTCAATGGATGTGTCATCAATTTTCGCTATGGAAGTCCACGGCTCTATCAAGTCCTTTTTACAAACGGATTGAACAATTCTCTTCCTCTGACGCGCGAGCATATGTATCGTCCGATCGCGCCAGGTCCTGTTTCGTAAGAGCCATGATGTGTAGACGGATGTACGTCTTCATCATGATGATTCGTCAGACTGGAACTTATTAGAGAACGCAGGATACTCGCGTATATGACGACAACCATTGCTTCACGCTTGCACGCGGTACAGGCCCGCATCGACACAGTGGCTCACTCTCTCGGCCGACGATCGGACGAGATCACTCTACTGGCAGCGAGCAAGACCAACCCTGCCGAAAATTTGCGGGAAGCCTGGCTTGCAGGACAAAAGATTTTTGGCGAGAACTATCTGCAGGAAGCGCTGGCAAAGATGCAGCACCTGACCGATCTTCCGATCGAATGGCATTTTATCGGCCCCATCCAGAGCAATAAGACACGACGTATTGCGGAAAACTTTTCCTGGGTTCACAGTGTGGACAGGACAAAGATTGCCGACCGCTTGTCGAAGGACCGGTCCGAATCGCTGCCGCCCTTGCAAATCTGTCTGCAAGTGAATGTGAGCGGAGAAGCGAGTAAGAGCGGTGTGGCGCCTGAAGAGTTGTCCAGTCTGGCGGCGCATGTCGTGCGGCTACCCCGCCTGAAATTGCGTGGATTGATGGCCGTCCCCGAACTCACGACTGCGACGGCTTTGCAGCGTAGCCAGTTCCACATGCTGTGGGAGCTGTTCGATCGGCTCAAGCGGGATGGATATGCTCTCGATACGCTCTCTATGGGGATGTCGGAAGATATGGATGTCGCCATCGCCGAAGGCGCGACGATGGTGCGTGTCGGCACGGCGATCTTCGGGCCAAGGCGCTATCTTATCCCTGAGGAGCTTGCTGCCCTCGCGGCCAAAAAAGCGCAAGCATTATAAATTATGGCCAGGCCTGACATCGACTAATACGTACTACGCTCGTCGGCGCCGGATCGAACACAGCGACACAGCCTCGTCACTGAATGGGGCTAGCTTTGCATCCCACCGAAAAGTGATGTGATTTGGAGGCCGGGAGCCTGCCCTTCACTATGGTTTCTTCGCACATCGGAATCCAGGAAGATATTGGCTTCTAAACGACGGCGGGTCCCAGTACCGATCCGCAGAGCGCAAGGCGCGTGGGCTGCTGTTCCAAGAGCCGCCACGAATCCCTTTGTATCCGCCCGTTGGCGGCCCTTCAGGATTTTTCAATGGGCTGACTTCGTAATAGTCATGGTCATACCAGTCACTGACCCATTCCCAGACATTCCCTGCCATGTCATAGAGACCATAGGGACTCTTGCCCTCTTCGAATGACCCCACCGGCGACAAGGCTCCATGATTGCTTGATCCCGCCTGTCCATAATTCGCGTGACGAGATGTCGGTGGTTCGTTGCCCCACGGATAGAGGCGTCCATCCGTCCCCCGCGCGGCCTTTTCCCATTCTGCCTCTGTCGGCAAACGCTTGCCTGCCCATTTACAGTATGCCGTTGCGTCAGCCCAATCCACGTTCGAGACCGGCCGCTTCTTATGCGAAAGCTGGTTCATCGTTTTCCAGTCTGACGGCGGATGGTTCCCTGATTCCTGGAGAAATACCGCATACTGTTCCACTGACACTTCATATTTATCAATTAGATATGAATCAAGAAAAATCTGGTGCGGTGGACGTTCGTCTGGATCTCCCGTCGGACTTCCCATTGTGAATTCGCCCGCCGGCACCAGCACCATAGACGGATCTTGTGACTGAGCCGACACCGTTTTCTCGTAACCCTGTTTGTGCCCCGTTGCAGACTCTAGGTGGCCCTTCTCACCAGTTACCGCGGCCATTGCCGGGCACACAGCGAATCCGAGCACCCCAATCAGTACGAGCGTCCTTCTCATGAACCGCCTCCACAATATTTTGCCGAACAAGCCTTTACTCCTGTCCTATCGGAGCCCAATGGGCGGAAACTATAATGCCTCACACCTCAGAAAAACAACCCTGTAGTGCGGCTGCTGGAACCATGGTTCAATGCCCGTTTCGCGTGAAAATAGAGGCGAATTTGAGGCCTTGAAAACTTCGAATCCCGAACCGTACTGCCTTTGCACAACCCGCGAGTATTGTGCTGGTATCCAGCCCAATGCCTTTCCTGCCATTGTCACGTCAGATAATTTGATAGAGCAGCGTGGAACCCACGGGTAGAGAAGGCGACCTTAAGACCTGTTCGTATCTATGGATTCTTCGCGCATCTGAACCCGGTAAGTCCCTGGTCCGTGGGCGAAATGAGGCTTCGATTTGCAGAGCGCAGTGCCCGCGCATTGCCGTTCCATGCTCCGCCACGGATCACTTTGGTGCCACCTGACGATGGCCCTGTCGGGTTCTTCGAGGGGGCGCTTTTGTAATATCGAAAATCATACCAATCGCTGACCCATTCCCAGACATTTCCTGCCATATCATAGAGACCATAGGGGCTCTTGCCCTCTTCGAATGACCCCACCGGCGACAAGGCTCCGTGGTTATTCCAATCCGTTTTCCCAAAGTTTGCATGGCGGGGCGTTGGTGGTTCGTTGCCCCAGGGATAGAGGCGGCCATCCGTGCCGCGTGCTGCTTTTTCCCACTCCGCTTCCGTGGGCAAACGTTTGTTGACCCATTTGCAGTACGCTGTTGCGTCCACTGAATCCATATTTGCGGCTGGACGTTTCTGGTGTGCTGGCTGGTTCATCAGCTTCCAGTCCGTAGGTGGTTCTATACCCTTGGCCTGCAAAAAAGCCGCATACTGTCCCACCGTCACTTCATATTTATCCATCATGAATGCATCTACATAGACCTTGCGTTCCGGTTTTTCATCTGCATCCCCCGCCTCGCTCCCCATCGTGAACTCTCCAGCCGGCACCAGCGCCATATCGATCGACTCCACGGCCATTGCCGGGGACCCGGCGAGTCCAAACAGTGCAAACACTACGAGCAATCTTTTCATGAACCGCCTCCGCATGTTGTTGAGGAAATCATGCCATGCTGTTGTCACATCGCCTGGTGTAGAGAAACTATAATGCCTCACACTTCAAAAAAACAACCGTGAAGGGGAGCCGGAGAACCAGGTGCGCGATGCACAATGGGTGGGAATGGCAGGCAGTCTCGCTTCGATGTTTTTGTGAATTTCGAACTTCAGACCCTACTGCTTTTGCACGTCCCGAGAGGTTTGCACAGGATAGGAAACCCTACAAGTGGGAGTGTGAATAACAGGCCTAGCAGCCTATTATAGGCCGTCCTGAGGGGATTCAAGTTCTTCTGTGAAGCTCCTTACAGGCCATCTTGCTCTGACACTCGCCCGAAGCCCCTAACACATCACCAAAGCAATCGGCATAGTTGAGAGCACCGAGATGTGTGTCGTGGGTTTCCATATCAAGTTGGGCGGTGAAGTTTTCTCAAGATCTCCAACTCGTACAGCATCCCTGCGGTGTCTCTTGCCAGAGGGGTTCAATATCATCAGCTCGCGGACATAAAAAAGCTGATCCGCCACACCGTCTTACGACGGGGGCGGATCAGCTACACGTGGAACGTGTTAAACCTGAAACCTATCCCTGAGCCCTCGTAAAGACCGGGATAATTGCACCTGCGATGCTGTTGATGTGGCGATTTCCTGAATCGTCCCAAGACATCACCAGCCCGCCGAATCGCTGTTCAGGATCGTGAACCATGTCCATCAACCTCTGGAACTCCCACAGCGAATCTCTGGAATCAAGCTTGATATCCTTGGTTTCGCCTGGAAGTATCGGAGAGTCGTCTTCCATGTTCAAGCCGTCGAGGGCCATGATTTCTGCTGGATAGTTTGGATCCAGGTTATTGGCCACGCCGACCTTGTTGAGGAACCTGATACCTGCCGTTGTGAATTCTCCGATCCGAAGGGGGACTTCGCCGTTGTTCGTGACCGTTAGGGTCATGCGTAGAGCGCGACCTGGAACGTCATAGTCAGCGGCGAGCACCTTCATCGTGAGATCCGACTGCAAGTGCGTCGGCTTAATGAGCGGCGCACCGGCCTGGAGAGGCACGGTATAGGGATATTGAGAGTCTGTAACAAAGAAACCGATCGCGATAATGATAAAGCAGGTTCCGAGCATGACAAACCCTGCTACCTTGTCGGCGGGGTCAGTCAATAACTCGTCTCCGCCCTCTTGCGCCAGCACTCTGGCACGAATGAGGAACATCGGTCTGATCATGAACCAGGCGATCCAGAGGAAGCCGAGGCCACCCCAGAGGATGTGCCAGAAGAGTCCGGCCACCAAGCCTGCAGTCTCCGTATCGATGGTTCCACCTACCAGCAGTTTTACTGGGTTGGTGAAATCCTTGTAATTGCCTTGAATATCCATCCAGCCGCCTGGTCCTGCGATTGGACCAGCGCCATTGACGGCCAACATCGGATGAATATGATGATGGCCAGGGAGGCGGGCCCTTAACCTGATTACGTACTCGTAGTCTCCACCCAACTCCATCGGGCCTGATGTAAACATCGGGATACCGTTCACCTTGGAGCTGAGGCGGGTGAACACGGAACTGGGGCTACCTACGTTGATGAATGTACGGTTCGGTCTGACGACGGCTCGTGGCCAGTCTTCAGCGATATGCATCTTCCCGGACAGCATCGCTTCATCATTGACGGAGGTCTTGCTTGGCGACCACCGTGTGTCGTACCACTGGGCGGTACGCATCCGTAGGAACGGTTCTTGAGAGCGCTCGCCGTGGGCGGCAGCGGGAGGAGCGGTGAACGCCAGGGTAAGCCCCAGCGTCGCTACTCCAAGAGAGCCGATCACGCACAGTTTTAACAGGTTTTTTGTGTTCATGATTTCCCTTCCGCTAATGTGGCTCGCCCTGACGCTCCAGGGGCAATCCCATTCGGTGTACCATGTCTCTGTGCGTATTCATCTGTACCGACAATCATGACGTCATTCGTCCGGTACTTCACACCCCTCTTGCCGGTGGCCCAGAAGAAGGATTGGCCGACGAAGTGACCGACTTGCCACCAAATGGTGAACATCAACATGGAAATGAAGGCCGAGAAGAACGCCGAAATCCAGACAGTGTGACCGCCGAACGTACGCAGCGAACCCACCTCGATGATTCTGATATATTCAGGCGTTCCCGTGCGAACATAGGTGAAGCCCATGTAGTCGGCCAGAGAGAGCAGCGCACCATCCGCAACCAGAGGTTGCTTGCTGTACGCGAATATTGGATAGTTTGACGGATTAAACATCATCGCAAACGCCCATACTCCAAATATTGCCGTGAGCATCCAGCTCCGTGTCAACAAAAGGGTACAGTCGAGGATCAGGGCGCTGGAAACCATGCTTGCCGGCATGACGAAGTTCATCGGGAAATTTGCCCACCAGTACCAGGCAAGAATAATCGTGATCCATTTACCGACCAGGAGCCCCGTGATGCTTAATGTTGCACCAAACGGTTGCCGGTAGAAAGTCCAGAAGTAATACATAATCGCTCCGGGATACATGACCTCCACAATAGGAGTCACCGTTACCCAGAACTGCCTATCTTTCCAATCAATCCAGAAATCCCAGTCTCCTGCCAGCAGATCGAAGTGCATGTGAAAAGTTGCGAACACTCCGAAATAGGCAATCGGAAGGAAATAGATCGCGTCTATCATTCTTGATAGCTTGACGCCTTCCGGCGGCAGCTTGCTGGCCGCAATAATTTCTTTAGTTCTAAATAGTGCCATTTGTCCCCCTCTCGATCGTTCTGAACATCTGTCTCCTCCGTTATTTCAGCTAGCTGTATGCACAGACCCACGCTTCGGCATCCGGAGCGCGGGTCTAACACCCACAGGCTCTTGATCCCTTAGTAGGGGATCACATGCAAGCACTTCTTGTCCTCGTTGTTCCAGACCACGTCGCAGAGGTTCGACATCCGGGCGACGATCTGGGCCGCTACACCGCCGGTGCCGCCGAACAAGCCGCACCAGCCCAAGGTCACAAAGCCCCAATGCAACGGCGCCGCAAACAATTCATCGACGAACCAGAAGGCATGGCCCCACTCGTTGAGGCCCACGTTCGGGAGAATCATCATCGGCCCTACGATCGCCCCCACCAATGGGAACGACACGTTCTTGCTGAACTGCGGCAACCGGGTCA
>JABFSG010000015.1 GCA_013140715.1 Nitrospiraceae bacterium
TACCACCTCGTGAGCGATGCGATTCTGGCTGCCTGGTCGGACGGCAACTGCAACGGGCGCCCACGCCCGTCGAGCAAGAGGCCCACGACACCGCCTTGCACCTCTCGTGTGACCGCAACCCCCGCCCCCGCCCCGACGCTCACCTGTTTCACCGGCTGGACCGTGATCGACACCTTCTCTTCACTCGCCAAGGGAACCAATCGCAGATCGCCGAACGAGAGAGTTCCCTTGTCGACTCGACCATCAGGGAACGTAATGGCATAGTCCGCGCACCGCTCTCCGTCTTTCCCCTGCCCGATCGGCGCAATGCAGGTTCCCAAAAAAACCATGCAATCGCGGACAAACACATCGGTGGCTGCCTTCTCATCGATCGTCGAGAGCACCCCGAGGTGCGGCATCATGAAAATACTGTCTACTGAAAGTCTCGTGAACCCCAATGGCTCATAGGCATCCACCATCATCAGCATCGACTGCACACGGCGCGGCGCATGGGAGAGAATCCCGCCGCTCCCGACGATCAGATCGAGCTTGAGCATATCGATGAGCGTCTTGCCGGACTGCTGCTGCTCGAATACATCCGAGATCGTGCGTTCCTGCTGCACACCCTTGAGGGCCGTTGCGAGAGATTTATGATGGATCAAGGCGAGCCGGAGCGCCTCGCGGGAAATGGCATGTTCGATCTGCAGCTCGTCCAGCGTCTGAGGAATCGTCGTCGGCCGGACCATCTTGTTCTTGATCCGGTTACGGAGCGTCTGTTCGTCGATCGTGAAGGGCACCCAGCGCATGATATTGGCGAGCCCCGCTTCCGCCAGCACATTGGAAATGCTGTACGACATCCCGAGATTCGCACTGACGGTCCGATTGAAGAGTCCGTTGAAGACCGAAAATACGTCCGTGGTCGCGCCGCCGATATCCACTCCGATCACGTTCAAATGCTCACGCTTGGCGATCGTTTCCATGATCACGCCGACTGCCGCCGGTGTCGGCATGATCGGCGCGCCGGCCATCTCGATCAATTTCTTGTAGCCCGGCGCCTGCTGCATGACATGTTCGAGAAACAGGTCGTGGATCTTGTCCCGCGCCGGCGCGAGATTCTCCCGTTCCAACACCGGACGAATATTGTCGGTCAGCACCAGCGCGGTTTTCTCGCCCAGGATCTTCTTCACTTGCGGCTGCGCATCTGTATTGCCCGCATAGATCAGCGGGAGCTTGAATGTCGCGCCGAACCGGGGTCGCGGCTCTGCCGCAGAAATATACTCGGCCATCTCGACGACATGGGTGACCGCCCCTCCGTCCGTCCCGCCGGACATCAAGATCATATCCGGCCGCATCGTACGAATACGTTCGATCTTTTCATGCGGCAAGCGGCCGTCGTTCGAGGCTAAGACGTCGATGACAATCGCGCCGGCGCCGAGCGCCGCTCGCTGCGCGCTTTCACCCGTCATATTTTGCACAACCCCCGTGACCATCATTTGCAGCCCGCCGCCCGCGCTGCTGGTGGAAATATAGATATCCACGCCGGTCTTCGCATCGCGACAGGGCGTGATGATTTTATCTCCGTCGAGGATTTTCCGGCCCGAAAGTTCTTCAATTTCCGCAATTGCGTTCAGTACGCCGCGCGTCACATCTTCAAACGGAGCTTCTACCGTCGTCGGGGCTTCTCCCCGATAGGTTTGCCGGTATTCATCACCGACCTTCTCGATCAGAATGGCCTTGGTTGTGGTGCTGCCACAGTCGGTAGCGACGATGACGTTCAACGGATGGCTACTCTTACCGGAATCTTGACTGGTCATCCTACAGGCCCATGGACTGATACGCGCGATTCGTTGTGTGCGCGACAGGCGCGACTCGAAAAGATAAAACTTCTGACCAGTCCCGCATTTCTCGCAAATCTCGCGAGTCTCGCGTGAAGGAAGAGAGACGCTTCACGGCAGCTTGTCATTGAGCAGAGGCTCCTTGAGGAGCCTGGGGAGCCGACTTTGTCTCAATCATTGCGATGAGGCGGGGGATCGTCTCGCGTCGTTCGAGTAACCGGGCCACCTGCTCGATTTCCTTCGCATTGATCGCCCATTCGACGATAGGAGTCAGGAAATAGAGGGCCTGGCTGCCGAGAAAGTTCATGGGACCGAGCGATTCAAGAAAGATCGTGGCAGGAGCAGTCATGCCCCGTTTCACCACCGCATCGGCCACCCGCTCAAGCAGTGCGAGATCTTCACTCGCAAACACCTCTGTCACGGACTTGGTTGAGAATGCGTGGGTGAGTTCTTCACGAACCCTGTCCCATTTTCCAGTCAACGATGTCTTGGAGAAAGAAGTCATAACTGTGTGGAAAGGCAGTCGAAATCTACTGTCGAGCGGCATTATATGGAGGGGGTAGAGCGTAGTCAATGAAAGACAAGAATAGCCAAGCCATCCTTGTTACGCACGAAGTGCGACAGATACAGGTTCGAAGGTTGCAACACATTGCACCACGACCTGGACTTCACAATTCGAAAAAATAATGTGCGCGGGGAAAAGTCAAAACTCTGCTAATGTTTGGTCTCGGTAGAAGTGGCAGCAAAACGCCGATCGCCTTCTCCTAGTTTACGCGCGAACAACTCCAACGCCATGTCGTAACAGATTCGCGCCGCAGCCGGATCGTAGCGGGGACCTTCATCGCGAAGAAAGGCATGCGCGGCGTTGAACTCGTGCCACTGAAAGTGTCGCTCTCCATCACTCAACGCATTGTAAATCAGCGCCCGCCCCTCGCGGGGGATGTGGGGGTCCTGCCTGCCCCAGATCATCAACAGTTCGCCCGTAATCTCACCGATTCGGTCTAGGCTATTGTCGTGCATGCCCTCGCCCAGGCTGCGTTTATGAATATCCGTGGCATAACAACAGGTGGCGGCCAACACATCAGGTTGCATCGCCGCACGAAACGCCAAATGGCCCCCGATGCAGATCCCCATGACGCCCAGCCTGCCCGTACAATGAGATGAGGACGCCAGATAGTCCAGCGCCGCGCGCGCATCGCTGTCGTAACTCGCCACGGTCTTGGTAATTTTATGCTTGTTGCCCCGCTCGGCTCCAGCCCCGTCATAGGCCAACACGGTGCCGGCCGATTCCAATTCGTGGAAGATCTCCGGAACCGCCACCACAAACCCGTGACCCGCCAACATCGCCGCCATGCGCCGAATTGGTCCCGTCACCTGGAAGATCTCAGAGAACAACACCAGACCCGGATACCGGCCCTCAGCGGCTGGCCGAAAAAGATTGGTGCGCATAGGCCCCGTTTGAGTGGAGAGATCGGCTGATTCTGTATCGTTGACGATCACCACAATTCTCCCATCAGGCGTATGAGGGACATGTGCTTAGTACCCCCGCCCTGTGCTGCCACCGCGTCCCATCCGATCCAGCGGGAGCGCCTCGTAACGTTGCTTCAGATCCGGATGTTCGTTGAGATAGCCCTTGACCGCCGCCTCATCGGCGAAGACTTCCGGACTGCGCTTCCGATACTCCTCAACCGTCAGATCGTGCTTCGACAAGACGTTACCGAGTTTCGCCTGGATGTCGGCCCCCATGCTCCTCATCTGCTCAGGCGATGGCTGCTGCCCTCCTCCAAAATTTGCTCCACCCTGAAAATAGTTCATCATCATCTCACCGACCTCGATGCGGGCCTTCACGAACTTTTCCACTTCAGCCGGTTCTGCTGCAAGTCCGGCGCTCGCAAACAACATCACTCCCAACGATATTCCGACGATGCGATATGTCACAGTCAAGGTCATGATTTCCTCACAGGAAATTGGATAGGCTATTCGCGCTGCAGAACGGATTGCATCCTACCATTCCGGACGGTCTCGAATCTTAGCAGGATGCTGAAAAAGTCCGCCAGCTTCGTTCTCGCGTCGCTTAGAGACTCAACGTACTGAAACGTACGCCTCGACTCTTCCCTCGCTGCGGCCTTGCTGGATGGCCTTTTTGAGCATCCTACCGCTGCATCTCTGTTATCCCTAATGTGCGGGCCTGTGCAATTCCGGCGTGTGTAGAAAGTTTTTCCGCAACCTGTAGGTTTTCTTGAGTCCATACCTGCTAGAATGCCGGTCGGTGCGTGACTGACCTCCGACATCGATGGAAAGGACCAGTATCATGAACAGAACAAGACTCATGGCAGCGATAATCGCAATCGCACTGATCGGAGTGCCGGCCGTATCTTTTGCAAAGGCGAGAGGCGGCGGATTTGGCGGAGGCTATTCCGGCGGCTCAAGAGGCATGGGCGCCCCTGGAGGCATGGGCAGCCGAGGGTCGCGCACATACGACCAGAATGGCGCGAAGCCGATCGAGCAGTCGACGACACCAAGGCCTTCCACGACTCCACCACCATCAGCGTCCAATAGCCCAACTTCGACTGCCCAATCGAGCCCCGCCATGCAGCCCTCGTTTATGCAACGCAATCCCCTGTTGGCCGGCCTCGCAGCCGGTGTCGCAGGATCCTATATCGGCCACATGTTGTTCGGAGCGACCGAGAGCAGCGCTCGCACCACCGACGCCGGTGAACAGGTCGGCGAAACCGGCAAGGCAGACTCAGGGTTCGGCTCCACTGGAATGCTCCTCATCCTCATGCTCCTGGGGGCAGGGGCTTTCTATTATTTTATGAGGGTGCGGCGGTCGACTACTCCCGATTTCTCTGGAATCACCAGGAACAGCTCATTCAACGGCAATCTGGCTCCAGAACCTTCTGCTACGACCCTGCGCACAGCGACCGTCGACATCGAAGTCACCTCGGCAGACAAGGCGGCCTTCCAGCAGCTGCTGACCGACATTCAAACCGCCTGGAGCAAACAAGACCTGACCGCATTGCGAAGATCCGTCACCCCGGAGATGCTGGGCTATTTCGCCACCGCTTTAGCCGAACAAACCAGCCTCGATATCGCCAATCACGTCGAGGATGTGACGCTCCTGCGCGCAGAGGTCCAGGAAGCCTGGACCGAAGACGCGACGCACTATGCGACGATCGGGCTTGACTGGAGCGCCCGTGACTACACCGTATCCTTGACGAAACAACGAGGAGAACCGGGCTATCTCGTTGAAGGCAGCGAGGAGACACCGACCGAAACGCATGAGGTATGGACATTCATGCGGTACCAGAACGCGAAGTGGTTGCTGTCGGCGATTCAGCAATAAAAACGGGAGGAGGGGCCAGGTGCCCTTCTTGCTCGCAGAACGCGCACGGTGAAACGGTGCTCGTTCGATGCGCGCGGTGAAGGGCAGCCTCGACCCCTCCTCTGAAGAGAGAAGTATAGAAAATTCACCGGCCCTCGTTGAACGCGCGCAGTGGGAGATCAATCAGACCCCACCCCTGAGAGACAACGAGCAAGCTTGGAGGGATGAATGGGCGGCCTGCTCGTCCTCCTGCTCGCGAAACGCGCACGATCAGAATGTGCTCGTTCGACGCGCGCACTTGAGGATCAACCAGGCTGCCCTAGCTGCTTAGCTGGCAGGTGGTGAAAGATTTCTGCGGGATAATTCGATTTTGCCGGCCCGCGCATCGTGTTCGGCTTGCCCGTACCGTTCCGGCGTGCCGATGTCGGACCAGTAACCCTGGTGGTCGTAACCCAGCACTGTTTCGTTCCGCTGAATCCCCGATACATAGGCATCGATGATCGACGAGGCCTTGCCCTTTGGAACTTCACGCAGGAGGCGGGGATTCAGAATATGAATGCCGGCGAACATCCTCGGTTGAGTGACGGTGGGCTCGGATAGGCCACGCCCAGTGATCCGCACGATCCTATTCTCTTCACCAACCTCGACCAGCCCCCAACCTGCCGCATCTGGATCGGACCGAAGCACCAATGTCGCTGCCGCATTTCGTTGCCGGTGGAACGTCCACAAGGCTTCCAAGTCGATTTCCACCAACGTATCGCCGTTCAAGATAAGCACTGGCGCTCCCGAAAAATTCGGCTCCGCCTGCTTGATCCCGCCGCCGGTTCCAAGAATAACCGGCTCACGCGAATAGGTGATCCGCATCCCATACCGCGAGCCGGTGCCGACCGCCTGCTCGATCATCGGTCCAAGGTGATGCAGATTGATCACGACATCCTGGAACCCATGCCGCTTCAGGAGCAAGAGATTCCACACGATCAATGGCGTGCCTGCAATAGGAAGGAGCGGCTTTGGAATCGTGTTCGTGAGCGGTCTCAGGCGCGTCCCCAAGCCCGCTGCGAGAATCATGGCTTTCATAGAGGTTGGTTTGGTTCGTTTGGTTTGTCTGGTTGATCTGGTCCGAATTCGTCAGGAACCAAATGAACAAAACAAACCAAATAAACCTGGCCCTTTTCCACCTATTCTAACTCCGGCACATAGGGTGTGAGATGTTTCCGGAGGATCTCCAACTCGGGATACTTTTGAAGATTGCGTTTGACATAATTTAAAACACGAGGAATGTCGGCGAGGAACTTGGGATTGCCCTTGACGCGATCGATGTAGACGAATCGGCCCGCTGCCTTGAGATTACGCTGGATGCTCGTGAGGTCGAACAGGCGGCGAAATGCCTCTCGATCGGTCCCTATCTCCCGATGCGTCGCCAGCCGATCGAGAAAGCGGTCGATCAAACGGCCGATCAGCGCCTCGTCCAGTTCGATGTATGCGTCACGCAGCAGCGAGGCAAGATCGTACGTCGCCGGTCCCATCAAGGCGTCTTGAAAGTCGATCACTCCCAGCCGGTTTCCATCGACCATTAGATTTCGCGAGTGATAGTCCCGATGGACAAAGACGCGCGGTTGGCCGGCGAGCGACTCGGCGATGGTCTCGAAGGATCTCCGGATCGGCACATAATCGTCGGCGCACATCGGTTTCCCCTGCCGCGCCACGATCCCATACTCCAAGAAATGATCGAACTCCCACATGAGAAGCGGCACGTCGAAACTTCGATGGAATGCGAGACAATTCGAATCAGCTAGTGTCGTGGCCGTCCCTTGCATCAGTGCAAGGGCATCGACAGCCTGCATATAGTGCGCTTCCACATCTGCGGCACTTGCATCACGACAGGCTTCCGACAGGGTCAGGTCCCCAAAATCTTCAAGATAGAGCAGCCCCGCTGCCTGATCGTAGTGATAGAGGCGCGGAACGGAGACACCGGCTTTTGATAAATACGAGAGAATGTTCAGAAACGGCAACTCGGCAATTTGATGAGCCGCTCCGCTGACTGCCTCTTCCGACTGTTTGAAGGCTTCCGGTTCGGCCAACTGCATGAGGATCACCGAACGAGCAGCGCCCCCAGTCAACTCGATGCGAAAGTACCGGCGATTGGAGGCATCTCCGGCTAAAGGCGTGAGCGACTTGAGTCGTGCCTGAAAGGGAAGCCGCCCCTCGACCGTGGCAGCCACGAGGGTACGGTCCGGCAAGGCCAGCGGTTGTTTCGGTGCAGCAGGATCGGCGGTAGCCATAGGCTGCGCATTATACTGATGAGGAGAAACCTTGTCACTCAAAGGATGAGCAGGGAGCGGCCAAGTGCCCTTTTTGCTCGCAGAACGCGCACGACCAAAATGTGCTCGTTCGATGCGCGCAGTAACGGGCAACCTCGGCCACTCTCCTTAAAGAAAGGTAAGAAAACTGGGAGGCTGATGATCCTCTGTGCTTGCGCAACGCGCCCGAGTTCGTCTGTCTGGTTGGCTGGTCTGTCTGGTTCTTCTGGATGAATTTCCGGTCCGACCAACCAGACAAACCAGATAGACGAGATAAACCAGATGAACCAGCCTTCGCTCGATGCGCGCGGGGAAGAACAATCTGCTTACTCCTTCTGGGGAAGTCGAGGGATCAAAAAGCCCTCGCCTGGGCAAATGGCATGTCACGGGAAATCAATTGCGAAGCAATCGGAGGGCAGGGCGGGTGAGAAAGTCCTGCACAGGGAGGGACAGTCCGCGAAGGCGTGAGGTGCGAGGTTAAGCCCCGATCCATCTCATTTATTGAATCAATTTAGAGGTTTCCCTCCTCTAAAAAACTGTAATACCCCTTCCGGTTAAAGATAATGTGATCGAGAAGTTCAATGCCAACAATCTCTCCTGCTTGCTTGATTTGCTTCGTAGCGTCTATGTCAGACGGAGAAGGTTCGAGACTTCCCGCTGGATGGTTATGCGCCACGATGATGCCCGAAGCGCGATCTGTCAGTGCGTCTGCGAACACTTCCCGAGGATGTACTGGGCTGCGGTCTATTAACCCAATGGACACGACCCGCACATTGAGAACTTCGTTGGCCCCGTTGATGGTGACGGACAGGAAATGCTCTTGCTTACGCTCTGCAAAATGCCGAATCAAAGGGAGGACATCCGCTGACGTACTAATCTTCATGCCCTCTGGCTTGATACGCCGACGAGCGAACTCAATCGCAGCGAGCACCAGCGCGGCTTTCGCTTCTCCAACACCGGCAAATGCCGTCAAGTCTTCGGTGCGAAGACTCAGCCCTTTTTGGTCTATGACCCTGACTAGATTGCCGGCGAGGGTCATCACGTCCATTCGGGCTGTGCCCTTGCCTAACAGAACCGCCAATAGTTCTTGATCCTTGAGCGCGCTTGCCCCCTTCGCGGCGAGCTTTTCCCTGGGCCGGTCATGCTTGGGGATTTGATCTATTCGCTTGCTCATAGGTTCATGCAGCGAATGACAGGTGAGTTTGAATGACGGTCACGGCCATGATGTCAAAGATGCCGCCGGTGTCTGTGTATTTGGGATCGGCCAATTCCTCATAACGTCCACGCCCATCATAGGCCGTCT
>JABFSG010000011.1 GCA_013140715.1 Nitrospiraceae bacterium
ATGCACGGCTTGCCGGCCTTGCCATTCGTCGGCAGCGCCAGCATGCAGGAATCGCCCGAGGCCGTAGCACAACGCCTGCGCGAGACGCTGGGCTTGTCTGCTGAAGCGCGTCGTCAAATACCCACCTGGACAGATGCATTGCGCCAGTTGATCGCCAAGGCCGAAGATGCCGGGGTGATGGTGATGGTGAGTTCCGTGGTGGGCAGCAACAGCCATCGCAAGCTGGACGTGGGCGAGTTTCGCGGCTTCGCACTGGCGGATGGCCTTGCGCCGCTGGTCTTTCTGAATGGCGCCGACAGCAAGGCCGCGCAGATGTTCACGCTGGCACACGAGCTGGCCCATGTGTGGCTGGGCGCAACGGGCGTGTCGGACACGCAGGTGGGGCAGGTGCCCGAGCAGCAAACCGAGCGCTGGTGCAACCAGGTAGCGGCGGAACTGCTGATGCCCATGGCGGAGCTGCGAGCAGTGCACGAGCGCGACGCGCCGATTCCGGACGAAATCCAGCGGTTGGCACGTGAGTTCAAGGTCAGCACGCTGGTTGCCTTGCGCCGCCTGTTCGACGCAGGCTTCATTAGCCAGATTGCGCTGTGGCAACACTACCGAGTGGAACAGGAGCGGCTGCGCATGCTGAAGGAACGCAGCAGCAGTGGCGGCGACTTCTATCACAGCCTGGGCGCGCGCACCAGCAAGCGCTTTGCCCGCGCCATCGTCTCCAGCACGTTGGAGGGCTTGACCTCGTTTCCGGATGCCTTTCGCATGTTGGGCGTGCGCAAGACAGCCACGTTCTACGAAGCGGCGCGTGAGCTGGGGGTCACGACATGAGCTACCTGCTGGATGCCAATGTATTCATGTCGGCGAAGAACCTGCACTATGGCCTGGATTTCTGCCCGGCGTTCTGGGACTGGCTGGTGCACAAAGGCAATACCGGTTCTGTGTTTAGCATCGACAAGGTGGCCGATGAAATCGAGGCAGGCCAGGACGAGTTGTCGGATTGGGCCAGGAACCACGGCCATGCGCTCTTTCGGCGCACGCCGCCGGCACTGGCGCCGCAGTTCACCCAGGTCAGCACATGGGCCACGGGGCAGCAATATACACCGGCCGCCATTAACACATTTCTGCAGGCCGCGGACTTCTATCTGCTGGCCCATGCGCTGGCCGGCAATCATGTGGTGGTGACCCACGAGCATCCGTCCAACTCGCCAAACCGGATCAAGATACCCGATGCCTGCGTGGGCCTGGGCGTGCGGTTCATGACTCCCTACCAGATGCTGCGCATCGAACGAGCGCGGTTCATGCTGGGAGCGCACGCATGATCGAGCAAGTTAGCTTCACCCTGCGCGGCCGCAATCCCGATGTGTTGGCCTGCATCGCGAACCTTTCCAACGACGAAGTGTTTACACCGCCAGAGTTTGCCAACAGGATGCTGGACACCCTCGCCGAGGCGTGGGCGGAGGACAACAATGGCGCGAACATCTGGGCGGACAAAACCGTGAAGTGCCTCGACCCGTTTACCAAGACAGGCGTGTTTCTGCGAGAAATCACTAGCCGTCTGACCAAGGGACTGGCGGACGAAATGCCAGACCTCGACGAGCGCGTCAATCACATTCTGACCAAACAGGTGTTCGGCATCGGCATCACGAATCTTACCAGCCTGCTGGCGCGGCGCAGCGTGTATTGCTCGAAGCATGCCAATGGATCGCACTCCATCGCCAAGGGCTTTAACAGCGAAGCGGGCAACATCTGGTTCGAGCGAACCGAGCACACGTGGCCCAACGGCAAATGCACATTTTGTGGCACCAGCCAGGAGGCGCTGGATCGCGGCGGGGCGCTGGAAACTCACGCTTACGCGTTCATTCACACAAACAACATCAAGACTCGAATGACCGAGCTGTTTGGAGGCAATATGCAATTCGATGTCATCATCGGCAACCCGCCGTATCAGTTGGACGACGGGGGATTTGGTAAGAGTGCCGCACCGATTTATCAGTTGTTTGTGGAGCAGGCCAAGAAACTCGAACCGCGTTATCTGTCTCTGGTAATTCCATCGCGCTGGTTTGCTGGCGGTAAAGGCCTCGATGAATTCAGAGAGGCTATGCTTGCAGATAATCGCTTGCGCTCCATTGATGACTACCTCAGCGCTGCGGATGTATTTCCGGGCGTGGGTCTCAAAGGTGGCGTGTGTTACTTTCTATGGGAACGGGACAACCCCGGCCTCTGCCGCGTGACCACCCGCTTCAAGGATTGGCCTGTTTCGTCCGAAACGCGACGGTTGCTTGAACAGGGCGCAGATGTGTTCATCCGCTTCAATGAAGGGTTGTCAATTCTCAAGAAAGTCGTTTCTGTCGAAACGGGGCAAGCTGAGTCTCTCTCGCTACCCAAAAACAAGCGTTTCGATCAATTGGTCAGTTCGCTCAGACCGTTTGGCCTTCGCACATTCTTTCGAGGAAAGACAGCCAAGCGCGCCGGTGATGTGCTCGTCTATCAAAATGGTGGGACGAGCTACACGCCAAGAAAAGCCATTACGACAGGCACTGAACTCATTGACAAGTGGAAGATTTATGTTGGCCGCGCTGCGCCTGGCACCGGCAATCGCGACACTTATCCGCATCGCATCCTCAGTACGCCCTTCATTGGTGAGCCAGGCAGCATCTGTTCCGAAACCTATTTGTGCATCGGTCCGCTTGATTCCAAGAGCGAGGCCGAGAGTGTTTTGTCCTACCTCACCTGTCGGCTGACGCGCCAACTGATTCTTCTACACAAACCTTCGCAAGATACCACGCGCAAGGTTTACACCTTCGTGCCCATGCAGGATTGGACTAAACAGTGGACGGACGCTGACCTCTACACGAAGTACGGCCTGACGATCAGTGAGATTGCCTTCATTGAAAAGATAGTCCGCCCGATGGATCTCGCCAGTGATTTGTTGGAAGATGTCGCGGTAGTGGAAGAAGATGAGTAAGACCATCGAGGAAATCCTCGCGCCCAAGCCGGAATCCCGACCGCGCATCTACGCCTACTCGATTGCTGACGCGGCGCACAATGGTCTCCTCAAGGTGGGCCAGACCACGCGCGACGTGAAGCAGCGCATCGCCGAGCAGGTCAAGACTGCTGCCATTAAGAACTACAAGATCGAGCTGGACGAGTCTGCCGATCGTGAAGATGGCACGATCTTCACCGATCACCACGTGCGTGCGGCGCTCGCCCGGAAGGGCTTCGAGAACGTCGAACTGGAGTGGATGCGCTGCTCACTCAAGGACGTGAAGACCGTCCTCACTGAGTTGCGCACCGGCCAGCGGTTCGCGGGAACGCATCACGAAACCTTCGCGATGCGGCGTGAACAGACCGAGGCTGTCGAAAAGACTTTTGACTACTTCAATTCGATTTGGGCAGAGAATAAAAATGCCGCGCCACGTTTCTTGTGGAACGCAAAGATGCGCTTCGGTAAAACCTTCACCGCTTATCAGCTCGCTAAGAAACTAACGGCTAAGCGGGTGCTGGTGATGACGTTCAAGCCAGCCGTGGCGGATGCCTGGCAAACGGATCTCGAATCCCATACGGATTTCGATGGCTGGCAGTTTCTCGCGCGCGATTCTGACGGTGACCCGACAAAAGTGTCGGGCACAATGCCACTCGTCTATTTCGGTTCATTGCAGGACTTGCTGGGCCGCGACAATGCCGGAAACATCAAGCCGAAAAACAAATGGATTCATAAGGTCAAGTGGGACTTGGTCGTCTTCGACGAATACCATTTCGGCGCGTGGCGTGATTCGGCCAAGGAGCTTGTAGAAGACGAGGAAGAAGCGATTGCAAGAAAGGAGGGCCAGATCGAAGATGCCAAACGGCTGAAAGACAAGATCGCCGACTTGCAGGAGAAGCTGGAGAAAGAGTCCGATTTCCTACCCATCATCACCAAGGCCTACCTGTATCTCTCCGGCACGCCGTTCAAGGCTCTGGCTACGGGCGAGTTTATCGAGGAACAGATCTTCAATTGGACCTACACCGACGAGCAGCGCGCTAAGGAAGAGTTCGGGAGGAAGAATCACGGCCAGTGGAACCCCTATGGTGCTCTGCCGCAAATGCGTCTGCTGACCTATCAGATGCCGGATGAGTTGGTGGCGATTGCGAACGCCGGGGAGTTTGACGAGTTTGATCTGAACGCCTTTTTCGAGGCCTCGAACACGGGCAAAGGGGCGCAGTTCAAACACAAGAGCGATGTCCAGAAGTGGCTCGACATCATCCGCGGTGGCTATGCGCCCAAGACGGTGAAACAACTCAAGACCGGGACCCGAGCACCGTTCCCATATTCTGACGTCACCTTGCTGCCCTATCTCCAGCACTCGTTCTGGTTCCTGCCCAACGTCGCGGCCTGCCACGCGATGGCGAACCTGCTGGCCGAAAAGCACAACGTTTTCTGGCACGACTACGATGCGCTCGTCGCCGCTGGCGCCTCGGCGGGCATCGGATTAGAAGCACTGCCGCCCGTACGCCAGGCCATCGGCAGCGGCTTCGACACCAAGACCATCACGCTCTCGTGTGGCAAGCTCACCACCGGTGTCACCGTGCCACAGTGGTCATCCATCTTGATGTTGCGCAATCTCAAGTCGCCGGAGACCTATTTTCAGGCTGCGTTCCGCGTACAGTCGCCGTGGTCCATCAAGAATCCTAACGGCGACAATCCAAACGAAGAAGAGATCCTCAAGCCCGCCTGCTTCGTGTTCGACTTCGCGCCGACGCGCGCGCTGCGGCAACTCTCCGAGTACGCAATCGGCCTGTCGCCCAACGAGCCAAACCCGGAGAACGCCGTCAAGGATCTCGTGTCCTTTCTGCCCGTGCTGGCCTACGACGGCGCCAACATGATGCAGATTGATGCGGGCGGGATTCTCGATATCGCGATGGCGGGCACCTCGGCCACGCTCCTGGCCCGCAAGTGGGAGAGCCCGCTGCTCGTGAACGTGGACAACGATACCCTGCGTCGCATCATGAACGATCCCGAGGCGATGGCTGCCGTGGAGCGCATTGAGGGCTGGCGCAAACTTGGCGACAACATCATCGAGACTATCATCAACAAGAGCGAGAAGGTCAAGGAGCTCAAGAACAAGGCCAAGGACGGCGACCTGACGGCGAAGCAGAAGAAGCAACTCACCGACGAGGAGAAGGAGTACAAGTCCAAGCGTAAGCTCGTCCAGGAGAAGCTAATCAAGTTCGCCACGCGCATTCCGGCGTTCATGTACCTGACCGACTTCCGCGAGAACAAGCTCCAAGATGTCATTACCAAGCTCGAACCGGATTTGTTTCTTGCCGTCACGGGCCTGACGGTGAAGGACTTCCACCTGCTCGTGCGTCTGAGGGTGTTCAACACCGAGCAAATGAATCAGGCTGTCTTCGCCTTCCGTCGCTACGAAGACGCGTCGCTCCGATATACGGGCATAGATAGCCACCCGGGACTGACCCATTACGGACTGTACGACACTGTGGTGGCGAGGGACTGAGGCAGTCATGCAAACCTTGCCCTTTACGACTCTTCCTTTTTCTACCATCTCCCAGTAAGCTCTTCACTTATTCTTGGAGAGTCGCACATGAGTTCTATACCCATCAATACGGCTCCTGGCCAGCCTAACGAGGCAATCGCCAACGAGTTTAAGAGAGCCCTTAATGGACATGGGTACGCATTTCAGGATGCTGTTGCAAGCGCTATATCGGGCCTTAACCTCTCTTCGTGGTGGCGACCATGGCTCCCAGAGTTTCCAGTTGCTGTGCATGACCAGAAGACAAGAATCGATTTCACTCTTGTAAATGAGACTGAGGACACTTACATCATCTGTGAATGCAAACGGGCGAATCCCGCCATAGCGAATTGGTGCTTCGCGCAATCTTGGTTCCATTCGAAAGGTGCCTCACAAGGGAAGTTAGCCTTTTGTGAAACATTGATTGATCCTGGTGATCGAAGTATCAATATGCACATCAGACCTCTTCCCGACCTAGACAACGTTTTTCAGATAGCGGTAGAGGCGAGGACTTCAGAGCCGAAAAGTAAAGAAGAGACCAGTACTGGAAAAGGACAGATTGAAGAAGCTGCAGGGCAGGTGTGCCGAGGTTTAAATGGCCTGGTTCAGTTTTTCTATGACCGAGGAGTCTTGATTAAGCAGGCGAAGAAAGAAATGTCTTTCTTGCCCATGATCGTCACCACAGCGAATTTATGGGTGACCGATGACATTCTTAGTGAGGCATCGCTTACGACTGGGAAAATAAGCAGCGAATCCTTAGCCGTTAGACCTGTGAAATGGCTTTGGTATCAGTATCACCAATCCCCTGCTCTTAAGCATACTGTGCCAGTTAACAACAGAGGCATGAAGGTGGAAGATATTCTCTTCTACGAGTTCGTGAGGCCTATCGCTATCGTTAGACCGGAAGGCCTCGAAGAGTTCTTGAACAAGCGAATTCTTAATAGGGGAACTTGAGAAAGGCAGGCCGTCGCCAATAATGGAGCCGCCGGAAATTCCAAAGCGCATTGCTGCACCTGACTCCCTCGCTCAGAGTCTGAGCGCAGAAGGCAGCCGCTGTCCGATTCCCTTTACACATGACCGCCTGCACGAAATTCACTATTGGTGGCATCAGATGGCCCGAAATTATCACGAACCTGAGCCATTCCGTTATTGTCTTGGGGCATTCATTCAGGCGGCCCGGGGTGTGACTTTCATGCTGAAGAAGGAAAAGGGGGCGTTCAAGGATTTCAGTTGGTACGACAAATGGGTTGAGAAGGCCAAAGACAACCCGCTTCTGCGCTGGCTAAACGATGCAAGAGTCAATGTTGTCCATCGACAATCCCTCGAACCCAATAGTTGGATGGAAGTCGATTGCATTGATAATCCACGCTCAAGACGACATGCGGGGGATGAGGAAGACGACGATATTAACGATGGCCCGCTTGTAGGTAAAGTTAACCCATTCATGTGTACGCATGCGCTTATCGCTAGAGGCCCCTCAACGGACCATTGCCACAAATTCACTAGGCAGTGGGGCATTGAGGGGTTGCCAGGTAAGGAGCTGCTGGAGGTCTGCGCTGAAATCTATGACCGACTTGATGCGGTTGTCGAGGAGGCTCATAAACAGACCGGTGGGATAATGATTTCGCATAAGAAAGTGGAAAGTGGAAGAGCACTTCCTTGTATGGAACATGTTGAGAAGCACCGATTAGTGCGGACAGTTCTCCGGGATGGTCATGAAGTGTGGGAGGATGAACCCCCTGGACTGCATAGCCACTAGCTATCGGGTTGTTTGAACGTACCGATTACAGAGAACATCGACCGCGCCAACACCGGCGGGGAATTGTCCATAACACTATGAACCTCGACATCTTGGAAACCCTACTGCGAACGGAAAATGGTGTCAGGAACCATTTATGCCCCGCTTGCGCTGATCTCCAGGCTGGGAGTAGGCTGATCTCAATGGTTATTCCGCTTGTCGGAGGCTCGCCATGTGGGTTGTCTTTCTCCTGTTGCTCCTACCCCTCTCCGTCAACGCGGAAGATCTCGGGGAGTTGAGTGCCAATCCTTTCAACCCTGATTCCACATCCAATCCCTTCGGGGCTGGCAGCCCCTTCAAGCCGGACGGCCTGAACAATCCTTTCAGCCCCTACGGCAGTCCCTTCAGCAATCAATCGGCGACGAATCCCTATGCAACTGACGCCCCACGGCTCTACGATCAGCAGGGGCAGTACAGGGGCAAGCTCAGCGCGAACCCGTATGATTCTGATTCGACCAGTAACCCCTATGGCCGCTACGGCTCTCCATTCTCACCGGACTCGATCAACAATCCCTATGGCGCCGGGAATCCCTACAGCCCCAGCAGTCCCACGAATCCATACGACCGCGGCCTGCGAATTGAAGGGCGAGAGCGCGTCCGCTGAACCGCTCGCGCTGCTAAGCATTTGGTGAGGCCAAATTAAACGAACTAATCAGTAATCGCTGAAGTCACGGGAGCGTTACGCTGCCCACTAACCTCTTTCCCTTTCTGGCTTTGTTTTTCTTTTCACAGTCTAAAATGTGCTTGCAAGAAGTAACCCAATGGGTTAGCATCAAAATATGAAGGACAAGTATTTTACAGTCGTTGAAACTGAGCACTATTTGAACAAGGCAAGGAAAATCTTGTCTGAAAAGCAACGGGATGAGGTTGTCACAATCGTAGCCCAGAAGCCGGAGACCGGAGAAGTGATGCAGGGAACGGGCGGGGTGTATAAATTCAGGTATGCCTCTCAGGAAGGCAAAGGGAAAAGCGGAGGAGCGCGGATCATTCATTTGCCGTTGGTATCGAGAGGCACGGTCTATCTGTTGGATATTTTCGAGAAGAACGCCAAGGTGAATTTGACAAAGGCAGAGCGTAACGAGATGTCTCAGATCGTACAAGTTATGAAAGGGAGAGGAACATGAAAAAAGCAGGGCAGTCTATGCTGAAGGGTTTACATGAAGCCCTTGAACACCATCAGGGGAAAAAGACCGGGGCGCGGGAACACAAGTTCAGTGCCACCGATGTTGCGCGTATCCGTAAATCCGTGGGTCTTTCCCAGCAGCAGTTTTCCGATGAATTCGAGATTGCGTTACCGACGCTCCGCAAGTGGGAACAGGGCAAGAGGGTTCCGCATGGCCCGGCACATGTCCTGCTGAGAGTCATCGAAGTTTCACCCAATGCCGTACT
>JABFSG010000044.1 GCA_013140715.1 Nitrospiraceae bacterium
GAGGACGACGCAGACACAGGAGACCGTTTAACGAACGAGAACGGTATTATTCGGGCAGGCTCTTCGCAGAATACTTGAGATTGTTATCGTGGTGGCGAGTCAACAGTTCAACGCCAGGACTGAGGAAACCATCTTCTGGCAAATCCATAAATTTAACCTCAACCGTGCCTGCAGCGCCTGTCGGTCTTGCACGAGCAATGCTTGACAGGTCCATACACAGTTGTTAGGTTTTCGAGAATCTGTGCGAGGCCCATACGCACCCGTCTCATTCTGGCTGGCGTAGCTCAATGGCAGAGCAGCGGTTTTGTAAACCGCAGGTTGGAGGTTCAATTCCTCTCGCCAGCTCCAGAAATTCCGCTGACGATTCAACCACTTTGCGACTTACAGCACTACTGCTCTCCCCTCGTAATTCAGCTAGTGTAACCGCAAGTGTAACCGTTTGCTGCTCGAAGTAGGCCGACAAGGACCGCGCGGCCTGTTCCAGGTCCTTCTCGTTCACGATGTTGTACCGGTCGAACACGCTCCGGGTCTTGTGGCCAGAAATCGCCATCGCCACCTTTTCGGGCACTCCCGCCCGTACCATGTTCCGTACAGCCGTCCGTCGGAAATCGTGAGGAATCTTGCCCTGCCAGACCTTGCGGCCCTTCGTGGCATCCTTCACCATTTGCCCGACTCCGACCGCCTGACAGGCCTTTCTCCAGGAATGCTTCAAACTCTGGAGCCGAATCCCGCCTCGGTGACAGATCCACGGGCACGCTGGCCACTTGAGGTCACAACGACTTTTCCATGTATGCAGAACCCGATAGAGATCCCCTGTGAGGTAAAGAACACGAGGGGTATTGGTCTTGGTGTCTTGGGCCTGAAGATACAGCTTCCCTTCCGTCCAGTTGATCTGCCGCCACTGGAGCGAACAGACTTCGCCCATTCTCATGCCGCTGTAGTAGGCAAGGCTCGCGGCGACTTGCGCATAATCGGGCAACGCGCCTCGGAGGGCGAGAAAGTCTTCATGCTCGAAGAAGCCTGACCGAATGTTATGCTCTTTCAATTGCGGAATATGTGGCACACGCACCACCAATTGGGGCGTCTGTTGATACCCAAGGCGAAACATCCGCTTCAGGCATGCAAGTTCTCGATTAATAGTGCCGTTCGCGGCTCCCTGATGTTGACGTTTCACGATGTACGTCTTGATTCGCTCTGTCGTGATACTGGTCGCGCGCATCTTCCTGAAAAACGTCTTCAAATGATTCATGTACTCATCAATGCGCCTCGCGGTCTTTCGTTTGTTGATTTGGTAGTCTTGTTTCACGAGTGCCGCGAGATCCTCGAACCGGATCCGCTCAATCTTTGGTCCCCGATAGAGCCCTGTGGCCACCTCTCCTTCTTTCTCCTTCAAGAGCCTCTTGGCCTCAACCCGATCGACCGTCCGTGTGCTTTCCTGAATCGGCCTCCCCTCACTGTAGTACTTCATCCAGTGCGGACCGGTCTCAACCAAGAGTCCCGTTGCCGGATCTCTCTTCTTCCTGCGGTAGATCATGCCCATCGATGGCCTCCCGTTTGTATTTCTCAATAAACAGATGCATGTCCACCAGGTCGATCATCACGCGCCGTCCTTGCCGGACTTCCCGAAGAACCCCGTCCCGAATCAAACGACGAATCGTCCAGGGACTTCTCCCGAGATACCGGCCCGCCTCTTTCACGCTGTACAACCGCTTACTCACTGCCTCACTCATCATCTCTCCCCTCCTCCCCTTTATTATGAATCTGTCGCTTCTGCTCCCAACTTTTCCAATCGTTTCGCACGTTTGTTGAGCAACTGAACCGCTTTACGCCCTATGGTATCGACGACAATCTTCATCGCTTTCACTTCACCCTCTAAGACCATGTCCATAATGACGGCGCTACGCACATACTCTGAAACGGTGTCGCCCCGTTTCCTGACAAAATCCTCAATCACTTTTTTCTCATAGGCTGTGACTTTAAATTGCATCAGCTCTGTGCGAGATGGTCCCATTGTGCCCTCCATTGGATTACGCGTGGTATTTCTATAATACTATTAGTAATAGCTGTCAAGCGGGAGTTGCGAGGGTGGGCGGTATTGGAACTATTGCACTACAGATAATCGGTGAGTCGAAAGATAGCACTTCGTAGTCATGACGTGCGGGCCGTCATTCCTACTGGCTAGACCGGTCATTAGCCTTTCCATGCACGCACAAATTTAAGGGCAATCAACGTTAGAAGCTCACTTTCAGATTTGGATAATATGTGCTCACTGGGTTATCTGCCGAATCAGGATCCTTTAGAGCCATTCGTACCTGAGTCGCTATTTCAGCCTTGTAAGTCTGAAGGTTTGGCACCATTGTAAAAATGTTTGTGGTGTCCATCTGGATGGTTCTGAATTGGTCAAGATCAAATGGTATCTGGTCCACTTTCCTGATAATTTGTACAGTTGGTAATCTGCATACGTGCCTGAGACACAGTTCATAGAACACGTTCGGGTTGTGGTAGGAGAGGTCAGCTATCACAAGTTTCGCCTTCACAACGTACTCGATAATCTGTGCGGTGATCATGCCCGGCTTTCCAATCTTGTCTGCCCGAACAACACTGAGACCAAACTCCTCAAGTGCGGGCTCGACAATCGAACCCAAGAATAGATCCGCATGTTGTCTCTGCTCAGACCCCTCCTCCCCGATGGGAGAAATGTAGAAGCATACTTTGTTCCAATCGGTTGAATCGCTTTTAGGTGCTGCTTGTTTTCGAGTATCTAAAGCCTCTGGAGTTGATGGTGTGACTGTTCCACTATCGACGGGTGTAGCGGGAAGCTCCTCGAGTACTTGATCGATTGGTAGGATTCTTTCAGCCCCGGCTATAGGCTTGAGAACTCCCAAGAGTTTCGCATTGACGATGAACATTTCTACGCATTCCTTTGCATCAGCTTCGGGAACGCTCTGTTCTTTCGCCTTATCTTCTAGCACAGAGGTAGCTGGCAGTCGGTTGCCCTTTTGGGCTTCGTAGAGAGCCTTAAACGAGGGAATTGACTCAATGGCCAGCTTGAATCGAGCCCTCAGCTTTTCGCGTGGATGAACCTCAGATCCCGTTGCTAATTTGCCATCCGGAGTTAGCTCGAGATGTTCCGATGAGTAGTTGCCCTTGGTCAATCCGTACTTATTGGAGTTGATGACAAGCTGCCTGCTGGCTCCGCTATCTGGGGATTTTTTCATTTGGTCGAAGAGCGTAAGCCTTCGAACTTTTTGGCCGCTTGCATATTTCTGAATTGCATTCGCGAGAATCAAGGACTCCTCGAATGATGCTGCCGGAAACAACGTCGTCCTGCGTGCTCGTCTGTGGGTTTCGCCTGCCTTGACCGCTGATGTCTTCTTTTGCATCACTGTTCTCCTCTCTGAAACTCGTTGAGTCTGCCCTACCGATTGACCAAGAAGCTCGCTGGAGTCCGCCATGTCTGACTAGCCTAACTATTGAGTATGCTGACCGGCATAGTAGGCCAACCAGACTGCAAATTGGTGCGTGATTGTCGCGTGCCTTCAACCACTAGAACAACTAAGCGTCACCTCTACCGAATCATCCCTGCGTCTCAAGCTACTTGGGCAACCAAACTCTTGGGACATCAGCCGAGACTCGAAGTGCAGTCCGCTGCGAGCCGTTGTTAGGTTGCGATCGTGTTGAGGGCAAAGGTCTTCTCCAAGTCCGCAAGACGGAAGTCAGACCGCTCCGATATGCTTCTCTCCACCATCGCCATGAGACTCTCAGCAGTCCACAGCGACCAGCCGTGAAGTCCTGACCCGGTCAAGGCTCGACGAAGAGCATCGATGTCCTTTTCGCGAAAGCCTGAAGAAACTACGCACAGGTAGACACGCTCGATACCTTCTCGGCGCAGATCGTCGGAGTGATGCTTTGCATATTCGAGCAACTTCCGGTCTTCTGTACCCAACACGAAGCCGTCGGCGCGAGCCTTCGCGTCAATGACCACGGCGTAGCGTTCTGGTCGGGCAAGTGCCAAGCAATCAGCCGTACGCCCCTTGCCTTGTCCCAATGCTCGCACTTGAAAGCCTATTGCGCGAAAAGCCTCGGCGCACTTCCGCTCAAAGAGCAAGCTCGGAGTAACATCGCTATCGAGGTCTTGAGATACACGATTCAAGGCAAGTTCGGCCAACGACAGCAGCCCCATGGGAAGAAATGGATGACGCGCAGTGTCAATTAGGCTGGCTGATTTGACGACGCGCGAGTGTCTATCGAATGGCACACGGCCCCACCCTGGGAAGGCCAGAATGTCGGCGAATTCTTCGGGTGCCGACAACAACCATTGTTTGAAGCGATCGTTGAAGGACGCCAAGCTTCCGAAACGAGATTGCACTCTGTGCGTGCGTGTTCCGATTTCCCGCGTCGCAATGCGAAGTTCGGCAAGCGTTGGAATGTGGCCGTAATGACGGCACACCTTTACGTACTCACGAAAAAGCTCCTCCTCTGGGATCTGTGCCGGGCGTTCGTTAGGAACTGACCCGGACTCGGTGACCAACTTGGAGTGTGTCGGCCAAAACCGCTTGACCTGATTTGGCGACACGCCGCACCGCTTCGCGAAGACATCGCTTCCAGGAGCCGAGCCAAGTTCACGGATGGCGACTCGCATAAGGTCCAGAATCTGTTCTTTACTTGGGTGTGACGAACTCATGGCTCCATTAGCCCTGGTACTGTCGGACCTAACTATTAAGTATGCTGACCGGCATAGGAGGCCCTGTCAGACAGCAATTGGTATCTAAGGATTCTCCGCGCGCCGAGTGTATGCTCTCGCGACAATCGGGTCAATTCATACGTACGCTCAGTTGCTGCCTTGGCGGACGGAAATGGTTGTATTTCCCTCGCCTATATGAGGAATCTGAAGCGGGGGAGTCTCACGACACCACCCTACTCCCACAAGGAACGCCTGCGTTACTGTCGGCGACGAAGGAAGGGAAGCGCGCTGCGGTGCTCATCCACATGGGAAACTCACTGCTATGCGATCATAAATCCCCGATCTGGACCCACGGAACTCGGGCAAAGTGCTTGCGATCATAGGTGAGGATCTGTGTGAGTCCCTGCTCTTTCATGTGGAAAGCGTTGTAGGCGTCTACGAAGTCAATGTTGGCATGGACATAGAGATCGAGAGCCATATAGAGAAGCGGGGCTTCGGGACAGTGCAGATTGGGCGTATTCAGGATCTTCTCGACTTTCGCAGCGATATTCGACTTCTCTAATTTGTAAAAGGATTCCAGCGTCCAGATGATCTCAGCGATGACCAGCAGACTCGTCGCCAATCTGATTTTGCCACGCAGGGCATCACGAAAGAGTGTCTCAGCTCGTTTCGCTTTGGTTGGGTCGTCGTTGGTCAGAAAACGGAGAAACACATTGGTATCCACGAAGAAACTAACCATGTCCAACCACCTTCTTTGCCACGCTCTGCTTCACCGACTGACGGATCTTCTCAAAATCTTCCGGATGCGCAGACGGCTGAACCGAGCCTCTGAGATCAAGAATGGTCCCCTTGACGACCTTCAAGACCACTTCCTCGCCTCGCATCACAAAGAGGACCTTCTCCCCTTCTTTCACTCCCAAGCGGTCACGAATCGCCTTAGGAATTGTCACCTGCCCCTTCCGGGTCATGGTAGATTCCAGCATTCTTACCTCCATCGTTTTGGTAGTACCTTCTAATTTTAGTACTACCTTTTGAGTGAGTCAATCTCTCCCCTGGAAAGAGATGAACCACTGGGGGGAGTCTAGCGACACCCCCCAGCCCCCCCACAACGGTGCGCCCGCGTTACCGCCGGCAGAACCTGACCCACATTTTGTATCAGAAATTCAGAATGGCAACGTTGTTTTGCCACTCTTCGATCAGTTGCGTGCGCGCAGCTCGCGTACGCCGCGGCCGATCTTACGCCGAATGAGTGTGCGCAGCGTCACTCCGTCTGCGTAGCCGACCTGAGCGGCTATCTGGTCAACACTGGCACTGCTCGTTTGCAGCAGATGCACCGCGCGCTCGACGCGAAGATCCTGAAAGTAACCAAGCGGGGACTTGCCCAGCACGGATTGCAGGCGACGCGCCAGGGTGCGTTCGCTTGTCACGACTGCGTGAGCCGCTTCGCTGAGCGAGAAACCATCAGCGAGCTGTCGCCGTGCCCATCGCTCGAACCGCTCGACGAGCGGGTCTGAGTGCGCAAGGTGGTCGGGAATCATGAAAGCCGCCTGCGAGGGCCGTGGGTCAACCAGCAGGTAGCGAGCGGTCAGCGCCGCCAGCGCCGGGCTGCGGCGACGCACCAGCCATAACGCCAGATCTAGGTGTGCCAGCGCTGCGCCGCCGGTGACGAAGCGTGATGAACTCACGATCATTCGCGAGTCGTCTAGTACGACATGCGGGTACCGTTCACGAAAGAACGGGGCGAGCCACCATGATGTCGTCGCACGATGGCCGTTGAGCAGCGACGTGCCAGCAAGGACAAATGTTCCTGTGCACGCGGCACCCACCAGCGCGCCGCTGCCAGACCACCGACGCAGGAGCGCTTGTGCGTCCGTGATGTCTCGCCGTTCAAGCGCAATTCGCAATGTGTCCGGCAACTTCGCCCCGAGCGCCGGCACGAGCGCGACATCCGGGCGCGCAAGTCGTGCCGCCGACCGTACAGGCACCGACAGCCCGTGACTGGTGTATACGCGGGAACGGACACCCACGACCGTCACATCGAAACGTGCCGAAGGTGTTCCAGCTGATTCCGCCAGGTCGTTCGCCGTGCCGAAGGTGTCGAGCAGCGTGGCTAAGCCGGTGTCGAAGACTTCATTCAGAGCAAGAACATAAATTCGCATGGCGAGAACTGTAGCATAATTGTCACTTCTGCCACTAGTACGGATTGGCACTCATCGCTAGAATTTAACTCACGTTGTTTAACCTCTAATAGGAGAGACTACCATGGTACGAGTTGCTCTGTTCGTGCGATTGAAAGCCAAGCCAGGAAAGGAAGCGGATGTCGCCCGCTTTCTCGAAAGCGGGCTCGCCCTGGCGAATCAGGAAGCCACGACGCCGATCTGGTTCGCACTGCGGTTGGGGCCTGCGACGTTTGGCATCTTCGATGCCTTTGCTGATGATGCAGGCCGCAAGGCACATTTGGCTGGACCAATCGCGGCAGCACTGATGGCCAAAGCATCAGAGTTGCTTGCCGAACCGCCACAGATCGAGCAAGTCGACGTGCTCGGCGCGAAGATCCCGCACTGAAGTCTATCGAGAGAGGAGGCCGCGTAGCGAGTAGTTCGGTCGTTGTGAGTGAATTAGGAAACCCGCTGCAGTGGCTTACTCCGGGGAACCAATCGCGCCAGGCGAAACGACCTGGCACGATTGCAGCCCCGCCCGCGCGCATCTAGGAATAGGCCTCCTGCCCCTGGTCAGGTGGGGGCGGGAGGCTTGATGTATTACTGATCCAGTGACAAGTCGGGTCCTCGAAGCCTGATATCCATCCGAACGTCCCTGCCCCTCCGATCCAGTGCCTAACCGTGCAATAGTCTCCAACCCGACGTAGCGTGTCCTTGAACATGAGGAAGAAGAGTTTCGATTCCGTTTCTCTCGCGTTGCGCGTCAGGACAATGTGAAAGCGCTCGGTTGGTACGGCAATCCCTAACGAACAGAAGTACCGGTGCTCCTCAAACTCCCGCGGCTGACTGTCGATGTCTTTGCTGATGTACTTGGAAAGATACCGAGCCAGTTTGACCGGGGAGGTTCCAGGCCGTGGCCCCTTCACGTTCACCTGGCCCTGTGCTTTTCCGACGATCTTGTACCAACAGCGGCGCAGGAGACGAATGTCCTGGAATCCACGCACAGCCAAATGTGGATGGATCGCCCCTCGCTTCTGGCATTCCAACACCGCCACGTAAGGCATCGAGTAGCCACCGCGCGAAAGCATACGCCGTAAGCGTTCCAGGTCAGTCAACACTCGCTCTCGGTCTTCGACATTGTCGCGATAGGTCAGCGTAACGAGATGGTCTGCTCCGATCGAAAGACATTTCCTTCTGATCTCGCCGGTTGCCCGGGCTCGTGCGCGCTTTTCGTTCTGTTCTTTGTTCAGTGACTTGCCCTTGAAGCCTCGCTTGCCCGGATGCGGATCAACCTTTCCCCACGAGCTCTCAATCCACTGCTTCCCAAAATCGTGAATCTTGACTGACCACGTCGACCCGCCCGATGAATGTGTGTCTGAGTGGGATTCCGTGTGATCGACGAGAAATGTCTTTCTGACAAGTTTAGGGGCTGCCGGGGGACCGGCAGCCGTGCGCCGCTGGCAATTGCCAGCGGGCGCATCGCCTGCTGCTCCTTGACCGTCGCTCCGTGGTTCTCTGGAATCTCGTTGCTCGTTCGTTTCCACGTTCACCTAACCTCGTAAACTGTAACTAAAAATGTAACTGTTCTCGTGCTATCTGCCCGCTCCGCACGCAATCGCCCGCAACTCCGCTGATTTAGCTAACCTGGCCATTCCACTGGTGATTCTGTTGGTTCCGATGAGGGTGAAGAAGGAAGAGAAAGTGTGTCTGTCGCTATTTGTAAACCGCAGGTTGGAGGTTCAATTCCTCTCGCCAGCTCCACACAATTGAACCTTCAACCTAGGGGTTTCGAAGGGGATCTGTCCCCTTCGTGGGGAGCGTGCGAGGGGGCAGGCCCCCTCCG
>JABFSG010000098.1 GCA_013140715.1 Nitrospiraceae bacterium
CTGTACCCCCTTACCCCAAAGGCCCCTACTAAACTTCAACCTTAACCTTTATTCTACTTTTATGTCCTTCTGGAATACGCAACGAGTCGTCGTCACCGGCGGCGCCGGTTTTCTGGGATCATTCGTCGTGGAGCAGCTCCGTGCGAAAGGCTGCCGGGACATCTTCGTGCCCCGCAGTAAAGATTACGATCTCGTTCAGATGGATGCCGTACAACAACTCTATCGCGACTATGAGCCGGACATGGTCATTCATCTGGCCGCACGGGTTGGAGGGATCGGCGCGAACCAAGCCAATCCAGGAAAATTTTTCTATGACAATTTGATGATGGGCGTCCAGCTCATAGAAGTCGGGCGCCAACGGGGGCTGAAGAAGTTTGTGGCTCTGGGCACCATCTGCGCCTATCCCAAGTTCGCCCCCATTCCATTTAAAGAGAACGACATCTGGAACGGTTACCCGGAAGAAACCAATGCGCCCTACGGTCTTGCCAAAAAGATGATGCTGGTCCAGTCGCAGGCCTACCGCGAACAGTACGGGTTCAACTCCATCGTCCTCTTCCCTGTAAACCTCTATGGCCCTCGCGATAATTTCGATCTGGAAACCTCGCATGTCATCCCTGCCTTAATCCGCAAATGCGTCACAGCGCATGAAGCGGGCCATCCCACTCTTACCCTATGGGGAGATGGATCGCCGACGCGGGAGTTCTTATATGTGGAGGACGCAGCAGAAGGCCTTCTGCTCGCCGCCGAGCGCTGTGAAGGAAGTCTACCCGTGAACCTGGGAACAGGGGAGGAAGTTACTATTCGCGATCTTGCCACCATGATTGCCGCGGAAATCGGTTTTGCGGGGCAAATCGAATGGGATCGCACCAAGCCCAATGGACAACCTCGCCGGTGTCTGGATGTCAGCCGGGCTAAAGAACTCTTTGACTTTCAAGCCAGGCACAGCCTGCGTGATGGTCTCAAGAAAACCGTCCAATGGTTCCACGCCAACCGCAAGACCCTGCGAGAAGTCCATTTCTAGGGCGGTGGTGTTGGAGGTTGGATGTCTGAGGTTAGAGGCGAAATGGATAGAGGTTGGAGGCAGGAGGTTAGATAGCGAGCGGGACGGGCGAGACGAGGGAAAATTCTGATTCAACTTCTCTCCCCGCTTCAGACCTCCAACGTTCCAACCTCAAGCTTCTAACCTCCCACCTTCTTCGGGCACATTTGAACGGAACTGCCCAAACCTGCCCGGTTTTCTTACTATTGAACGATGAATTGATATGCAAAGGCATTGAAAGTAAAGGGTATTAAACCCATCTTCAATGGTCCAAGATTTGCGATCTGCAAGCCACTTGATGTCGTAGCCAAAAGGAAAGAGAAACGTGAACCAGACCGACACATTGTCCCTGACACAAGAGACATCACTTGCCTCAACAACCGCCCCCTCAGAGCATCGAGCTCCTTTCCCGACAGCGGAGACACAGCAACCGGCTATCGAAGCCACAACACCGACAGAGCCTCCAGACGGCCACGAATCCTACGAACGAGCGACGACACTCAAGAATGTCGGTCTGTTCAGACAGGCAGCGGAGCATTTTGAGAAAGCCGCACTGGATCCCACATACGCGCTGAGGGGCTTGGCCCAAATGGGCCTCTGCCTTAAGAAGAGTGGAAAAGAGGAAGACGCAATCTCGGCATTTCGCCGGGCGCTGCAAACCCCCTCAATCTCATCGAAAGAACAAATCCAGATCCTCTACCTATTAGGACGAACGCTGGAGTCGCTCGGACGCACTCCCGAAGCGTTGGAAGCCTATCGATGGCTCCGTCGCGAAGCCCCCCAATATCGGGACGTCGGCGAACGTATCGAGCTGCTGAGCACGAGACGTATCACGAAGCCGGAGGGTTGAAGCAGGGTAGGCTGAGGTTAGGGTTTAGGCTAAGGTTCGAACAAAAAATACTGGAACACAAGCAAGTTCTCTGCAATCATATTTTTGCCTCCCTGCTCAGCCTTAGTCTTACTTAGCCTCAACCTCTCTTCAAGCCTCCAACCTCCTCCCCCTTTCCAAACTTCCCTCTGCCACAAAACCATCTTTGGTTGTCGAAACAGCCCAAATACGATAAGTAGTCCCTCATCTGGTCTATCTGGTTTCTTTGGTTCATTTAGTTCGTTTCGTTCATCCGGTCGATCTTGCCCAACCAAACGAACCAGACAAACAAAACAAACCAGATCAACCGAAAAAACGAGGTTACCCATGAAACGAATCGATCTCATCGCAGGGGCGCGGCCCAATTTCATGAAGATTGCGCCGATCATCGACGCCTTGAAGGCGGCAGAGAAGCGGGGAGGGCCGCTTCGATTTCGTCTGATCCATACGGGCCAACATTATGACCGCGCCATGTCCGGCAGTTTCTTCGAGGAACTCGGCATTCCGGATCCGGACATCAATCTGGAAGTCGGCTCCGGCTCCCATGCGGAACAGACTGCGGCGATCATGGTGAATTATGAAAAGGTTCTCGCGAAAGATAAGAGCGACCTCTGTCTGGTCGTAGGGGACGTGACCTCGACCATGGCCTGTTCCATCGCAGCCCGCAAGTTAGGGGTGCCGGTGGCGCATGTGGAAGGCGGCATCCGCTCGGGCGACTGGACCATGCCGGAGGAAATCAACCGGGTCGTGACCGACTCCATCACCAACTGGTTTTTTACCACCAGTGAAACGGCCAACGAGACGCTTCGACGTTCCGGTGTCGCAGACGATCGCATCTTCTTCGTGGGCAATACGATGATCGACACATTGCTCAAACAGCTCCCGCGCCTCCGTCCACCGGCCTGTTGGGAACCGCTGAAGCTGCAGCCAGGCAACTACTTTGTCATTACGCTCCATCGGCCGGCCAATGTAGACGGGGAGCAACAATTGTTGCGACTGTTGCATGCCATCGCCGAAGGCACGCGCGGACTACCCGTGATTTTTCCCGTCCATCCTCGCACCGCCAAGAACCTGCGCGACCTCGACAGCAAGACCCCGCAACTGAACTATGTCGATCCCCTGGGTTACCTGGAATTCAACTATCTCGTGAAACATGCCAAGGGGGTCATCACCGACTCAGGCGGCATCACCGAAGAGACCACCGTGCTCGGCGTGCCTTGCCTGACGCTGCGCGACAACACCGAGCGGCCAGAGACCATCTCAATCGGTACGAATGAACTCATCGGCACCGATCCCAGCAAACTCCCTCCCGCCCTCGCGCGCCTCATGGCAGGCCAATGGAAGAAAGGCTCCATCCCTCCCAAATGGGACGGCCAAGCGGCAACTCGAATCGTCGAGCATCTAGAGCGATTGTTAGGATGCTGCTGAACCATTGACTTCGCTGTTAATGAGACCATACGCTGTGGTCACATTTGAAACCACATGATAAGGCGAGTCCGTGAAATTTACCAATGTACGTGAACTTAAGAGTAAAACCTCTGAAATGCTCAGAACCGTCGAACGGGGGAACACTATCCTTGTCACCACGCATGGACGTCCAACCGCGATGCTCGTTCCCGTCACGGAAGACGATATCGAAGATGCCTTGCTGGCCTACCGCCCGAAACTGCGCAGGAAGATCGAAGAAGGCCTCAAAGACATCCATGCGGGCAAGACAATGCCCCTGTCCGACTACAAAGCAAAGCGGAGCAGAAAAAAGGTTCGTACTGCGTGATTTGCCAGGTCTTTCTCTCTGAGAAAGCTCAACACGACCTTGATGTCTTCTCAGGCAAGATTGCCAACCAGATTCTCTCAGATTGTGCCCGCCTGGCCGAGGATCCCATTCCTGATGGAAAACGAATTAAGAAGTTACAGGGCTTCAAAGAGAACCTCTACCGACTGAGAGTCGGAGACTATCGTGTTGTATTTAAACGCTCCGGGGCACGGATCGATATCGTACCTATTCTCAGCAAGCTAGATTTCCAGAAAGCGTACTAAACCACCACATGATATCGCTGTCGAGACCGAAGTCTGCCATTTGACGAATGGCCCTCATCCTTAGCGCCTCTAACCTTTGCCAGCCTCAACCGTTCTCCCTCCCCCTGCCTCTCCGGAGCAGACAGACCGGACAGACAAGACAAACCAGATGAACCTGGCCATAACGCCTCCTCGGCTCTAACCTCAAACTCATAACATTCCTCCCTTGCCTCGCTACAAGACTTACGATAAAGTAAGGCTGTCCATATATTGTAAGGAGAGACGATGTCCACATCGACGCTGACCAGCAAAGGTCAAACCACCATACCCAAGGACGTTCGTGAACGCCTCAACCTCCAGCCAGGGGACCGTCTGGAATTTGTGATCGATCAGGACGGCCGTGTGCTGGTACTCCCGGCAAGTATCGATGCCTCAGAGTTGGCGGGGATGCTCAAGCCACCGGCTCGACCGGTGACAGTCGAGGAAATGAATCGGACGATTCGCAAGCGAGGAAGTCGGCGATGATCGCTCTCGACACGAATGTCCTGGTCAGACACTTAGTGCAGGACGATCCCGGGCAATCGCGTAAAGCCACACAGGTGATCACCAAACAATGCACGCGTGACGACCCCGGCTTCATCAATCGAATCGTCCTCTGCGAGCTTGTATGGGTGTTGGAAAGTGCCTATGGCTATTCCAAAGACACAATTGTGGCCGTACTTGAAAAGCTGTTGCGAACCAGTCAGCTAAAGATCGAGGATGTACAGGCCGCATGGACCGCGTTTCGCATGTATCAGAAAGGAAACGCGGATTTCGCCGATTGTCTGCTTGGAACGACCAATCGGCTTGGAGGATGCGATGAGACCGTCACCTTCGATCGAGCAGCGAGCAAGCTCGAAGGATTTCACCTGCTCTAATTGACCCCGCCTCAGACGTCCAACGTTTCAACCTCCAGCGATCCTGCCCCCTCAACCTTAACCTCAGTCTCAACCTTCCCAACCGCCTCCCGCCTCCGCCCTCCAACGTTCCAGCCTCAAACGTTTCCCAACCGCCTCCAACATCCTTCCCCCTCAACCTCTTTTCAGTCTTTCCGCCTCAGACCTCCAACGTTCCAACCTCAAACATTTCCCAACCCCCTACAGATAGCCATCCATTGACAGGACCCACCCATAAGAGGTATATGCTACCTCGTTTGTAGAGGATACGTATATACACCAGATCCATAGGACTAAGGCTGTTGCAGTTATTACAAGTGACAGATTGTCACGTTTCAAAGAAGGGGGTGCACTATGCATCATATTCGCAGTAGTTTTCTGGCACTTGCTGTTACGGCAAGCCTGCTGTTCGGGGCAGGTATCTCGGTCACTCCAGCCTCGGCTGCAACTATTACCTACAACTTTACGGGAAATGTGACTCAGGTACAGAATCAACTCAATCCGCCATTTACAGTCCAGGTTCTTAATCTAACGGCTATGAAGGGCTCCATTGTCGTTGACACGGCGGACCAGTTCACTAGCGGCCCTCAGAGTGCTCGCTTTGGCGAATATAGAATCACAAATTTCAGTGTGGATGTTGAAGGTAAGACCTTCACACTGGCGCCTCTCCTGCCAGGTGTCTTTGGAGTAGAGATTCAAAACGGGTTGCCAGGCCAAGATGAGTTTAATGCGACAGTCATTGCGCCCAATGGTCCGAATATCCCAGGTCCTGATTTCTTTGTCCCAAGTGTATTCGATATTAAGCTTCACGCGCCGGGATCCCAAGTACCGGCGGTCTTTACATCCGATGCATTGCCGACAACTGTTCCAAGCATTTCTTCTTTTACAACCAAAAATGAGTGGCGTCTGGAATTTGGGCCGGGGGGCAAAGCAGTTTCTGGGGTAATAACAGCGATGACAGCTGTACCTCTACCAGCCTCAATCATTCTCTTCGGGGTTGGACTTGTGGCGCTGATCGGTCTTGGAGCAGGGAATTGGCGGAAGCAGAATAGCAGCCTCGCCTAGTCCCAGGACAGAGCTTTCATCAGAGACAGCCAGCGCCCTCGCGTTGGCTTTCTTATTTCCCATCCCATTGCACCACTTGGAAACCACCAACAGCCCCCAACCTGAACTGCAACCTGACTTGCCGTGGTGTAACGAATGGGGGAAGGTCAACATCACCTCCTATTGATTACATTGATCTCAGTGTCTTTATGGAGTTAAGATAGCCGCCATGAACTTCTTAACTCGCATCACGATCAATCCCGCTCAGTGTGGAGGACGCCCCTGCATCCGTGGCATGCGGATGAGAGTCAAGGATCTGTTGGACCTCCTTGCGGCTGGAGTTTCACCAGAAGAAATTCTGCGAGACTACCCGTATCTTGAAAAAGAAGACATTCAAGCCGTACTAGAATTTGCCGCTGCCCAATCAGATCACGTCATGCTCCGTGCCGGATGAACTTTTTAATTGATGCGCAACTTCCTCCAGCACTCGCTCGCCTGATCACATCTCTCGGTCACAATGCTGTTCATGTTGAAGAAGCCAGGTTGCTTCTCGCCACTGATGAGGCTATATGGGACTATGCCCTCACACATCAGCACAGTATCATCACGAAAGACGAAGATTTTAAGAACATGCTGTTACTGGCTTCCACAAGCCGAACACCTGTTGTCTGGGTGAGAGTCGGAAATTGCTCAAATGCCGCGCTTGCCCGGTGGTTTCAACCACTTTTTCCTCAAGTATTTGGATCCCTTCAGCAAGGAGAGTACCTCATCGAACTGTATTAATGGACAATCCTTGGCCAACGCACCGCCTGCGGTATACAAGAGCCCCACGATCAGCCTCGGCAGTCTATGGATCACGGTCGACGGGGAGAGCAGGCCGAGTCGGAGCCAGGTCCAGGGGAAACGCAACCTGGACCCTTGTTCTTTTTCGAAAGTCAAGGACTGCCAAACTTGCAACTTGGAACTCGCAACCCGAAACTCAGAACCTTCCTCAATTGCCTCCAACCTCACACCTCCAACATTCCCCCCTCAACTTGAACCCTGTCCTTTGCACCCTGGCAACCCGCCTCCACCCTCGAACCTCATGCCTCCAACTTTTCCTCCCCCCACTCACCACTCCCTACTCACTACTGCCCACTTACCACTGAGCAGTCACCACTTGCTACTGGCAACCTTAGCCTCTCGTGCAATCGGGGGAACAGCGCTTGACGCTATGTGGATGCTATGGCACTGTAACGCATACGAAGGGCCAGGGGGTCAGGCACCATTTGCGCACAGCGCCCAGCGGGTCGTTTCGACGAATGGTGCCTGACCCCCTTCAATCCAGATGGAGGGGTGAGATGGCAACCAAAATACTGGACCAGCACATCGAGATTACACCAGGTATCGCGGGAGGGAAGCCTCGTATCGCCGGACATCGCATTACGGTTCAGACCATTGCGATTTGGCATGAGCGGCTCGGCAAGGGGGCAGATGAAATTGCCGATGAATGCGACTTGACGCTGGCGGATGTCTACGCCGCACTCGCCTACTATTTTGATCACCGCGCCGAGATCGACCAAACCATCGAAGAAAGTGCGGCTTTTGTGGAAGCATTGCGGCAGCGCAGCCCTTCCAAGCTCCAACTGAAGCTTCAAGAGCCGCTGCGAGATGAGAAAACCGATTAAGTTTTACGTCGATGAGCACGTGGCCACGGCGGTAGTGAAAGGGCTGCGGCGACGTGGCGCCGAGGTGCTCACGGTACTTGATGCCGGCCTACGGAGCGCGCCGGATGAGGAGCATCTGGCTCGGGTTCAGACAGGTGGCTATGTTCTCTTCACTCAAGATAACGATTTCTTACGTTTGCATGCCACAGGATTCACCCACGCTGGAATCGTGTACGCCCCTCAGGGAACCGCTGTCGGCGACATCATTCGTGGCCTGATGCTTATCCATCAGCTCCTTGAACCAGGAGACATGCAAGGGCATGTGGAATACTTGTAATAACCCCCAGCCCTTCTCCAACCCGCCTCCATCCTCGAACCTCATACCTCCAACTTTCCCTGCCCCCCACTCACCACTGACCACTTACAACTGATTGTTAGGCGGAGAGAATCGTAAGGCTTGAAAAATACCGGCGGAAGAATCCACGATCGCGGGTAAGGAGTCGATCAGCTTCATGAAAGGCATGTGCACCAATAAGAAAATCGGCCAAAATTCGCTGACGCTTGCCACCAGCCTTGCGATAGGCCGCATGCGCAACCCCGGCTGTGTACGCATGGTCAGCCGTGAATGGAAAAACACGAATGCGGACCTGCTGTAGCCAGCCATCAAGCTCATCACGATTTCGAGCCTGAGGGACCAGTTCAGCGTAGACTGCAGGAGAAATAATCAAGACACCTTGCTGGTAGGCTTGAAGGAGTAGCGCTTCTGATCGATCGACATGTTTGGGATCGTTGGCCAGGACGTCCAGTAAAACACTGGTATCGAGGGCCGTGATCATCGCCCTCGTATGGAGTCGAGATAGCCATCCACGTCGATGGGGCGTACGGCAACTCCCCTCAATTTGCGAAACGGGTTAGCCTGTTCCTTGTTCCGCGCTTCGGTCTTCAATCCAACGGGGCGGCGGGTACGCGGAATCGTCGTTCGCTTTTTCTCAGCGCTCCGCATGGATAGCCCTTCTCCAATGGTGACTCTCCGAAAAGAGTATCTCGTACCATGCACCGAGTGTCAATCTTTACTCCCACCACCTCCAACCTCAACCCTCTTCCAACTTAGACCTTGCCCCTTACCCC
>JABFSG010000049.1 GCA_013140715.1 Nitrospiraceae bacterium
GCTGAAAGACGACCTCGGCCCCGACGGCCGCCAGCATCGCGAACCAACTGACCTTGAAAATCTTCGAATCGTACCAGAGCGACATGTCGTACCCGCGGTCGCTCCCTCCGAACGTTGTACTCGCCATACGGAAACCTCCTTTTTAAGTAATTAAGAACCAGCTACAGCAACAGTAATTGAGACCCATCTTTCCCTGAGACTCACCACATTTTTATTCCGGAGAAAACCCTCCGGCAAAACATTGCCACCCTCTGCCTGCGGGCGGCACAGTAGCGGATACCGTTTCTTGATGTCAAGTAGAATATCCAAGGTGGAAACCTGAATCCCGTCTGCAAAATACGTGCGAATGGCTATGCACTTAACTCCAGTCTATTCTCATGTTTTAACTGTCTGCGACCAACCTGGGAAATGGAGAAGACTCGATCGCTACAGCTTGTGCTACAAGTCGATGAAACAACTTGCCACGGTACCTCGACGTTCGACGATTAAAGAGAAACGTGAATTCATCGAGATAGGAATCCAGCTGCTCACCGGAGAGTGTGCCCTGATGAGTACCCATTAGCCAGCGTTTCAGTAATAGGGCCACTCGCTGTACGCGGGGCAGCAAGGTCGTCGCTGCTTTTTCGGTAGGGCTGATCATACGTGGCCGGTGTTTGAAGCCTGCCTGCTTCAAGCCTGCATAGGCTTCCCACCCGTCTGTGATGACCACAGAGCTTGGTTCAACCACGTATTTTACGAAGGCGATGAGGGGGCTTGCGGAGGCGGCTGGAATCCGGCGCAGCCGGATTCGTCCAATTCCCTTCCGATCAACCTGCGCGGCGATTGCCACTAAGGCTTTGCTCTCCTGGTACCGTGAGCTTTCCCTAGTCGTGACCCCGTCGATATATGTTTCGTCTACTTCAATCTGGCCTTCCAGCCGGTCCAGGCCAGGTCGCACCATCGCTCGTTGCAGTTTCTGGAGCCACAGCCAGGCTGTTCTGTAGCTGCCAAGGCCTAGTAGGCGCTGTAGCCCCGAGGCGGTGAGCCGTTGGGTCTGATCGGTCATCCACCATATGGCTCGGAACCAGTCCTGCAGAGGAATTCGTGTTCGATGGAAAATCGTCCCTGCTGTGACCGACGCTTGATATCCACACTGACGGCACATCAAGAGACTTCGAGTCGTTGACCAACTGCCACTGGTCATACACTGGGGGCAACAAAACCCATTTGGCCACCGCAGCCGAGCCAGATAGTCACGGCATGCACCTTCTGTGGCGAAGCGCCGCTCGAACTCAGCGAGAGTGCGCATTATAGTCCTCCACGAGACGACTCCATGAATGAGTAACGGCGCCTAAGCGGTATACTTAGAGTGTACTGGAGCCAAGTGCATAGATCGTTTGATGGGCAAAATATACAAAATGATGTTGGATGTCAAGTGGCTGGGGCTTCTACCGAATCGGCAATATTCATGCCTCGACAGGCTGCTTTGCGGGCGCATTTCCACCAAAAGGCTCGTATGTGTCGACTCATAAATAACCAAAACAGTTTATAATTAATTGATTATATTAGAGTTTTAGTGGAAAAAGCTGGAGCGATCTATGAAGTAGAATAAACAATGAATTCGCCCACGCCACCCGTCATGGCGATGTGTATAAAGAAAAGCAGCAGCCGTCACTATAAACAACGCGCCTGCTGCATTTTCTTAATAGCATCGCTTCTACCTGGACTCTAATCCGAGTCTAATTTTCTGTTTGCGCAGGATGCCTAGTGCACATGGTCATCTGGTGCAGGCCGGATTTCTGTTTCCCGGTTGAGCTGTTCAATTTGCTGTATAAGTGCATTGCTATCGGCCCATCCGGCCCCGTCCACCGCAGGAATCCATCGCGCTCGTAAAAAGCCGTAGCGGTCGATCAAAAACTCCATATGTTTCGGTGTAGTCCCCTCGCCAGCTAGATCGGGATTACTGAGAGTTCGACGGAACAGAGAGTAGCTGCGCATGATCTCCGACGCACCCTGCGTCGCCACCGGGAAAGGCAGGTCGGCGGTGATTGTTGCGATCTCCTGCTGGGTAAGGTCATTCATGGGCACCGCCAGCACCACCGTATTACCGCTGCCGCTTAGCGTGGTGTAAGCCGACCGTAATTGATCTATCCTCACGCGCGATTCGGGCCACGAAAATAACACTAGCAACACCACTTTTTCCCGGCGGAAATCTTTCAATGTCCCACTTGCACCGTCATGGGTAGAGTAAGAGAAGTTCTGTGGGACCACGTAGGGCTGATTGGGTGCGACATAGGGATTAATGAGACGCGCCTGGTAGCCGCGGGATATGGCATGAAGAAAATTTAGGACATCCCAGCGATCCTCTTCAGAAAGCTTGTCTGCCCATGCTGGCATACCCGTTCCGGGAATGCCGTAGGTGAGCCAGTGGAAAAAATCGCCTGCCGTATGCTTGGCAGTGTGAGGCTCTGTGAGTAGATCCACTGGTGGTATTGCAAATGTCTTGGCCAGTACACCATTACCCTTGGCTTGGGGGCCATGACAAGGCACGCAGTTCGCAGCAAATAGGGTTGCACCGTTGGCAATGGAAATGGCATCGAATGGGACTGGCGTCTTGCGGTAGGTCTCTGGAAACGCCTGAACGGCAAAGGATGGCAGTGCAATGGCCAGTGCACTGATTGCAAGCCCGGCCGGGATGGCAATCCGCCACTTGGCGTCCCAGCGTCTGGACCGACCGATTGTAACGGCACCGCCTGCCAGGACAAGCAGTGTAACTCCAATCCCTGCGCGGATTACGACACTTAACTCCCCCCAGGTGGCGTCGATAGAGAACCGGAATGGATAGGGCCATTCCTCAATGACCGTGTGTTTTGCCGGTACGGTGTTTGCCAATAATGTTGCCGCTAATACCAGAGCCGAGGCGAGCACGACTTCAACTGCGACCCAGCGACGCAGTCCCCTTCCGCCGACCGCCGCCCTCTCATCGTTCTGACTGAGTAGCGGCATCCATGAGAAGCGTGCTCGCGCGGCGATTGCGAGAATCACCGCGAGCAGCAAAACCTTTGTGTTGAGAAACCAGCCATAGCTTGTCGCGGCCAATGCGGCGTAGCTCGTGTCCACCATGCGATCTGCCACAATGATGCCCGTGGCAACGACAACGACCATCACAGGTAGAGCCATTGCCGAAAAGCGCTTTAATATCTGGACGCCGGACTGGTAGGTTTCCTTGTGTGACTGTTTCTCGGTGGCGGCAAACAATAGAGTAAGAAAAGCCGGCAGTCCTCCAGCCCAGACGCTCGCCAGTACGATGTGGAGCACGTAGGGCAACACCGATATCACGGATAGGTCTCCGGCCGCAGAATGGCTCGCAAGCGATCCCACAGCCAGCGTGAGCGCAGCAATGATCGCGCATAATACATACGGCCAGCGTGCTTTTGGCGCAAATCGAACGTAGAGGGCCACACCGAACAGGAGAAGCGCAGAGGCTGCGCGCCACTTCCAGACGAGTCCTATGCGGGTTTTCTGTACGAGGTCGAGCCATGCTCCCGGGCGCCAAGCACTTTCGGCAATACCCGTGATCTGCGCTGTTGTAATGGCAAGTAAGCCCAGCAGGCCTAATAGAAGTATGACCGTCAGCCAGGGTAATAGCCGCGTGAGGCGGGTGAACCATGGACTGTCGAATACGGTTTTCTCGCGCCCGGCAATCGCAAGAAAAACGCAGCCGCCGATCAGGATCATGTTGGATGCAAGCGCCAGCCAGCGGATCAGCGCCGCGATGATCTCGATCATTTCCCTTGCAGGTTACCCTTTACTGTGAAATCGAAAGATGACTGAATCACATGACCGTCTAGGGACAGCACCCGGAACTTCACTGCATACTTCCCGGGCGTCAACTCCGGCAGCGGGAGAACAATGGATTTCTGGTTATCCGATGCCAGTTGAGGTTTGACCTCGGTAACAGGGTTCTTATTGATATCGAGCACGATAAGCGATGCGTAGGCGCTCTCAATTTCCTCATTGAACCAGAGCTGCACTTGCGATGGCGCCTTGGCGAGGATAGCCCGACGCGGCGGCTCTGTCTTGACCAGTGCTGCATGTGCCAGCACTGGGGTAACATGCAGGCATATTGCCATTGCCATGACCACGCCCATCACGGCGAGCTTGAGCGTGCGAACCACCCATAATTCCATCGGATCTCCTCCTGGTCCTGACCACCGAACCCAAGTGCGGTTGTCACTTGTTGGGTCGCTGTGCTTCGGCTCAGCGGTTTCCCTGAGTTCGCTGTAGCCAGTCCTCTATCACACGGCGCTAGCAGAAGTCTTACGACGCCCACGCAGGAAAAAGAAGATTGCCGCTCCACCGGCCACCGCTGTGACTGGAACGATCACTATGATGTAGTGCATGAGGTGGGATACCACGTTCGATTCCCCTATCGAAATCGGGAATCGCGCCGTATGTTCCTGATGCTCTTGCATTCCACCCAAGGTTATTAGGCCGACATATTTGCCAGGCTTGTCGAAGTTGTACTCGAAACTAATGAAACCGCTCGAGTAGACTTTGGGAGGTAGATGAACAACGGTGATCGCCTGAAGGTCTTGTTCGGAACCAGTATCTCTGATGACTCGAACCTCGACAGGCAATGATCGAAGTTCTCCTTCAATGTAGTCGAGAACCAGCACCGTGCGTCCGACTCCCGGAACTTCCCCGCAGCTTTCTTTTCCAGCTGAGAGGTCTGGCTGATAGCCGGTCAGGTGCATGCCATAGGGGCCAACTTTGAGTATGCAGAAGTTCTTTTCCAATTCGTGCGTATGCTGTGCTTGCGCGGCGAGTGGAATTCCGAGTACGAGTATCAAGAAGCATAGGCCGGCAGGTTTCAGAAATTTCCAAGACATCGTCGGTCTCCTCATCGTCTACTAGGCATACCCAATTTCTCTGCTGCACCAGAGTCGGAACTGAGCCGGTAGGACATCCACGTATATCGCCATCTTCTTGTCTCGCACGGTAAAGAAGAGATCCTGCGTATGAACGTTCTGTGATTCCATAAGACTGCAGCCTCGTTCCCGGCTATGGCGGGCAAGCACCTGTAGCCATTGATCGCCTTGGTTCCGCTGATGGTCCACTGAGACCGAAAAGCTGGCTACCTACGACACGGTGCTATCCGAAGTATTACGACGACCGCGCATGGTGATAAAGATAATCACTACGACAATGGCAGCTCCTACAAATGCGATTATGAAGTATGAGGGAGGCATCCACATTTTCCCTTCACCCACCGAAAATGGGAAGCGTGATATATGCTCCGGCGTGCCGCCTACGGTAACCAGACCGATGTACTTGCCAGGTTTGTCAAAATTATATTCGAAATTGACGGTACCGGCTGGGTAGACCTTGGGCGGCAAGTGAAGAACTGTAACCGCCTGAATGTCCTGCTCCGAGCCCGTATCTCTAATGACTCGAACTTCTGTGGACAACGGACGGAGTGCGTCGTCCATATAATCGAGTACCACAACCGTGCGTCCGGTCGCTGGAATATCCTCGCAGAACTCCTTATTACGTGTGTTGTCAGGCTGATAGCCGGTAAAGTGCATGTTGTAGGGACCAACTGTGAGCCTGCACATGTCCTCGGCTAGTGCGAGCCCTCCGTGAGCATGAGCCTGTGTGGAGAAAGAAGCTCCAATTGCCAAGATCAGAAGGCACAGGCCTGCAGGTTTTAGAAATTGCACAGACATTGTCATGATCCTCCCTCTGGAATGGTGAACCGTATGATCGTGGGCCGGAATGCCGGGTGTCCTACGAGCTGGGCGCCGCAGTCCACCACCTCCGCAGCCACTTCGATCGTATGATCTTGTACGCAAGCCAGGCAAACAGCAGTACGCCCACCAACGGTCCCCCAATAGACATGACCAGCTTCTGATAGTCGATCATGTGGACCCTCAGGAGATACTGGGGGCGCTTCATAAGATTCCGTTTCTCCGACTCAATGATAACCGTATAGAGACCTTCGTCAAGCCTGACTTCGCTCCTGAGCACCCCGTCCGGATGGGTGCTTGGACGCACGTCCGCTACAATTTGTTCCTCGGACTCATTCTTTCCGTTCCCCCTCAGGACTCGCATCCCGACCGGCTCGTTGCGCAGCGCCGGGTCCACGAGATCTACGACCAGATAGGTATCGCCTTCCTGGGGAATTTCGGTGCAGTATTGTTCTTTCAGTTCGTATTGTGGCTGATAGGCGCTGAAATGCACGGCGCTCTCACCAATCTTGCGTATGCAGGGGTCTTGTTCCAAGTCGCCGCCGCCATGTGCCGTGGCTACGTCGGGGTGGTACAGTGCTGCGACAAGCATGAGCGCTGTAGCACCTGCCCGTGTCACGTGCCTCATCATAATATGTCGAACCCTCCTACGTTTGCCTTGCGTGGATCTGGTGTTCAGTTGCGCGCAAGGATCCCTTTGCATGGTGGCGTTGAGAATGGTGTGTCATTTGATGTGCAATCCCCATGATGCCACTAAAACAGGGCAAGATTCTAGCCCCCTCCCTACCGCATAGGTCGAGCGGGAAAAATAAAAACGGTACTCTGCAGGACTCGGCCTAGGCCAGACCCCCTGCTTTTCCAATCGGTCACCGCTACCGTAATCCCGGCAGACCCAGGGTGCCGGATGGAGATTTGGACCGGTTTATTGCTGCTGTAGCGGTCGAGAGGGAAAGTCTGGTGAATAAATTTTGTTGCCCTGTGGATTGGAATATGGGCCTAAGCAGTGGACTTGAAAAGATGCTCAGCCCATGCCGCGCCATTCTACTTTGACTTGCCGGCATCAGATGGGAGACAATCCCGCTGTGACGTACCTTCTCTGTTAAAAATCTGAAAATCGCCATCACTTGTCGTGGTATCGGGCTTGGGAATGGAGTACTGCTTCAGCAGTAGTTGAATCGTTTGAAGCGTCAACAGATGTCAAGAAAACGCTCACAAACAGCGCGATTCAAACGGATTCGAGGCTCCGGTGTTTCCGTTTCCTCTGCCTCAGTGGGATTTCTTCAAATATGCTTCAAACCGTCACACTGAGTGGCAGTCGTGGCCAACGACAGTTGTTTTCAGACGTCAGCGTGACAGTCAAGCCGGGCACACTATTGGCTGTAGCAGGCGAGAATGGCAGTGGGAAAACCAGCTTTCTCCGCATTCTCTGCGGCCTATTGTCACCCGATGGAGGCACGATTCTTTGGCAGGGGAAAAATATCCGCCAACTCAAGGAACTCTATAGTTCTCAGCTCACCTACATCGGGCACCTCAACGGGATTAAAGATGACCTCACTCCGATCGAAAACCTCACGCTCTCTGCTTGTCTGGCCGGAGACGACAGTTCCCGCACAATCGTGCAAAAGGCCTTGGAGTCCGTGGGGCTCGTGCGACCGATTCACCTTTTGCCCACAAGGGTCTTATCGCAAGGACAAAAACGTCGAGTGGCGCTGGCGCGTCTTTGGCTTTCCACACGTCCGTTATGGTTTTTGGACGAGCCTTTTGCCTCACTTGATGCTGCGGCCACAAATTACTTAACTCAGCGCCTACACTCACACCTGTGTAATGGTGGCATGGTAGTTGTTTCCACGCACCAGGATATTGCTCTCCCCACTGATTCCATCCAGCACCTGAGGCTGACTCGATGAGCCAGCCCAGTATGAGTGAGGCATTGCGCGGGGTTGTCCGGCGGGACCTTTTGCTAGCGATGCGGCATCGTTCGGACGTGGCGATGTCGGTCTTCTTCGTCGTTATTGTCGCAAGCCTTTTCCCCTTGGGGGTTGGGCCGGAGGCAGCGGTTTTGAGAACGATCGGCCCTGGGGTGCTGTGGGTTACAGCCCTGCTAGCATGCCTGTTATCGTTGGGACGCCTCTTTACGGCTGATTATCTCGACGGTGTCTTGGAACAGACGGCCTTGATTCCACAGTCTCTAGCGGTTCTCGTTATCGGTAAGGTTTTCGCTCACTGGGTCGTCTCCGGTTTGCCGGTGGTTTTGCTTTCGCCTCTTCTCGGTTTGCAATTTGGCCTGGGGGGGGAATCGCTGGGGGTCTTGACGTTATCGCTCTTGCTTGGCACGCCAACATTAAGTATGATTGGTGCTATCGGTGCCGCGCTAACTCTTGGATTACGCGGGAGCGGCTTGCTGGTTGCCCTCCTTGTACTTCCCCTCTTCGTCCCGGTATTGATATTTGGGGCTGGTGCGGTCACGAGTAGCTTGTCTGGAGTCGGCAGCGAAGCGAATCTGTCGTTACTTGGAGCTTGTTTTGTGCTCTCACTCACTTTTGCGCCTTGGGCCACAGCAGTTGCATTACGTATCGCTCTGGAATGACACATGACTCATAAACGCCCCGGGTTTTCCCATCCCTTTGGGTTATTGTGGATGGTCTCTATAGTTCGATAAGAAATACCGGTAATTAGGAGAGGCCTAATCGTTTTTGGGGTGAGGACTCTCCATGATATTGAAAATCCTGAACTTCAGCTAGACCACTATGGGCATGAACTGGTTTAAGTATTCATCGCCACAGGCCTTCCACCCGCTGGCAGGGAAGATGATTCCCTGGTTTTCCGTTGCCGCGATCGGGTTGATCGTCACGGGCCTGTACATTGGATTCTTC
>JABFSG010000043.1 GCA_013140715.1 Nitrospiraceae bacterium
GTGGGGGGAGGGAAAGTGCTCGTTCGACGGGCGCAGTGGGGGAACCATTCAGCCCATGACCTTGGGAGAGCAAGAGGGAAGGGAAAAGCGGTGATGAGGGAGTGGGGTGCCTCCGCGCTCGCGCAACGCGCAGCCTCAGAAGGCCTTCGTTGAATGCGCGCAGTGGAGAGCAGAACTGCCTCAGCCCATTTTAAGGGGTGGGGGAAAGAAAGGATCATTCAATGGGCACAAAGGGGGAGCCATTTGGTCCATAGTCTCGTCTTCGCGTTGATCATCGGCTAGCACAATCGTGAGCTCGACGCAGTAAGGAGATGTGAAATGGAAAAGGGAAAGAGCTATAGCGGGTCGTGTTTTTGCGGGGCAGTGCAGCTCACTGTGAGTGGTGAGCCGGTTGCAATGGGTTATTGCCATTGTGATACCTGTCGACACTGGTCTGCTGGGCCGGTGAATGCGTTCACGCTCTGGAAGTCCGATGCGGTGGGGATCACTCAAGGGGCAGACAATATTGGTACGTACAACAGTAACCCGCGCAGCTATCGCAAATGGTGTAAATACTGTGGCGGACACATCTTTACCGAGCATCCGGAGTGGGGCCTGACCGACGTGTACGCGGCAGTCATTCCCGAGTTGCCGTTCAAAGCGGGGGTGCACGTGAATTATCAGGAGACCGTGTTACCGATTAAGGATGGTGTGATGAAGCTGAAAGATCTTCCGAAGGAAATGGGTGGTTCGGGCATCAGCGTCTCCGAATGATCGGAGGCCAAGCTCGCTCATGGTCTCGGCTGAGTGACGTGGGGCGTCAAGCTTTGGGAGCTGACGCAGCGGTGGGGACTTCTTCGATGCGGATGGTGTTGGCCCATTCGGCGACGAAGGGGTCTCGTTCTTCCATGGTCATCCCGGCATACCTGAGAAACATCTGCGGGCCTTTGCGGCGACGCCAGGTGAGAAAGTTAAGAAAGTGCTCTCGGCAGATGCTGTGGGTACCGGCTGGGGCATAGATTCTTGCTTGGCAGCCTTTGATGAGACAGGTCAGGTCGTGCATCTGGTACTCCCTTTATTAAGGGCAGTATGAGGGACAGAGGGTTGAATTTTCAACCAGCCTAACCTTGACGTGTCGACCCTGTTCCGGTAAGCCATCCCACATCATGCGTCAGTTTCGTCTACTTGTCCTTTTTGCCTTTCTACCAGCTCTGTTCAGCTGCGTATCAGCCTCCCGCGAAGGGCTTCCCCCTGGGAGTCCCTTTGCTGAGATGGTTCCTGTTGCGGCTGATCTGCTGCCTCAAGGGATTGCGGTGGGGGATGTGACGAGCCAGTCGGCCCTGCTCTGGTTGCGGACCGATGGGCCGATGGTGGCGCAATTTGAGTGGGCACCGGTTGCGGCGTGGGATTGGGCATCGAAGATGGGGTCAGCCGTCGATTCTCCGGCTCGGTCGTCGCCGTTCACGACCAGTCCGGACACGGATTTCACCCTGGCGATTCCTATTGAGGGGCTCAAGCCGGCTACACGATACCGATTTCATGTTGTTGTCGGCGCGAAGGATCGTGAAGGTTCACCGACGGAAGCACAGGTAGCGGCACGGGGGGAATTCACCACGCTTCCCGATGCAAAGAGTCAGGCTTCCGTGACGTTTGCTTGGAGCGGCGATCTGGGTGGACAACAGCGCTGCAGACGCGGGGTTGCCGGATATCCCATCTTCAACGCGATGCTTGCCCAGCATCCAGATTTCTTCTTGTTTCTCGGCGATTCGATTTATGCCGACGATGTATGTCCGTCGCCTCCGAACGAACCTGGCGCCGATTTTCGGGCGACGACGCTAGCCGAGTACCGTGCGCGTCATCGCGACCAACGGGGTGCGGAGGCTCTGCGGCGGCTTCTCGACAATGTTCCGGTCACCGTCATCTGGGACGACCACGAAGTGCGGAACGACTTTGCCGGACCTTTTGACAGCCAGATGCCGTCCGGGCGTCAGGCTTTGCGAGAGTATTGGCCGATCCGAGTTGCGTCGGACAATCCCCATCGGCTCTATCGGACGGTGCGTGCCGGGGCAGATCTTGAAGTATTCATCCTCGATACGAGGCAGTATCGGAGCCGTAATGCCGATCAAGACGGTTCGGCGAAGACGATGTTGGGAGAGAAACAGCTTCAATGGTTGCTGACCGGGCTCACCGAATCAACTGCGACATGGAAAGTGATTGTGACCAGCGTGCCGCTGTCCATTCCGAAGGGGGGAGGTGCAAGTATTTCAGGGAACGATGGCTGGGCCGGGGGGGCAGGCGCTCCAGGATTTGAACGGGAGCGGCAGGTGCTGGTGGACCACATACTCGGTCAGAAACTGAAGAATGTCGTGTTCCTGGCGGGCGATGTCCATTATGTGCAGGCCAATGAATACGATCCGAACGGCGATGGAATTCCCGACTTCTATGAGTTTATTGCCGGCCCGTTGTCCGCCGCGCCAGGTCGATTGACGATGCCCAATGCAGACTTACGCCCGACCACATTGATCAATGAAAGCGGGTATTACAATTTTGGCCTGATTCGAGTCACCGGATCCTCCTTCGACGTCACGATCCTCGACGAGACCGGTGTCAGGCGGTTTTTCCATCGTCTGTCCGCGAGGAGCCTATCCGAGTAGCTCTTCGTTGTGAGGCGAAGGATGTGCTGGTAGATGCGCGGCTGCAGGCTCGACAAAACCGGAGGGGTATTTGCTGGAATACGCCGAGGATTTTTTTGAGCCGAGAACGATGCAGATCCCTGTGAATCATTTCCACAGTAGAGAATCCTCTTGAAGTGGGGATAGATGCCCAGTTACGGTACCCCTTCCTTGCGCGAGTGTGAGGTCGAGACGAGGTGCGGGATGCTGTTGCAAGTAATTTCTGTGCTGGGTGCACTGATGGTCCTGTCGGCCTATGGCCTGCTGCAGGGCGGGATCTGGCGTGAATTGAATGCGGGATACCTTGCATTCAACATTGTCGGGTCGTTGTTGCTGGGGGTTGTGGCCATTGCAGATCAGAGAGTCGGGTTCATTTTCTTGGAGTTTGCGTGGGCCGGCCTTGGATTGGTTGGGGTCGCCAGGGCCGTGAAGGCCAGACGTACTATGAGTTAACAGGGTTTCAATGAAAGGATGACGGATATGGCAGGGTTGATGCCGGCGGATGAAGTTTTTGACAGGGTGCACAATGCCGCTGCTGCGGCGACGGGGCTGGATGAAAAGCCCATGCAGATCGACTACCCAGCATTGAAGGAGAAGATCCGGGCAGCCTTAGGCGATCGCAAAGTTGTGCTGTGTCATATCAATAAGTTTTTGCCGGAGGGGTACGAAGATCAGGGGCGTTTTAATCTCGTACTGCTCACGCCCGGTAATGTGCTGTTCGACATGGTCATCGGCGATTCGTACTTTCGTTACGACGTCGTGTCGATCGGGCAATTGGACAAGGTCCAGGTCATCGATGCGATGTGGGACAACAAAGAGAAGCGGCGGGAAGAACCGTTCCTGAGCCTGCGCCTCATGCACGGAGAGGAAGCACATCTCTTGCTGGCGCTGGATGATGAAGAGCGCACCAGCTTGCTCGCGTTCGCGCGGGCGGTCTCTGCAGCAAGAAACCCGGAAAAATAGCCTGATTCGTGAGGCGTCAGGGGGTGAGGGGTAAGGGACGAAAGACGAACGACCTGTCAGAGGGATGAGTCACGACCGAGAGTAGAAGCAATGCGGTTTGTTATGCATTTCTCGGCGCAAACATGATGATAGCCATGCCGACGAGCGCTATCGCTGACCCAACCAAATCCCACGCAGTTGGCTTTATGCCATCGACTCCCCACAGCCACAGAACTGCGACGAATATATACACGCCACCATAGGCGGCATAGACACGACCGGCTGCAGTTGGGTGGAGCGACAGGAGCCAGGCAAACAATGCCAGGCTGAGCGCCGCTGGAACCAAGAGCCAGGCACTTTTCCCCTGCTTCAGCCAGAGATACGGCAGATAGCAACCGACGATCTCGGCAATCGCGGTAATCAGAAAGAGTCCGATGGTTTTCAGCTCGAACATGGTTTGGTTCAGCGTTGAGAGAAATGCACGAGGATGTCTAGGTAAGCCTTCATAAGAGCCGGATCAACCAATTCCTGTTCGTATAACACGTCATTGATTTTCTGAAGAGTACGCCGTCAGCGTTTTCATTTCAAACCATTTGCGACCACGAGCCTATTATTTCTTAGTTCTTAATGGGATCGCGCTCACAATCCTCAAGCAGTTATGGAAAAGGTCTGTGGGACGCTGGAATTTCATTGTCATGCGTGTTTGGGGTGACAGAAATTTTCCATGGAAGGATGCTCAAAAAGGCCGTCCAGTAAGGCCGCAGGCAATTCGAGCCCGGAGGCGTACCCTCTGGGGCGCACGGTGCGACGAATAAGGAGCAGCAGGTCTGTGCGCGCCGATGAGTGGTGAGGCGGCCGGGCCCACGTTGAGGATTTCGATGAGCTGAGAACGATGCTGGCGGACTTTTTCAGCATCCTGCTGTTAGATTTCTCCCGCATTCACTTGTCTGACCCTTTCTGCCGGCACGCTGAGTGCCGCCAATAGGTATTCTTTAAATCGGTCGTCGAACGGCTGTATCGCAATCGCTCGTTGCATGCAAAACAGCCAGGCATCGCGTTCATCGTGACCGATCGGAAACTGTTTGTGAAAACCCGGAATGCTGATTGGACCATAGTGTTCGGAAAACAGCTTAGGGCCTCCCAGCCAGCCGCAGAGGAAATAGGTCAATTTTTTTCGCGATTCAGCTAAATCTTGCGGGTGCATTTTTCTGATCGTTTCGGCTTCAGGCAACGTATCCATATTGACGTAAAAGTCATCAACCAATTTTGTAATTCCGACCAGCTCACCGGCTGCATGATATGGGGTGAGCTTGCGGGATTCTTGTTCATCGAGTGGCATATGAATTCCCTATGATCTTTGTGGAGAAATCGAACGAGGCCGCAGCGAGTGGCTATAACGGACTCTAAATATTGCTTGAGTGTGTTGTTTTCTGATGACCCGGATGAGTCTCTCGCTGCGCGCGTCCAACGAGGGTCTTTGGAGACCGCGCGTTGTGCGAGCACAGGGGACTCACCGGGTCATCACCCTCCTGCTGGCGGACTTTTTCAGCATCCTATTAGTGTTTATGGCTCCAGCAACGGAATCAGTTCTGCATGGCCCTGCTGGCGCGCACGATCGACCGGGCGTTGGTCTTTGGCATCCTTCGCCGACTTGTCGGCCCCTCGCATGAGCAGCATCACGATGATTTCCTGATGCCCTTGTGCTGCGGCAACATGCAGGGCGGTCCACCCGTTCGTGGTCGCCGGCCTCACATCTGCGCCCTTGTCTAACAGCAGCGCCACAATCTCCCGATGGCCTTTCGCGGCTGCGATGAGGAGCGGAGTCGCGCCGTTGCTCGTCTTCGTTTGCTTCATGTCTGCGTCGTGATTCAACAGCAGTGTTACGACATCCAGATATCCTCCCTGGGCTGCGATAAAAAGCGGGGGTTCACCGTCGTCCTCCCGCACCTGCTTTACGTCCGCGCCTTTGCCCAAGAGCAGGGCCACGATGTCTCGATGCCCCATTTCGGCTGCGATGTGGAGCGCAGTCGCGCCGTCCGCTGTTGCCCGTTTGAAATCTGCGCCTTTGCCTAAGAGTAGCGCCACGGCCTCTCCATGCCCCTTTTCGGCTGCACGGTAGAGAGGGGTTACCCCGTCCTTGTCTGCGGCGTTGACATCGGCTCCTTTTTCGATGACCCTGGTGATCTCACCCAGGTCTCCTTTGTACGCCCCTGTCAGCAGCGCTTCATCCAGCGGCTTCATGGCCAGGAGGATCGGCATGAGACCGAGCATTGCGATAAGCATGATCCAACGTTGGGTCACGTGACACTCTTTAGTTGGCATGATGCGTACCAATCGAATATCTGTTTGACAACATCCTTGTCACGGCTTCAGGACCGGCAGTTCCAGCATCGGCACCAGCGCTTTGTGACCTTGCTGGCGCGCAAGGTCCACCGGTCTGTCTCCTGTTGTCGTCTTGACCGATTTGTCCGCTCCCTGCTTGAGCAGCAGGGCCACGATTTCTTGGTAGCCGCGTAATGCAGCGACATGCAAGGCGGTCGTGCCATTGTCCGTTGTCGCATGCTTCACATCCGCCCCGTTGTTCAACAACAGCTCCACGATGCTTTGATGCCCCTGCTCTGCCGCCATGATGAGCGGGGTTGTGCCGTCTGCTCTGGCTTGCTTCACGTCGGCGCCGCTGTCCAACAATAGTGTCACGGTGTTTCGATGTCCGTTCTGGGCTGCGATGAAGAGCGGGGTTGCGCCGTCCGTTCTTGCTCGCTCCACATCTGCATTGTGGGCCAGCAGCAGCGCGGCAATGTCCCGATGTCCCTGTTGGGCTGCCATGAACAGCGAGGTTGCACCGTTCGTCCGTACTTGCTCTACGTCGGCGCCGTGGGCCAACAGCAGCTCGACAATGTCCCGATGTCCTTTTTCAGCTGCGGCGATGAGCGGGGTCATCCCGTCTGCAGCCGCCTGCTTTACGATCGCGCCGTGGACCACCAGCAGTGCCACGATCTTTCGATGGCCTTTTTCAGCTGCGGCGATGAGCGCGGTTGTCCCGTCCGTCGTCGTCTGCTTCGCGTCTGCACCGCGGGTCAACAGCAGCGAAACGATCTTTTGATGTCCTTTTTCGGCTGCGACGATGAGCGGGGTGAAGCCGCCCGTATTAGCCGCGTTGACGTCGGCTTCTTTCTTGAGCAGCGCGTTCACCTCGCTCAAGTCCCCTTTGAAGGTTGCGTTGAGCAGCGCTCTATCCACCGGCCGCATGGCCAGGAGCATCGGCATGAGTCCGAGCACCGCTGTGAGCGCTATCCACCGTTGGGTCATGTGGTTCTCCTTACTTAGCAAGCCGTTGAGAAAGTCCGCCAGCGGTGTTCTCGCATCGTTCAGGCCCTCAACGGGGACCCGGCCGCCTCACCACTAGGCGGCGTGCACAGACTTGGTGCTCCTTATTCGTCGCACCGTGCGCCCCAGAGGGTACGTTTGGGACCTTCTTTCGCTGCGGCCTTGCTGGATGGCCTTTCTGAACAGCCTGCGATGGCTTCTGAATGAGTCTGTGAGGATCCAGACCTTGCGTTTTTATCATGCTTTAGTAGTTTGTCAACACTCTGTTAGTCAGATGCGTACCAGCTGAAGGTCTGTCGAACGACATTGGAGGAAACGAACCCTGAACCATGGTTACGGTCCCAGCAAGGGCACCAGCGCGCTATGGCCCTGCTGGCGCGCTAGATCCACCGGACGTTGTCCTGTTGTCATCCTAGCCGACTTGTCCGCTCCATGTTTGAGCAGTAAGGCCACGATCTCCCGATGTCCGTAATAGGCAGCGATATGCAAGGCGGTCCTACCGTTCGTCGTTTTCTGCTTCGCATCTGCGCTGTGGCTCAACAACAGCGCCACGATCTCCCGATGCCCGCCTTGGGTTGCCATGAAGAGCGGGGTCGTTCCATCGTTTCTCCTCGCCGGCCTCGCGTCTGCGCCGTGCTCCAATAACAGCGTGACGATTTCCCGATGCCCCTGCTGGGCTGCGAGGTAGAGCGGGGTCACGCCGTCATTTGTCATTCCTTGGTTCGCATCCGCGCCGCGCTCCAACAGCAGCGCGACGATCTCTCGATGTCCATCCTGGGCTGCCAGGAGGAGCGGGGTCGCACCCTCCTTACTCGCTGCATTGATGTTGGTTTCTTCCTTGAGGAGCGCTTGCACCTCACCGAGATTACCTTTGAACACCGCTGTCCGCAGTGCAGCCTCTTTGCCGGACATGACGGGAAGATCGGATTGCGTCGCACAGCTCGCAAGTAAACCTACTGCGCATGTTGTTGTAAGTAAGAGGAGCGTCAGCCGCTTCATAGCAAACGTTGAGTTTTTCTTCACCTACGATGGTCCTCTCCGGTTGGCTTCGAGGTATTCTCAGGCCCTGTCGATCGCGCCGGATGGTACTGAGCCCCATGGCTTCCTGTGGCCTTCGGCATAAACTGTCAGCGCAGCCAGGGTACTGTTTGCGCAGGGTGAATGATCCTGCCGCCGACACCCCGTTTGACAGGGCTTCTTGTGCAACAGAAATGCATTTCACATGTTGCCAGTCTACGTGGATGCCTAACAGGGATGCAATATTTTGCCCTATTATCGCCTCGTGGTAATAATAGACTGCGATGTGTGCAGCCTCTCCCGCAAAGGATGCGAGATGCCGAAAAGGTAGTGTGCTGAATCTATACAAAGCGCTCACCGCAAACGGATGACGGGAATGCGATTTAGCTCTTGGTGTAGAAGGGCAAGGTGTGGACGGTAGTCGGAAGCTTTCGATTGTCGAACTCCACGGTCAGTTCCGTGCCCGGTTCACTGAAATCCCGCAGCGGAAAGCCGAATGCGATCACCGCATTCAGGTGCGGCGAACGCGTCGCACTGCTGATCCAGCCCACTTCGCGGTCTCCGCTGAAGAGTTTGGCGCCATGGGGTGGTATGGTTGCGTCTTTCAGCACGAATCCCACCAATTTTCGGCGTACATTGCCGTAGGTATCCATCCGTGCGACGACCTCTTGGCCTGGGTAACAGCCCTTGTTGAGGCTGAAGGCTTTCCCTTCGAGGTTCGCTTCCGGTGGGACGATCTCTTCGTTCAGGTCCGGCCCAGCCTTTGGCAGGCCAGCCTCGATGCGAAGGGCCTCACGAGCATGATTGCCAACTGCCTTGATGTGGTATGTCGAACCTGCCTCCATGAGGCGTTCCCAAGCTGTGTTGAGGACCTCAGCAGGCAGTAATATTTCCAGGTCGCTCTCTCCGGTTTCTTCCGTACGCAGGACGTACGAGGTATGGCCGCCGATCTTGGCTGAGATGGCGGTCACTGGCCCGAGGTCGCTCATCTCGACGCCGAAGGCGGCGCTGACAGTCGAGCAGGCCTTGGGCCCACTGACGAGCAGGAGCCCCCAGGATTCCGCACAGTTCTCCATCTTGGCCTTGACGCCGTAGAGCAAAAACTTTTTGAGCGCCAGAAATGTGGCGTCGCCGACTTCTCCGACATCTTCCACCCAGAGGCTGTCGGATAGGGCATAGACCCGAAAGTAGCCGAGCATCTTGCCCTTATGTGTGAGGAAGCTCGAATAGCGGCCCTGACCAGGCTGGAGAGGGAGAATGTCGTTACTGATGAGCCCCTGTAGCCATTTGACTCGATCGTCGCCGATCACGCGGATCCTGCCGCGATGCGAGAGGTCGGAGAGTCCGACCGACTGGCGCACGGCTTGATATTCCTCGACCCACTTTCCATAGTGAGCGGGCATGTTCCATCCGGAGACCTCTTCAAAGATTGCGCCGAGTTTCAGGTGCTGTTCGTGGAGGCGTGATTGTTTCATTCTAGATCCGTGAGGCGTGAAACCTAAGGCGTGAAACGAAAACCAGTGTTTTCCCCCATACCCCTCACTCCTTGCCCTGTACCCCTGTCGCGACAACTTCCTCGATCAAATCTTTCAGCCGGGAGGAAAACTCGTTGCGGGAAACGATCTTGGTCACCCCCAGCGATTTGGCACGATGAAATGTATCGATTTCTTCATGGTTGGCGAAAGCCAGGATGGGAATAGTCTTCATGCGCTCATCGGCTTTGAGGGTTTCCAGGGCTTGAAAGGCGTCGAGCCTATCGTCGTTCATGTTCACAATAAACGCGGATGGGATCGCTGCCGAGGCCTTCTCAGCGATGTCCTCTTGTGCGCGGACCCGTTCGATCTGGTAGTCCTTCGACATCAGGGCGTCGCGGACTTTGGTATAGAAAAAGATATCGGTGACGCCGACGAGGATGGTTTTTTTGTCTGTCTGGTTTATTTGGTTCATTTCGTCTGTCTAGTTGGCGTCGAGCTTCTGTGTGCGGCAATCATTTTCCTTACAAAAGAAACGAAATGAACCAAACAAACCAAAGAAACCGCTTTAGTTGAGTGAACTGATCAGCCGTCCCAGCGCTTTTTTAGCCAAGGTGTAATCGGGATTGAGCGCCAGTGCCTTCTTATAAGAGTCGATGGCTTCGGTCCATTGTCCCTTGCGTTCGTAGACCCGTCCGAGATTGAGATGGGGGAAGGCCGGGCTTTCATAGCGTCTCGCCTGCATGGCTTTCTGAAACCAAATAATCGCTTCATCCAACTCACCCTTCTCGATCAGATAGGCCCCGATGTCATTGTAGGGGTTGCCGAAGTCAGGGTCCTGCTCGATGGCCTTGTGACATTCCTCGATTGCGTCATCGAGCCGTCCCATGAAACTGTAGGTCCATCCGAGGAAGGTATAGGCCTCGGCGGTGGGATGTGTCTCAATCGATTTTTTGTAGAGCGTGACGGCTTCTTCCAACTCGCCCCTCATCTGGCGCTCATAGGCCTGCTGGAAGAGTTGCCAGGCTTCTCGCTTGTCTTCTTCGCGGCCTTCGCCTTGAACTAAAAAATCTTGTACGTCCATAATCAGGCTGATGAAAAAGATCCCCAGCGTCGTTCTCAGTCGTGCGAACTCCTCAACGTACCCCAGAGGGTACGCCTCCGGGTTCGCACTCCCTGCGGCCTTGCTGGATGACCTTTTTGATCAGCCTGTAGGCCGCCCGTTGATTCCGATCAGAATTATACCTATTCCTGTTTCAACTTCTTCTTAATCAATTCGGCACCATAACGTCCGGAGAGCAACATCGAGCCGAAGGCCGGGCCCATGCGCGGCGTACCATGTACAGCGGCTACGGCCAACCCAATCACGAAACAGTTGGGATAGACTTCGCCGGTATGATTCATCACATCTTCCTCCGAACGCGAGACCCACATGGCGCCGTTCCCCGGAACGGCTGTGTAGAGATTGCGCTTGTGCAACAGATTGACCACGACCGCATCGTGGCCGGTGGCATCGACGACGATCTTGCTTTCGAGCCCGATCGGATCGACGTGAATGAAATCGTGGCCGGCCATTTCGGCGGTCGTGTTGTTCACGACGACACCTTCCAGCACGCCGTCCCGTCGGAGAATGAGATCGACGACGCGCGTGAGGTTCAGCACCTTGGCGCCGCCGCGATAGGCCGCGGCCACGAGGGCGCCGGTGGCATGCGGGGGATCGACCATATACATCCCGTCACAGTCCTTGATCTTCTTGCAAGGGACCCCGATCTCTTCGAGGATCTTGTGCGCGGGGGCGCAGATCGTCGCTTTGTTCATCAGATACCCGCCGTGCCAGAACCCTCCGCCGAGCGCGAGGCTCTGTTCGACGATGACGGTACGAAAGCCCATCTCCGCCAGATCATGGGCACAGATGAGGCCGGAAGGCCCGGCTCCTACGATAATGACATCGCTCTCGATGAGCTGGTCGAATTCTTTGTAGTATTCGCGCGCGATGTGTCTCGTGATGTCCCGTTCGCGTAGTGGGGCTGGTTTTGGCTTGCTCATACTGTATTCTCCGTTCAACGGATGCTGAAAACGGTCTCCAACTTCGTTCTCGGCTCGTCGAAATCCTCAACGTACCCCAGAGGGCACGCCTCCGGTTTCGACTCCCCTCGGGCCTTGTCGGATGATCGTTTTGAGCATCCTCGCTTGCACTATCGATAGATTTCCGATCCTGTCTTTCGGAACTCCTCAGATTTTTCTTTCATGCCGATCTGAATCGCTTTCTGCTCATCGACTTGTAGATGCGCGGCATAGTCGCGCACGTCTTGTGTGATTTTCATCGAACAGAAATGAGGGCCGCACATGCTGCAGAAGTGCGACACCTTTGCGGCGTTGTCCGGCAAGGTTTCGTCGTGGAAGAGCTGTGCTGTGTCTGGATCGAGGGACAGATTGAACTGGTCTTCCCATCGAAACTCGAATCGCGCCTTGGACAGAGCATTATCACGAATCTGTGCGCCCGGATGGCCCTTAGCCAGATCTGCTGCGTGGGCGGCGATCTTGTAGGTGATGACGCCGGTCTTCACGTCCTCCCGGTCTGGAAGACCCAGGTGTTCTTTGGGCGTCACATAGCACAGCATCGCACAGCCAAACCAGCCGATCATGGCTGCGCCGATGCCGGAGGTGATGTGGTCATAGCCCGGTGCGATGTCGGTGGTGAGAGGTCCCAGCGTATAGAATGGCGCTTCCTGGCAGGTCTTTAGCTGCTTTTCCATATTGACCTGGATCATGTGCATGGGCACATGGCCCGGTCCTTCGATCATCACCTGGACGTCGTGCCGCCAGGCAGTCTTGGTGAGTTCACCCAACGTGTCCAGTTCGGCGAATTGTGCTTCATCGTTGGCGTCTGCAATGGAGCCGGGGCGCAACCCGTCTCCCAAACTGAATGAAACGTCGTAGGCCTTCATGATCTCACAGATTTCTTCGAAGTGGGTATAGGCGAAGTTTTCTTGATGATGAGCCAGGCACCATTTCGCATGGATCGCTCCACCGCGAGACACGATGCCGGTCATGCGTCTGGCGGTCATCGGCACATAGGCGAGCCGCACACCGGCGTGAATAGTAAAGTAATCCACGCCCTGCTCGGCCTGTTCGATCAAGGTGTCTCGAAACAGTTCCCAAGTCAGGTCTTCTGCTTTGCCTCCGACTTTTTCCAGCGCTTGATAGATCGGCACGGTGCCGATGGGTACCGGCGAATTTCGGATAATCCATTCGCGGGTCTCGTGGATGTTCTTGCCGGTGGAGAGATCCATCACGGTGTCGGCACCCCATCGAATGGACCAGATCATCTTTTCGACTTCTTCTTCGATGGAAGAGGCGACTGCGGAGTTGCCGATGTTGGAGTTGATCTTCACCAGAAAATTGCGGCCGATGATCATCGGTTCGCTTTCCGGATGGTTGATGTTGGCTGGGATGATCGCCCGGCCGCGGGCGACTTCATCGCGAACAAATTCCGGTGTGATTGCGGAGGGAATGCTGGCGCCCCATGACTGGCCCGGATGTTGGGTCACCCCGCCGCCTTGTCCATTTCGTGAGGCCAGCTCGCGCGCGATTTCGCGGGACTGGTTCTCCCGGATGGCAATGAACTCCATTTCCGGAGTGACGATGCCTTTTCTGGCGTAATGGATTTGGGTCACGTTCATGCCGGGTTTGGCGCGCAGTGGTTTGCGAATGTGCTGAAACCGGAGCTCGTCCAGTTTTGGATCTGCTGCACGCAAACGGCCATACTGCGAGGAGATATCCGAAAGCTCGACGACATCGTTCCTGCCGATCACCCAGTTTCGACGATAGGGCGCCAATCCAGTTCGCGCATCGATTGTGACGTTCGGGTCCGTATAGGGGCCTGAAGTATCGTAGATCGTGATCGGTTCATTGGCGCTGGGTGCGCCCCCGTTCATCGACTTGGTGGCAGTCAGGCTGATCTCTCTCATCGGGACCCGTACGCCGGCCTGAGCCCCGTGTATATACACTTTGCGGGAAGCGGGGAATGGCGTGGTTGTCAAGACTGATGTGGTAGACCGGTGTCCGTTACCAGTTGCAGATCCATTGCCGTTTGTCAGGTTGCTCATGAGGAGATCCTTTCTCCAGAACGTGAACTACATCGGCGAACATAAAAAAACCGCACCTGAATACGCAGGGGTGCGGTAGAGAGATCAACAGTATCCGGTTGTTCTCGCTTCCCTACGCTGGTATTACCCAGGTCAGGTTCTGAGGGTCGTCCGGTTTGGGCGGACTCTCAGCCGTATGGCCCCCCTAGCTTCGACGAAAGATCGTATCGCCGGGTTCCGGCGTTGTCAACGGGGTATTAGGCCTACCGTAACCGAACCGAGTGGCCTAGCAGGATGCTGAAAAAGCCGGTTTCTTCACCCGCCCAGCCCCTGCGCGCCAAGACGCGCTTTTCCCCGAGCATCGTTCTCGGCTCATCGAAATCCTCAACGGAGACCCGGACGCTCCACCACCCGGCGGCGCGCACAGACATGGTGCTCCTTATTCGTCGCACCGTGCGTCCCTGAGGGTACGCCTCCGGTTTCGACTCGCCTGCGGCCTCGCTGAACAGTCTTTTTGAGCATCCTGCACGGGCGTCTCCCGTTGTCCCACTTCTGCGGCCCTGTAGAATTCTGGCACACCCACATGGTTTTTCAAAGCCTGCTCGAACTTTCCCGTAGCCGCCACATCATTGATTGTCGGGGAGGCCTAACGTAGAATGACGCGTGCATCATTTTTCCAAGGACACCATGCCGACTGTCTCGACGCTTCCGAAACCGATCACGGATTATCAACAGCTATCTGTCGAGGAACTGTTCCGCCGGACGGCTGAGGCCAAACGTGTGCTGGGTGATCGGGTCATGATCTTGGGCCATAACTATCAACGGGATGAAGTCATCGAACATGCGGACTTTCGCGGGGATTCTCTCCTACTCTCGAAGCTGGCAGCCGAGCGGTCGGAGCGGCCCCATATCGTTTTTTGTGGCGTGCACTTCATGGCCGAGACCGCTGATATCCTGAGCCGTTCCAAACAAACGGTGATCCTCCCGGACATGGCAGCTGGCTGCTCTATGGCGGATATGGCGGCTATCGAGCAGGTGGATCAATGTTGGGAGACCTTAGGACGAATCCTTCCTGTGGAAGAGACTGTGATGCCGGCGGTTTATGTAAACTCTGCTGCGGTGCTCAAAGCCTTTTGCGGTGAACATGGCGGGATTACCTGTACGTCATCCAATGCCAAGGCGGTGATTGACTGGTCTTGGGCAAGGAGAGAGAAGATCCTCTTTTTCCCGGACGAGCATCTGGGCCGCAATACGGCCAACAAGATGGGACTTCCGAAAGAAAAGATGATCGTCTGGGACCCCTATCAACCCAACGGAGGCAATACACGCGAAGCGATCCAGCGTGCGAAGCTCATTCTCTGGAAAGGCCATTGCAGTGTGCATCAGATGTTCCAGCCGGTGCATGTGGACAATTTCCGCAAACAGTATCCGGAGGGGAAGGTGATCGTCCATCCGGAATGTCATGAGGATGTCGTTAACAAGGCGGACCTCTCCGGTTCAACCGAATTTATTATTAAGACGGTGACGGCGGCGCCAGCCGGGACGGCCTGGGCGGTGGGAACGGAATTGAATTTGGTCAATCGATTGAAGCGTGATCTCACTGATAAGAAAGTGTTTTTTCTCTCCTCCACGGTCTGCCAGTGCGCGACGATGTTTCGGATCGACGGAGCCCATCTCTGCTGGGCAATGGAAAATCTTGCCGACGGCCACGTGGTGAACCATATCGTCGTCCCGGACGATGAGAAACATTGGGCGAAGATTGCATTAGATAGGATGATGGCGATTAGTTGAAGTCTCTGGCCAGTGGCCAGGGGAGACTTCGAACGACGACGTAATAGGATTGCTACCGGGTTCTATCCTCCTGTAAATTCCCCTCACCCCTTGTCTCCAGCTTCTGGTCAAGTGTAGATGATTGAGAACAATGGACTATAAGGCGACGCTTAATCTCCCCAAGACCGACTTCCCGATGAAGGCGAACCTGCCGCAGCGGGAGCCGGAGCTCCTTGCCTCGTGGCAGAAGGAACAACTGTACGAGCAGATTCAACAGAGGGGAAAGGGGCGGCCACGTTACGTGCTCCATGACGGTCCTCCCTATGCCAACGGATGTATTCACATCGGCCACGCGCTGAACAAGATCCTCAAAGACATCATCGTCAAATCGAAGACGATGGCTGGCTATCAGGTGCCCTATGTGCCGGGATGGGATTGCCATGGTTTGCCGATCGAGCACCAAGTGTTGAAAGATCTCGGGGAGAAGAAGAGAACGCTCGACGCGATGGCCATTCGTGGGCTCTGTCGCGAGTATGCGGAGAAGTTTTACACCATTCAGCGGGAGGAGTTTCAGCGGCTCGGTGTCTTGGGCGACTGGCAGCATCCCTATCTGACGATGAATCCCGGCTATGAAGCTACGATCATTCGTGAGTTCGGCAAATTCGTGGAGCAGGGAGGTGTCTATAAGGGATTGAAGCCGGTGCTCTGGTGTACGGTGGATCAAACCGCCCTTGCCGAGGCGGAAGTAGAGTATGAAGACCATGCCTCTCCCTCGATCTATGTGAAGTTTCCACTGGTCACATCTCCCGAAGTCCTCAGCAAGATCTTCCCCGGCATCTCATTTCCCCTTGGCATCAAGTTGGTCTCTGTCGTCATCTGGACGACTACTCCATGGACGCTCCCGGCCAATCAAGCGGTCTGTCTGCATGGCGATATCGACTATGCCTTTGTTCAGGTTGGTGACGAGATACTGATCGTCGCGGAGAAGCTGCTGGAGAATGTAGTGAAGGCCTGCAAGCTGGAAGGGGCTAGGGTGTTCGGGGTAAAGAAGGGGAAGGAAGGATTCGAAGAGCTTGAGACACAACGTCCATTGACCACCGGCTTATCGCCGATTCTGCTTGGCGACTTCGTGACTCTCGATCAGGGAACCGGCTGTGTCCACATTGCCCCTGGTCACGGCATGGAAGACTACATTCTCGTCCTTGAGCACAATGCCAAGGCCACGCCAGGGGAACGGTTAGAAATCCTTGCGCCGGTCGATAACAGCGGACGGTTTACCGACGCAGTGAAGGAGTTTGCCGGCCAACATGTGTTAAAGGCGAACCCGAAGATTATGGAGTTCCTGCAGGCCAACGGGCGGTTGTTGGGCCAGGGGTCGTTGAACCATTCCTATCCGCACTGTTGGCGTTGCAAGAGTCCCGTCATCTTTCGCGCTACAGAGCAGTGGTTTGTGTCCATGGACACAAACGAGCTTCGGAAAGAGGCGTTGGCAGAAATCGAGCGGGTCCAATGGATTCCAACCTATGGCCGCGATCGGATCAATGGGATGATCGAGAACCGCCCCGATTGGTGTCTGTCGCGCCAGCGTGTCTGGGGCGTGCCGATTCCCGGTTTCACCTGTATCGGGTGCCGGTCTATTCTGGCCAATCCGGCTGTAATCGAACATGTAGCAACATTGATGGAGTCCAAAGGGGCCGATGTTTGGTTTGAGCAATCGGCTGCCGATCTCCTGCCCAAGAGCACAGCCTGTTCCAATTGTGGTGGAACGTCATTTGAAAAGGAGCGAGACATTCTCGACGTCTGGTTCGAGTCGGGAGTCAGCTACGCTGCGGTATTAAAAGAGCGGAAGTGGTGGCCGGCCGATCTCTATCTCGAAGGATCGGATCAACATCGGGGCTGGTTCCACAGCGCTTTGTTGGCTGGCGTTGTGACGGATCATCGAGCGCCGTATAAGGCGGTCCTGACCCACGGTTTTGTTCTCGATGGACAGGGCAAGAAGATGTCCAAGTCGGCGGGGAATGTGGTCGCGCCGCAAGACGTGATCAAACAATCTGGTGCGGAAATCCTGCGTCTCTGGGTTTCGGCTCAGGACTATCGTGACGATCTTCGGATTTCTCCAGAAATTCTGACCCATCTCATCGAGGCCTATCGAAAGATTCGGAATACCTGCCGCTTCCTGCTGAGCAATCTCTATGACTTCGATCCAGGGAAGGATAAGGTTCCGTATGAACAGTTGCCAGAGTTGGATCGCTGGGCATTACATCGGCTCAGCGAGCTGATTCCACGGATTCTGAAATCCTATGACGATTTTGAATTTCACACCATTTTTCATGCACTCAATAACTTCTGCTCGGTGGATCTGAGCGCGGTCTACCTCGATATTCTGAAGGACCGTCTCTATACATTCCGAGCAGACTCACCTTTGCGTCGTGGGTCGCAGACGGTGCTCTTCGAGATCGTCGTCGCCATGACGAAGCTAATGGCCCCGGTGCTGAGCTTTACGGCCGAAGAGATATGGCGGACCCTGGCCGCACAGCCTGGAGGGCAGCTCGGAGTAGGCAGCGTCCATCTGAGTGTATTTCCGGAGGGCCAACCCCAATGGCAGGATGCCGCACTGGCCCAGCGATGGGAGCAGCTGTTGGAAGTGAGAGTCGCGGTGCAAGCAGCCTTAGAGAATCAGCGTCGCGACAAAGTCATTGGCTCCTCACTTGAGGGAGATGTGCAGATACAGGCAAATCCCGATCGATATAAGCTTCTTGAGGGGTATATCAAAGACTTACCCGCTATTTTTATTGTGTCACGAGTCGAGCTGAAGCAAGTCAGTCACCTCCCGCAAAAGCCAGATTTTGTGGCCATAGTTTCTAAGGCCACAAGCAAAAAGTGTGAGCGCTGTTGGAACTATCGTGAGGCGGTTGGGAAAGACTCTACACATCCGACGCTCTGTGACCGTTGCGTGGAGGCGGTGCGGTGATGGGAAGGCCCCTTCGCTATCTACTCCTGGCGTTGCTGAGCGGTGCAATTGTGGCGATCGATCAGGCGACGAAATTGTCTATCGTGCAGTCGATGCACCTAAATGAATCCATTCCGATTGTTCCCAATCTCTTCAGCCTCACCTATATTCGAAATCCTGGCGCGGCTTTTGGGTTGCTGGCTGGTAGCAGCGACGCATTTCGTATGGTGTTTTTCGGAATTACGTCCCTATTTGCTTTGGCCCTATTGGGAACGATTCTGTACCGGATGCCGGAGAAAGATTGGAAGGGACAGCTCAGTATCGCCGGAGTTCTTGGAGGGGCGATCGGGAATCTGATCGATCGATTACGCTATGGCGAGGTGATCGATTTTCTTGATGTCTATGTGAATACGTACCATTGGCCTGCCTTCAATGTCGCCGACTCGGCGATCAGTGTGGGGGTTGTCTTCTTGATCATCCATTTCGCCTTCGAGAAAAAAGACGCACCCCTCGTACCTCAACAGCTCCCGCCTGCGTCATAGCAGAATGCTGTAAGAAGACCGTTATTTGGTTTATTTGTTTGTTTGGTTGAGCTAGACCAACCAAATGAACAAAACAAACCAGATAACCCGCGCGTTAGGTCGAGAGGGTAATGATGAACCCGCCTTGCTCACGGAACTGGCGCTGTTGTTCGGGCGAAAACAGCACGAGCGGTTCGGTGTGGCAGAACTGACATTCTTTCACCGTCACCGGCACGCTGCTTTCCCCCAGACTGGCTAAATGCTGTTTGGCGAGCGTCAGCGCTGTTGTTTCATCGGTCGTCATCACATCGAAATGCAGGAGTCCCTTCTTGCCCTTCACCCACGTATCGAAGACATGTACCGTATCGGACTGAGATTGTGCCATCGTGAAAAATCCTCCTATGCAGGTTGCGGAAAAACTGTTGTGGGATGCAGGAAATCTAAAGGCCTAGTTGTTATAGACAACAGACGGATATCCCATAGGATGCTCAAAAAGGCTGTCCAGCAAGGCCACAGCGAGTGAAGGCCCGAGGCGTACCCTTTGGGGTACGTTGAGGGTCTGAGCGATGCGAGAACGAAGCTGGCAGACTTTTTCAGCATCCTGCTAGAAGCCAAAGATGTAGAATACGGCGACGCCCATCAGGATGCGGTAATAGGCAAAGGGCCTGAGCGTATGTTGTTTCACAAACGAGAGAAAGGCTGCGATGACAATCCAGGCGACGACAAACGATACCAACATTCCGACCCCGAGGGCCAGATAGTCGTCCGGCTGGAAGACATCCCGCGACTTCCACATTTGATAGCACGTCGCCGTGATCAAGGTCGGAAGCGCGAGGAAAAAAGAGTACTCCGTTGCGACTTTCCGGTCAAGCCCTACGAAGAGCCCTCCGATGATCGTCGAGCCGGACCGGGACATGCCTGGTAGGAGCGAGGCGCACTGGGCCACCCCGATCCAGAATGCCGAGGCCAGACTCACCTGTTCGAGTTGGTGGATCCGTGCCTGGTCGCGGCGCGCTTCGGCAGCCAGTATGATCAGTCCTCCGACGATTGAGGAGGCGGCTACGGTTTGAGGTGTAAAGAGATGGCCTTTGATCCAGTTGTGTGTGAGGAACCCGATCGCGGCGGCCGGTAAAAACGCGAGTCCGAGACCGATGAGAAACCAGAGGTTCCGATGAGTCGCCCAGGAGGTGCGTAGAATGGTCGACCATGGGGACGTTCCATGTGTTCGGAGCATAGGAGAGATGTTCTGGAGTTCTCGGCCAGCCAGCCCGATCATGGACAGGAGCTTGTGCCTCTCATAGGCAATGACGGCCAGAATGGCGCCAAGTTGGATAGAGATCTCGGCGCTGGCCGCAAGGTCTCCCTCGAACCCAAGGAAGTGGCCGACAAGAATCAAGTGGCCGGTCGAGGAGACTGGTAGAAACTCTGTCAGTCCTTCCACGACCCCCAAGATCGTGGCGAGACCGGGACCCCATTCGTTCATACGATGTCTTTCTGAGACAATTTGCGTCTAGCCGGCGAGTCTCGGGCATATTCACAAAGTGGAGACGGTCCGTCAAGCCGGCTGACGATTTACGCAGGCCCTGACGACGATCGGCGATGGAGAAGGACCTGCAATTCTATTGACAAAACGGTAGGCATGGCATACACCCAACATTATACGTATGGGTGTCGTATCGCCCTCTTATGCCGGCAGACATGCCGAGTGAAGAGCAGTGATCAATCTCTGTCGCAGATACCACGCTCAGTGGGATGGGAGGTTTGTATGAAGTCACGGTGGATGGTGGGGATGGCGCTGATCGGCGTCGTTTCGATGGTCGGTTGTGTCAGTCAAAAGAAATATGAAGAGGCGATGATCGACGTCGATTCGGCGAAGTTCGAGTTGGAAAGGACACGCACGCAGAAGAATGCCTTGGAACAGCAAGTCAAGACGCTCAAGGAACTCAACGTAAAATTCGGGAACGAAGCCCAGGTCTCCCACGACGAGCTGGAGCGTATTCAGCATGGCCGCGATAAGGAGCGCGGCAGTGTTGAGGGTCGGACCAAGGAACTCGAAGAGCGTGTGAAGCAGCTTTCCTTTCAGAATCGGGCCGTGCGTAATGAGTACGAGGATGTGAAGCGGCATAACGAGACGCTCAAGTCCCTGGTGGCTCGCTATCAGAAGGAGTTGAAAGATCAGTCCCGTTCCGTACCGGGGGCCCCGGCGCCTGCGGTGTCGTCGGTGAATCCTCCTCCTGTAGGCGAGGGTGCACCACAGGCGACGAAGGCAGCTCCGCCTATGTCTTCCTCCATGAATGTCAATAAGGCGTCTGCGGCTGATTTGGTGCTGGTGCTCGGTCTTCCCAAAGATATGGCTGACCGTATTGTGACGAATCGCCCGTACCGGCTGAAGGGCGAATTGGTGGCCAAGAAAGTGGTGCCGAAGGACACCTTCGACACGATCAAGGAGCGTATCAGCGTCGGTCCCTAATCGGAACCGTAGTCTGGCGAGCCTGACAGGCCGTCTGCCGATCGGCGGACGGCCTGTTTGTTTTTGCCGAAGAGGATGCAGGATGTTTCAATCAGGTGATTCCCTCCAACCTAGTTGATACAATGTATCCCGGTTGGCGAAGGAAATCGGAGAACGAGTCGATGCGTCGCGCCGTCATGATCATCAGTGTCTTAGCCATTGGATTAGCCATCGGCGGCTACGTGTTCTTCAACGGAGAGCGCAAGGCCCCGGTTCGATATCGAAACGCTGCGGTTGAACGGGGTCCTGTCATTTCGCTCGTGACGGCGACCGGTACGATCAATCCTGTCGTGTCAGTGCAGGTTGGGACTCAGGTGTCCGGTATGATCAAGAGCTTGCATGCCGATTTCAATTCGGTGGTGAAGGCCGGCGATATCGTGGCGACCATTGATCCCGAGCCGTTCAAGGCCCGCCGAGATCAAGCTGCCAGCAATCTTGAAATGTCGAAGGCGAATGTTGCAAGGACCAAAACCGATCGGGCGCAACGCAAGCGCGAGCTGGATCGGGTGACATCCCTGTTGGCGCAGCAGTTCGTCTCACAGAACGATGTCGACGTCTCAGCGACAAATCTCCAGGCGGCTGAGGCGCAGATGAACGTCGCAAGAGCGCAAGTAAAACAAGCCGAGGCGGTTCTGAGTGCCGCAGAGTTGGACTTGAAGTACACGGTCATTCGCTCGCCGGTGAACGGGATTGTGGTTGCCAGAAACGTGGAGGTCGGTCAAACGATCGCTGCCAGCTTTGCGACACCGAACCTCTTTTTGATCGCGCTCGATCTGACGAAGATGCAAGTCGATACCAACGTGAGCGAGTCGGATATTGGGGGGATCGCCGAAGGGAAAGAGGCGACCTTCACGGTCGATGCGTACCCTGGTTATCAATTTGCCGGCACGATCCGGCAGGTCCGCCTGGCGCCGATCAACGTGCAAAATGTCGTGACCTATAATGTGGTGGTCAGCGTCGACAATCAGGATCTCAGACTGAAGCCTGGGATGACCGCAAATGTTTCCATCGTGGTGGCTCAAAGAGACGATGTGCTCAAAGTGCCGAACGCTGCGTTGCGATTCACTCCCCCAATGGCGGGCCAGGCAGATCGTTCTACCTCTGGTGGTAAGCCAGCTAAAGAGAAGGCAGCTGGATCCGGTAGAGAGAATATGACGCCAAGTCGCACGATTTGGAAGCAAGGATCCTCCGGGGAACTTGAGCCTATCCACGTCCAAACGGGGATTTCGGATGGATTGGCAACGGAGATCCTATCGCAGGAACTGGCCGAAGGGACGCAGGTGGTCGTCGGGCTCGATCGGCCTAAAGGCGATCGGAGCGGAGGCGATTTGCCTCCAGGATTTGGGAGCGGCGGCCAGCGGGGCTCCTCGCGCAATCGAGGAATGTAGGAAATCTGGGCAGGGTGCGGGCACTTTCTGTGCTCGCGCAACGCGCGGCCTGAGAAGGCCCTCGTTGGACGCGCGCAGGAGAAAGCACCCAGACCCTGCCCAGATTTTTGAGATGACGAAGAAGAGAGTAGGTCAGATCGAGGTATATCGATGGCCGCACTGATCGAATGCGAGGACGTGTGGAAGATCTATCGGGTCGGTGACGTAGAAGTCCAAGCCTTGCGCGGCCTGAGCCTCACGATCGCACAGGGTGAGTTCGTCGCTATCATGGGATCTTCCGGTTCCGGCAAGTCCACCCTGATGAATATTCTTGGCTGCCTCGACCAACCGACGAAAGGACACTATCGGTTGAACGGGATAGAAGTGGACAATTTGAAGCCAGATCGTTTGGCCGGTATCCGCAATCAGCAGATCGGGTTCGTCTTCCAGAGCTTCAATCTGATTCCCCGAACCAGCGCGCTGGAAAATGCGCAGCTTCCGCTGTTCTATCGAGGGCTCTCGCTTAAAGAGCAACGGGCACAGGCTGAAGCGGCGTTACGGCGGGTGGGGCTGCAGGGTAGAGAACAGCATTATCCAACCCAGTTATCCGGTGGGCAGCAACAGCGTGTAGCGATCGCGCGGGCGCTGGTCACGTCGCCCTCGTTGCTCCTTGCCGATGAGCCGACCGGCAACCTCGATACCCAGTCGAGCCAGGAAATTATGAAAATCCTGGAGACGCTCAACCGGGATGAAGGGATTACGATTATTTTGGTGACGCACGAAGTGGATGTTGCGGCTTCTGCCGCGCGCGAGATTGTGATCAAAGACGGGCAGGTGTTAAGCGACCGTGTGACCAAAGCGAAGCCAACGTTCAGCACAGTTGAGGCCTAACCCGCATTGATCATGAACGCTTCTACCACAATCGCTAATCCGCTGCTACGACGAGCCTTCGACCGGCGGGCTCGCCCCTCGGCCCCTCCCCGTACTACACGAGTACGCATCGGGTCCTCACGGCTCCGCGATTTCGCGACGAACCGTCATGATGAATGAGGGCTAAATGTCGGCGTTTGTGTGGCTCACGATTCTTACTGCGTTGCGGATTTTGGCTCGAAATCGGCTGCGCGCCGGTCTCACGATGCTCGGGATTGTGATCGGTGTGGGGTCGGTCATTGCGATGGTGAGTATCGGCGAGGGCGCCAAGCGGGCTGTGCAGGCGCAGATTGCGACCATGGGCACGAACGTCATCGTCATCTTTCCCGGGGTGACCTCTGCGAGCGGTGTGAGAGGAAGTCAGGGAAGCGCCATGACACTCACCGTGTCCGATGCTTTGGATCTGAAGAAGCGCATACCGTTGCTGGCCGATACAGCCTGGGCCAAGCGCGATGTCATGCAAATCGTCTATGGGAACCGAAACTGGAACGGGACAATCAATGGCGTCTCACCGAGTTATCTCACCATTCGGGACTGGGCCTTTACCAGTGGCGGCTCCTTCACTCAGACCGACTTGGATAGCGCTGCACGAGTGGCGCTCATCGGCCAGACGGTCGTGGAGAATCTGTTTGAGTCAGGCGAAGAGCCAGTGGGGGCGATGATTCGTATCAAAAACGTGCCGTTCCGTGTGATTGGCGTTCTTGTGCCGAAGGGCCAGTCTGCGCAGGGGGCCGACCAAGACGACGTGGTATTCATCCCCTTCAGCACGGCGGAGCGAAAGGTGTTCGGGACGTCGTTTATCGGGTCCGTCGGAGCGATGTTCGGCTCGACCGATCAGGTTGAGGATCTGCCCATGGCTGCTGAGCAGATTCGAGAGGTATTACGGGCGCGGCATCGGCTTCAGGCGGAACAGAGCGACGATTTCACGATCCGGACCCAGGTCGATATCGGAAAGGTGCAGGAGGGCGCCAGTGAGACTTTGACAATGATGCTCTTTGCCGTTGCCTCCGTGTCCCTGTTGGTCGGTGGAATCGGGATCATGAATATCTTGCTTGTGTCCGTAACCGAACGGACGAGAGAGATCGGAGTACGCATGGCGGTCGGAGCGAAGCGGCGGCACATCCTCATGCAGTTTCTGATCGAGGCCATAACTTTGAGCCTTGTGGGGGGTGTGTTGGGCATCATCCTGGGGATCGCCGGGACGAAGTTGACGACTCTGATCGCCGGTTGGCCAACCATCATTTCCGGCAATGTCATCGGAATCGCGTTCCTCTTCTCACTCGTGGTCGGTCTGTTCTTCGGACTGTATCCTGCCAACAAGGCCTCTCGCCTCAATCCTATCGAAGCCCTGCGGTATGAATAGAATCGGAGCGTAGTTTCGGCAGGATAGCGGCGACTTCTTCCCTGTACGGGCATTAGGCGGCGCGACTTGCGTCTCCTAGTTCCGAAGTGACCACACGTGTAATGGACCGTGAGGGGCTCTCGCTCTGGTTGGAGAGATCGACGGTGAGAGGATTTCGGTAGGGGCTGCCTGTTTCATCATAGGTCAACGCGACGATCGGTTGATGGAGTGTAGCGGGATTGATCGTAGTGATCATCCCTCGTTCGCTCGTATTGAGCTCCACGAAACTGTAGATGGGGTAGATGCCGATCAGTTTGATGAATCGGGATACGAGGCCCAGGTCGAGACGTCCAAATTCTCCCTCTTGAAACAGTTGTTGAATCGCCGCATGGGAAGACAGAGGTTGCAGCCCCCCGAATCCGGTCACGAGCTCATCGTATCGATCCGCGATCATCACGATACGGCTTTCTTCCGCCGTGGAACTTGCCGATGTTTCCGGCGGATAGCCCTGTCCGTCGGGTGTGACATGGTGTTCAGCTGCGATGCGGCGAACGGTCTGGGGAAATTCGCGTTGTGCTTCAATGGCAATGGCGCCGAGGCGTGGGTGGTGGTGAAAAGTCGCCCGGTCTTCTCCGGAGAGAGGAGTCGAGGTTCGAAACAGATGTGGCGGGAGCTGTAACAGACCGATGTCATGGAGTAACGCACCGGTCGCCAGTTCGCGGAGTTTTATCAGATCATAGCCGAGCGCTTGGCCGATAATCATCGCCATGGTGCAGACAGCAAGGCTATGGTTGTTGAGGGAGGCATCGAGTTCTCTTCCATAGCCCATTGCCATGAATGTGGCATGGGTGCTGAGGGTTCGTGTGACAATGGTGATTTCCTGTACGGCTTCGTCGACCGGTTCCGGTCTTGTGGCGCCCGTCTTGCTGATTTCGTTGAACACGGCCTTGATCGACTGCGCGAGTTTCTCGCGCGCATTTCGCGCGACGGTCAACTCTTGTGCCAGCACTTCGAGTGAGCGAGAGGCCTCTTGTGCAGGAGGTGCCTGGGTGGAGGTGAAGAGACCGATCCTGTGGAGAGTCTCTTCCTCGATCGGTAAAGATGTGGTGTCGAGCCCTTTGGAGGGGTCGATGTCTACGATGTGGATATTGGATCGCCGCAAACGGTCGATCTGCTCTTCAGTCGTCACCAGGAATCGGTGTTTGAGAAAAGGGGAACGAAACCACGAGCAGTCGATACCGGCGACATACATCCCAATCCGGAGTTGGCGCAGAGGGATAGGCTTTTGCATTTCGATTGATCGATCACTAAGTGGATACTGGGCAAGAACCGACAAGCCGTTATCGGTTCACTCTGCCAGGATCTTGAATCCGAGCCACGGTCATTCTTTGTGACGAATCAGTAGAAAAAAGCCGCACGGCCCCGCAAGTCTAGAAACTGGAAGTCGGCGTCAAATGCACTTCGATGCGGGGGTTATCTTTATCGATGTACTTATAGAGGTGGGTTTCGACAATGCGGTTGTCGTTGATGCCGAGCCCTTCACAGAGGGCATCCTGTGCGATCTTGAGCCCGCCATCGACATCGCGTCGGAGGGCCGAGGTAAAATAGAATCGGATGGACAGAGTGAGCCATTCGGACTGGAGCCTTGTAAGAAGGGTAGTCCGGTGAGTGGACTGTGCCAGTTTCAACCACACGAGTTGTCCTACGTGAATCTTATAGGCACGCCCGGCCGATGAGATCAATCGTCGACCGTTCACTGTGGCATATTGATGGTTGACGCTGGGAGGCACAGGGAGGGTCAAGGTTATCGAGTGACTCTCGGTCGGTGGGTGGGGTAATGGGGAGACGGGTATACGGGTGATCGGAGCCGTTCTGATGGGGATACGCGCCACCGTAGCGCTCTTGCCGGGGCTTCGGTAGGAAGCCATGCGAACGGCCCGTGGAGAGGAAGGAAATCGGGTCGGGCGCCGGAACGTAGGCATGGGTTTGAACTTACAGGAGATTGAGGATCTTGGACATGTTCTGCTCGTACCGCTCTTCGGATTGAGAGATATAGCGACGCCAGGTGCTTGGATTCCAGATCTCCATGCGGTGGTACAAGCCAACCAGAATGATTTCCTGGTCTTCATCTAACGGGATAATTTTTCTCAGCCTGCTTGGGATCAGGATGCGTCCGGCCTTGTCTATTTCCGAGGTGCCGGCCTCTGAGACGACGAAGTGCATGAACAGTCGATTCTGGTCTTCGTCGAGCGTGGCTTTCGTCCGTTCCAGGACCTTCTCCCACTCTTTCATGGAATAGATGAGCGTCGATTCTTCCGGACCTTTCAGGAAGACAACAGCCTGTCCCTCCGATTCGATCTGCTCACGGATCGGCGACGGAACGATGAACCGTCCTTTTTCATCCACTTTGCAGAGATATTCGCCGGCGAACATCAATGTATTGTATCCTTTACGAAACCAGAGTGGTTCTGGTGCGGTCGCGAATCCACTGTTCCAGATCCGAACGTACGAAGCGCCATTCTTTTCCCAGCTTGAAAGCGGGAATCTGACGACTCCGCAGGTAACGATAGAGCGTACGCTGCGTGATCTTGAGATAGAGGCAGGTTTCCTCTGCCGTCATCAGCTCGCTCTTGGGCTCTCTGACCATTAAAAAACCTGGCACGATAGGGGTTCATATGCCTCACGAGGCTTCAGATACTGTCGCCAGAGTAGGGAAACTAGAAGGATCTGTCAAGTGAAAATATAAGACAATGCCTGTCACAGGCTGTCAGTACCGTCTGTTTCTAGACTGTCTGTTTCGCCTGACTCCATCGCCTCTGCGATGTCGTCGCCGAGGTCTTCACCCATCTCTTCGCCCATTGTTTTCATGAATCGCGCCATGCTGTCGGGATCATTCTCATCGAGTCCGGCCAGATTGCTGGGATCTGCTAAGGCCTCAAGCCGAGCCTCTTCGGATTTCGGCGACGCGAATCGAGACAGAATTCGTTCAACATGGGCGCTGGTACAATGGGCGCAAGCTGCCGGCGCCTGATTCGCCAAGTTCAATACAAGGACCGTGCTGCGTTTTTTACAGTCGAGGCAGCGATATTCGTAGAGCGGCATGGATTATATTCCTATGGTCGTCAAGGGTCGGGCCACTTGCTTGGCAAAGAGGCGATCCGGTACCAGGCTGGTATCGATAGTTCTGGCAAGTGTCAGAGCAAAGACAGGGCCGCTGCCGGCTTTACGCAGGGCCTTCGCACATTCGTTCAGTGTCGTACCGGTGGTGAAGACGTCGTCCACGAGGAGGATGCGTTTTCCCGCGAGACTCTGTGGACTGCGGACTTCGAACGCTTTCCGTAAATTTTGCAACCGTGCTTGCCTCGTTAATGTGGTTTGGGGATCGGTGGCCGTGCTTCTCACGAGGTTGGTGGCCGAAACTGGGAGGGCCAGATGGCGGCTGAGCTGATCGGCCAGCAGCAGAGATTGATTGAATTCACGCGCTCGTAAACGGGATGGGTGTAGGGGCACAGGGATGATTACGTCGACGTCGATCCCACCTGGTAGGGCATTGATCATCAAGCGAGCGAGTGGCCGTGCCAGCGTATGTTTTCCTCGATACTTAAACGAGCAAATGGCTTCTTGCAGTGGCGGAAGATAGGGAAAGAGCGTCCAAGCCCGTTGAAAATCCGGTGGCCGTTCCTGGCACGGTTGGCATTGATGATTTGGCGTATAGCTCGTAGCGGCCAGCGAGACAAACGGCTGATCGCAGCGGGCACAAGTCGGTTGCTGAAGCGGGCGGATGGTGTGCCAGCATGCGGTACAGAAGAAGGGGACAGGGTCGGCGCTGAGAGATCGTCCGCAGGCAAGGCATTCCACCGGCAATACAAACCGGAGGGCTTGACGGCACCATCCGGCGAATAGATCTTTTCCGTTGTTACCGAACATCGCAGGGCAGCGCTCCGATCAACGTGCCTGTGTTTCTTCTAAGAGAATGGGTTGCCCCTGTCAAGGTTGTTCGTCTGTAAATAGTTATGATATAGGTGACGCGTAGGACCTGTGCAAGGAGCGAGAAAGGCGGGACGGGAGCGAATGGGTGGTTTGTCTTGTTTGTTTGGTCTGTATGGTTGAATTCGACCGACAGACGGACAAAAAAGCCAGATGAACCAGATCAACCAGTCCCGCCCGTCTATTTTTGGATCAGGGTTACGGAGAAGCAGATCGTGATGGTGAGATTCGAGCAGGTGTCGAAAATCTATGAGCGGGGTGGCGAGACCATCACTGGGCTGGATCGGGTCACGATCGAAGTGGCGAAGGGAGACTTCTGCGCGTTTATCGGTCCCAGTGGCTGTGGAAAGAGCACGTTACTCAACCTGGTTGCCGGACTGGATATGCCGACCTCTGGGTCGATCTTCCTCGGGGGGCGGTCAACCGGTCAATTTGCGAGTGACGACTGGACGAGGGTGAGACGGGAAACTGTCGGGATTATTTTTCAAGCGTTCCATCTGATTCCCGGGTTGACAGCAGCGGAAAATGTCGCCTTCCCCCTGTTACTGCGCGGGGAGCGAGGGGCGTCGGTTCAGACCCGTGTCGAGAAGGTGCTCGAGTTGGTCTCGATGACGGCACGACGACACCATCGTCCCAGTGAGCTTTCAGGTGGGGAGCAGCAGCGTGTGGCGATTGCACGAGCGATTGTGCATCAGCCGGAGATCATTCTCGCCGACGAGCCGACCGGCAATTTGGACTCCCAGCATGGGGCTGAGATCATCGTCCTCCTTCGGTCGCTCGTCGAACGGTTTAACCAAACCCTCCTATTGGTCACTCACAGCACTGCGGCTGCAGAAGCGGCCGACTATGTCTGGGCCATGAAAGATGGGCAGCTCGTCTCGATGACGCAGTATGAGCATGTCACGGTGGTGGCGTGATGGACCTTTCGACCACCATTGCCGGCGTGCGGTTTCCCAGCTGTTTCATGAATGCTTCAGGGGCTCTCTGTGTCACGCGTGAAGAACTGCTGGCTCTCGGCCGGTCTTGCGCCGGGGCTATCGTGACCAAATCCATGACGGTGGAGCCTCGCGACGGCAATTCGACACCCCGGTACTATGGATTTTCCGGCGGATCCATCAATTCCATGGGTTTGCCGAATCTCGGATACAGGGCCTACGCAGAGCTCATTCCTGAATTGAAAAGGCTCGGCAAGCCGGTCATTGCCAGTGTGGCTGGTCTTTGCGAGGACGATTTCCCGACGATTGCCGCCATGATCGATGCGGCGAAGCCCGACTTGATCGAAGTCAATCTCTCCTGTCCCAACATTCCCGGAAAACCTCAGATCGGCTATGACGCCGAAGCCTCCGAACGGCTGCTGAAGAGGGTTCGCAAGGTGATCACGGTTCCAATGGGGGTCAAGCTGCCTCCCTATTTCGATCCGGCCCATCACTCGGCGATGGGAGCAGTCATCAGCCGTTGCGGCGTCGACTTTCTCAATCTGATTAACTCGGTGGGCAACGGGCTTGTCGTCGATCCTGAGCGCGAGGTGGTCGTCATCAAGCCGAAGGGCGGGTTCGGCGGATTAGGTGGTTCGATTATTAAGCCGGTCGCACTGGCCAACGTGCGGGCCTTTTGGAAGATTTTCGAAGGGCGGATGCCGATTATCGGAACCGGCGGCGTGGTCAACGGCGTCGATGCGTTTGAACATCTGCTCTGTGGCGCGTCGGCCGTGCAGATCGGAACCGTATTGGTCGAGGAGGGGCTCGGCGTATTCCGTCGATTGGAAACGGAGCTGACGGAGCAGCTCGACAAGAAGGGCTACAAGAAGCTGGAAGATTGCCGGGGAAAACTGAAGGAATTGTAGGTCTACTTGGCCCCGAACGTCTTAGCAAGGAGGCCCAGCTGCAGGGCTCGTCTGAGCAGCTGTGCCACATTTCTTACATTCAACCGTCGCATCAAGTTGAACCGGTGTACTTCGACCGTACGCACACTGATCTCCAGCACCTCCGCAATCTCGCGGTTCGTGTGTCCGATCGACACTAGGCGGAGAATATCGCTCTGCCGAGGCGTGAGGAGATCCGCGTCGATCTCTTCATGGAGCGGCTGGACTTTTCGGCTCAAAGCAGTTCTGGCGCCCATCAATTACCTCTCATTATCGACTCACGCGAGTCTAGCAAAGGTGTCTATTGCTGTAAACGAAACTACCGATTTGTGCAGGACTTCGTTACTGCCAAAATGATTCGTTTCGTCCTGCTCCCTTGTCCATGATCCATTACGATTCCCCTGAGCTTTGTACCACGCAGGATGGTCAAAAAGGCTGTCCGGCAAGGCCGCAGCGAGTGAAGGGCCGAAGCGTACCCTCGGGGTACGTTGAGGGCCTGAACGATGCGAGAACGAAGCTGGCGGACTTTTTCAACATCATGTTAGGCCCTAGATGACTATACCACTTAGGCTCCATCTCGCCCTGATTCGCGCCCATGCCCTCCAGAGGCCATTCCGGGCGCTTCTTAGTATCGCCGGAGTAGCGCTGGGTGTTCTGGCATCTGTCGGTATCGGGACGGCGAACGTTCAAGTATTGCGGTCCTTCGAACAAGCCGTAACGACAGTCGCAGGTTCCGCCACATTGGAAATCGCGGGCCACGAACTGGGAGTGGATGAATCGGTCATGACGGCGGTCCGTGAGGTCGAGGGGGTGGTGAGTGCTGCGCCGGTGATTGAAGAATCGGTGGTGGTTTCTCAGGGGGAATTGAGCGGTCAGACGCTTCAGATATTGGGACTCGATCTACTTGCAGAGGTCGGGACGAGGGGGTTTCGGATCGCGCAGGCTGACGCGGATATGGCGCTGGAGTCGCTCTTGGCTCCGGACGCTCTGTACCTCGGTCGTCAGATTGCTGCCGACTGGAACGTGGGAGTCGGGAATGTCGTCGAGGTTGTGGCGGGGGGGCGTCTCGTCCGGCTGCGAATCGCAGGGCTCATCGATACCGAGGAGAAGAGTTCGAGTCTCTGGGACCGGCTTGCCGTCATGGATATTGCTGCGGCACAACTCTTGTTCCAATCGTTCGGGCGGTTGGACCGGATCGAGCTGGTGACGGCGCCAGTTCGCTCCCTCGACGATATTGTGGCTTCTGTGCGAAGGGTTCTCCCTCCCCATCTTGTCGTACAACGACCGGCGCAACGGACGAAGCAGCTCGAAAACATGGTGTGGGCATTCCAGCTCAACCTATCGGTTATGAGTTGGGTCGGGCTGCTCGTCGGGGTATTCTTGATCTACAACACGATAGCCTTTGCTGTGGCGCAGCGGAGGCGGGAGGTCGGCATCTACCGCGCACTCGGCATGACAGAGCGGCGGGTGGCCGGCCAGTTTCTTGCGGAAGCAGGTCTGCTCGGTCTTCTTGGCGGCCTGGTGGGAGGTCTTGGCGGCGTTTGGCTTTCCAGGAGCCTGGTCTCGCTCGTGAGCCGGACGATCTCAGACCTCTATGCGCCGGTCATGTCCGGTGGGTTGATTCTCTCGATGGATATGGTGACGCTCGCGGCAGTGGGGAAGGGAATTCTGCTCGGGACAGTCGTGTCGATGGTGGGGGCCTTGGGCCCCAGCCTGGAAGCCGGCAGGACTGCAACAGCCCGTGCCTTGGCACCAGGAGATTATGAGTCAACGAGTCAATTGAGAGCGGGCCTGTTTGGATGGATCAGCCTCTTATTATTGGTGCTGGCGGGCCTCTGTTCGTTGATGGGCCCGGTCGGAGAGCTGCCACTCTTCGGCTATCTCGCGACCATGTGCCTCCTCGGGGCTCTCTCCTGTCTTGCGCCACTCTGTATCCAAGCCTTAGGCATGCGACGATCTCGCCAAGAGAGCAAAACGATCATGCTCGGAGGGAGTATTCGGCACATCGCGGCAGACCAGGCGGCGCGTCATCCTGGCCGGAATGCGGTCACGGTGTCGGCGTTGATGGTGGGATTGTCGGTCATGATCGGTGTGGCCGTCATGGTTCGCAGTTTTCGGGACACGGTCGAGGTTTGGGTCGATGAGACCGTCATGGCCGATCTTGTTGTGGCCCCATCATCGTGGCTCCAGGGGAAACAGGTCGGGCAAGCGTCACGCGCTTTGCCAGGGACCTGGCGTGCGGCCCTGTCGTCGATCGAGGGCATTGCCGCGGTCGATGCCCTGAGGGAAGTGTCTGTGGGCGTGGATGGTCAGCCAGTCTCCTTGGTGTCGCGAGATCTCCGGCTTCATGCGCAACGCAGCCGTTATCGGATGGTTCATGGAGATTCGACCGCAGCTCTGCAGCGAGCCGCTGAGACTGGCGGCATCCTCCTGTCGGAAGTGTTGGCGACTCGATTACGGCTTCACGAGGGGAGCAAAGTCTCAATTACGACACCGGCCGGACCAGTTGCTGTATCCGTCGAAGGCGTTTTTTACGACTATGCAACCGACGGTGGGAAAATGGTGATCGATCGAATGCGGTATCAGCGAGAATGGCACGACAACCGAGTGAATGTGTTTTCCATTTACCTGACTGCAGGGGCCGATGCAGAGCAAGTAAGGCGCTCGATTGTCGCATATGTGGCCGGGTTGGATGGAGTGATGATTCCACCGTTGGTCATCCGAAACCATGAGTTGCGGCGAGAGATTCTTAAGATCTTCGACCGCTCCTTTGCGTTGACCTATGTGCTTGAAGCCATTGCCGTATTGGTGGCCGTGCTCGGTATCGTCAATACCTTGGTAACTGCCGTGTTGGAGCGACGACGTGAATTTGCCTCGCTGCGGGCTATCGGTGCCAGCACCAATCAGGTGGAGCGATTGGTTTTGTGGGAAGCGGCCTATCTCGGATTGATCGGGACTGCGTTGGGCGTCGTGGGCGGCCTGTTGCTCGCCATGGTGCTCATCTATGTGGTCAATAAACAATCTTTCGGCTGGACGATTCAGATGTCGGTTCCAGGTGGAGTGATCCTGCAAGCCATAGGACTCGCGCTGGCGGCAGCTCTGGTGGCCGGATACTTCCCTGCCCGCTGGGCGGCAAGGCAGCCGGTGGTGGAGGGTCTGAGAGAAGAATAGACAACCTAGTTCATTCCCGTGCTCGCGCAACGCGCGGCTTCCGAAGGGTGGAGAGGGAGCGGCCAGCTGCCCTTCTTGCTCGCAGAACGCGCACGGTGAAACTGTGCTCGTTCGATGCGCACAATTAAGGGCAGCCTTGGCCGCTTCCCTAAATAGGGGTACAGAGAATCAGAAGGTCCTCGCTCGGGCTAGTGGCACGTCCCGGCGTGCCAGTGGGCGGGCGGGTGAGAAAGTTGCGCGCAGTTGGAATGAACATAGGTTGCTATTCTTACGATGGGGGTGTCGAGTCGAATTCGAACAAGTAGTGGCTCGATGTGACAGTAAGGGGAAGCGTTGGACGATCCCTTTAAAAAAGAAGGGACGGTGGTTGCCCTAGGATTACGTGTCTACGCTGCGGTGCGCAGACGATTGGCAAACGCGAGTCGCATATCCTTGCGATCGGATGGTGCAACAGTCAGCAATGGTCGCGCTGCGTACCCAACCTGTTGCGCCACCCAGAGCGTGGGAATTTGCTCAATGGCGATGTTATAGAGATTGACCGAATCATTAAAGAACTCGCGTCGATCGGCAATGGTGTCTTCCAGAGCTGATATGCGTTTCTGAACGGCTAAGAATTCTTGATTGGCTTTCAGGTCCGGATACTGTTCGGCCACGGCAAAGAGTTTTCCTAAAGCGCCGACGATCTGATTTTCCGCCTGTGCCTTATCGTTGATATTCTGGCCTGCTCCGTATGCAGTACGGGCTTTGGTTACGGCTTCCAGGGTTTCTCTCTCGTGCGTCATGTAGCTGTTGCACACTTCGACGAGCTTGGGGAGTTCGTCATGCCGCTGTTTCAGGATGACGTCGATATTCGACCAGGCCTTGTCGATGTTGTTGGCAAGTCTGACCAGCATGTTGTAGACACCGACGACATAGGCGATCACGGTCACCAGCCCCATCACCAGCAGGGTTCCGATCAGTAGGGTGCCATTCATGGACGTGCTCCTTTTCGGTCCGCCATTAGGATACGGTTGTCACGTAGTAGGTGAAGATGAGGGTCAGACAGGTTGTCGCAAGTGTCAGCCCTCCGACCCCCAAGGCCGCCACCTGCCACTGTAAGAGGGACAAGAGCTCCTTTTCGCTCCGGTCCGAGATGATGAACGCATGGTCTTGGCTGCTTCCGATGTATAGGCCGGAGGAGTTTTCGGCAGGTTTCTTTGTATCATGTTGTTCATGGGCGGTTCCGAGAACATAGACCTGCTCATCCGGCAGGATGAACGATTCTCGGCAACGTAAGGTATGGTTCCCCATCCATTGTTCGGTCGAAATCCCCAGTCGATTCAGGCCTGCAATGGTGGTGGGAGGTAAGTCTCCAAGCCAATTGCTTCGAGAGGTATGTTCGTCCGGCAAGATAAGCTCAGCACCTTGGGGCATGACGGGTACTCGGCCTGTTGCATCGCTCACAAAGAATGACTGTTCGGAGGTGCCCGTAGCAAGGGTTTCCCACCGTGCCGGCTGCTCTGAGCCTAACCGTTCTTCAACTGTATAGGAGTAGAAGACACAGAGAAGTCCGCTGAAGGGTGCGGAGAGGAGACCTTCCTCTGGTTGTGCTCGCCCACTGATCTCGACCAGCCCAAGAGCGAGCGAACGAATGGTCGAGGTCGGAATGTTTTCGATCCAGCGTTTCCGTCGGTGAATGGTCCATCCATAGATGAGGAGTCCAAGGCCTCCCATGCTACCGGCAGTCAGGTACAGCAGGGCTTGATCAGGCGGACGGATCCATTGAGCGCTGCTCGTTGTCTTACCGATCCCTGCGACGAAAATGAGCCCGCCGATCACAAGGGCCAATCCGAAGAACAGGGTCCAGAACCACAGGCTCTGTCGGTTGGCTCCTGCCTTGTTCAACTGGGGCTGCTTGCGATGCGTGTCTCTGCTTGCGCTATGTCTCATTGCAGCTTGAGTGTAGAGCTCGGTCTCTTGGAGCTGGATAGGAACTGCAGCGCCTCGGTAGGTCTCATTCAGACGAGTGAGGCTTCCGTGAGGCAGCCACCACCCGTGACAGGAATCGCAGCTGAGGAAGGACGTGTGAGATACAGTCTCAGACTCCATGTGATTCCCGCATCGAGGACAGAGTGTCTCTGTTCTGACCGCGACGCCTCCCGCGTCACCACTCGCCCGCGTCAGCGAGAGGTAATCTTCCACGAAAAAATTCACCTCTCCCACATCGAGCCAAAGTCCGTGTCCCGAGATACAGACATCGAGCCCCGGACCCTGGTTTGTCGGAACCTCAATCAGGTCCTCTTGGCAATCGAGACATTTCATGGTGAGCATGGTCTTCAAACTGTAGCAAGAATCGGGCAGGTGTCAACGAAAGTCACGTGTAACTACATTGAAAGAAAGAGTTTTTTGCAAGGTCATCAGCGAGCGAGGAGTGAGAGTAGCGGCCTGGTTGGTTCTCTATGCTCACGGAACCCCCACGATGAAAAGAACGGGAAGGACACCCACGTTGGTCCTATGCTCCCGGAACGCGCGCTCTGAGAAGGGCCTGTTCGACGGCCGCAGGTAGACCAACATGGTGCCATTTAAAAAGAGGGCAAACAAATGAGCTTGGAAGAATCAATTGTGGTTGCTCCATGGGCGCAGTGGGGCCAGCAAGAGTGGTCTCACTCGGAGAGGGTTACTGATAAAAATAAACCTCTCCATCATGACCATTTCGCTTTCCAAGTTCGGGTGCTTTCTATGAGGAAAAGGGGTATTCTTCTTCGCCACTTGTGAGACTGAGGACTTCAACCGACAATGAGCCAACCTGAAGCCTTCTCCCGCATTCTCATCGACAAAGCTTTAGAATTCAGCGGGTGGGATTTACTGAACCACCAGCAAATCCAATTCGAGCTGCATACGGGGAACGGGCGAGCGGACTACCTGCTCAAAGACAGCCTCGGCAGGGTGCTCTGTGTGCTTGAAGCGAAGCGCGAAGGCTTCGACCCCTACGATGCCAAGGAGCAGGCCCGTGGCTATGCCGAAAATCTCAAAGCCCCGTTCATCATTCTCTCCAACGGTCGAGAACATTGGTTTTGGAACTACGAGCGGGCCGACCAGCGTGATGCCTACCGCATCGAGCGTCTGCCCTCGCGGGAAGACCTCGAACGGGTCCGGTTAAAGAATCTTCAACCGCCTCGTCCCCTCGAAAGCGAGATTGTCACCCCCGAATACCTCCGTCACCTCAAGCATGACCTTACGCTGAGGCGCTACCAGATTCGGGCGATGGACGAGATTGCCCGGCTCTTCGATGCTAAAGGTCTCCGCAAGTTCCTCCTCGAAATGGCCACCGGAACGGGTAAGACGTTACTCTGCGCCGCGCTTATCCGTCGCTTTCTAGTGAGCCGCAATGCTGAGCGCGTCCTATTCATAGTGGACCGCATCGAACTTGCGAAGCAGACCATCGAAGACTTCGCCGTTGTGCTACCGGAGTTCAAGCCGGTGATTTATAAGACAGCCCGCCGTACGGGCGAACTCCTCGGCGCCTCAGTGGTCGTGGCCACTATTCAATCGCTCATGACCGATCGCCGTTACCGCGAAGAGTTCACGCCGTTTTATTTCGACCTCGTCATCAACGATGAAGCCCACCGTTCCATCTATGGCGACGCCCGCGAAGTCGTCCAATTCTTCCAAGCTACGCGCATCGGTCTTACGGCTACGCCCAAGGCTTATCTCAAGAACATCAACATGGAGCAATTAGCGGAAGAGAACCCCCAGGCGCTGGAAGCTCGTCAGTTGCGCGACACCTATCACTACTTCGGCTGCAAGCCGGGCTTCCCGACGTATCGCTACGACATTATTGATGCCGTCAAAGATCCCGAAGGCCCGTTCCTCTGCCTGCCGAAGATTTTCGACCTTCGCTCCGACATCACGACGAAGGCGCTCGCCGAATCCGGCTGGGCAGTCGTCGTCAGCGAGCAGGAGGAGAGCTTCAAAATCCAGGATTTAGAAAAGAAGATTTTCACGCCCACTCGTAACCGTCTCATGTGCGAAGCTTTTCTCAAGGAAGCGCAGAAAGATCCCGCTGGAGCGATTGGCAAATCCATCGTTTTCGCTGTGAACCAGACGCATGCGACCAACCTCACAAAGATTTTCAACGAGTTGCAGCCTGGCATCGCGCTAACCATCACGTCACGCATTCCTGACGCCTCTTCGTTCGCCAAAGAATTCCGCGACGGCAAACGCGCCGAGCGCATTGCGGTGTCCGTGGACATGCTCTCCACCGGCTACAACTGCCGCGACCTGCTCAACATTGGCCTCTTTCGCCCGGTCTTCTCGCCGACGGAATACATTCAGATCAAAGGACGAGGCACTCGCCTCTTTACCTTTACCATCGGCCACACTGCCTATGAAAAGTCCTGCTTCTTTCTTTTAGACTTCTGCGCCGTCGCGGAATACTTTGAGGAGCAATACGATTA
>JABFSG010000100.1 GCA_013140715.1 Nitrospiraceae bacterium
CCGCCATCATGTCGTACCGGAAATGCTTCAGCCCCTTTATCCCGTTTTCGGGTTTCTCCATTCTCTCGAGGGCGGGATCGATTGCCAGCGTCTGGGTTCCATGCGACGACATGCCGGGCCTCCTGAACCTTCCGTTTCATCAAGGCTTCTACAAATAATTTGCACTTTTCATTTTTCCGACGTTGGCATTGTGTTTCTTTCCCTTCTCAAGTGCGTCAAACCTCTTACTGACTTTACACATATTGATACCTACAGTGCCTGCCCTAGCCGCCGATGGTCTGCTCCGGTCGAACGTAGATCGTGTCAGCATCCAGCCACCCTTCTCTACCATGTCGATAGGACACTTCGATGAACTCGCCCTCCCGTAGACCCGATACCCCGACCAACTCGACTCCTCTGGCGATGAGAGTCTGTGGCCCGATCGTGGCGCGGACCCGTATGACGGCTCCGCTGGGCAAGGATGTTCTCACCTGAATATTTCGAACAGGTGCCGACAGTTCGTCTATCTTCTCAAGATGGCCCCAGATCGTGGGCATGATTCTTCTCACAGTCTAGACTGCAGGGGCTGGCTCTTTGTCGGCATCGAGCCACTCCCTCTCGAGCTTTCAAGCTGTTAGGATCGCAGGCCAGGACTGCATTCCAATGACACAAGGCTTTTCCCGGTTGTCCCAATTGTTCCAACAACGTCGCCAGCTCACTCCCTGCCAAGATATCGCTTGGACAGACTGCCAGGACATCCTCAAGCTGACCGATTCGTACGATCCATTTCTCGTTCGGGACAGGGTGCCCGCCTGCTGGCGATTCCACAGGGCCTTCAGTTTTTGCCGTTATCCTCTTGCTCTTGTTCATTATAAGCCCCTCTCGGACAGCTTCGCCTTGGCAAAGTGCGCGAGGGTTTGTTTTAGAATCTCACACTCCATACGGGCCTCCGCGAGCGCTCGTTTCAATCGGAAAACCTCGTCGTCGAGATCCGTGACCGGTGTAGAGTGGCTATCCATTCCGGGCACTGCCTCGTCTGACATGGATAGCCCTCTGGCCGCCTTGGGGATCGTGAGTTCCTGCTCACATACCAACCCCGCCGCAGGCTCGCTGAGTTCCTTCGGATACTTCTGTTGTGGTGACGTTTCCATCTCACACCTCTCTAGCAAGGTGCTGATGAACTACTTGAGCATGACAAGAACGCAAGGCTTGAATACTCACAGACCCGTTCAGAAGCCGTCGCAGGCTGTTCAGAAAGACCGCAGCAAGCGACAAGGTCGACGCGTACTCTCTGCAGTCCGTTGAGCCTCTGAGCGCCGCGAGAACGCCGCTGGCGGACTTTGTCAACAGCCTGCTAGTATTATCCCCGCGTGCATACTGTGAGGACGTCAGATTCCGACAGAGCCAATGAAACTCGTCCGTACTTAAACTCGATTTCTGAAGCTGCGCGCAAATGCCTTGGTCAATGGGGTATTCCACCGCCTCATCATGGGTGTGACGATCCGATCGTCACAACGCATAGCCTCCTCGCCTATTTTGCCTTGAATTGAAACGCCACCGACGCCGTGCCCTTCGCCGCGACCGTTACCTCCTGGCCTTGCTCACCCAGGATCGGATGCCAGGCCTTGATGCGATAGGTCCCGGCCGGCAGATCTGAAATCGCAAAGGTGCCCTCCAGCCCCGTGATGGCATAGTACGGATTGTCGACCGCCAGCCCATGCCCCTGCATGTAGGGATGCATCCCACATTGCATGATGACTCCGCGCCGATTCCCGGTGAACCGGATCAGGTCGCTGGTCCCGCCTTTGGTCAGGGCCGGCCGGTGGAACATGATGAAAATATGTTCCCATTCCCGTTCATAAATCTGGAGATCGTGCGACACGTCATCGAGATTCTTCACCGTGAGGGGGTGCTGGTCCCGCATGACCGAGACGTACGGCACGAACTGACAGATACTCGCCTCCAACTTCGTTTCGTCAAACGCGAAGGGCTTTCCCTTCTCAATCCCTTGGATGGTTACGATGACATCCTTCAGGCCCTGTTCAGGCCCCACGGCCACCTCGCGCAGAAACCGATACCCTGAGCCATCCGACAAGGCCCCACAATAATCGCGATCGGGATAGCGGCGAAGTTCAAAACCGGTGAGTGGCGGGGGATCGCCGGCAAACTGCACGGTTCCCGTGACCGTCCCCCCATTGGATACAGTCGTGGCTTCGTAGGCCCACACCGTGATCGCGCCGCTCGTGAACAGGCTCAGGAGAACTGCACAGCGGATAAGCAATTTCAAGTAACAGCCATGTCTCGTCATAATTCACCACCCTGATAGTTGAATATGTCCACTTTCCCGGCCTATCTCGTCTTTCGATATTTCGATACTGAGCTCCTTCATGGCGGTTCAAAAAAAGCAGATGCCATAGAGGTACTTACGCCAACTCATCATGACAACCAGCATAAATGCGCCACGCTAGTGGGGCGTGATCGCCAGCACGAATAACGGTTTTCCGCATCGGGGCCATTGGACCTATTTCGCATGCCGAGCAGTCCGATAAGATTCGTCGAGCGTCATGATAGTCCGACATGCCGTACCTGCGAGAAGCGGGCTTCTCTTTCTTGACCCTATCGATGGTGTTTTGGATCTCTCCGGAGACAGCCAGACCCTTTTCCTTCAATGCCTTGGCTTGTGCCTCTGCGCCATGATAATCGCCCTTCTCGATTGACTGATGAACCGCGCCAAGGCTTGTTTCCAAGGTTTCGAGATCCTCCTTGATCGCTTCTACCGCAGCTCGCTCCTTCCCGGTCAGCGTTTTCGCCATTAGTTCCTTATCCGAAGCCACGACCTCCTGAGCCTCCTTTTCCAGGGCCAGAGCAGCTATCTTCACCACTTCTTTGTTTTGAGCCGCACCGGCTGCCACATGCCCACCAAATCCGACAACCTTGATCAGCATCTTGTCCACATCAGTGTACGAGCGGAACATGGGACGAGCCGCTTCCTGCCTGACCAATTCGTCCTTTGCAATTGCAAATTGCTGTTCGAGGGCGGCGAAGTCTTCTTTTGCATACTCTGTCGCGCCGGCGGCATTGGCACTATCTATAGCCTTTTGTGCAGCTTCCAATTGTTCCGTGGGAGGTTGAGCACAGCCCGTTACAACGACTATTGCCGCGGCGGCCAATCCGACAGCAAATCTATATCGAGTGATCGGTCTCATAACTATCCCTTCCTTCGCTTGCATAATGGTTTCCATTTACCAAGACGATTGCATGGGGGATGCCGTGGACGAAGAACACAGCCGGCGACAAGCAGTCCCAATAGAATTTGAGGACTTACGTTTTCTGTAATGGATTGTTTTTGAATCGAATCGCGTCATGCAACCGCGAGGCGTGCAATATTTGCAGATTTTGTTTGGTGCTGCCGAGAGGCGCTATTTCTTGTAGAGCGGGAAACGAGCAGGGATTACACAAGCGATCAGAAATACTTGGCCGCTTGCTCTCGATAGTTACTCACTTCTCCCAGAGTCGTTTGTATGACGTTTCGAGCGATCTATTGGAGGAAATTCCCCATGCAACCATGGGTTTCTTTCAGTTGTCCCAGCTCTTCCAGCAGCGCGGCGAGCCCAGATTGTGTCACCCTATCCAGGATAGCGTCCGTACACCGCGCCTTTAGTTTCTTCCTTCAAAATTCCTCGGATCTCTTTTGTATAGGTCTGCATCCATTCCCGCATACGAGAACCAAGGCAGGGAAAATTTTACGATTGAAATCCTCAGAATTTCTGAGTGGACATGAAAGAAATTAAAGGCTTACGCTGGCTCTGACGATAGGAAACACATCGTACTTTCTGAGAGCTAGTCACTGCTGCAAGAATTGCAGCTAGAGCTTCTTGCCAAGCATGCAGACCCTGTATGTCTTGCAGACTCAGCAATCATATCGGGCCGATCGGCGCCGGAACGAATAGGCAGACATAAAGCTGAAAGTCAGGAAGGGCAATAGGTCGAACAAAGAGACTTCGAATCGAAGGACCGAATCGAACGCCTGCTTAGTCCCGGATTCCGTATTCTTTGATCTTATATTGGAGAGCCCGGAGACTGATACCGAGTAGCTTTGCAGCCCTCTCTCGATGGTTGGTGATTTCTGTTAACGTTCGTTGAATTACCTCTCGCTCAACCTGATCCAAAGATGTCCCCAGAGTTACCACCATCGTACGCGCATCCTCCTTGCAGGTCTGAATTTCTTCCGGCAAGTGTTCCGGCTGGACCGTCGAATCTTTCACCGTCACCACCAACCGCTCCATGAGGTTCCTAAGCTGGCGAATGTTTCCGGGCCACGCATACAACCGCAATAGCCGCATGGCCTCCCGTGACACATCCTTCGGCTCACGATGATGCTGAGCAGAGCACTCCGTGAGAAACCGGTTTACCAACAGGGGAATATCGTCCGCGCGATCGCGGAGCGGCGGGAGGCGAATCGGCACGACATTGAGCCGGTAGTAGAGATCTTCGCGAAAGTCTCCCTGCTTGACCGCTTCTTCAAGATTACGATTGGTGGCTGCGATGATCCTGGTATTGACTTTGAGTAGCTTCGTTCCGCCCAGGCGCCTGAATTCTTTCGTCTCAAGCACACGAAGAAAATCGACTTGAGATTTCAGCGAAAGTTCGCCGACCTCGTCCAGCAACAATGTGCCGCAATCGGCAAGCTCAAACCGCCCCATCTTGGTCGACATGGCGCCGGTAAATGCGCCTTTTTCGTAGCCGAACAGCTCGCTTTCGAAGAGATTGTCCGGCAGGGCTCCGCAATTCATGGTGATGAACGGGCCGTCGGCTCTGGGGCTCTTGTGGTGAATGGCCCGGGAGATAAGTTCCTTGCCTGTCCCGCTTTCTCCCGTAAGCAACACCGTGACATCGCTGTCTGCCACCATTGCCACCAGACTGTAGACCCGCTGCATCGGCTCGCTCTCGCCGACCATTTGATCGAAGCGCAGCCTGGTTTCGAGTCGATCTCGGAGCTGTTTGTTCTCGGTCGTTAACGCATGTCGCTCCAGCGCCTTGCCGACCACGATAGGAAATCGCTCGCGATCGATGGGTTTCGTAAGATAGTCGTAGGCGCCACAGCGCATCGCCTCCACTGCCGTATCGATGGACCCGTAGGCGGTCATCACCACAACCTCCGTATCCGGCCAGGTCTCTTTGAGCCGACAGAGGAACTTCATGCCACCGATCCCCGGCATCCGAAGGTCAGTGATCACCAACTCGGCAGGGACCGCTTCCAGCTGTGCTAACCCCTCCTCCGCTGTGGCCACACCGCATACCTGATATCCCTTCTTCTCGAGCATCGTGACCAACGCCCCGCGAATATTGATCTCGTCATCCACGACGAGAATGCGTGCTTGTGGCTTCATGAGATCACCGCTAAGGGCTTCGCCTCTTCTACTGTGACAGGGAACGTCACCACCACGGTGGTGCCGATCCCCGGTGTGCTAGATACCTGGATGGTTCCACCATGATCCTCCATGATGCGATGGGCGATAGCGAGACCCAGGCCGGTTCCGTTAAACTTCGTCGTATAGAACGGTTCAAACACCCGCGCAAGCTCTTCTTTTTTGATGCCGACCCCCGTGTCCTTCACCGACACGACGAGCCGGCGTGTGCCGTTGGTATGACTTGCCTCAGCCGCGATGCGGCAAAGCCCTCCATTCGGCATGGCATGAAACGCATTGACGACGACGTTCACCAGCGCCTGACTGATGGCCGTCTCGTCGCCCAAAACGGACGGCAACGGCTGCTCCACCGCCTGTTCGAGACGAATCTTCCGGTCTTCCGCCTCGAATTGCATCAGCGCGATGATGTGCTCGATCAGGGCAGAGACGTTCACCTCGTGGAGACCGACCGACCCGGGGCGGGCGAACTTCATAAAGTTGTCGAGAATGACCGAAAGGCGGTGGCACTCTGCGTTCAAGACATGGAGGTAACGAGCTCCCTGTTCCGGCAGAGATGCGCGCTCCTTGAGTTCCTCTTCTAATAGATGGAGATTCAAGTCCATGGCACTCAGGGGGTTCCGCAACTCATGTGCCACTCCCGCTGACAACGTGTGTAATGCGGCCAGCTTATCTGCTACGCGGACTCGTTGCTCGAGCGTCAGCCAATCGGTGACATCCTGGGCCTGCAGAATGACGCCGGCCGGTTCCGAATCGTCCCCTGTAAGCTCAGCTGTACTTACCCGGATGGTGTGCGAAGTTCCATCCTGGCTCTCATAAGTCAAATCTTTCTGACTGACATGCTTGTGATGCCTGAGTGCCCCTTCAAGCACAGCCCGGATGGTCTCTCCTTCGGCAAAGACGGATTCGTATGAATTCCCGAGCAAATCCGCTGCCGATCGATTGAGTACCGCCTCTGCCGTCGGATTGACCGCCGTGATCGATCCGCTAGGAGTTATCGTGAGCACGCCGGTCGGAATGCTCTCCAGGATGTTTCGCGCCAGCCCTTTCACTTCTTCGAGGGTTCGTTTGGTGCTGTCGTAATGGAGGAAGGTGATGACCGCCGCAATTCCAATCGCACTTACCAGAAATACGAGGAGCGTCACAACGATCAAGTCGCTGCGTGATTGCCAGAGAGCCGGGAACAGGTCCGTGGAAGCCGTCTTGCCTTGCGCGAAACCCTGGAGAAGAAGTTTTTCCTGCTCCAGGCTAAAAAGCAAAATGACGGATACGACCAAGGCCAGAATCAAGAGGACGGACGCGATGAGCCGATAGGGAATCCTTCGAAAAATGGTGGCTTCTGGAATAGGTCTAAACATCGCGGTATCACATCAGAAGGGTAAAGACGCAAATATCGTAACACGCAGAGTTTGGGCTGTATACCGAGCACTCTGAGCCACCGAGTCGAATCACCCGGACGACCGACCTATTCACCGAGGAAGAATAATCCGTGACAGAGACTGCAGTCCCGGTCTACCTTTCGAGCAGAGTCTCCGAAAGAGAATCGTTCACAGACCCGCTTCTATGCTGGGCAAGGCTCCGCCTGAAGATCCGTAGCTACCGGCGTCCCCTCTTACACCTTCGGTCCCACTCGGCGTGGAGCCATTTCGCGCTTGCGTCTCAACCGCTCACAGCACTCCTGACAAAGCTCCTGCAACGTGAGATCGTCGTAGAAGAGGGCTATGGAGCGGCGGGCGCACCGGTCGCAATACTTCATCGCTCCTGCCTGCGTTTCGATCGAACAACCGGGAGAATGTTTCACTTGTGACACCTCCTGTATTTGCCTGTGAATCAGACTGGTTCGTTCCTGCTTCATTCCTTCTTAGGCGCAAGGCACTTTTTCGACGGCGGACCACTACTCAATAGCTCCATCGAGATCGCCGCAGCGGATCTGAAGCGTCGCCAACCGATGTCGAAACATACGTTCATATCGTCTGAACTGTTCCACAGGGGTTCGAATACGCCGCTGCACGACAAGCGCCTTGTTCACCTTAGCGATTCAACCCCCTTTTGACGCATTGCATAGGCGAAGGCCTATAGCGCATGCGGCAAAACCTTTCTCTGCTGTTACGATCGCCTATTCTTCGTTCAGGGCATACTGGTAGACGGTGGCATGCAACAGATACCCTCTCAACCAGCATGGATTGCTGTTCACCACCTCTTCGAGAATCGTCACAGCTTGCGTCATCTCCTGCCGCCCAACTGCCCCCAGCAGAGCTGTAATCGCCTCATCAACTATTTCGGTGGGGGGATCCGGGACGACACAGTCAAGCAGTCTGTTCATCGTCCGCAATCGAGTTGCGATCTCGATATGTATTTCATCGTCTAGGATGAGAGCCCCACCTCCCCTGCTCGATAAAGCAACGCCGGTGCCGCAGTACGCGCTCATTGACAACCATTCATAGGCCATTGAATTTATGAGGGAGGTTGAGGGAGGAGGCGTTCGTATTGTGATCTGATCCAATCTTGAGTACGCGCTTCTTATCAGGCCCTGCAAAGATTGCAGACACGGGTAAAGGATTAGGGGAAGTGATATCCGAAGTGAGTAGGTGGGCGACTGAGCCTGCGGGCCAAAGAATATAAGGTAGCGCTAATCTATTTCATAATAGAGACCGATGCGGGGGCTGGAAAAGGTGCCCGCGACTGTCTCGGGACTTAGGCATGCTGCGCCTCCACCTGCCGCCACGGCGTCCGATGTTTCAGCAAGGCATTGAGGATGGCGAGGGGCTTGCGCATGCAGGTCGTCAGCGCCACCTTTTTCGTTCTGCCGGTCGCACACAAGCGCTGATAGAAGACCCGGATCACCGGATTGAACCGTCTACCAGTAGTATTTTCTGCGCTGCGACGATGACGCTCATATCCTTCTAGCATAGCGTGGTTCAGTAGCAGAAAATACTACTGGTAGGATGTATCCAGCGGCAACAGTAAAGATGGACTTCGCTCAACGAGCCACTGGCGTGAACGAAACGTGGTTTGAGAGAGACGGGTGCTGGAGATGTGTATCCGTGCGTTTCAATGAGTAAGCGCACGGCACGAGCGCGCTTGTTTTGGTGGGCCGTGTAGGGGTCGAACCTACGGCCCGCTGATTAAGAGT
>JABFSG010000071.1 GCA_013140715.1 Nitrospiraceae bacterium
CAGCAACAAGCGCCCATGCCGGCCAAAGAGCGCTTTCAACTTTCCCTTCCAGCGCAGCGTCTCCGGATGCCGCGAGTATCCCTTCTTCCCGTTCACCAGAACCGACCAGATCGCATGCAACTCCCGAGGCTCTTCCAATAAATGATTCCGACAGAGTTTCTTCGGCGAAATATCCCAAATCCTCACTGCTCGTCGTCCATCACATTATGCTACGCGATTTAGCTTTGTTGCGCATTAGCCATCAACTATCTAACTAAATACTTCGTGAGATCAACTTCGTCAAATCCCTTCTTTCTTCTCAAGACCAATTTCTCACCCTCTTGCCGAATACTCACATGCCAATAGAATCTATTTTCCAACTGAGTGATCCACATTCCCTCAAGCCACCCGGTGAAATCCTTAAATGGAATGAGCAGGACGATCTTCTCCGAACCGCAACCATAGGCAACATACCCTTCTATTGCCGCCTCCAGTTTCTCCTTTTGATGAGGATGAAATGCATACCAATACATTTCTCTTGCATGCGCTCTCGAAACAGCGCAAACAACCACCACTGCTCCATCGGGAGAACTATAGGTTGCACGTGTTTGCTTGAGCAATGACCTATTCAGGCTCTCCTCAATCCGGCGTATGCAAGCTGCATGGAAATCAACAGGGACAAATTGGGGAACCTTTTTGTCCTTCCTCCTGGATAGATCTTCTTGTACTTCTGGCTCCTCAACGTCCTGTCGAACCTCTTCCGCAGCAGAAAAGACCAGATCTATGATCCCGTCAACTCTCGTGAATTCCTGTGGGACCAAGACGCCTGCTATTTTTTTGAGCATTTGCGGATCTTCGACCGTTTCCTTGAGAATCATCAGCCGAATCAACGAATCGACGCTGATCAGGCGAATATCCCAGGCATGTCTTGAGCCACGAATTTGTGCTTCAAGATCGCCTGTATCTTGCCTACCAACAACGATGAGTATGGAAGATTTGGCTTCAACTACCTTGGCTTCTTGGATGAGCTTCTTTCTGTATTCAGCAATTGCATCGAGGGCTACCCTATACGCATCGGTTGTTTTGACCTCGACAATAATCTCTTCACCCAATGATGATTTCCAAAGACCATCATATCCACTTTGACCTGAGCTGCCGCGATATCTCCCATCTTCAACTTGGAAACCAAGCCTTCGGCCAACTTGGTTAACAACATCTTGGAGTGCCAGTCCACCGCTTTCAAACTTTTCGTTTAGACACTCTGCCGCGCAACGAGCAAGAAGAGCAGACGGCACATGAGAGAGGAAATCTCGGAATTCTTTTGAGGCATCTCCCCCATCAAGCAGTTTCTCAGAACCAGCAATTGCAATAATTTGCTGAACTTGTTTTCCTTCGAGGTCCGTCCTCGATTTACCCCACAGATCCAGGAGAGGCATAAATCTTTCCTCGATTTCTATCCAGCCATGACAGGCTTTGAGGGGGTGGCCCGATTGGTCTCCAACTGCGCGCGTCCAACGAGGGCCTTCTTAGGCCGCGCGTTGCGCGAGCAAAGGAGACTAACGGGCTACCCATCCCCTCCTACACCGGGCGGGGTGCGAGGACGAGCGATGATCGACGACAGGCCCCGCTCCTACGCCTAGTACGGTCGAGCCGGAGTGTCTGCACAGAGCCGGCCCTGGCCGTCACGCTCCCACCATCTTTATTTGCTTCTTGTTCCCCTTCAACGACTCCAGCATCGAGAGGAAAATCAACCGGCCATCTTCATTGCCTAGCACGTCTTCCGCGCAGCGCTCCGGATGCGGCATCATGCCGAGCACATTGCCCTCGGCATTGATAATCCCCGCGATGTTGTCCAGCGAACCGTTCGGATTCGCCTCCGGCGTCACCTTGCCCTCCGGCGTGCAATAGCGCAGCACGATCTGCGCGTTCGCCTGCATCGCAGCCAGCGTGACCGGATCGGTGTAGTAGTTGCCGTCTGCATGCGCAATTGGAATCTTCAATACCTGCCCGGACTCACAGCTTCCCGAGAACGCCGTCGCCGCATTCTCAACCTTCACGTAAACATCCTTGCAGATGAAATGCAGCGAGCGGTTGCGTAACATCGCGCCGGGCAACAACCCTGCTTCGAGCAGAATCTGAAACCCGTTGCAGATGCCGAGCACCATGCCGCCTTTTTTCGCAAACTCCTTCACCGCCCCCATCACCGGCGAGAACCGCGCGATGGCGCCGGTCCGCAAATAGTCGCCGTAGGAAAACCCGCCCGGCAGGACAATCGCATCCAGCCCCGCAAGCAAGGTCTCCTTATGCCAGATCATCTCCACATACTGCCCCAGCACATCCTGGGAAATATGCTGACAGTCGTGATCGCAATTACTGCCGGGGAAAACCACCACTCCAATTTTCATTTCACCTACCCCCACTTCGTTGCAGCGAGATGGCGGGACTTGGTTTTACTGCGCGCGTCCAATGAGGGTCGTCCTCGACCGCGCGTTGCGCGAGCACGAAACCAAGTCCGGCCATCCCGCCACCTCACTGCAACTCATACCGATACTCTTCGACAATGGTATTGGCCAATAGCTTTTCGCACATCTGCTTCACCTGGGCCTCAGCCTTCACCTTGTCTGTCTCGTTCACGTCCACTTCCATATACTTCCCGACTCGCACATTCCCCGCATTCTTGAACCCCAACGAATCGAGCGCATGCTCAATCGCCTTCCCCTGCGGGTCCAAGATGCCTGACTTCAAAGTCACATGAATTTTCGCTTTCACTTTTGACTCCCCTGCTCAGACTCTTTGGTCTGTTTGTCCACATATCTCCTGATCCAGAAAATCCCGGCGATCGTCCCGAAGCCTGCCAGAATTATCGCGAAGAGCGGCCAGCGCCATGGTGACTCCTGCAGGCGATAGGTCAACATACCGACCACCCCCATGACCCCCAAAATGGAGCCCACCAACCCATACATCATGAATAACCGCCGAAACCCCATTACTTGCCCTTCCCTTCTCCCCTCCACCATAGGATTTGGGACAGCCCTCGACGGGGATGGTGAGGTTGTCCTCAACTGCGCGACATTCTCACCCGCCCGCCCTGGCCGCGCCAAGATGCGTCCCAGAGGGAGCAGGCAGATTGTTCTTCACTGCGCGCATCGAACGAGCACCGTCTCATCGTGCACGTTCTGCGAGCAAAGAGGCCGGCCCCTCCATCTCCTCATCCGCACACTCTTTTCAAAACTTCCCGATACGCCTCTTCAATCTTCCCCAAATCCTTCCGAAACCGATCCTTATCCATCGACTCCTTCGTCGTCTGGTCCCAAAAGCGGCAGGTATCCGGCGAAATCTCATCGGCCAGAATCAGCGTGCCGTTATGCAGCCCAAACTCCAACTTAAAATCGACGAGAATCATCTTTCGTTCCAGAAAGAAGGGCTGAAGGACACAGTTTACTTTCAGCGCAAGGCGCTTGATCTCAGCCATCTGCTCCACTGTCGCCAATTTCATCAGCCGAATATGTTCGTCGGCGATAAGCGGATCGCCCAACCCATCGTTCTTGTAATACCACTCCACGATGGCAGGCTCGATCGGGTCGCCTTCTTTCAACCCCAGCCGCTTCGCCAAACTACCTGCCACAACATTGCGAACCACTACTTCGACCGGCACGATCGCCACTTTCTTCGTGAGCAACTCCCGCTCGCTTAGCCGCTCGACAAAATGCGTCGGCACACCGGCCTGTTCCAGCAGCCGAAAGAGCCGCTCCGACACTTTATTATTGATCACGCCCTTCTCAACGATGGTCCCACGCTTCTGCGCATTAAATGCCGTCGCATCGTCCTTGAAATACTGGACGACCTGATCAGGCTTGTCGGTCGCAAAAACCTTCTTAGCCTTACCCTCGTAGAGTAGCGCGCCCGTTACCATAGCTAGACCTCAACTGCGGTCACATTCACTGCGTCAACACCTCGATGATTTCGTCCAGCGACTTGACTGTGCCGATCAGCGTCGGGTGGCCGAACCGGTGCGTGTACTGAAACTCTTTCACCTTTTGCAACGACAACACCAAACTGTGAAAATCCTCCAGCTTGGAAGTTTCAAAATAGGTGATGAAGTCCAGATCGTCAAGCCCGCTGGAGTGATAGAGCTTCCGTTTGACTGTTTTGAGATACGGCACCGTGGCTTCCGTATGCTCCTGCATCATGGCCACGCGTTTGTCTTGACCCAACCCCCACCATTCGGGGCTCTTCCGAATGGGAATGATGATCGCATAGGGCTTGGGGCCAGGTTCGCTGGGAATCTTAAGGTCTGTCTTCATCTGGTCTGGAAATGCCGGCACATAATTGGCTTTCTTGGTCAACCCCTGCATTATGGCCGCAGTCTGGAGATGCTTTCCAAACAGACTATGCTGTAGATCGACGAGAAACGCCTGGGTATCATGCAGCTCGGACGCATGGACACGAAACATGAGATCTCCGTGATCGGAGAGCCCGCGCAGGAGATAGAGATCGATGGCGACTTTCTCGCGGTGCTGCTCGACCACTCCCTTCAACGTAAGCAATTGCGTGATACGTGTCGTCTGACCTTGTTTAATCCAATCCTCATCCAGACGGAAAACGGCAAAGGTACCATAGACGCCCGGCTCACTCAGCAGCTTCTCGCGGTCGGCTGCCTCGACAGAGGACACCGCCACCAAACCGACCGACACCAGCACAGCAACACGCATGAGAAGAAAAAGAGGAGAATGAGGGGAAACCACACGAGCACACCAGAGCTTCGATAATCGGCACACATTTGCCAATGGGAAAATACCTAACAGGATGCTCAAAAGGGACGTCCAGCAAGGCCGCAGCGAGTGAAGGGTCGAGGCGTACCCCTTGAGGTACGTTGAGGGTCTGAACGATGCGAGAACGAAGCTGGCAGGCCTTTTCAGCATCCTGATAGAGGATCTCATCGTTTTCTTCCCTTCGCTGGGCTACGCGTCTCCGATCCGAATACCCGCCGAAAAATCTTGTCGAGATGGCGCAGATAATACTTGGGGTCGAAACAGGAACGAATCTCCGTTGCCGTCAGATGTTTCGTCACGAAGGGGTCCCGGCCGACTAATTCTTGTAATCCTCCCTCACCTTTCCAGGAGGCCATGGCATTGCGCTGGACAGCCTCATAGGACTCCTTGCGCTGGGCGCCCTTCTCGATAAGCCGCAGCAGCAGCCGCTGCGAGTAGACCAGTCCCCCGGTAAGATCCAGGTTGCGCTTCATGTTGGCCGGGTAGACCACCAGATGTTCGATGACATCGGTGATCCGCGCCAGCATATAGTCGATCAGAATCGTGCTATCCGGCATGATCACACGCTCAACGGACGAATGGCTGATATCGCGCTCATGCCACAGAGCGACATTCTCCATTGCCGCAAGGCTATTGCCCCGCACAACGCGCGCCAGCCCGCAGAGGTTCTCCGAAGCGATCGGATTCCGCTTGTGCGGCATCGCCGAAGATCCCTTCTGCCCTTCCGAAAAATACTCTTCCGCTTCGAGCACTTCGGTCCGTTGCAGATGGCGAATCTCCGTCGCAAACTTTTCGATGCTGGCAGCGAGCAACGCCAACGCCGAAGCATAGGATGCATGGCGATCGCGCTGCACGATTTGATTCGAGACAGGGTCCGGCGTCAGTCCCAGCTTGGCGCAGACATACTCTTCTATCTCAGGTCCTTGATGGGCAAAGGTGCCCATCGCGCCGGATAGTTTCCCGACTGCAATCTCCTGCCGCACATGCGTCAGCCGCTCCCGATGCCGGCAGACCTCTTCGTACCAAATGGCCAACTTGAAACCGAATGAGATCGGCTCGCCATGAATACCGTGCGAGCGGCCGACCATCACCGTATGCTTATACTTCAGCGCCTGCCGCTTCAACACAGAGACCAACTTGTCGAGATCGTCAAGAATGAGGTCGAGCGCCTCGGTCATCTGCACGGCCAGCGACGTATCCACAATATCCGACGAGGTCAGCCCCATGTGGAGGAACCGATGTTCAGGGCCGACCGAGTCCACGAGCGATTCGAGAAAGGCGATCACATCGTGCTTCGTCACCTTCTCGATCCTAGCGATGCGCTTCACATCGATCGTAGCCTTCTTCCCAATACGAGCCGCGGTGCCGCGCGGAACCTGGCCCGCCCGTTCGAAGGCCTCGCAGGCAGCCAGCTCGACGGCGAGCCAGATCTCGTACTTACGCTTCAGCTCCCAGATGACGCTCATCTCGGGACGAGTGTATCGGTCAATCATGGTAGCCTCGTGAAACGCAAGAGACAGAACTATTTGCCTTGAATTTCAATACCCCATCTTTCACGTTTAACCTTTCGCGCCTGACGCCTCACGTCTTTTAGCGGCTAGCGTCAGCTCCTTATTCAACACCTGATCGAGAATCCCATTGACGAATTTGGATGCATCGTCGTCGCCGAAACTCTTAGCCAACTCAATAGCCTCGTTCACCGTGACTTTGGCCGGCACTTCATCCATCCACATTAATTCATAGACACCGGCGCGAAGGATACTGCGGTCCACAATCGGCATGCGACTGACTTTCCAATTGGTGGCATATTTCCCGATGAGAACATCGAGCTCCTTCTTCTTCTCCAGCACTCCTGCAACAAGCCGTTCGGCAAAAGCCTTTACCTCGTCCGTCGCCTCGTTCTCCTTCCAGAACATATCCAACCACAGGCCAGGCTTGCCGTGAATATCGTACTGAAACAGAATTTGGAGTGCGCGCTCGCGGGCTTGATGGCGGGATCCCATGGCTAAAAAATAGTTAAAAGGCAAGCAAGTTGAAAAGTGCGAACGTCCACAGCCTGACGGCCGGACAGCAAAGAGTCCCGACTATAACTCATCATCGTTTTGTCCTCACCTGTCCTCGACCCTTCTTACTTGCCGGCTTGTCACTTTCAAACTTTCCAACTTCCCTTTTGATATTGCGCATGACCGTCGCCATTTCGATTGCAGACCTCGCCGCTTCAGCGCCACGATCGAACTTGGCCGACCCAGCCCGCTCGATTGCCTGCGCGACCGTGTGCGTCGTGAGCACCCCAAAGATGATCGGCACGTCGGTATCCAGCGACACCTGCCCGACCCCGCGGCTGACCTCCGCACAGATGTAATCGAAATGCGGCGTGTCGCCACGAATGACCGCGCCGAGACAAATCACGGCATCGAACTGCTTCGTTCGTGCCATCGTTCGAGCCACAAGCGGAATCTCGAATGCCCCCGGCACCCGCACCGCCTCGACATCGTCTGCCTTGACCCCCTGTTTCGTCAATTCCTCGACACAGGCGCTCAACAGCTTACTCGTCACGAACTTGTTGAACTTCGCGACGACAATCCCAACCCGCAACCCCGTCGCATCCTGAGAACCCTTCCGCAGCTTCATTTTTTGTTTCATTTCCTCCAGCACGTTCGCCACGAACGAGGGAACGGCCAGCTTGCCCTTCAACTGCGCGCATCGAACGATGCACATCCTTATCGTGCGCGTTCCGGGAGCAAAGAGATCACCCTTTCTTCTCGTCCCCTCCCCAACTTGCCTACACGAAGGGTCGGTTGGGTTGGGCTCACTGCGCGCGTCCAACGAGGGCTTTCTCAGGCCGCGCGTTGCGCGAGCAAGAGACCGACCCAATCGACCCTCCTCACACTTTCTTGAGAATGTGCCCCATCTTATTCTTCTTCGTTCGCAGATACTTCACATTCGCCGCACGCGGCTTGATCTCGATCGACACACGTTCCACAACTTTCAATCCATACCCCTCAATGCCGACGATCTTACGCGGGTTGTTCGTGATGAGCTTGATCTGGTGTAGCCCAAGATTGACGAGAATCTGCGCCCCGACTCCGTAATCACGCAGATCGGCTTTAAACCCCAGCTTCAGGTTGGCCTCCACTGTATCGCTCCCCTGATCCTGCAGCCCATAGGCCCGAATCTTGTTGAGCAGGCCGATGCCGCGCCCTTCTTGATTGAGATAGAGGAGCACCCCGCGCCCTTCCTTGTCGATCACTTCCATCGCCCTATGGAGTTGGTCACGGCAATCACACCGCAAGGATCCCAGTGCGTCGGCAGTCAAACAGCCCGAGTGTACCCGCACCAGGGTGGGGTCGCCGCCATCTACCCTCCCTTTCACCAAAGCAATGTGTGTGATACCGTCGATTTCACTCTCGAACGCGACCGCCTCGAAATCGCCGAACATCGTCGGTAGCCGTGCGCTGGCCATCCGCCGCACATAGGTCTCACGCTGCATGCGGTACTCGATCAAAGCCTTGATCGTGACCATCTTCAGCTTGTGGGCTTTAGCAAACTTCGTCAGTTCCGGCACCCGCGCCATAGTGCCGTCCTCGTTCATGATTTCGCAAATCACGCCGGCTGGTGTAAGCCCGGCCAGCCGCGCCAGGTCGACAGACCCTTCCGTTTGCCCTGCGCGCTTCAACACGCCGCCCTGCTGTGCCTTCAAAGGAAAAATGTGGCCGGGCCGCGCCAGGTCTCCAGGCTTGGACTTCGGGTCGATCGCCGCATGGATCGTCGTGGACCGATCTGCCGCCGAGATGCCTGTCGTAATGTCATGCCGCGCATCGATGGACACGGTAAAGGCCGTGCCAAAAGTCGCCGTGTTCTCCACCGCTTGCTGCGGCAAATGGAGTTCATCCACCCGTTGGGGCGTGAGGGCCAGACAGATCAACCCACGGGCATGGCGAGCCATGAAATTGACGGCCTGGGGCGTCACATGTTGAGCCGCCATGACGAGGTCGCCTTCATTCTCGCGATCTTCATCATCGACGAGGATGATGAATTTCCCCTTCTTGATATCCTTGATCGCCTCTTCGATATTGTGAAAAGGTGTGGGCATAGTTCCAATGTTGAATGTTTAATGATGAATGTTCAAATGTTCAATGGGGGACCAATTTATCATCTACCATTGAACATTTAACATCGTTTTTTTGGTCCCCCGGCTGTCAACAGGAAACAGGGCCTGCCGTCTCTATGGGATCGAGTATTCGGTGCGATCGTCGTTCTGCCAGCAGCACAGATCCTCAGGCAATGCTTGCCGCCACGGCAAGCATCCATAAGTCAGGACCGGTAGGAACCGGTTACTTCTTTCAAAGTCTCCAGCCAAACCGGCAAGAGCACTCCACCGATCCCACCGGCTGCCCCTACGAGGCCGGACGCGAAGCCGATCTGTTTAGGAAACCACTCCGAAGCCAGCTGGAGAATCACCCCGTTTCCAACCCCCATGATCCCTACCGCCGCCACCATAAAACTGACCGTGAGTTGGACCCAGGCACCAACACGCTGGGCCAATGCCATCGCTTCAGGGCCAAGAACATGTCCGTCATCCCATTCTCCTAATCGCGCCAGGAAGCCAAAACCGCAAGCCCGCGTGTGAAGACTGTTATTTGGTTCAACTGGTTTGCTTGGTTCAACAAGACCAAACTAGTTGAACGAAACAAACCAGTTGAACCAGATCAGCCCGGTTCGGCAGCCTCTCCCGTCCCGCCAGTCTCGCACGTCCGGCCTGTCACGCGCCACAGTGGGTAGCAGACTTTTTCAGCACCCAGGCTCCTCGCTCTTATGATATTCTCGACCGTCATGAGCCCGCGCAACAAGGATCACGACGAAGAACCGATCGAACCGGAGGTCCTGGACCCATCCGAGGATGAAATCGCCGAGATCGGTCCGCCTCCCAAGGCATCTTATCCCCCAGCCCCGGAAGATCACCATGCCACAGACATCACGGCTGTGGTGCCGGTTACAGCGCTCCAGCAATATCTGGCCGAAGTCCGGCGCTATCCCTACCTCTCCAAAGAAGAAGAGCTGCAACTGTTTCATGAATATCGAATACAAGGGAATCGAGACGCAGCCGTGAAGCTCATCATGGCCAATCTGCGTGTATCCATCTCGATTGCCGCGGAATACCTCCATACAGGCGCCGACCACATGGACCTCATTCAAGAGGGCAATGTCGGATTGATGCATGCCATTAAGAAATTCGATCCCTCGAAAAACGTACGTTTCTATGCCTACGCTGCCTGGTGGTCCCGAGCCTATATCCTTCGCTATTTGCTGAATACCTATCGCCTGGTCAAGATCGGGACGACCCAAGATCAACGAAAACTGTTCTATAATCTCAAGAAAGAAAAGGCCAAACTCGAACGAGAGGGGTTCGCTCCGGATACGAAGTTGCTCGCAGATCGTTTAAACGTAAGGGAGCGGGACGTTATCGAGATGGGACAGCGGTTGGGCAACTGGGAACTTTCCCTGGACCAACCGATTGGCGAGGACCAGGAAGGGAGTCTCCTGGATGTGCTCCCCTCCCAGCAGGTTCCGGCCGACGAGCAACTCGCACAGACCCAATTACAGACAATCTTCCGTACCAAGCTCGCCGAATTCGCCAAGACGCTTGACGAGCGAGATGAAGACATCCTACGGAACCGGATTCTCTCGGAAACCCCTTTGACGTTAGACGATCTCGGGGCCAAATACTCCATAACCAAAGAACGGACCAGGCAACTGGAGGCCCGCATCATCAAACGTTTACGAGACTATATCAAGAAAGATATCAAGGACTTCGATCATTTACGGGTATAACTTCACCTGCCGCCCATTGAAATACTTCTAGAATATCCATACTCCAATCGTTTATGTTCCTCTCTGTCCAGGTTGAGGAGAGAAAATTTTCATGTTTCTCCCCCTTGACTCGGACGAACACGAGGCTATCTCTTGCTCCGTGTCCAGCAGATCAGGCCTTCTGCTCGTTCTGGAGTACCACGATTACGCCATCGAGTTCGAACCTGTTCTACATCGTTCATATTCACTGGTTTAACTTCACGAGGAGGGTGTTGTTATGAGCACTGCAGCCAAGGAGAAGACAGAAAAGAAGAACTTAGCCAAGGGGTTCCAGCCCCTGGGTGACCGGGTATTCGTCACCTACACCGAGGAGTTGGACCGGACTGCCGGTGGAATCTACGTGCCTGACAGCGCGAAAGAGAAACCGCAGCGCGGCATCGTTCAAGCCATCGGCAAGAAGGTGGAGAACGTGAAAGTCGGCGACCAGGTTCTGTTCGACAAATATTCCGGCAGCAAGCTCCGGATCGAAGACGAAGAATGCTTGATCCTCAAGGAAGAAGATATCCTCGGGGTCTTCGCCAGCTAATCATCAACTAACACACACTACGACGACAATTAAGGGGGAACGACCATGGCAAAACAACTACTGTACGGTGACGCAGCGCGCGCGTCCATCCTCAGAGGGGTGAACCAGCTCGCCGACGCCGTGAAAGCGACACTCGGACCTAAGGGACGCAACGCAATTCTCGACAAGAAGTTCGGCGCTCCGACCATCACCAAGGACGGCGTGACGGTGGCCAAGGAAGTCGAGCTCAAGAATCCGTACGAGAACATGGGCGCCCAGCTCGTGCGCGAAGTCGCCAGCAAGACCAGCGACACGGCAGGCGACGGCACCACGACCGCCACGGTGCTCGCGCAAGCCATCTACCGCGAAGGCGCGAAGAATATCACGGCCGGCGCGAATCCGATGGAAATTCAGCGCGGGATCAACAAGGCCGTCGAAGTGGTGATCGGTGAACTGAAAAAACTCAGCAAGCCCTGCCAGAACAAGACCGAAATTTCCCAAGTCGGGACCATTTCAGCGAACAACGACAAGACCATCGGCGACCTCATTGCGGAAGCGATGGAGAAGGTCGGCAAGGACGGCGTGATTACGGTCGAGGAAGCCAAGTCCATGACCACCTCGTTGGACGTGGTCGAGGGTATGCAATTCGACCGCGGCTACATTTCCCCCTACTTCGTCACCAACGCCGAACGGATGGAAGCAGCCATGGAAGACCCGCTCATTCTCATTTCCGAGAAGAAGGTCAGCAGCATGAAGGATTTGCTGCCGGTCCTCGAGCAGGTCGCCAAGCTGGGCAAGCCGCTCGTGATCCTCGCTGAAGACGTGGAAGGCGAAGCCCTGGCGACGCTCGTGGTGAACAAGCTCCGCGGCACCCTCAACGTGACGGCCATCAAGGCTCCGGGATTCGGCGATCGCCGCAAGGCCATGCTGGAAGATATCTCGATCCTCACCGGCGGCCAGGTGATCTCGGAAGATATTGGCATCAAGCTGGAAAACGTGAAGCTCACGGACCTCGGCCGCGCCAAGCGCGTCACGGTCGACAAGGACAACACCACGATCGTGGAAGGCTACGGCGATCCGAAGAAGATCGAAGGCCGCGTGAAACAGATCAAGGCACAGATCGACGAAACGACCTCCGACTACGATCGGGAGAAACTGCAAGAGAGGCTCGCGAAGCTGGTCGGCGGTGTAGCCGTCATCAATGTCGGGGCTGCGACCGAAACCGAAATGAAGGAAAAGAAGGCGCGTGTCGAAGACGCCTTGCACGCCACCAAGGCAGCCGTCGAAGAAGGGATCGTCCCGGGCGGTGGAACTGCTTACCTCCGTTGCATCGGCGCATTGGATTCGCTCAAGCTGGTGGCGGAACAGCAGGTGGGTGTCAATATCATCCGCCGCGCGCTCGAAGAGCCGATCCGTCAAATCGCGGCCAATGCCGGGATGGAAGGCTCCGTCATCGTCGAGAAAGTGCGCAACGACAAGAACGCCAGCGGAGGCTACAACGCCGCGACAGAAGAATACGTGGACATGATCAAGGCCGGTATCATCGACCCCACCAAGGTCTCGCGTTGCGCGCTACAGAACGCGGCGAGCGTGGCGGGATTGATGCTTACGACCGAGGTGATGATCACCGAGTTGCCGGAAGAGAAAAAAGAGCCGGCCGGTGGCGCAGGTGGACATAGCCACGGCGGCATGGAAGGGATGTACTAAGAGCTGCAAGAGCTAATAGCCTATAGCTGATAGCTCGGAGTAAACCATGAGGGCCCGGCGGGAAACCGCCGGGCCCTTCGTGTTTCTATTGGACGAATGCGCACCGAAAAGAATCGGAAGCAGCCCTGTTAGGAGAGAGGGAATGATTCGGCAGATGCGAACTAGTATCTTCGTTTCTGGAGGTCGAGAATACGGTCTCGCTCAAACCCTTGACAAGACTGTCTCAGCTCATCGTCATTCGGCCACCGGCTGTTACAAATAACCTTTGCCGCCCGACTCGCATCCAAACCGATGTCCCCCGAAGCATGCACGCGCTCCCTCTTGCTCACTTCATATCTTGTACAGGATTCCTGGAGCGAACTATCGTGGGAATAGATTCTCTCACAATGCCTTCTGGCCTCCTTTGCTTCAGCAAGCCCCTTATTTTGAATCTGAAGTTTTTCCAGCTGCTTCGTCAGATCGATAGCAGGTTCTTCCGACTGGCGTGTTTTCTTCGGCTGTTCGGCACCGGCTCTCAACTCCTGAGATGCTGAGGGCGAAGAAAAATCGGCCTTCGCACTGGAGACTGGACCGGCATGTTCCCAACCGGTTACATATCCATTCCCATCGAACGAGAGAGTAAATCCGAACCGAGGATATTCCCACCTGATGACGGTGCCGGCCTGAAGCATCGTGATGGATTTCGGCTGTCCAAACAACTCAAAGACCTCATCTTTGTGCATGCCGATTTTCGGGGTCAGATCTCGCACTTTCTGATAAAACCCCGTCCCACTCCTCTTCATTTCCTGTCGATCCGATTGTTGCAGTGCTACGCGATTCAATTTGTCCAGCCGTTGGGCCGGAGCACGCAGCAATCTCCATACCGACGTCTGCCCCTCGCGGCAGGACTCAGGGCTTGGTTCTTCATAGACCATTTGCGTTTCAATCTGCACATTGCCTATTTCCGCCGCCCTGGTGTAATTCTGAACTTCCTGGATTGCAGCATGATAGGCACGCTGTCTTCCCACTTCCGCAGTGGGAGCGCATGTCGCCCGGCCCACAAAAAACAGATCCTCTCCGAATCGAAACATCGCCTGCTCAGTCCAAAATGGCCGGCTCGCTCCCACAGCCAGCAACGCAGAAGACAAGACCATCCCCACAGCCATCATGATCACCGTCGTCTGTTTCACAATTTCCCGCATAGGCTCAAACTGGCCGAAGCATTCGGCTCTCCCCCAGACTATTCAGCAAGATGCTCAAAATATCCGCCCAGTAAGACCGCAGCGTTGAACGAGGGTAACATCCAGGAGGCAAGAATATTGGAGGTTCGAAGCTGAAGGGAGAGAGGCTCCTAATTCCTAATCCGGCCTCAAACCTCGTCCTTCTAACCTCAAACTTTCCCCAACGTTCTCTGGCTTCTCCAGCATCCTGTTAGGCAAGCTTAATTCAAGCATGCAGCAAGTCAAGCCAATTGGGGATCTACGCGAGGCGCTGTCGTGTTTTCCCCTTGCGCGCGATACAGTCGATCTGGCCGGAACATACCGGAAGCCTTCCGTGATCGTAGAGGTTGAACCGAACGATAATGGTGAGGCGAGTGCCTTTGCCCGGATTCAGAGAATCCGGCTCGGCACGACCAGTCATAGAAGTAACGCTCTTTGACCGGAACCCTGCCGGGGAATGGCACTGGATCACTGGTTGGGCGACGACACACAGACGCCTGCCAGCCAAGCCTATGCCCAATTGGTTGAAGACTCGGGCTCGGGCCTGACCCATCTGGTGTATGGAGGACTCTACTGCTTGCGGTTCAAGCCGATCAATGTCGAGGAATCGAGGGATCTCGACAGCTAGGAAAATCGAAGGGGCCGTACAGAAATAAAGGGGTCGGCAGTCTTTTCGGATTGTTCTCCAGCGCGCCGTCGATTCCTATTCAAACGTTACTTCTCTGCAACCACTCCCATGACCATCATCACGGTTCCGACTAACATGACGATCGCGAGTCCCGTATACAACATGCCATCCATCAACGCGGCAGCTATCATGATGTTCCTTTTCCAGAAAACATTAGCAACCTTTGCCCATCTCTCATTCAAGAATCGCTTCGCTGCAGCCATCCCCAGGCCATGGCCAAGCTTCCAACCAAACAGACATACAGCACGCCATTGAACAACATTGCGGTCTCCATGATGATGTTCCTCCTTCCAGGGAACTTTTGCAGTCCTTCCTCATCTGAAGTGATGAGTTGAATTGTGCCTGCAGAGTCCACCTAGTGCACAAGCCTTGCCACTCTCAATACATTCAACCGCTCACTCGCAACTCATTGAGATGCTGGGCATCCTTGCAGTCTCTTGTAAAAGCGAGTGAAGAGCGCTTTGGGTAGCTCGCGGTGGATCGCGTTTTTTCGCGAGCTCGGCGCGCGATGGGTCGCGTGCCTTTTCTTCTGAAAGAATGTGCGGAGTGATCGTGCCGAAAGGAGGTTCTGTTTCTTTAGCTGGAAGGCAGCCGCTTCATCCCAAACTGCTTCATCCGGCTGCGCAACGTGCTGGGAGGGATTCCCAAACGCACAGCCGCGCCATCCGGACCGGCGATGCGCCAATTGGCCAGTGCAAGGGTCTGCAAAATATGCCGGCGTTCGAGTTCTTCGAGATTCGCCGGCGGCGGGGCAACACCGGAGGCAGCCTGCGCCCCCAAGACATGTTCGTCGATCCGCAACAGCGATTCACGAGAGAGGATCAGCGCGCGCTCGATCACGTTTTCAAGTTCACGGACGTTGCCGGGCCACGTATATCGCATCAATCTTTCCAGCGATTCCTGATCAATGTCTTTGCACAAACGTCCGAGTTTCACGCAGTAGTGTTTCAGGAAATGTCGAGCCAATAGAGGAATATCCTCCGGGCGATTCCTGAGCGGAGGTACGCTGAGAGGAAAGACATTCAGACGATAAAAGAGATCGGCGCGAAAGGTCCCATGCTTGACAGCGGCAGGCAAGTCGCGATTGGTGGCAGCGATCACGCGAACATCGACATGAACAGGCTGTTTCCCACCCAGACGGTCCACCATACCGTCCTGTAAGACCCGCAGGAGCTTGGCCTGTGTCTCCAACGGCATTTCACCGATTTCATCCAAGAATAGTGTTCCACCATGAGCCAGTTCAAACCGTCCTACGCGAGCTCTGTCAGCCCCGGTGAAGGCACCCCGTTCATGGCCAAACAATTCGCTTTCGACCAACCCGGCCGGAAAGGCAGCGCAGTTAACCCGCACCATGGGCTTCGAGCGCCGCGGACTCCAATCATGGATGGCCTGCGCAACCAGTTCCTTGCCCGTGCCCGTTTCACCCGTAATGAACACGGTTGAGGGAGTAGGAGCCACGTCGTGAGCAAGGCCTATCACATGCCGAAAGGCAAGGCTCCTCCCCACCAATGAGCCGATGTCTTGCGTAAGCCTCAGTTCTTCGGCGAGGTAGTCTTTTTCTTTGGCCAGTTGGTCCCGCAAACGATCGATCTGTTCATACGCTTGGACATGATCGATCGCATAGGCAATCTGCGTCGCTACCTGTGCCAGAAATTCGAGATCCCCAGGGTCGGGAGTGCCCGATTCGATGGTGCCGATATTGAGAATACCGAGACACTTGTCTCTCACCAGAAGAGGGAGATTGATCATGCGCCCGAGGCCTTCTTGCATATATATTTTGTCTTCAGGGAACACTTGCACCCGCTTCAGATCTGGACGACAGTGGATCGTCTTGCGATCGTAGGCCCATCCCATTCCGCTTCCGGCACGTGGGATCACCGCATCGCGTTGAAGCACGACCTGCGCCATTGTTGTGGCAAAGACATAAAACCTGAGCCCGTCGACCTGAGGATCGTAGAGGGTAACCGTCGCCCGAGCCCAGGGAATCACCTTCGTGATCTCAGCGGTAATCGCTTCCCATAGACTGTGCGTATCCCGCTGGGAATTGAGCACCACCGCGACAGCCAAGAGGGCTCGATAGCTTATTTCGATTTGTTCCATAGACCTGCCAACCGTCTACAAGCCGACAAATTGAATCACGGACCTATGCTCATGTCTATACTCTCGATCGCAAGACTTGCGCAATCCGTTTTATCGCGATCGGTCATCGCCATCGATCAATGAAGAACTGGCAGCTCAGCTATGGAAGTCATACGAACAGGCGTTTAACTTGCTTCAGAGCAACATCGTATCGTTTTTCCGGCGTGATAGTTTTAAGCATTTCCACAAATTGCGCATAATCCTTCGGACCGATCGACTTGTGTTTCACCTTAGTGCTGGCAGGGTAACCGCGCGGGACAGGCGAGGACTGGCTTGCTACTCTTGTTTACTTGGTCTGCTTGGCTGAACGAGACTAACCGAATAAACCAATCTCGCCTGACTTGCGCCCCACACCGTACCCCTCACGTTTTGCGGTTGCTGAGAATTACTTCACGGTTCGAGCCCGATAAGACGGAACGTTTTCTTGAGGATTGCCGAAGTGTTCGGGGTTTCGAAGAACGACCGAAAGATGTCGTGCACGACGGTCGTATGGGCGGCAAGGTCGGTTTGAAATTGCTTAAGGGCAATCGGTCTATCAGCTCTGTCATAGCCCATGCGGATGGCGCAACGTTCTAATTCTTTCTGTTGATCCGGGAGCGCATGGGTCTGCAGATCGTGCACCATCTGGAGTTTGTGCTCCACGTCTCGGAGAAACTTATAGGCACGTGTCAGAGAAGCCTGTTGTTTTCCCGACAAAATACCGGCCTTCTGAAGCCGCGCCAATGAACCGATGGTTCCCCGGCCCAGAATCCCCGGCAACCGCCGGCCAGCCAGCACCTGGATGGTTTGGACGAGAAATTCGATTTCCCTGATACCCCCGACACCCAGTTTGACGTTGCGCTGCTCATGCCCTCGCTCCGCCATCTTCGCATCGATTCGCTCTTTGACCGATCGGACCTCCTCCACGATCGCAAGCCCCTGCTCTGCATTCAATTCTTTTGAGGCCGGCACCAACACAAATGGCCGTACCATCTTGATGAACGATTTCCCGACTTCCTTTGACCCGGCGACGGGCCAGGCTTTAAGCAAAGCCAATCTCTCCCACACCTGGCCTCTCGTCCGATAGTATTTGGCGTAGTCCTCGAGCGACCGAGTAAGCTGTCCCACCGTACCTTCTGCGCGCAAGCGGAGGTCCACGCGATAGACGTATCCCTCACGAGTCTGTTCAGTCAACGCCTTCGTGAGTTCCCGCGCGAGAATTTCAAAGTATTCTTCATTGGACAGTTTGCGCTGCTGAGGACCCTTGGTCTTCGTGTGTCCGGAGGCAGTCGGCCTGGTTGTCCCTTCATGGGATTCACAAACATACAGCACATCGACGTCCGAGCTGTAATTGAGTTCATGTCCGCCCAACTTCCCCATCGCAATGACCGTGAAACCGGTCTCCACCCACCGTCCGGCTCGATTCTGATGCATGGGAATGCCGTGGCGGGCCCGTAGATCTGCATCCACAATGCGATAGGCTGCATCGATAAGGACCGACGCCAGATCCGAGAGGGACGCGGTGGTTTCCACTACATCCCCTAACCGCACAAGATCCCGTACGCCGATACGCAACATCTCCCGATGACGGAATCGCCTGAGCAAATCCAGCCTGAGTTCAGTGGCATCGACAGCCTCCAAACTCTGCCGGATCGTCCGCTCCATCCCTCCCCTGGTCGGTGCGGTGGACAATACATTCTGTTGGGCCAGCCAGTACAAGAGGAGAGGATCGCGGACGAGGGTGAAGGCGAGTGAGTCGCTGTTTCCGAAAATCGTGCAGACCAAATCCAACATGCGGGGAGCGCTACGCAGATATTCCAACACAGCTGATCGGCTGACTCCGCTTGCGAGCCAACGTTCCCAGTGGTTTAAGGCCTGGTCCGGATCGGCGGTTCGACCGATGGTCTCGAGCAACGAAGGCAGTATTTCCGCCAACTGGCGTCGCTGGTCCGTATCGCCCGCCATCGACTGCAGGTTCGCATAGGCATCCTGAATCCGGCGGAGACCATAGGGCTGAAGAATTGTGGCAAGCTGTTCCAGTCCCAGCCCTGACGCCAAGAGAACGGGGGTCGGGTCCGGACGAGACGCCCACTCGAGTTTTGGAATGGCGCAATAGCGCGGCACCGGCTTCTTGGACTGGTCTGTCATGGGCAGGCATTATACTGATACATTGGCGCTCGCACAATGAACCTCAGTTCGGTTATACTCCGAACATGACGGACGGGCTTGGATCACGCGAGTCGATCATCAAGACTCTGACTTCCATTTGTCCGGATGTTGACGATGAGATACTCAGGGACTTCGTCTCCCGGATGGATCCCGAGTACTTCGAACGATTCCAACCGGACACAGTCGCACAGCATATCCAACTTGCCAGCCGACTCACACCGGGCCACCCCTGCGAATTATCGATACTCGACAAGTATGAAGGGCGATATGAGATCAGTATCGTCGCCTACGATTATTTCTCGGAATTCGCCGCCATCTGCGGCGCGCTCTCGGCCTTCGGGCTCAATATCGAAGAAGGACGGGTCTATACCTTTGTGGAAGCCGTGCCTTCCCCACCGTTGCGCAGAGAAACTCCCTCTGCGACCCGCCGGCCTAAAGGCCGGCCTGGCCTAAGCCGCAAGAAAATTGTCGATGTATTCTTAGTGCATCCCCTGGAGCGCACAGGCTTTCCCGCCCCACAACACAACGCCCTCAGACAGACGGTCACCGAGATCGTGCAACTGCTGGACACCGGACGCTTCGATGAGGCGCGTCAACATGTCAACCGCCGGCTCGTCGAACGATTGGACAGGCATCGAAGCGCCTTTACCGGCCTGTTGGATACAGTGAAAATTACCTTCGACAATAGCCAGTCGCCGACCGATACGATCATGGACATCACATCGGACGATACGCCCGCCTTCCTCTATGCGTTGGCGAACGCGCTGGCCATGCGCAATATCTACATTACCAAGGCCCAGATCGAATGCGATGGATCCAAACTACACGATCGGTTCTTTGTGAGAAATCGCGATGGGCAGAAACTGCTCGATCCCGCCGATCAGCAACAACTGCGGCTGACCGCCGTGCTCATCAAACAATTTACCCATGCCTTGACCTGGGCATCCGACCCGGCCAAGGCTCTGGCATCGTTCGACCACTTTCTCGACCTCATCGTGGCGGAAATGGGCAAGAAGGGAAAAAATAAGGCGCTCGACTTCATCAGCGACAAGAAAACGTTTCCCTTGCTTGCGCGGCTGCTCGGTGCCAGCGACTTCTTGTGGGAAGACTTCCTACGCCGCCAACATAACAACCTCCTTCCCCTGCTCACGGAGTACCGGGATGCGCCTCTGATCAAACCGCAGACGACCCTCAGGAAAGAGCTCGACCGCGCGGTGGCGCGAGCCAGAACGGACGAAGCGCGAAAAGACGCCTTGAATCGATTCAAAGATAATGAGCTATTCCGAATCGACATGAAACATATCGTCGATGTGTCGCCCAGTTTGACCAATTTCTCCCTGGCCCTCACACAACTCGCCGAAGTCATCATGGCCCGTAGCGTCGTCGACTGCCAAACAAAGCTGGGCCGGCTCTATGGTCGTCCCCTGCTCCAAAATGGGAAACCCTGCCCCTTTGCGGTGCTGGGGCTTGGAAAATTCGGCGGACGGGAACTCGGCTATGCGTCGGACATCGAACTCTTGTTTGTCTATGGAGGGGAGGGCGCTACGAACGGCAAGACAAAGCTGGAGAACTCAGAATACTTCGAACGCCTCGTGCAAGAGCTGCTGCAATGGATCGAGGCTAAGCAGGAAGGCATCTTCCGTGTCGACGTGCGGTTGCGCCCGCATGGAGGGAAGAGCTCGCTGGCCAACGTATTCGAGGCAGGCCGCGACTATTGCAGTCCAACCGGATCCGCCGCGCCGTTCGAGCGGCAAGCCCTCATCAAACTCCGGCATATTGTCGGCGATGCCACATTGGGCCGGCAGATGGAAGCGCACCGGGACTCCTTTGTCTACGCTAAAGATCCCTGGGACATTCCCGCAGCAGTCGAGCTCCGAAAGCAGCAGCTGAGACAGTTCGTTAAGCCGGGGCAGATCAATGTGAAGTATGGCGTAGGAGGATTGATCGACATCGAATATGCCGTGCAGTATCTGCAAGTGATGCATGGGCACGACCACCCGAACCTGCGTACGCCGAATACGCTGCAGGCGCTCGCTGGACTGATCAAAGAGGGGTTGGTCTCGCGCACCGATGGAGAGGGCCTCAGGAAAGCCTACGTCTTCATCCGCATCCTGGTCGACGGATTGCGCATGGTCCGCGGAAATACCAAGGATCTGGTTCTCCCTCCGCCCGACTCTGAAGAGTTCGTCAGCCTCGCCCGCCGCGTCGGCTATACGACAGACGACTGGCGGGCCTGCGCACGCCATTTACAGGCAGACATCGCTCATCACATGCAGACATCCCAAGTTTTTTTCTCACAACGGTTCGGCAATCTCTAACACAGGACACCCGCGCGCGACGAGCGGGAAAGACGAGATGGGCCGGACGAGCCCGTTTCGCGCGCCCCCCATCCCCTGTGATTATCCTGCGATCTGCACTCGTGCCGTCCCAGGCGTCCAGTTTAGTGAACTTCCCGCGCGCCCACAGCGGCGAATCCACGATTACGAAAAACACGCTCATAGACAACAGGGGTCGGCAGAGAAATTCACGACTCTTTGCGTACCTGCTTACCCATAGGCATTTCAATCTTCCTGAATGACAAGCAGCATCTGCCCGGCGGATACGTTCCCACGCTCCTTACAAAATATCTGCCGCACTGTGCCGTTGACCGGCGCATCCACCGAAATTTCCATCTTCATCGATTCCACAATCAGCAGAGGATTTCCCGCCTTGACGTGCTGCTCCGGCTTGACGAGCAGCTTCCACACCGTACCGGTCACGTGCGCGGTAACGACGCACACCCCCTCCGGCAGATCCAGTTCGCTCTGCGCATCCGACTCGTCGAGCGTGACTTCACTCACATACTCTGCTTGACCCTTCTGCTTCCAGCGTTCGCGCTCGGCTTCGAATGCGACTTGTTGCCCGGTTTTGAATGCGGTGATTGCCGCCGCATTCTGTCGCAGGAAGGTGTTGTACTGTTTCAAACTGAACGTGGTTTCTTCGACGCGCAGCTTAAAGCTCCCGGCGATAAAATCTTTACGCAGTTGGAGCAACTCACTCTCGCTCACCGGATAGAAACGGATCTGATCGAAAAAGCGCAGGAGCCACGGCTTCCCATCCTTGAAATCCGCGGTCTGGCGATACCGGTTCCACATCTGCACCGTGCGTCCGACGAACTGGTACCCGCCGGGGCCTTCCATGCCATACACGCAGAGATAGGCTCCGCCTATTCCCACCGCATTTTCAGGCGTCCAGGTGCGCGCCGGATTGTACTTGGTGGTGACGAGACGGTGGCGTGGATCGACCGGGGTCGCCACCGGCGCGCCCAGGTACACGTCGCCCAGTCCCAGCACGAGATAGCTGGCCTCGAACAGGATGCGCTGCACCGTTTCGATGCTGTTCAGTCCGTTGATGCGGCGGATAAATTCGATATTACTGGGGCACCAGGGCGCATCGTTGCGCACCGACTGCATGTACTTCTCGATCGCCAGCCGCGTCGCCCCGTCGTTCCATGACAACGGCAGATGCACAATGCGCGTCGGCACTTCCATTTCCTCGATGGCGGGGAGGGTCTGTTCCGCAGCGATGAGTATGTCGAGCAATGTGGCGCGCGGCAGCAGGCGCGAATCGAAATGGATTTGCAGCGAACGGATGCCCGGCGTCAGATCGATGATCCCTTTCAGGCGGCCTTCATCGATGGCTCGCTGGACCCATTCCGTCAGCGCATGGATGCGGAAGCGCAGGTTGAGATCGAGGACCGGCGGGCCATACTCGATCAGCAAATTCTTGTCGCCAGACTGGCGATACACGACTTGCATCTGCCGGGAGCTTTCCAGAATGTTATGCAGGATGGGGCTGCCCATGCTCTGCGCGTGGGACTGGGTCTGCAGAACTTTCGACGGTTGGAGATCCCTGATCGTTTCGTCCTGCGACTGTTCCAACTCCAGCGCCTGTTCCGCCGACATCCAGCGGAAGTGCAGTCGATCGCCCGGTTTGAGTTGCCCCATCTTCCATAACTCCGCCGCCACGATGGTTGCAGGACAGACGAAGCCGCCGAGGCTCGGTCCATCTGGCCCGAGTATCACCGGCATGTCGCCGGTGAAGTCCACTGCGCCGATCGCGTACGCATTGTCGTGGATGTTGGAGGGGTGCAATCCCGCCTCGCCGCCATCGCTGCGCGCCCATTTCGGCTTCGGGCCGATCAGGCGTACGCCGGTGCGGCTGGAGTTGTGATGGACTTCCCAGTCGGTGGCAAAGAATTGCTGAATATCGGCTTCGGTAAAAAAGTCCGGCGCCCCGTGGGGGCCGTACAGGACACCGATTTCCCAGTGGTCGGTATAGTGCGGAATCAGTTCTTGCGGCAGGGTGCGGCCGGGATGGTTCTGCGCTGCGCCGATGTGCAGGATGTCGCCGTTACGCAGGGCGCGTCCGGCATGTCCGCCGAAGAGGCCGAGGGTAAAGGTGGCTGCGCTGCCCAGATAGGTTGGTACCTGAAATCCTCCCTGTACTGCCAGGTAGGCTCGGCAGCCGTGGCTTTTGATCCGCCCGAACTGGAGCAGCGAGCCGGCCTTGACGGCATGCGATTGCCACTGCACCAATGGTTCGCTGTCCAGGCGCACGTCGATCGGCGCGCCGGTCACGGCAATCACGCTGTCGCAGTTGAACCGAAGGGTCGGACCGATCACGGTGATTTCGAGCCCGGCCATATCTTCTGCGTTGTCCACCAGGCGATTGGCCAAACGGAATGCCAGACCGTCCATCGGTCCGGATGGCGGTACACCGACATGCCAGTAGCCGAGCCGCCCCGGAAAATCCTGGACCGTGGTCTGCACACCTGATTGAATCACCTCGATGGTATGGGCCAGGTAATGGAAGCCGTTCAGGAAGCTCGTGGTGTGCCGGCCGCGATGGAATACCGTGCTGCGCAAGACCTGCTTGAGATAATTCAGATTGGTTTCGATGCCGTGGAGCGCGGTCGCATCGAGTGCGGCGGTCAAATTCGCGATGGCCTGTTCGCGGTCTGCCGCATGCACGATGATCTTGGCCAGCATCGGGTCATAGAACGGAGAGACCTCGATGCCGCGTCCCACCCAGGTTTCGACGCGTGCGGTAGCCGGGAGTTCCACTGCTGTCAGTGTGCCGCAGGAAGGTTGAAACTCTTTGGCCGGATTTTCGGCATACAGGCGCGCCTGTATGGCATGACCGCGTGGCTCGATGGTGAATGAATCCAGCGGCGGCAGGTCTCCGGACGCCTGGCGCACCATCCACTCCACCAGATCGATGCCGGTGACTTCTTCGGTGACACCGTGCTCGACTTGCAGCCGCGTGTTGACTTCGAGGAAATAGAACTCACCGGTGGATGCATCGACAATGTATTCCACCGTGCCGGCCGATTGGTAGTTGACCGCCTTGCCCAGGCGCACAGCGGTCTGCAACAGAGCCTGGCGTAATTGGGGAGTCAGATTGGTCGCCGGCGTTTCTTCGATGACTTTTTGGTTACGCCGTTGTACCGAACAGTCGCGTTCTCCCAGCGCGATGACCCCGCCGGCGCCGTCGCCGAATATCTGTACCTCGATATGGCGGGCATTCTCGACAAACTTTTCCAGGAATAGGCCGGCGTCCTTGAAGTTGTTCTGTGCCAGGTATTTCACCGACTCGTAGGCGCCGGTCAATTCATCCCTGTTCCAGCACACACGCATGCCGATGCCGCCGCCGCCGGCGGTGCTTTTCAGCATGAGCGGATACCCGATCTGCGCCGCTTCGTGCAGCGCCTGATCTACGCTCTCCAGCAAGCCGGTTCCGGGAAGTAACGGCGCCTGATTGTGCAGGGCCAGGGTGCGCGCCGTATGCTTCAACCCGAAGGCTCGCATCTGCTGCGGGCTGGGGCCGATGAACCGTATGCCTTCGGACGCGCACTGTTCGGCGAACTCCGCGTTCTCGCTCAGAAAACCGTAGCCGGGATGGATGGCGTGCGCACCGCTGTGCCGCGCGACCTGTAGGATTTTGTCGGCGCGCAGATAACTGTCCGACGCGACTCCGCTCCCGATGCTGTGGGCTTCGTCGGCTTCCGCGACATGCCGCGACCATGCATCGGCTTCGGTATACACTGCGACGCTCTTCACTCCGATACGGCGCAATGTGCGGATGATGCGGCAGGCGATGGCGCCGCGATTGGCAATCAGTACTTTCTCGAACATGACCGGCCTCCTGTTGCGTTCCGTCCGACGAGAGGCAGACCTCCTACCGGGATTATGTGTCAGCAGGATTCCATATCAGCAAGCGAATCGGCGTGGGGTTATAAGCATTGCACGGGTTGTTCAATTGTGGGCAGTTCGAAATTAACACGACGACGTCCATCTCGGCCCGCATCTCGACATACTTGCCCGGCGCCGACACACCGTCTACAAATTCCAACCCGCCGCTCTCCGTCACCGGGACGTTCATGAAGAAATTGATGTTGCTGGGCAGATCGCGCTTGCTCATGCCGAGTTGTTCACAGACCGGTTCATGCGCCAGCGCATGCAGGAAACTGTCTCGACAGCTGTGCATGGGATATGTGTCCAGCGCGTACCGTACGGTGTTGCTCTCCGCTGCGCAGGCGCCGCCCAGCGTATCATGCCGGCCGCAGGTATCTGCGACGATGGTGAGCATGACATTGCCGAAATTTGAATAGAGCTTGCTGCCGGTGGTCAGATAGAGCCTGTTCTGCCGGCGGATCGTATCGGTGGCGCTGTAGCGTTCCAGCGCGCGGGAGGCGTTGTAGAACAGCGTATCCACCGCCTGATTTCCTTCCAGATCGACGATGCGGAATACTTGCCCTTTCTTCACCGGCTTGGCCCAGGGCTCGCCCGCCTGGCAGATCTCATCCACGACGGCGAGGTGTGGATCAAGCTTGCTGACGACGAGATCTTGCGCGCTCATGCGACACCTCTACCGCAGGCGTACAGACGTCTGGTGTTGTGCAGACCGCGCATGTTTTCGGCGATACGCGCACACTCCGCGGCTGCTCCAGGCGTCGTGGCGCTCGCTGCCAGGCCGACTGCTCCCGGTCGATAGGTGTCTGCCGGATCGAGCGGATGCGGCGCAGCGGACAGCACCATCAGTGTGTCCATCTCGAAACTCAAATCGACATAACTGCCCGCCTTGCTGTTGCCGATATGGAAGACGAGTTTGCCGGATGCCGTGGCGGTCACCTTGCTGAAAAAATTGATGTTGGACACGACATCGCGCATGCCCAGGCCCCATTTACCGAGCTCGATCAGCATCCCGTCCAGCCCGCTGCGAAACATACTATTGCGGTGTTCTTGATACCGGGCGACCCCGTATTGCTGCCGTATCAGTTCGGCATCGCTCACACCGCAGACCGTGTCGTGCCAGCCTGTGGTATCCGCGGCGATGTAACAGAAGATCCGCCCCATATCGGAATAGCAGGCATGTCCCTTGGTCAGCCGGAATGTATGTTGCGACTTCAGCGTGTCCGCCATATTGTAGCGCTCCAGCCTCTCGTCCTGATTGTAAAACAGCACTGCAGCATTGGCCCCGCCATCCACGTCCGTCAGGCGCAGGGTTGTGCCGCGACGCACAAGACCGGACCAATGACAGCCTCCGGGGATACGCTCTTCCCATCTCTCTGTGTGTTGCTGCTCCATGTTGTGCTCCTCGTCAAAAAATACGTTCAACTCCGACGGTTGTTTCTGAGCAGAATATACGGCGTGGCGATGCAGAGAATACTGCCCAAAACTAGAGGTACAGCCCACAGTTGCCACCAGGGTGCATTCGGTGAGACGGCGTAGGCGCGAGGCCAGGCGATGTTCACAAATTCGAAGACCGACCAGATGAACGCGATCGTATTGATCATCAATCCCCAGACGCCCAGCTTCAGCTCGCCCAATGCCGGGTTCCAGCGACCGGTCAGACGGGTGAACAACCCAACTCCGGTGGTCATAGCAAACATGGCGTACAACCCGCCTGTGCCAAAGGCGATAATCGTCGCCACCGCCCCGTCGTTCAGTCCGAACAGCAGCCCGAGTCCGGCCAGCAGCACCACACAAATCACCGCATTGCGTGGAATCTTGGAGGCGGTCACCCGGCTGAACATCAGAGGCATATTGCCCTCACGGGCCATGGAGTACACGATGCGCGATGTGTATTGCACCATGGATGCCCCGCAAGCCAGGAACGCAACCATGACGATCGCCAAAAACGGCGCCTCAGCCCAGGCCCCGAAGCTGCTGGCAATCACAGGTGTGACAGGATCGGATGTCGCGCTGGTATTGACCAGGGCCTCTCGATTAAAGCTCAATGTCAGAGCGGCGGAGTTGAAGAGCACCACCCCTCCCACCATGCACAGAGATAAAAAGATCGCGCGTGGAACCATCCGCTTGGGATTATGGGTTTCTTCGGCAATGGTGGAGCAGGCGTCGAACCCGATGAAAGCCCAACCGGAAATGGCAAGCGCCGCAAGAAATGCCGCGGTCTGGCTGGGCGCAGTCCCTGTGCCGAGATGCTGGAACAGCTCGGAAAATGAATGTTGTCTGAAAAAGAAAAACAGCAGCAGCGCTACGCCGAACGAACCGACGATTTCCGCATAGACGCCCAGCGTAATGACCAGTTTAAATATATTTACGTGAGCCAAGTTGAGGAGCGTGCAGAGCGACAAAAATATGGCGCCCCATATGACTAAAGTGAGTCCTCCTCCATTCTCGAATCCAAAAAAAAGCGCAAGCCACACCCCGCCGGTATAGGCGGTCGTCGTGAGCATGGCGATCGTGGAACTGACGTAGATGACACCGGCATATTTCCCCGTGGTGACGCCTCCGAGCTGATGCGCCCACTTGTACGCGCCACCCGCAATCGGAATCTGCGAGGATAGCTCAGCGTAGACGGTAGCCACAAACATCTGCATCACGAGACAGAGCGCCAGCGCGCCAAACCACCCGCCCCCCGTCACCACCGTCTGCACACCGATGATGGCATAGAGCCCTGCCACCGGCGAAACGGTTGCGAATCCAATAGTCAGGCTATTCCAGAGACTCAGACTCCGGTTGAGTGTCTCAGTCCCAGTCGTGGCGGTCGCAGAAAGAGCCGCATCCGAACTTTCTGCGATTAACATGACAGTCCTCTCTGACTTGGCAGCAGATCAGACTGATTCGGTATGGAAAGAACTATGAAGTGGAAGTGCATGGCAATGTCTCCTTGCGAGCGAGTTAAATTCCAAGAAGGCCATGTACCACCTGTACATGATCTCCCGGGCTTTTATCCCTCCGTGGAGCCTCGCCATGCGAGACCGGAAACTCTCGGACCAGACACTGCCGGTAAAAGCAGTCGGAACCCTAGTTTCGCCTTCGATCAGATTTTACGACCCTGTAACGGAAAAGTCACGAACATTTCCTACACGGAAGCTGGAAAACTACTCTGTCGGAACGTGGTTATTCTCGTCGGATTTCTCCAACATTCGCATGATACAGAATCGGAATATGGAAGTCTTAGGCTGAAGCACATCCCGATGCTGTTGGGATGACATAGCATCCTACTCGTATCGAAACCAGACTGGTTATGCTTGTTTATTTGGTTTGTTTAGTTGATTTGGTTCAATCCACGAGAGAAGCCCTGCGCACCAAACAAACAAAATAAACCAAATGAACCAGATCAACCAAACAGAAAAGGCGTCCGTCTCCCAACCGCGAGAGACGGACGCCTTTGGCTACTGTGCCTTATTTGAAAAATTACAGTCGAGGTAAATCGAGGTTAGAGGCTTGGGCCAAGGGCATGGTCCACAGATTCCGACATCCAACCTCGAACCTCCAACACTCTTCTTCGCTCAACCTTGACCTCAACCTTAGCTTCTCTCAACTCCTACGCATCATAATAGAGAACATACTCGTAGGGATGTGGCCGCAACCGCATGGGATCGACTTCCTTGGTGCGTTTGTAGCTGATCCAAGCCTCGATCAGGTCCTTACTGAAGACCCCGCCCTTGAGCAGGAACTGATGGTCCTGTTCGAGGCTGCGCAAGGCTTCATCCAGACTGCCCGGCATCGTACGGATCTTCGCTGCTTCCTCCGGCTCGAGATCGTACAGATCCTTTTCAGCCGGTTCACCGGGATTGATCTTGTTCTCGATCCCGTCCAGCCCCGCCATAAGCATGGCCGGAAAGGCCAAGTACGGATTCGCAGTCGGGTCGGGGAAGCGCACCTCGATTCGCTTGGCTTTTGGGCTCGGTGAATACATGGGAATCCTGACGCCCGCCGATCGGTTCCGGCTGGAATAGGCCAGCAGAACCGGCGCCTCGAAGCCGGGGGTCAACCGCTTGTAAGAATTTGTCGTCGGATTCGTAAAGGCCGCCAAAGCCGGCGCATGTTTCAAGATGCCCCCGATGTAATAGAGACAGAGTTGCGAGATACCGGCATATTCCTTCCCCGCAAACAGGGGCTTCCCGTCTTTCCAGATGCTTTGGTGCGTATGCATCCCGGTGCCATTGTCCCCAAAAATCGGCTTGGGCATGAAGGTGACGGTCTTGCCATGGCGGCGGGCCACGTTCTTGACGATGTACTTGTACATCATCAATTTATCCGCCGTCTTGACCAGCGAGTCGAAACGCATATCGATCTCAGCCTGGCCCGCCGTCGCAGTCTCGTGGTGGTGCTTTTCAATGTAAATCCCGGCCTTCTGCATCTCCAGAACCATTTCGCTGCGGATGTCCTGTTGCGTATCGGTCGGTGGAACAGGAAAGTAGCCTTCCTTGTGACGGATCTTTCCACCCAGGTTATGGCCTTCCTGTCCGATGTTCCAGGCGCCTTCTTCGGAATCGATATGGTAGAAGCCGCTGTGGCCTGTCTGGTCATAGCGAACCTGATCGAAAATGAAGAATTCCGCTTCCGGCCCCCAGTAGGAGGTATCCCCGATCTTCGTGCTCTGGAGATATTTCTCCGCCTTCTGCGCCACAAACCGCGGATCGCGGTCGTAGGGCTCGCGCGTAATCGGATCGAGCACATTACCGATAAGGCTCAGCGTCGGAACGGCGCAGAACGGATCGAGCGAGGCCGTGTTCGGATCCGGCACCATCAACAGGTCGCTATCATTAATCGCCTTCCAACCCCGGATCGACGAACCGTCCAACCCGGATCCATCCTTGAACAACCCTTCGGTCAGTTCTTCTACGGGAATAGAAAAGTGCTGCCAAGTGCCGATCAGATCCACGAACTTCAAGTCCACGACTTGAACTTTATGCTTCTTTGCGAACTCCGATACCTCGCGGGGATTCATTCCAACCAAGCCTCCTTATGAACTGCGATTTATGATGCTGACCCTATCACGATGCCGCCCGCCGTGCCAACCTGCCGATCCATGAACAGATCGATATCCTGCTTGACGGTCGCGCGGATGGCCTCCAGCCGAGCAGGATCTTCGAGCTTGGCCCCCTGCTGGTCTGTCACATAGAACACGTCCGCCACCTGATGCCTGCCGCCGGTACGCAGAGACTGTTGTATATCGTCATCCAGCCTGGTCGAAATCCGAGCCGCTTGGACCGACAGACCGAGATTGAAGATGCTGCGGGTAATAGCATACAACAGTCCTTGCGTATCGTCAGCAAACACATCGACAATTGTGGACCGGTCGCATGTTTCGTTATCGATCTGCACCTCTGCCGCCTGGCGAGGAGCCGGCAGCCGGCTCACAGCGGACATCCTGGTATAGCGGCTCATCAGCCGCTCGACTGCCTCGTTGCCCTTCAACACTTGAATAATCATCTCGGCGATGGTCGCCCCGCGCTCGGGCGGGGGAACACCGACAAAATCGGGATCGGATGCCTGGAAGGTATTGACGACGACTCCGTCTTCCCGGGTCGTGATCTGGGCATCGACAATCTCAAGCCCCTGGGATGCCATCACACCGGCAATTTTCCATACGATGCCTCCGGTAAGGTTATCGTGGGTAATCACCGTATACTCGCAGATACCGAGCGCTTCATTGAAGCGATCCTCGACCAGTACATCGCCTGCCTGGAGCCTTCCGATCGCCCCCAGGTGGCTCGCGATCTGCTTCGGATGGATCCCGTAGAGATAGCGCAAAGGAAACTGGTTCAGTTGCGATTCAATCCAGTCCAGGCCAACAGATGCCGTGTCCGGAAACTCGCGCGCCACTTCGCCGATCAATTGCTTGAACCGCTCGGGAGCGGCAACCTCGTCCCGCTCACCCGATACGACCGGCAGGGTGCGCAGATAGAGTTCGACGAGCAGGGACTCCTTCCACTTGGTCAAGACCCCTGGCCCCACCGCCGCAATATCGGCTGCCGTTAGGAGTAACATCTTACGAAGAACATCCGGTGTCCCCATTGCCTTGGCGAAGAACCCGATCACCTTCTGGTCGTAAGGATCGCGCCGAAAGGCCGTGTGGGCCATGAGCAGATGTTTATGCACCAGAAACGCCAGCTTCCTTGTCTCCTGTTCGTCGCAGCCCAGCCGCGCCGCAGTCTCTTCCGCAATCGTCTTGCCCACTTCGCAGTGATCTTCCTTCCGCCCCTTTCCCAAATCGTGCAACAGGATCGCCAGGTGCAGCAGATCCTTCCGCTTTATCTCCTGGCAGACCTTCCCTAGGACGCCTGTTTCCAACGCGAAGGCCTCTGCTTTTGCCACAGCCAGAATGGAATGTTCGTCCACGGTGTACTTGTGATACTGATTGAACTGCATCAGCCCGCGAAGGGCCGCAAAGACCGGGATAATCTTTTCCAACAGGTGGACGCGATGCATCGATTCAAGCGTGCCTGCTACCCCCCCAGACCCGGCGAGGATCTGCAGAAACATGCGGCTGACCTCAGCGCTCCGAAAGGCCTCGCTCGACATGCTGTCCATCTGGCTGCGGATCTCGTCCAATAAGTCGCTGTCGATCTTGAGGCCGCGAGACCTTGCCGTCTCGAACAGCTGAAGCAACAGTTCCGGCCTATCCAAAACCCGAGCCCGCAGCTCGGAGGGAACGGTCAGTTCTTGGCCGTCCACCGCGAAATAGCCGTCCACCGTGGCAGCAGGCAAGGCTCCGATCGAACGGCGCTTTTCAGGGGACACCAGACAACGGTCCACAAACCTGAGCATCGTTTCATGGAGCCCCATCGTCAGCCGGTAGTATCGCTGCATGAACTGCTCGACTCCCAGGAGATTAGGCTGGTCATGGAATCCGTACAGAGAGGCCAAACGGACCTGTTCTTCGAACGACAGAATTTCTTCCGCCCGTCCAGCGTGAAGATGCAGAAACGCCCGCACACTCCACAGAAAATCGCGGGCCTCCGTCAAGGAGTGAAAATCCGGTCTCGAGAGGAACCCACGATCCGCCAGGTCCTGGAGCGACGTGGCCTGGAATCTGGCCATGCCGGCCCACCGGAGCAGATGAAAGTCCCGCACTCCTCCTTTGCTCTTCTTAACGTTAGGCTCCAGGAGATAGACTGTCTGTCCGAACTTGACATATTCGCGGCGGCGCTCCTCGACCTTCTGCTCGATGAAACTCTCGATCCCCTGACCGACGACTTCCTGAGCATATCGGCGGCTGAACTCCTGGAACAGGTAGGGGCTGCCGGTTAAAAACCTGGAGGACATCATGGCGGTGCGAATCGTCAGATCCTTCGCGGCCAGATCGACACAATCCTGCATCGTTCTCATACTGTGACCGACCTGCAATCCGAGATCCCAGAGATAGTGGAGCACCTCACGGAACAGAGCCGGCGCTGCTTCCCCGGCCTCCTCGCGGAAGAGAAACATGAGGTCGATATCTGAATAGGGAGCTAACTCACGATGACCGTACCCTCCCAGCGCCACCAGACAACAATACTGGTCCCCTGCAACCTGCGCCTGCTCACCGGACTGCCGCATAGCATTCTTGTATTTACCAATAATCAGCCCATCCACAAACTCCGTCAGGTCTGCCATCGCCAGAGCCGCCGGGACCCCCTCCATCAGTTTCTGCTGGAGGGCAAGCCGATGCCCTGCCAGGGTGGAGGCCGATGCGACCTCCACCCCGCGCAAAAGCCCAGGCTGAAACCCATTGTCCGATGCCATCGTCACAATGCGGACATTCCCTCTCGTCTGCGAAAAATCAGGGACAGGCACCCGCCGGAGGCGTGAGCCAGTCCCTGATTACAGAGCGCTTTCCCCGGTCTCGCCAGTCCTGATCCGCAGCACGGATTCGAGATCGGACACGAAGATCTTACCGTCTCCGACGCTACCGGATTTCGCAGCACGTGTAATGGCTTCGAGGACCTTCTGCACCATGCTATCCGCAACATAAAGTTCGATCTTCACCTTGGGCACAAAGTCGGTCGTATATTCGGCGCCCCGGTAGGTTTCATGGCTCCCCTTCTGGCGTCCGAATCCTTTGACTTCCGATATCGTCATTCCCTGCACACCGATTTCCACTAGCGCATTCTTCACATCATCCAATTTGAACGGCTTGATAATCGCTTCTATCATCTTCATGTCGATACCCTCCCTCACAGGCTTGTCCCCGCGATACAGACGATCTGCATCGCGGGGTTGCCGGTCACGGTCGTTTCATCGATGGTCTCATGGCCTGTCTATTACACGTGATAGGCTTTTTCACCGTGCTGACTGACATCCAAGCCTTCTTGTTCTTCATCCTGCGTCACGCGAATGCCCAGTATAACATCGATGATCTTGAGAATGATCCAAGTGCCGATCGCCGTAAAGGCCGCCACCGAAAGCACCATGACGATCTGAGCCCCCATGAGAGAGAAGCCGCCCCCGTAGAACAGCCCATCGGCCGGAGAACCCATCGCCTTTGAATTGAACAACCCTCCGAGGATGCAGCCGGTCGCTCCACCGACACCGTGGACCCCCACGACATCGAGCGCATCATCGTAACCGGCAGCGCTCTTTATGAAGACCACGCAGATATAACAGATAGACGCGCCCGCAAGACCGACGAGGAATGCCGGAAACAGAGAGACAAATCCTGCTACAGGGGTAATGGTGGCCAACCCTGCAATCGTTCCGGTAGCCACACCGAGCGCGGTAGGCTTCCCACGATGGGCCCATTCGATCAACATCCAGACCACCGTCGCAGTAGAGGCTGCAATGTGGGTTGCCACGAAGGCGCCGATCGCCTGGCCATTCGCTCCAAGCGAACTACCGGCGTTGAAGCCGAACCAGCCGAACCAGAGGAGCCCAGCCCCCAGTACCGTGAGGGGAAGGTTATGGGGAGGCATGGGCGTATTCGGATAGCCTTTACGTTTGCCGAGCATAATGCAGGCAACCAACGCTGCCATACCGCAGGTCACGTGCACAACCGTGCCTCCGGCAAAGTCCAGAGCACCCATCGCCCCCAACCATCCACCGCCCCAGACCCAATGGGCTACTGGATAGTACACCACCACCGACCAGATGCCGAGAAACCACAACATCGAGGAAAATCTGATACGTTCCGCAAGGGCCCCCGTGATCAGGGCCGGGGTGATCGCGGCAAACATGAGCTGGAACACCATGAAGAGTTCGTGTGGAATCGTAGGCCCGTAGGTTGAATGGGGCTCGACTCCTACCCCCTTCAGCATGAACCAATCGAGATTCCCAATCACGCCTCCCACATCCGGGCCGAAGGACAGACTGTACCCGAACACCACCCAAGCCATGCTGCCCAGGCAGAGGCAGATAAAGCTATGCAAAAGCGTACTCAGAATGTTTTTTTGTCTGGTGAGTCCTCCGTAGAAGAGGGCCAAGCCCGGCAGGGTCATCAACATGACCAGCGCCGAGGAAACGATAATCCAGGCCGTATCGCCCGTATCGGCCTTCGGCGCAGCCGGGGCTGCGTCTTGTGCAGCGACATCTTGCACATTGAAAGCCGTCCATCCTGCCAAGACGACAAGGCAAATCAGGAAGACCGGCAAAATCTTTTTCATGTTGCTCATAGCCGATAGCATAGGTTGCATCCTTTCATCCCCTGGTCAGGACGAGGTTGTCATGATGTTCGTCAACACGCTCTACAGGACTCCCCAAGATCGTCTCACGCGGCCCATTCGACTGAAATCGGGACAAGTCTCTCCCTCGAAGCCGGCATGGCTCCGCAACTCTCTCTTGAACCTGTCGAAGGATCGGCCTACCCGAGTGGATTAACGAAGCAGCGGCCCTAACAGTTGTTCCTTGCACGAGATCACCTCAATCCCGCACAGGCCTGCCTGTGCCTGTCCGCACAAGAAGCGAGTAGCTTCTATTGTGAGCGCCTCCGCAGCCCATGCCACGGAGGCGCTTCAACCTAGGTCAACACAGGAACACTATGTCAACGTTCAAACCACTTCACGATACCCTGACTTAGAACATGTAGACGACTTGGAAGGCCAAGGTATTTTGATTGTTCACAGGCTGCGTGCCGTACAAGAACACGTTCCTGTTCGAGTGGTCATGCCGATATTCCACCCTCGTGAGGAGGGATGGAGCCGGCTTGTACTGGAGCGTCAGAGTCACGTCCCAAACAGTCTGGGCAACTCCCCCACCGGTTTGAGCGTTGAAGCCGCCACCAGTAGTGCTGCCTGTAAATCCACCGGGGCCACCCGCGCAAGAATTGGTGCCTCCGTTGAAGTTGCTGCCTCCGACGCAGCTCCGGACACCGCCGGCATCTTCCCAGATCGATCCACGAACCCTGGTGCTCCAGGCATCGTTGAAATCATGAATATGGTAGGCGCCGATCCCGTTCCAGCGGGCATTCTGAGATCCGCCAGCCCTGGCATTGCCCTCGTTCCCATAGTAGGGCTCGAGGATGATCGTGTCGCTGTTGGTCACCTTTGCCGTAATGATTGCCCCCACCACTGTGCGCTTGCCAGAAGGATCGCACCCAGGGGTACCAGACGCACAGACACCGGCAGCTGCATTACCGAATACAGCGTTGCCATTCGACTGTTCTGGTCCGTAAGATCCATAAACACTGACCCCCAACCGCTCATGCGGCGTCAAGGCTACGAGGTACTCAAAGGATTTACCCCTGTTGTTGTCTTCGATGTTATCCCACCCATTGATGAGTCCGATAGACGTCGTCACCATGGGGTGCCAGGTATAGGTGAACCGGATTCCGGTCGTCGTGAAGGCTTGTGACAGACCGAACATATTGGTGCGTGAGAAGTTTGGATTCTCCCAGCTATTGATCTGCTCGAACCCGATCAAGGTGTGGATCTTTCCCGCTTGAATCTTTAAGCCGTTGCCGATCGGGGCGATGTACTCTGCATAGAGTTCCTGGATATCGAGTTCAGTGTTATCCTGGCCCGGCTGGTAGTTCGTGCGAGCCCGTGAAAACCTGGAATTGGGCCCAAAACTGGTGCGTGAGCGAAAGCCCACCCGATCCCAGCCACTGCCTGACGCCACTGCGGTCTTTTCGAACACGATCTGCGCCACGTTGGGCGAGAAGGAATTCGCCTGGGTGTCGAAAATTCTCATCTGATTGATGTTGGTGCTGGGATTATTGAAATTCTGGGTATAGGATGCATCCACTGCACCATAGATCTTAAAACCCATGGTTTTAAAGAGGGATTCCGCTTCCTTCGAAGTTTCAGGCGCTTGGGCGAATACCGTGGTACCGCCAAGCAGCGAAACCATGGCACACATTCCTAATCCGATTCCGATACGACTGCGTACTGACATAATCGTCCTCCTCGTCGATTTGGTAATTCGGTTACTCCCTTACCTCTCTCATCTCGACGTCCTTGTCGACACGCACGCCATTGTGCGTCACCGCCGGCCCTCCCCTACTACTGACTACTCACCACTTACTACTCACTTCTCGTCTCTACATCGATTCCCACCAGACCTTCCAACAGACCGCACCTCAGCGTCATTGAGCGCCCAAATCATGGTTACTGTCCAGCTTTTCCCATTATTTAGCGTTCTGCGCCAAGGCAATGCGCCTGCTCGAAATGGGGGACAAATAAAAACGTCCTTTAGCCCCGCTGGAGCCAAAGGACGCCATTGTCCATGCCGTTTTCTATCTATGAAGGCCGGTGGGAAACGCCATTGTTCCCCTATTCTCATCCGAAGGGCACCCGATAGGAAGCCCTCTGCCCGGCGTTTTATACATGCCCCATGAAGGTCTGTCAATGATAATTAATGCAGAACGGGCTGGAAAGGCTGAAGGTAGCTAGACTAAAGGCCGAAGGCTGGAGGGCTGAAGTTCGGATCTGGCGTTCCAAAATCTTCAGCCTATTTGCCTTCGGCCTTCTCACATACCCCCTTACCCCTCATACCCCTTTAC
>JABFSG010000075.1 GCA_013140715.1 Nitrospiraceae bacterium
CCACGAGCACCTTGCCGGTATAGTCCTCGACGGCACGGATAAATTCCTGCTTGCCCTTGGTGCGGTCGCTCTCGGGAAGGCGCCGCCAGGCCGGATCGACTTTATAGAAGGCGAAGTTGATATATTGACGTCTGGGCGCTTGGGGGGCCGGGGTTTGTTCAGGTGTGGACATCGAAAATCCTCCGTAAGAATTCTGCTTGAGCCGGCCACTTACCGGGGCTATTCAGGAATACCTGCTGCATCACCCGATCCTCTCGCCAGGCGTAGAGATGGCGATAGGTCAGTCAACCACATCGCTCTGTGTTAGAATCCGATCACTACATGGGCGCCGACCGTGACGCAATTGTTCACGGTGTTGATGTGATAGCGGACCACGTGATATCGGCCATCCGCGCCGAGCCACAACTCTTTCCAAATCCGATATTCCACGCCGGTGCCGAACTGCGCGCCGATGTCCAAACGGTATCCTCTTGCTTTTCCCTCGCTCTACCGAAAAGGAAGAGGACTGACACTGTGATCGGTCAGTCCGAGCTATGATTTATTTCAATACTTTTGAGCAGGCCATTGGACCTCTGGCCATGATGGCCCGGTGAGGACCAGCGGCGCGTGGCGAGGGGACGAGGTGACTTGTCGGGTCGATCTGGTGCATCTGGTTTGTTTTGTTCATCTAGTTGATCTTGTTCGACCAAATACACGCGATACGCTAAACAAACCAGAGCAACCAGCCGGTTCTCACGCTTCACGAATAGCGTTTGACCCTCTAATGGTTCAGCACCGGGCAATTCTGGCGAGACGCTCAAGCTTCAACAACGTGATGGTCCTTCCATCAATGGCGAGCAACCCCTCATCCCGAAACACACCGAGCAGGCGAATAGCAGTTTCAACCGTGATTCCAGCCAGCTCAGCCACTTCTTCCCGTTTGAGTGTGAGCCCAACCTGGACCTGATTGGCGCTTTCCTTGCCGAATCGGTCGCCGAGCTCTATGAGCAGGCCGGCCAACCGCTCGCGAGCAGACTTAAACGTGAACTGGTCGAGCTGATCCATATTCACCCCAAGCTCATTGCTGAGGAGTTGAATCAATTTGATCGCCAGTTTGGGGTTCCGGTGGATGACCGCGAGGTAGCGCTCCTTGTCGATGACGCAGACCTGAGATGGCTCCAACGTCTCGCACGTCACCTCGTGAAACGCCTGCTTGTCAAATGCGTGCTTCTCGATCAGCTCACCAGGCCCTAAGATCCGGATGATCCGCCGTTGTCCTCGCGCCGAAGAACGAGTCAGCTTGACCTTGCCCCTACACAACAAGTAAAGGCCCACGCACAAATGACCTTCATAGAAGATAGTCTGGTGAGGCTCATAATCGAGGGAGAGTTTGACGCGCTGAAACTCTTCGAGATCCTCCCCTTCGAGATCGCACAACACCGCCTCCGCGCGAAGCGTGCAGGTGCCGCAATTCCCAATGTGACAGGACTCCGGTTTCATGGTTCGCCGATCATTATTCGCCCCTCACCCCCCACGGCATTCCGAGATTCGGACACCACGCGACTTCTGCCAGTTCCGCCGCCACATCGAACCGGTTCTCGACAGCAACGGTCGACTGATCCTGAGCCATGCACATACAGGGTGTGCAAAAAAATTGGCACGAGACAGGACACCGTTGCCCTGCACAGCCCACTAGGGTGTTGAAGAACGCTGTTTTCTCCAGGCAATAACGCTGTCGATCCGACTCATCCAGACTGTCTCGATAACAGTTCAGCCGCTGCCAGAGCTTCGCCAAACTTGAGATCCGTTTGGAGTCGATGCTTGCCCAGGCCCCGGAGAGTTCGATCGCTTCACCCAGGAGCTGAAGCGCCAGGCCGATGCCGACCGGTAGCGAGGTGAAGATGGCGATCGCCATCTTCTGGTCGTTAACCCATTCCATCGTAAAACTCGGCGCCCGCCTGGCCAAGCTCATGACCCGAGAACTTTCTTCATCAGTCTGATAGGGAATATGAACGACGAGATGCATGGCCAGCTCTCCTCTCGCTAGCTTTCTCCATTCTGTGCCGACAATCGATGAGGCCGGCCGGTGCGGACACCGGCTCGGACTCCGTCACGCGCTGCACCATACATGCTGGGCATACAGTTCCAGCTTCACCCTGCGTAGAAAGTCTGTCGTTTACCCGGCGCCCCGTAGGTCTCCTTGTTCCCCTTTTGCCGCCCAAATCATGTGACTTCCGACACCGCCATCCCCTGCATCCCGATTTCTACTAACGCACCCTTGATGTCATCCAATGTGAATGGCTTCACGATCGCTCCAATCACCTTCGTACCGATAGCTCCTTTTCAGACTCGCATCCCTGAAATTTCCCGCACACTGAAGCGTGAATTCTCCGCCGCCTAAGTCGACGGCACGGCTGCTACACGAGAGAGCGGTTACCTCGAATTTTTTTGAGTTCCTCGCGGGCCCTGGCTACATCAATCCCCAACCATGTACAGGCAACATTCAGAGAATTGAACAGGATTGCTCGTACACCAAAGTCACTTGACTGACTCACGTATAGCCGCACACGATCGTAGCCCGACTCATTGACGAGGAGCGCGACTTTCCCCACCCTCAACCGTCCAGCAGAACACCGATAGAGATCGGTCACCTCACGAACCATTTCCGGCTCCGTCTCGAACGATGCGCTGGTGGCATCGACGAGCACCAATGCGCCGAACGCTATGAGTGGGTCGCTCAAATGCCGTCGCTCGTGCGCGAGCACTTCGTCGTGCGAGATCGCCCCTGTCCACAACTCCAGTACTAGCGCTCCCTTATCCAGCACAACATACTCGACCGGCATCTCGCTCCTTCCAACATCACCTCGCTGCCGACAGCATCTCGACCATATCAAACTGTGCAAGAATGGCGTGGCGATGGGTTATTTCACCGAATCGTCATGAGTGACGATCGGATCGTCACAACGCACAGCCTCCTCGCCTATTTTGCCTTGAATTGAAACGCCACCGACGCCGTGCCCGTCGCCGCGACCGTTACCTCCTGGCCTTGCTCACCCAGGATCGGATGCCAGGCCTTGATGCGGTAGGTGCCGGCCGGCAGATCTGAAATCGCAAAGGTGCCCTCCAGCCCCGTGATGGCATAGTACGGATTGTCGACCGCCAGCCCATGCCCCTGCATGTAGGGATGCATCCCACATTGCATGATGACTCCGCGCCGATTCCCGGTGAACCGGATCAGGTCGCTGGTCCCGCCTTTGGTCAGGGCCGGCCGGTGGAACATGATGAAAATATGTTCCCATTCCCGTTCATAAATCTGGAGATCGTGCGACACGTCATCGAGATTCTTCACCGTGAGGGGGTGCTGGTCCCGCATGACCGAGACGTACGGCACGAACTGACAGATACTCGCCTCCAACTTCGTTTCGTCAAACGCGAAGGGCTTTCCCTTCTCAATCCCTTGGATGGTTACGATGACATCCTTCAGGCCCTGTTCAGGCCCCACGGCCACCTCGCGCAGAAACCGATACCCTGAGCCATCCGACAAGGCCCCACAATAATCGCGATCGGGATAGCGGCGAAGTTCAAAACCGGTGAGTGGCGGGGGATCGCCGGCAAACTGCACGGTTCCCGTGACCGTCCCTCCATTGGATACAGTCGTGGCTTCGTAGGCCCACACCGTGATCGCGCCGCTCGTGAACAGGCTCAGGAAGACCGAGAGCCGGACGATAGACCTCAGGCAACAGCCATGTATTGTCATATTCGGCATCCATCGATGAAAAACATATGGGGGAGAGCACTAATGCTCCCCCCCATGGTTTGGATACTGCCAACTAACATTGCGCCCGCTGCGATGGGTCTCTTCCTCCTCAACGAGACGCCAGTATCCACAGCTTATCGATCGAACATTGACGTTCGAGAAGCGACCCCTCCGCCATTCTCACCCTCCGCCGTCTTGGTCGGCGGCACCTGCGGCATCAAAGGAAGCAGCCGCTGGTCGCCCATCGGCAGCACCTTGAAGAGGCCCCACTGCCCGGCATTGGCAAACGCCGGCCGCTGGTTCTTCCACAGATAGTCTCCAACGATCCGATTCGGCCCTCCGGCTCCACCGGTCAGATAGGCGTTGATAATTTCAGACCCACCGAACTCCATGGTGCTGACCTGGTCGGCCCCCTGCATATAGGGCTCATGCGGCCACTCATGACCGTCAACAGTGAACAGCTGAACCTGTTCACTAAATGCCCCCAGCACATGGATCGCCACCGGATCCCCGACGTGGGCTTGCAACAGCGGCGTGGACGGCACGGTTCCGGCCTTGACGCAACTGAAGATCTCAGAGACTTCACAGCCCTTTTCGAGACGCCAGGCCGTCGGTTCGGATCGATAGTTCACCGCCGTGATCCCGGCTACCTGCTGGATATAGGGCATGAAGCTGACGCCCACGATGTTATCCTCGTCCTGGAACATCAACGAGAAGTCACGGTAATTTTTCCGCGTCTCGTTCCCCGGGACCGTGCGATCCACCAGAACATCGGCTCGCCAGCCACTCTTCATCGTAATATCATCGCCCGTCATCGGATCGCGGTAGTGCGATCCCTTAGGCCCGACAATGATAGAACCGAACAGCCCGTTGCGCGGATTCTCGACGACATTCCCCCAATCCTGGATGAGAGCCGCCAGTTCACCGTACTCCGGATGGGCATAGTAGGTGTACGTCTTGCTCTGTCCGGGGCCGATTGTTTGATCGCCCGGATTCTTGCCGACATTGGCGCCGAACGAATCCTTCGGATCGAACGCCATCATATCGACGTGGAAACCCGCTCGGTCCTTCGCCATCTCATTTTTCAGATTGATCTTCACGCAATCGCCAACATTCACGTGCAGAGTCAGGGGGCTCGGCGTCAACTCGCCGGCCTTCACTCGACCCCGGTCCCCATCAAGCACGTACATCTTGCCCTGCTCATTACCGAAGACCATCTTCCGTTCCAGATCGACCTCCATCACCCCTGGCGCGCCCTCGTGGTACCGGAGCTTCTGATCGATCGCTGAAACGTTGAAGGACTTCACCGGCGCCTCCGCCGGGCAGACCGACGGAGCGGACTTTTGAATTTTCTCGCGTCCTGGGAGCGGTTTCAGATCTCCTTGCACCTCATCGAACACCCGGAAGATACCCCAGCTTCCTTCCGCAAAATGCGAGGCCCGACCGCTATAGTAGAGATAGTCGCCGGCCTGTTTCTGCGGCCCACCTGCGGCGGGAATCGCCGGATCGTACCGCTCACCGATGACGAGATGCACTGTACTGCGTGGCATCGCCATCGTCCCATACCGTTCCATTGGGAACCAGTGGCCGGTCACATGCCAGGTATGGACTTCATTGGCGGAGCCCACCAGGGCCCGCACCAGAATGGGATCGCCCAGATAGGTCCGTAATAACGGCGTACCAGGATCGCCGTGAATCCCGGAGACAAAGAGCTTCGAGGGGTCCGGATTGTTCATAAGCCGGACACTCAAAGGTTCGACTCGCATACTGTACCCACTGCCAGTCGTGGCTTCACCGCCGTTGAGGAACTTCATCGCCGATTGGTTGATGCGAGCAGGGAACTGATGCGACGGTGGTCCATCGACCGTCGATGCTCCCAGCTTCGCTTGGGGATTGTCGGTGGTGATCAGCTCCGCCGTCCGAGCATTACTGTCCATGATGTGCATCATGACTTCGCGGAAACTGCCTCGGATATGGGCCGAGACCGGCTCTTGAGTATGGATATCCGCGATGGGGCCGCTCCGGATTTCTTTTCCCGTCACCGGATCGTGATAGGTCGAGCGCGGAGGCTCGGTAATAAAGGCCGAGAAGAGGCCATGACCCCAGGTATCGGTGCCGAACACGTGATCGTGCCAGAACACAGTGCCTAAATCCGAGTCCACATACCACCGCTCACGAATAAACTCGACACTGGCAATGTCGTTTTTCTTGTGCACATACTTCAACGGCTGATCGAAGGTGATGGTCTTGCCGTTGATCGTCTTGATCCGTGCCACTTCGAAGTATTTGGGATCGTCCATGCCCACGCCCAGTTCGATATTGACGTGAAACTTGGACGCATCTGCCACGGTGATGCTCATGGCGCCGGCCTTGGAGTCCGCTGTCTGGAGCGTATTGCCAGGCAGTGGCATGCCTTTGGTCGGTTGGGGATCGGTCAGCATGGTAAAGGCACGCAACGACATGTCGTAGGAGAACCCGATGGTGGGTCCGTCCGACGCGCTGGTGTCGAACTGGAAGAAGTGCGGATGGAGGTTGATCTTGTTCGACCATCCAGTTCGCGCGTCGTCGGGGATTTCGTTCTTGAAGATGATGTCGACGCAATCGTGCACGTTACCTCGAATCACCAGCGGGACCTGCTTGGCCGGATTCTTTCGGACCTCCGTCTCTTCCTCGTGCAGCACATAAATCATGCCGATCGGATCCACAATCGCGGCAGATTTCGCTGTGGCCGGCTTGAGAGTGATCGGCAGGATGATGGAATGAATCGTGAAGAACTTACGCGGAGAATTTTCCGGACAGAGGCTCCAGGGTCCCTGTTCGCCAGGCTTGGCTTGTTCCGTACTCCTGGTCCCATCCTCCCTTACACGGAAGGGCTCCAACCAGGGCGCGCCTCCATGGTTCGGGGCGAACGGAGGCCGCTTCCCCAAATGTGGGCGGAGCCAGGGGAACGCCAGTTTGCCGGTCTGCGGATCGAAGGTAATCGCCGGCCGCTTCAACGGGGTCGGCGAGGCATAGTCCGACCACTTGTGCGGAGTCTCCGGCTCATTGAGCGCTAACGTACCATCCCATTTCCAGTTCACCACGGTCGGATCATTCGCCTGGGCCTGCTTCACCTGATCTTCCGACTTGCCGGGCAGACCCTGCGGGGGCAGCATGTACTCCACCCAATCCTTGATGGAGACCTTCACCGGATTGGCTTTCCAATCCGTCTTGTCTTTGGTGATCTCCCACTTCTTGCCGCCATACCAATCCACCGTCGTGCCGACCAGTTTGTCGGAGGACACCGCCTGCTGAATTTTGCCCTTGCGGTCCGGCAACTCAACCAGCGGCTTCATCACATCGGTCTGGAACCCCGGCGATTGCAGCGTGTTATACACCCGCCAGAAACCCCACATCCCTGTCACATAATGTTGTGGGATATGGCAATGGAACACGAACTCTCCGGCCAAGGCTTGCAAGCCGCCGGAACCACCCTCCGTCACTTCATCGTAAATCTCCGAGGGTCCGATCGATTGCACATCCAACCGATCCGAGGTATCGCTGATTGCGGGGAACTTGACCGGTCCGTTCTTACTGAGGGTGGGATCGAGTTGACTGGTACCGGGCTGTCTGGCCCACCGGATCGACCCGCCATGCAAATGGTGCGAGTGGACGATCTCCGACCCGCCGACCATCCGGAACGTGGCCGGATCGCCGAGATACGATCGCGGAACCGTCGTGGCCGGATCGCCGAACGTATAGGACCCATAACCCTGCGATTCATCGGCAAAACCGATCAAATGTTCCTGCTGTTCCAGCCGTTCACCATGCGGTTCACTGCGATAGTTCAAGAGGCGTGCGGCCGGCCGATAGGTATCGGTGTGCGGATCGCGCTGCGGCAACATGTCCCCCTTGCGGTTCAGCAATCGGAACGTTTCATCTCCCGCCTCGTGATAGAAAATGACAAATTCTCTGAAGTCCGAACCGTTCGCCACATCGATCATGGCTTCCCAGCCGCTCTTCATCTCTTCCCCCGTAAAGGGGCTGAGGAAGCGGGAGCCTCGCGGTTCGACGACCAGCGATCCCAGCAAGCCCAAGGAATACTGATCCCGGCTCGCATGGCTGTGGAACGCCCGTCCACCGACTTGCAGATCGTTGGGGATGGCCCATTCGAATTCCCCGCTCTTGCCGGTCGGGACCAAGGCATCGGGATTGTTAGCCGCCGCCGGTTTCCCTGTCCCAGCCACCAGCATCTGAGAGCCATTGATAATCATGTTCGTCGGTTCGTCGGCAATCTGATTACGGAGCGTGATCCGGAGACAGTCCCCTTGGTTCGCACGAATCACCAGAGGTTGAATCAGGTCGCCCTGTAACCCATTCGAAACCGCGCCCGCCGAAAACGTCGGATCCTCGCTGTCCCGCGCCGCCTGGTTCTTCGCTTCTTCGGCCCGAATTCCAGCCACGTTTTCAGTCAGGACATACATGAAGCCGGGATAGAAGTCTCCGAATCGATTGACGGTGATCTCAACGTTGATGGCAGAAATATCGTAGGCCCGAACCGGCATCTGAGCCGAGCAGCGAGCACCTT
>JABFSG010000094.1 GCA_013140715.1 Nitrospiraceae bacterium
GGCCTACGCCGCACTTCAAGAGAGACGATGGAAAGGGAACGTGCGCGAACTGGAAAATGTCATGGAACGGGCCGTGCTCTTAGCCGGGAAGGAACCGATCCAGCCGCGCCACTTGTTGCTGGAGTCCGGCGGCCAACCGGCGCCTCCTGCTCCAGTTCCATCCTTGCCGCAGCCTTCCGGGAATGGGTCATTATGGGAAATGGAACGGGACCTGATTTTTCAAACTCTGGCGCGGGTGAGGGAAAACCGCACCCACGCAGCGAAAGAACTCGGCATCAGCATTCGCACCTTGCGGAACAAGCTTCGAGAATATCGGGGGAACAGTTGTCAGATCTCCGCATAATCCGTCCATCTACCGCGGTATGGGTAGAAAATATCCGGCAGGGTTTGCCGGTCGGAAAATATGATTGTTTAGGTCATAGACTGAAGGCGTTTAGGGGTTGGTCTTTGAAGGTGTTGAGTCACATGGTTCGAGCTTTGCAGGATCATTTATAACCTTCAGCCTCAATGCCTGAACAGGTCGATACGTAGAAGGGGGAGCTCCATGACGATCTTTGATCACACCATGCAATTGCTCGGTCGCACGTTGGACTTGCGCCAGTCCAGGCAGCGGGTAATTGCCTCGAACATCGCGAACGAGGAAACCCCCGGCTACCGTGCCACCGATCTCAACTTTCAGGATTCCCTGCAGGCAGCGCAGCGGGGAAGAGGTCCCGTCACGCTCGCGGTGACTCAGGGCCTTCACATCGGTCCACGCGGGAACTTGGTGCAGCAGGTTACGGGGAAGCTCGGTCCCGTGCCTGCGGAGGACATGCCATTGGACTCCAACTCGGTGAACATCGAACTGGAGATGGCAAAGATGTCCGACAATGCGATGCAGTACAACAGCGCCGCAGCGATTATGGCGATCCGCTTCCGGCAGCTGATGGGTGCGATCCGCGAGGGACGATAACCAGTCAGGCTGAGGTCAAGGCTCAGGTTGAGTAAAAAACTCTCGGCCCACTTGACCTCAACCTCAACCTTAACCTTCATCCACGGAGGTCGATATGGAAATGACCGACAGTATGGCAGTGTCCGTAACCGCCCTCGACGCGCAACGTCAACGGCTCAATGTGATCTCCAGCAATCTGGCGAACGCGCAGTCGACCCATACGTCGGCGGGCGGCCCCTATAAGCGCCGGGATGTAGTGTTTCAATCGACGCCGGTCGCCAGTCCGTTCCAACGAACGTTTCGGCAGGTATCGACCGGTCCAGGGGCCCATGCGCTCGATGGAGTCAAAGTACTTCGCGTAAAGGAAGATACGAGGCCCGGGCAGGTGATCTACGATCCGCGTCATCCGGACGCTGACAAAAAAGGGTTTGTCAAGATGCCGAACATCAATGTCATGGAAGAGATGGTGAACTTGATCGGGGCATCCCGCTCATACGAAGCCAACGTGCAAGCGATCAGCGCCACCCGCGCCATGTGGAATAAGGCGCTGGAGATCGGGAGGTAGCCGTGGACCAGATCAAAGCGATCGCCATCCCGTCGGTGTCTTCCGTGAGTCATGCCGCCGGCGCTCATCCAGCCGGCGCGGTTCCCGGCGGCGGATTTATGAATCAGCTGGAACAAGCGATCAGCAAGGCCAACAACATTCAATTGGAAGCGAACCAGGCGACCGAGGCCTTGATGACCGGTCAGACGCAGAACATTCATCAGACCATGGTCGCTCTACAAGAAGCGGACGTGTCGTTTCAGCTGATGATGCAGATCAGGAATAAGTTGTTGTCGGCCTATGAAGAAATTCAACGGATGCAAATTTAAACTGGTTGGTCTGGTTTGTTTTATTCGTGTAGTTGGTTTGGTTGGAAACATGAGAGCACCCATCCGCACGAAATAAACCAAACAAACCAAATGAACGAAACGCATCCTGCTGAGTACATTTTTTGAGTGAGGAGTGGGGTCGATGCTGTCTAAGTTTTCCATCAATCAACGGATGATCATTTTGGTTGCGCTTGCCGGCTCGATTGCCGGTCTTATTGCGATCACGCTCTGGACGCAACAGCCCGATATGCAGGTTCTGTTCACGAACCTCAATCCTGAGGATGCGGCCGGAATTGTGGACAAGCTGAAAGAGAGCAAGGTGCCCTATGAAACGACCGGCGGCGGGACGACGGTCCTCGTTCCCAGCGCGCAAGTCCATGAGATGCGATTGCAATTGGCCACGCAAGGCCTTCCCCATGGGGGAGGAGTCGGTTTTGAAATTTTCGATCGATCGTCGATCGGCGTATCGGATTTCGTGCAGAAACTCAATTATCGCCGCGCGCTGCAGGGGGAGCTGGCAAGGACCATTGCGCAAATGCCCGAGATCGAACGGGCCCGCGTCCACCTCGCCACCCCGGAACGGCGGTTGTTCTCCAGCGATGAGAATCGGGCGCGCGCTTCGGTCGTCGTATCGTTGCGGAACGGACAGACGCTCGCCAAGACACAAGTGAATGGGATCGTGCATCTGGTATCGAGCAGCGTCGAGGGTCTGCAAGTCAAGGATGTCACCGTGGTGGATGGACATGGGCGGCTGCTCTCGTCGGCGGCAGGGAGCGACGATGCCGCGGGGCTCACCGGATCGCAGCTGGAATACCAGCGGACGCTTGAGAAGGATATCGAAACACGGATTCAAACGATGTTGGAGCGGATCGTCGGAGTGAATAAAGCCGTGGTGCGGGTGTCCAGCATTCTCGACTTCCGCAAAATCGAAACGACGGAAGAGCGCTACGATCCGAACAGTCAAGTCGTTCGAAGCGAGCAACGGGGCCAGGAAAAATCCAACGGGGTGAACGGTGTATCCGGCGGTGTGCCTGGTGTCCAGTCGAATGTTCCCGAAGGGGTAAGCCAAGAGCCGGCTCAAACGAGTTCAAGCGCCAATCAGACCAAAAATGAAACCGTGAATTACGAAATCAGCCGGACGGTTTCCCGAGTTGTGGAATCAACCGGTGGCATCAAGCAGCTTTCCGTCGCGGTGCTCGTAGACGGCATCTATGAAAGCGCGAAGGCATCCGGGGGTGAAACAGCTTCATCCGATACGGCCAAGAAGTACCTTGCGCGGCCTGAAGAAGACATGAAGCGTATCGAAGAGATCGTGAAAAAAGCCATGGGCTACTCGGCAGAGCGGCAGGATCAAGTCCAGGTAACCAACGTGCAATTCGATATCGCGACTGAAGAGCCGCCTGCGCAAGGCATCGAGGCGGCGGCGGAGCCGACGAATTCCCTGGTTCCCTATATTCGCTATGGGGTCGGAGGAGGCCTCTTTCTCCTGATTCTCTTCATGGTTGTGCGCCCCCTCATGGCGATGCTGGGAACGACCGGGTCGCCTGGGGCAGCGTCCGAGGGATCCGCGCTGGGGCTTCCCGCTTCGGTCAGTCAGGTCGAAGCATCCTTGGCGGCGGGAAAGCCCCGCTCACAGATCGTCGATATGGCTCGGGGTAATCCCGATGCCACGGCTGTGGTGGTCAAGCAATGGTTGAAGACGAGCTCGTGAGAGGCATATAGCGATGGCCACTCCGCTTAGCGGCGAACAAAAGGCGGCGATACTGCTGAAAGCCATTGGTGAAGACGCCGCGGCCTTGGTGATGAAGAGTCTTGACCCGAAAGAGATCCGTCGGCTGGGGGCTTCCATGCATGCGACGGCGAATATTACAAGGGAAGAAGAATCGACCGTCATCGATGAATTTGAGAAGGCGAGCGCAAGCGGCGACGTGACGTTTCATGGAAAAGAATACATCAAAACCATTCTGTCCAAGGCGCTCGGTCCTGAAAAAGCCAATCGAATGCTCGAGTCCATGACCAGCAAAGTCTATCCGGGGCTCGACGCCATGAAGTGGGTCGATGCCAAGGCCGCTTCACAAATGATCCGGACCGAGCATCCCCAGACGATCTCCGTCATTCTGGCGCATATGGATCCGGATCAGGCAGGCATCGTCATGCGGGACTTGCCGGAAACCCTTCGTGCGGATGTCGCCTTGCGTCTCGCCACGATGGAAGATTTGCAGCCGAGCGTGCTCGAGGAGCTCAGCGATGCCTTGCAGAGTTCCCTGGTCGCCAGTGTCGGCACCCGCGCGGCGAGCGTTGGAGGGGCTGAAGCGGCTGCCAATATTCTTACGACGCTCGATAAAGCTACAGAGGGCGGCATCATGTCGAAAATCGCCGAACGCGATCAGCAGTTGGCCGATACAATTAGAGGATTGATGTTCGTGTTCGACGACCTGGTGAAGCTGGACGGTCGCGGCATGCAAGAATTGATGAAAGAGGTCAGCAAAGAGGATCTTCCTGTGGCCTTGCGTGGAGCGAGCCCAGAAACCAAGGAGAAGTTCTTGAAAAATATGTCGAGTCGTGCGGCGGAGATGTTGAAAGACGATATGGAGTCGCGAGGGCCGATGAAGGTGGCGGAGGTCGAGAGGGCGCAGCAGAATATCCTCAAAGTCTGCCGGAAACTGGAGGAGGAAGGGCGCATCGTCATCGCCGGTGCGGGCGGAGGGGAGGCGATGCTGTAGATGGAACCTTCTTCGAACGGACAGGCGACATTGCCTCGGCCGGGCGCAAGTCTGAGGAGTCGGCGAGAAAGTGCGATCCTGGTCGTCGACGACGAGGCGGCTATTCGGGACCTCTTGGTGCGGCTGCTGCAATCGGCGGGGTATCGTGTGCGTGCGGTTGGAACAGCGCGGGAAGCCCATGCGGCATTAAAGGTGTCACCTGTATCGCTTCTGATTACCGACGTCAAGTTGCCGGATCAAGACGGCATCGCATTGCTCCAGCAGGCCTGTGAGCTGGATCACCGCATGATGGGACTGGTGATGACCGGGTATGGCACGGTGGATCTTGCGGTGCAAGCGATGAAGGCTGGTGCGGCGGAGTTTCTCATGAAGCCGTTTGAAATAGAAGCGTTACAGTTGATCGTGAACCGTCTCCTCGATCTGTATCATTTGCGTTCGGAGAACACGGTTCTCAAGCAGGCAGTGGTTCGCGCTGCCGGGGTTCGATTCCGAAGTCTTACGCTGACCGATTTCGATACGGGCCATCGGTTTACCGGAGACCAGAGCCTCTCGGACTACGACCAAGGTATTGAGGAAGGTGAACGACGAGCCGCTGCACGAGTGGCCGCAGCCAGACAACAGGAGCAGCAGCTATTGGCCGACGCAGTCCGGCGCTTCGATGATACGCGGATGTCGCTTCATCAGTCTGTCGAAGAGGATGTGACGGCCCTGGCCTTCAGTCTGGCGACACGCATCCTGCGCGACACGATGATCGAACGTCAGGATGCCGTGATGTCATTGCTCAAGTCGGCCCTGGCGACCTTTCGGGAGGCAGGAGTCGTGACCGTGCGAACGCATCCGTCGGACGCTCCAGTTCTTGAAGCGGCTCGCGCGGAGTTATGCCGAGAACGACCCCTGTCGTTTGCGCTGCATGTCGAAGGAGATTCGTCTCTCTCCCGGGGAAGTTGTGTGGCTCAATCGACGAATCGTCTGGTCGATGCCTCGCTGGATACGCAGTTGTTGCGACTCGGAGAGGTCTTACAGAAGCGAGGCCTGCGTGAATCTCGTTGACCTGATTGAACGGACGGATCCTCTTGTCGTCTCGGGCCGTGTGGCGCAGGCGGTCGGGATCGTGATCGAAGGCTATGGGCCGATGACATCAGTCGGGGAGTTGTGCGACGTCACTCGCGAGGATGGAGAAGGAACTGTGCCTGCGGAAGTGGTTGGATTTCGAGGCGATCGTGTGTTGCTGATGCCGCTCGGGGAGATGAGGGGTATCGGTCCCGGCAGCAAGCTCTTCATGAAGGGCCACTGCGCTTCGGTTCCAGTCGGCCCGCAACTACTGGGGCGTGTGCTCGATGGGCTTGGAGAGCCATTGGACGGGCGCGGCCCCTTGACGAACGAACAGCGATACCCGTTACATGCCGCGCCGATCAATCCCCTGAAGCGAACCCGCATCGCCGAACCCCTCGATTTGGGTATCCGTGCGATCAATGCCTGTTTGACGTGCGGCCGAGGTCAGAAGGTCGGCATCTTTGCCAGTTCCGGAGTCGGGAAGAGCGTCTTACTTGGGATGATCAGCCGTTACACGAAGGCCGATGTCAATGTCATCGCTCTCATCGGCGAACGAGGGCGTGAAGTCAACGAATTTTTGGAGCGCGATCTGACCCCTGAGGCGCTCAGCCGCTCGGTGGTGATCGTGGCGACATCGGACCAGCCTCCGCTGGTGCGGTTGCGAGGGGCGTTGGTTGCGACGGCGATCGCAGAGTATTTTCGCGATTGCGACAAGCAGGTTCTCCTCATGATGGATTCGCTTACTCGTCTTGCCCATAGCCAGCGCGAAGTCGGACTGGCTATCGGGGAGCCACCGACCACGAAGGGGTACACTCCCTCGGTCTTTACGATGTTGCCTAAACTTCTTGAACGAGTCGGTACCGGCTCCGGTTCCGGCGCCATCACCGGGCTCTACACAGTGTTGATGGAGAGCGATGAACTTGCCGACCCCATCGCGGAGACAGTCCGGTCGATTCTGGATGGCCACATTGTGCTCTCACGTCAGTTAGCGGCGCGCAACCATTTTCCGGCGATCGATCTGCTGAACAGCACCAGCCGGGTGATGAAAGACATCGTGGAGCGCGACCACTACCGGGCGGTTCGGTCCCTGATCGAACTACAGGCGCGGTATCAACAGTCTGAGGATCTCATTCTGCTCGGCGCCTATAAGGCCGGCACCAATCGCGAGCTTGACAAGGCCGTGGGAGCTCAAGACGGCATCAACGCCTTTCTTCGCCAGGATATCGAGCAATCCGTTTCGATCGGCGATTCGATCCAGGACCTGTTGACTCTGGCGAAGGCGACAGCATGAAGCTCAACGTCTTGCGTCGCTATCGCGCACAGTTGGAAGAGGTGGCACGGATGGATTTCTTCCGTCTGCGCCAGGAATTACAAGATGTCGAGACGCGTGTATTTCTGCTCGAGGAACGTATGAATCGCACGACGGATGCGTACTTGGCCAAGGCCGCCGGAGGAGTGGCGCTGGATGAGTTTTTGGTGTGGCAGTCGAAGGTTGTCGCCGAGACATCGAAGTTGGCGGAGGCAAAGCAGGCCGAAAGTCAGCTCCGTGAGGCATGGAATCACAAGCAGGCTGCATTGCGTGTCGCGATGCAGGATTGTCGGACGCTCGATCGTCTGGTCGAACGTAGACGTCAACAACAGCGTCTTGTGCAAGACCGAGTCGAGCAAATGGAACTGGATGAGGCTGCGCGCCGTACGAGTGTGATGTGATCGTTCAGTGTTTTGCGCAGGCTGTGGGGAAACTATCGTGGCACGCTGGCAATGCAACCGCTCGCATGGTGGGGATCGCAGATGAATAGGCCGCAGGCTGGTCAAGCGGGGCGGGCGAGCCAGGTGAAGAGACCAGGCGTTCAGGTCGCTGGGTCCAGAATGCCGAACCCTGAACCTCGGACCTTCGATCGCGTTTCCTCTCCACGTGTGGCGCCTCGCGCGTCAGGATTTGTCCGGTCGAGAGGATGGATCGGGGCTGTCGTTGCCGGGATCGGTCTCATCGTTGCGTTCTCCGGGGCTGTTCAATTCGTTCCAATGACGGCTGAGCAGGGGCTTGCAGGATGCGGGAGGGCTATTTTAGAAGAACTCGATCTAGGATGGATGATCGGTGGGGAAGATACGCAGAAGAGCGCCGCAGACTGCTTAAAAAAGACTGCCTCTGCATCGGTCCGATTCGATCGCGTCACAACGCATCTTGTTCCGAGCAAGCCTGCAGCAAGCAAAGAAGCCAGTCCTACGCTTCGGTCCGTCGATCCTCCAAGCAACGCGGGAATGCCGATAGCGGATTTGTTGAGCATTCTTCTGGGGCCGCAGTCTGTTCATGCCGAAGACGTGGCGTCACGGCCGGCCTCGACGGATTCCAACAGAGTATCGGGCAGCGAATCGCCTAAACCTGCTGCTGAACCGGTCCAAGGACCGGCGCTCATTGTGCCGGAGGAAATGGTCGCCCTGTTTCAGCAGCGGAAGCAAGACTTGGAGCGGCGTGAGAATATTGTCCGGACGGCAGAGGGGCGGGTGGCGATTCTCAAAGCCGAAGTCGAGCAGATACTGAATAAGATCGAGGCAGCAGAGCAGCGTCGTCTCGATCAAGAGAAAATCGCCGTGGGGCAACAGACCTCACAGCGCGAACATGCGGCCGACTTGCGCAAGCAACATCTAGGACAATTGGCAAAGATCTATGAGAGTATGCCTGCGGAAGAAGCGGCTGCGCGTATCGAACGAAT
>JABFSG010000036.1 GCA_013140715.1 Nitrospiraceae bacterium
TTCTGGGGCTGACCTATAGTTACTCGAATAATAATCAATCGCGCGGGGGACAGGGGTTCCTGATCGAACGGCAAGTGGTGCAACTGACGCTCTCCCAGGCGTTCTACTAACCTAGCGAAGGCGGGATCCATGGCTATGCAAGCGCTCACTCCAGATGATCTATTTAGAGCATCGCTCAAACGAAAGTGGTGGATCCTCGCCAGTGTGGTGCTGTGTGTCGCCATGGGATATGTGGCGTGGAAATATTTTCCGAAGACATTCAAGTCGACCGTCATCATGACCATCGATAGTCCGAGGATTGCGAAGGAGTATGTCAAAGGGTTATCGCAAGGCCAAGAGGCTAGGTACGGTGAGGACCCGTCAGTGATGGCTATGCAGCAAATAGCCATGGGACTCACAAACAAATCTATTCTCATGCCGGTCCTTGACACGCTCAAACCCTATCCCGACGCAGAGAAAGATTCCTCAGACCAGCTGATGAAACGTCTGCGGAAAGCCGTGACATTTGGAAAACCAAAAGATGGAGTGGGGGTAGCCGTGTCGTACGTCAATCCTGACCCATTCATGGCTCAATCAGTGGCGAGTCTTTTGGCGGTCAAGTTGCAGGAGGACAGTCTGAAGAAACGTGAAGGTATCGTGGAGGCGACCACGGGGTTTCTTTCTATCGAACTTGAGCGGGTGAAGGGGGACCTTGATGCTAAGGAACGTGCGATCTCGGATTTCAAAAGAATGCATCTGGGAGAGCTGCCACAGCAGATGGATGCCAATCTCCGTACCCTCGACCGGTTACAGACTGACCTCACGAATTCCACTGCATCATTGAATAGGATGGAAGAGCGTCTCGCAGCGCTGGAGAAGGGAATTAAGGAAGTTTCTGATCTTGGTCCTGCCGGGAATGGATCGTTTACTAAAGAAGGGCGAGCAGAAGAGGTCAAGCCGCTTGATCCTCGGGTCACCAGACTTCGAGAGTTGAAACAAAAGCTGACAGAATTGTCGGGCATGTACAAGGAAAACTATCCGGATGTAGTTCGTTTAAAAGAAGAGATTCGTCAGGTAGAGGCAATGCCACGGCTGGACGTGAGTCAGCTGAACGCGGCAGAGCCAGCGGTAGGGAAGACAAGTAACGGTACTGGGATTGTCCATAGGCCAACTGATCCGTATCTGCGAGAGCTGATGAAAGAGCGCAGCACGGTGAAGAGCGAAATGAGTTTTTTAAATGAAAAACAAACCTATGTGACTCGGCAGATCAAGGAACTTGAGACTCATATCCAACGTATGCCGTCGACGGAGCAGGGGTTGGCTGTGCTGCTTAGAGACTATGAGAATATGCAAAAAGCTTATCATTCTCTGCTCGATAAGCGGACGAACGCCAGAATCTTAGAAAATTATGAGACTCAGCAATTCGGTGAACAGTATCGAATTATTGAGCCTGCAAGTTTTCCGGAGAGGGAAGAACCTCCGACATTGCTTCACTTTTTGCTTGGCGGCCTGATCCTGGGCGGTCTCATCGGGTTTGGATCAGCCACGGGCATAGAAATCATGAAAACCGGCTTCCGTCGGCCTGAGGAGGCTGAAGACTATCTCGGCCTTCCGGTGATCGCCTCTATCCCACCTTTTTCGAGTGCGATGATTGGAATCGGCATGATGCAGTCCCGTGCATTGCTGGCCGGCCCAGGCATGGCAGCAGGCACATCCAGTGATGCGGTGTCCTACCTCGGATCTCAAAAGCGGAGCGAGAGCATGATGTATGGCACGAGGGGTGGTCTGAACTCCTCCAGAGACCTTCCTCCCAAATTCCATTTGATTGCAAAGTGGGGGCCCGCATCATTGATGGTTGAACAATACCGAGTGGCGGCCACACGACTGATCCTCATGACCGCCGAAACAAAAAATGTGGTAACGCTGGTGACCAGTAGTGTGATGAGCGAAGGCAAGACAACGACTGCAGTCAATCTAGCCTATGTTCTCGCTCATGATCTCGGTAAGTCCACCTTGCTGATCGATTGTGACTTTAAACGCCCGATGGTGCACGAGTATATGGGGCTCACTGCAGGCCCAGGCTTGGGTGATGTGCTTCAGGGGGGAGAAGTTCTGGAGAATTGTATACGTCAGTGCGACGGTGTTCCGCTATGGATTTTGTCGACTGGAACTCCCGGCGTCCGTCCGGCCGGACTGTCGGGCATTCAGTATGTGAAGAAAATTCTACCGGAACTCAAGACACGCTATGACTATGTAATTTTGGATGGCCCGCCTGTGATGCCGTTGGCGGATGTGAATATTCTCAGCGGTATGACAGACATGACGGCTTTTGTGGTTCGTGCCGGTGGAACAAGTCAGGACATCGCCAAGAAGGCTTTGGGAGCGATTGGTGGGACTGCCGGCGCAGCGGGCATCATCCTGACTCAGGTGGAAATGGAATATGCCCCGTATTTCACATATGCAGCAGCCTATACAAATGAAAACAGCGGAAGTCGTTCCTAACAGGTTTCACAAAGATCCCGCAGTGGTGCTGAGCCGCTTTCCTGGCGAAGTGAAAGCAGCATGGCGCATGCTGGGCTTCAAGAAGCGGCTCCTTATCCTTGGTACGGGGCCGTTGGCGGTGGGCCTATGCCGCGTCATCCTGTCGGACTTGCAGACGGTTAATGTCGTCGGGTTTTTGGACGGGAAGATGGAACGAGTTGGAGAGCGACTTGTCAATCCAGGCATTGTAGGGACGTATGATCAATTGGCCCAGCTGGTCGAAGAGTATCGCGTCGACACCATCGTGGTCTGTCTGGAGGATCGCCGCTCTATACTGCCGGTCCAGTCGCTTCTTGATTGCAAAGTGATGGGGTTGGAAGTCCTTGACGGCCATCACCTCTTCGAAGAGGCTGCCGGGCGCCTCTCGATCGATTCGCTTCAGCCAAGCGCGTTAATTTTCTCGGAAGGGTTTCGCCGCCGGTTAACATGGGTGGCAAGCAAGAGGTTTCTCGATGTCGCGGTATCGGCGATGGGCTTGCTGCTGTTGGTTCCTCTTTTCCTCACTCTTGCTGCGCTCATTCGAGTGGACTCTCCGGGACCGACATTTTATCGGCAACAGCGCGTGGGGTTGCGCGGTCAACCGTATGTGATCTGGAAGTTTCGGTCGATGCGCCAGGATGCGGAGAAGTATGGGCCCTGCTGCGCTGAAACGAACGATCCCAGAATCTCTCGTGTCGGTTGGTGGCTGAGGAAAACCAGAATGGATGAGTTGCCCCAGCTCTTCAACGTGCTCAAGGGCGAGATGAGTCTCGTAGGGCCCAGGCCAGAACGGCCCGTCTTTGTCGAGACATTGCGTACGCAGATCCCATACTACGATATTCGCCACACGGTAAGACCGGGTATCACGGGATGGGCACAGGTGCGGTTTCGCTATGCAGCGTCTCAAGAAGATTCCCACATGAAATTGCAATACGATTTATTCTACATCAAGAATTTTTCATTCCTTCTGGATCTGGAGATATTGATGCGCACAATCCGAGTGGTTCTGCTCGGGGAAGGCGCACGTTAAGTCTCACGGTCTAGGGTTTTTATGGATATTGCATTTAACATTGTCTTGTACGGTTCTTTTGCTATGCTCGGTTACACCTATCTGGGGTATCCCCTACTGTTGGCGTTGCGGACCCGACTTAAGAAGAACTCTATTCGTAAAGCCGCAATGACCCCTTCAGTTACGGTGGTCATTGCGGCTTGGAATGAAGAATCGCGAATTCAGAGGCGAGTGCAGAACTGTCTCGACCAAGACTATCCCGATGGGCAGCTTGATGTGCTTGTAGTGTCTGACGGGTCAACGGACGGCACCGATGCAGCAGTGCTTGCGATGGCGTCGAAGCGAGTCACACTCATCTCGCTCAAGAATCGAAAAGGTAAGGCGATTGCCCTCAACCACGGTGTAGCTTCTGCGCGGGGTGAAATCGTCGTGTTTACGGATGCACGTCAGCGGTTCGCCTCATCCACTGTCCGTGAGCTGACAGCGAACTTTTCCGATTCTTCTGTGGGGGCGGTCACAGGTGAATTAACCTTGGAGGATGCTGGTCAGGATAAGGGGCGGGCGCATGCAGTCGGCATGTATTGGAAGATTGAAAAGTGGATCAGGAAAAATGAGGGGGCTATCGATTCGGTGGTTGGAGTCACCGGTGCAGTGTATGCAGTCCGCAAACAGTTATTTCAACCGCTCCCTCCAGGCACAATTTTGGATGATTTGCTGATTCCGATGAGGATTGCGATGAAAGGATACCGAGTGGTGTTTGAAGCCGGCGCCCTTGCGTTCGACTCTATGACGGCCGATTACCGTGCTGAATTTTCCAGGAAGGTACGAACGCTTGCGGGCAACTATCAGGCCATGCACCTTTGCCCCAATCTTTTGAATCCTTGGAAGAACAGGCTCTTCTTCTCTTTTATATCGCATAAGGTTTGTCGACTGATAGCTCCCTTCTGCATGTTGCTTCTTCTGATCGCGAATTTGAATGTGCGTCAGGGGTGGCTTGGTATGCTTCTGGTCGTCCAAGTTATGGCCTATGGAATGGCGTTGGTTGGCTGGGGATTTCGGGCGGTGGGAATTAAGGAACGGGTGACGGCAACTGCATTTACCTTTTGCTTGTTAAACTGCGCCGCCTTCTTTGGGGCGGTACAGTTCTTTAGTTCGCGTCCCATCGCGTGGGAGAAAACTGTCTAAGGAGCGGCATGGCGACAGATGGTGGTGGGAGTAACTCGATGAACTGGTACCCGATACAAACAAAGCCGAAGCAGGAGCGTCTCGCCTCTGCGAACTTATCGCATATCGGTATGGAGACCTTTCTTCCATTAATGAAAGAGAGAAAAGGAACGCGGCGTACGGAAGAAACGATTACAACGCCGCTCTTTCCGGGGTACATCTTTGCCAAGTTCGATCCGATTGACCATTTTCGAACGGTGAAATATGCCCGTGGGGTCAGAAGTATCGTTACGATCGGAACGGTTCCCGCAATTGTGGATGAAGAAATTATTGCAACGATTCAGAGTCGAATGGAAGAAGGCTATCTTACGGTTTCTACGCAGAGAATCGCCAGGGGCCAACTTGTCAGAATTCAAGATGGTCCCATGCGAGGGCTGGAAGCGATATTCGAGTGCGAAATGCCAGGGCAACAACGGGCTCTTTTGTTACTCAAGGCATTGGCGTATCAGGCCCGCGTCGTCGTCCCATTCGATCACCTGGGACTGGTTGTTGGATTTTAACGGCACCTATTTGAGCTGTGATCAGCAGTCCTGTGTCGGGACTCTATGGGCATCACGTTTAAGTAAGGTTCCTGGCATGCGATTCACTGCCTGCGCCCTGTATTCGTATGTTGTAGATGGGGCGAAGTAATGGTGTCTAAGCATAGTGCTCACCGGTGACTGTCCCGGAACGGCGGTAGCCCGCGCTGATATAGGGACATGGATTCTGTCACGTAGCGCTTGAAACCTCTGGTCAAAGTCCCGCCGGTATTTCCGGGAATTTAGCAGCATCTTAGCCGGTTAGAGCTATACAAGGTGCATCTAGACTAATCACCGTAGAGGCGTTCGATGGTTGTCGCTCCAAGGCTGCGTAAGGCTACAAAAAATGTCGTGGTTACATCCTTGTGGCTGATCGGCCGCTACCGGAAGGCACTGCGCGAAATTCGACAGCCGATAATTTTGAAATACCATCGAACCAGCGCATCCAATGGCGGGATGATGTCTTCAAGCGACTCTTTTGAGTTTGAGCGTGGGGTAAGCGCGCGTCATCTTGAAGCGCAGGCCCGTCTTATTGCGCGATATCGGCGACCGATTGGAATGGATGAGCTGACCGACGCGTTGCGATCAGGGAAATCGCTTCCGGAAAAGGCTGTTGCGCTTACGTTTGACGATGGCTACATCGACAACTATGAAGTCGCGTTTCCGATTCTTCGCCAACATATGATTCCGGCTACGTTCTATGTCTGTCCGGGACTTATAGACTCGAACCGTGGATTTTGGTGGGACGAAATCTATTCCTGTTTCAGGAAGACGGAGAAGGTTGCCATCAATGCATCTGAGTTGGCTGCGCATGGAATGATTTTCCAGAATTTGAAAGAAGTACTGCCTACAAGGACAGTCGCTGAAAGAGAGTCCGCCGCCCAACGGGTCATTGTCATGGCAAAGCGAATGCCGGCACACTCAATCCGGAAATTTATCGCCGATCTTGCTGACGTGCTGCAAGTGTCGGGGAAACCTTCGTGCTCTGCGGCACGGCTTATGGGATGGTCTCATATCAAAGAGATGGCCAACGGTGGAATGGATATCGGCTCGCATACGATGACACATCCTATGATGAGTCAAATATCGGAGCGTGAGTTACGGCAAGAGGTTCAGGATTCTCGAAAGCGACTCCAAGATGCTCTCGGGCGGGCAATCAATGGTTTCGTCTATCCATCAGGGGATTATCATGCCATGGCGAGAGAGGTGGTGAAGGAAGCTGGTCATTGGTATGCATGTACAAGTGAGAGCGGTTTGGTGAGACCGACAAGCGATCCATATCTGCTGAGGCGCGTGAATATCTCAGACGGGAATATGGCGCTCTCGTGCCGTGAAATCGTACTGACGTACAACCGTCACGCTCAGGACCGGTGACTGTACCCATGGCGCACGTCGTAAAGCAAACTGCCGGGGACGACGAAGTATGGACCTTGCCGTTTAAGGGGCTGGTCGCATTCCTGGGTCTCTATTACCTGAGCCCTGAAGATATTTTCCCCTTTCTTGCCAATCTACCAATAGGGAAGATTATTGCGGGGGTCACCTTGAGCGTTGTTATTGCTCGGAATTTGTCGAAGAAGCAGTCGTGGCTTGTGTTTTCAAAGGAAGCAAAGCGATTTTTTATCTTTGTTGCAGTCATTGTTATTGGTATTCCCTTTTCAATTTGGTCGGGCGGTAGCGTAGAGGTGTTTCTGCAACGGATTATTCCCATTGCAATGTTTTTTGTGATCATCGGCAATACTGTTCAGACTCCAAAGCAAATACGCATTCTGGCGTCTTTGATGGTGGCATGCGGTGTTCTGATAAGCGCAGTAGCGTGCTATCACTATGCCATTGGAGAGGTGGACCAGTCAGGACGATTAGTTGGATACGGCAGCAAAGAGTACCAGAACCCCAATGATCTATCCTTCGGGCTGTTGACCCTTATTCCGTTGAGCGCCGCGCTATTTGTAGGCGAACAGCGCACGGCCAGAAAGTGGTTTTTTGCCGTTGCCATCGGGGTCATGGGCGCCGCAATCCTGGCATCGATGTCCCGCACAGGGATGGTCGGTCTGGCGTTTCTCGGAGGGCTCATGCTCGTGAACATGGCCAAGAAGAATCTCTTGAAAACCCTGCTTGCCGCGGCTCTATTGACCGTCTTGGGTGTGACAGCCATCGTGATTTCTCCGACGCTGGCAGACCGGATTGAATCTATATTTAACGATGAGAAGGATGATGCCGGTAGCAAGGCAGAGCGTCTGGCCCATATGTACGATGCCCTTATCGTTATATCCGAGCATCCACTTATGGGTGTAGGGATCGGACAATCCATGGTGGCCATCGTAGCGATGCATAATAATGCTGCGGATCAGTGGGTGAAAATTCACAACGTGTATTTGCTGGTTGGGACTGAACTGGGGATTCCGGGCCTCTGTGTATTTGCCTGGATGATCATTGCAGTGTTCAGGGCCTTGAAGCAGACGAAGGTGGTGGAGCCTCAAAACCATATGCCTGTAAATGGGCCAACCGACTATCTGGGGATTGGGTTACGCCATGCCATTCTCGTGTTTGCGATCGTGGCAGCGTTTTCGCCCGTTGCGTACAACTGGTTCCTGTACATCTTGATTGGTCTGGCGAGCGCCCACATGAAGGCGAGCGCCCAATTGGTTTCGTCCAGCAGTGCATCCATGAGCGTTCTTCGCCATTCTCTGCGGCCTGCGCGGGTCTAACGGTTTTCTCTATTCGTAGAGGCCCCTGAAGAGGGGTAGGATCGATCCAATCCATGAAACTTTCCGATCAAGCAGCAGCGCTGTTTCTCAGTAAGACCGTCACGGCCGGCCTGGTATTCATACTCGGTCCTATCCTTGTGCGTTATTTGACGCAAGCCGAGTACGGAACATTCCTCCAGGTGAATCTCCTCACGACATTTGTCGTTACGGCAGCGCCCATCGGTCTCTCCCAATCGTTTGCCTACTTTGTTCCCAGACTTGGGGCTGGAAAGCATTATCAGTTTGTCGTGCGAACTCTGACATTGTTGGCTGGTATGGGAGTCATCGGCGCCGTCGCGATTTTTGTTGGCCGGAACTACCTTGGCGACTGGATGAACAATGCGAACCTTGCGATGCTCGCTCCCTATATCGGCGCCCTCATTGTGGCGACGATTATCAGCGATACGACAGAGACCATTTTTCTGTCAGAAAAGCGTGGCAGCCTTGTCGCAACTATCCTGCCGATCAAAGCGGTGGCTCGTCTTGCAGCGATCTTGATTCCCCTCCTGACGGGGGCTGGACTTACAGGCGTCTTTCTGGGACTTTCCGCCGCATTGTTCTCTGAGGCAGGCATCCTCTATGGCTATTACGTATATAAGTGCAGATCCCATGAGCCCAATGTTGAATCGGTCGAGCTAAAAGAACAGTTCACCTATTGTCTGCCGATCGGCGCTGCGCTGGTCGTTGCATCGGTTGGCGGATCTGTCGACATGTTTGTGGTCTCGACATTGTTTGATTCGGCACATTATGCCGTCTATGCGAGGGGGGCATTCGATTTGCCGTTGGTGGGTATTATTCCAGCGATGTTGTTTGATCTGTTGGCGCCACGGTTTGTCGAGCAATGGTTTGCGGGCAAGAAAGAAGAAATTGCCGGGCTTTTACGAGAGTCTGTTCGGCGCATTGCCCTCATTTTTTACCCGATTATGTGCCTCACCTTTGTCTTGGCCCATCAGATCATTACATTTCTCTTCACGGACAATTACTCGGCCAGCGTTCCGGTCTTTCGTATCTATGTGCTGATGATGCTTTTTCACATGGGGTACATGGTCGTCGTGTTTCGGGCGAGCGGGAATACGACTGAATCGCTCAAGGTTGCCGCTCTCAAAGTCGTGCTTGTGGCAATACTGAGTACGGTTTTCCTCAAAATTTTAGGAGTAATCGAAGGTGCAGTTATAGGAGTTGTATTGGCGAATGTATTGACAAGATTGTACATAGTTCGCCGTGCGAGCCGGGAATTGGGAGTCTCTATTTCAACGCTTATTCCCTGGAGCGATTTAGGTAAAACGCTTTTGCTCAGCGCAACGGTGGCAGCCTTGATCGCGCCGGTTATTTGGTGGGACGCACCGAAATGGCTGATTCTCATAGCCGGATCGAGTCTCTTTGGGCTGATATTTGTAGTTGCTGCCTTCTATCTCAAGAGACTGTCTGAGGGAGACAAAGTTATTATTCTGCGATGGGTTTCGTATGTGACACCATCGGCATTTATGAGAATGCGTCGGCAGCCGTTGTAGGATAGTTTCCGAGATTTCGACATGTAGTGTTCCAGGCAATCAGGGCATTAGGCCGATCATTGTGCTGGTTATTGGATAGGCTCTCAAAAAGTTTTAAGCGCAGTATATATGCGTAGAGCTTTCAAGATGAGAGAGGGGAGCGTTGTGCTATGTGTGGAATAGCCGGGTTTATCGATAATGGGACGATGGACCATCGGGAGCGAATGGCGACATTGGACCGGATGTGTCGAGCCATTATCTCTCGGGGACCTGACGATCAGGGCACTATGCTTCAAGGGCCGGCGGCCTTGGGCATGCGCAGACTCTCGATTATCGATGTCGCAGGGGGGCAACAACCGATTTTTAACGAGGATGGACGGATCGCCGTGGTGTTTAACGGAGAGATCTACAATTATCTGGAACTACGGCATGAACTTGAACACCGAGGGCATCGCTTCCAAACCCAATCGGACACAGAGGTCATTGTCCATGGCTACGAAGAGTATGGGGCCGATTGTGTCAAACGACTGCGGGGGATGTTCGGTATTGCTATTTGGGATTCACGCGATGAAACGTTGCTCCTCGCCCGTGATCGGGTCGGAAAAAAACCCTTGCACTACGCACAACTTAATGGCGCCTTGGTATTTGGTTCGGAGATCAAGTCTCTCCTGCAACATCCGCTGGTAAAACGGGAGGTTAATTACGAGGCATTGTCGAGCTTTCTTTCATTCGGATACGTTCCTGATCCACTGACCGCATTTAGTGGCGTTTCGAAGCTTCCGCCCGGTCACATTCTGTCCTTTCGCCGCAACACTGTTCAGATCAAATCGTATTGGGATTTTCAAAGTTATTCACCTCATCAGGCCGTCCCTGTGCGATCAGAAGAAAGTTATGTGAACGACCTCCGGATGCATTTGGAAGATGCCGTAAAGGTCAGACTTATCAGCGAAGTGCCGCTGGGTGCATTCCTTTCCGGGGGAATTGATTCCAGCACAGTTGTGGGTCTGATGACGAAATTGACGGGCAGGCCGGTCAAGACATTTTCAATCGGGTTTTCGGAAGGTTCCCACGATGAACTGATACATGCTCGTATCACCGCGCGGCACTTTGAATCAGATCATCATGAGTTTGTCATCACCCCAGATATCTGCGGACTTGTCGGTGAAATCGTCTGGCACCATGACGAACCGTTCAGCGACGCATCGAGTATCCCTACGTTCATGGTCTCCAAAATGGCGCGTGAACATGTCACTGTTGTGCTTTCGGGGGACGGGGGCGATGAGGTATTCGGCGGATACACTCGGTATCTGGTTGACCGTGATCGCGCGTATTTCGACAAAATGCCTTCCGTTATGAAACGGGCTCTGCTTCGTCCTCTCGTCGAACGGATGCCTCGGTCGTGGTACGGGAGAAACTTTCTGTACAACATGGCGTTAGACCAGACGGATCGGTATCTTCACAGTATGAGCTTGTTTCCGGCCGATGCAAAGCGAGGCATTCTCAGTCAGCATAGCCAAACTCTGTTAAACGGCTATTCGCCTGAAGCTTCATTCCGACGGCTGTTCGATCACTCGGATTCTCCAGAAAGACTCGAGCATCTTCTCTATCTGGATAGTAAGACCTATTTGCCGGGCGATATTTTGGCCAAAGTTGACCGGATGAGCATGGCGCATTCCATCGAAGCCCGATCGCCGCTTCTCGATCACAAGCTCATTGAATTTGCCGGTACCCTGCCGTCGTCACTTAAAGTGCATGGCGGAGAGACCAAGTACATTCTGAAGCGGGCTGTAGAAGGGCTTATTCCTGAACAGATCATTCATCGCCCCAAGCACGGGTTTAGCGTGCCGTTAGAAACATGGTTGAGGCATGAACTTCATCCCATGTTGAACGACCTGCTGCTGGATCGTACTGCAAGGGCTCGTGGGTTCTTAAATACAGAAGGTGTCGCAGAAGTGATGGCGGAACACCAGCGTGGCCGTCGTGATCACTCACAAAGGTTGTGGGCGCTGCTGAGCTTGGAAGTATGGTTCCGTACGTTTATCGATCGTGCACCTGAGCTTTCGTTTGTCGGCGAAAAAGAGGCAGTTTTGTCGAAAGTTTGATGGTCCCCCTCCTATGTTGTTACCTCGCTAATTCAGGGCATTTGCAACCACTTAAAAAAACACCGTTTTGCTGCCTAGCTCGCACCAGACTCTAGGGTTTGCCCCACTTCTGTAGGGGGAGACATATAGGGCTAGCGTGGGTAAGGTAGTTTGTAAGCAATGCCTGTGGCGAGGACCCAATAGGGTCATGTCCTCACAGGGTACTGAGAGAATATCGGCGATCCGATTGCAGCTCAGATGATAGGTGAAAGGTGCCGGGTTTTTGCGGCAAGCCGGGTGTCGCTGGGTATGCAATATTGCTTTAGCGGATCACTCAGTTCTTCGGAATGCACAATGCCAAGTATGTCCTTTCCAATCAGTTCCGAGGCAAGTGGAACTTTTGTGACATCGGTCACTGGGCGCCGGCCAAAAGTTCTACATCTTATCAACCATTTTCAGTTGGGTGGTACCGAACGTCAGGCAGTGCTGCTGTTGCAACACCTTGACCGGAACCGGTACGACGTTTGTCTCGCAGCTTTGAGCACAGCCGGGCCGTTATTCGAAGGGGTCGCGCGAATCTATCCGGATGTAGAGGAGTATCCCCTGACGTCGTTCTATAACTACAACGCGCTAAAGCAGGTAATCAGGCTTCGTAGGTTTCTACGAAAGAATGATATTCGAATAGTTCATACCCATGAATTTTGGTCAGGTGTATTGGCTGTGATCGCAGCAAGGTTCACGGACACACAGGTAATTGCAAGTCAGCGTCACCTGCGTATGTCGGATCGGCTGGCGCATCTTTGGGGGCGGCGGGTTCTCAATGCTGTTGCGGATCGAATCCTTGTGAATGCAGATGCGATTCGAAAACAGATCTTGGAAACTTCGTGGGTGACTCCAACCAAGGTGGTGGTGGTTAGGAATGGCTTGGCTCATGTGCAGGATGAAACCCGTGAAGCAGCATCGAGCAGCAGCATCGCGTGCGATGAGGGAGAGCAAGGTGTCAGGCTCAGACATCGTTCGGCACGCACTGCGCTGATCAATGCACTCGGGATTTCGGATACATCGATCATTGTGGGAACGGTTGCCAACCTTCGTCCCGTCAAGGGGCATCGATATCTCATTGATGCCGCAGCTCATGTCCTCCAAGCATGTCCCAATGTGCATTTTGTCTTTATCGGCGAAGGGGAGTTGCGCAATGCGCTTGAAGGGCAGGCCAAAGATCTGGGAATTGCCGACCACGTCCATTTTATAGGCCATCGGGAGGACGCTCGATTTCTTACCTCCGGATTTGATCTAGCTGTGCTGGCGTCGTTGCATGAGGGCATGCCGAACACGGTTCTTGAGGCCATGGCTGCAGGGGTGCCTGTTGTCGCCACGGCAGTAGGCGGGGTGACGGAGATTATCGTAGACAAAGAAACCGGCTTCCTCGTTCCTCCAGGTGATACGGCTGCCATGGCCCATTGTCTTAGATATGTACTTGGGCAGGATCATCTTCGAATGGCTATCGGTATGAGCGGCTACCGATTCGTTTGTCGCACCTTCGGCGTAGAACGAATGGTCTCATCGGTACAGAGCCTCTATGACGAATTGCTGAACGTAGGCGGCCATCGCTCTTGAGCAGCAATGGAAGTCTCGTTTCTGAGGATGGGCAAGTCTTCGATGCATAGTATTGCGATAACCATGTGCCGGAGGAGTCAGGTGGGAGAGATGACGCACTCACATAAACTTCGAGTGTGTATTCTTGCGCCTTCCGCGGAATATCTCGGCGGACAAGCCAGACAGGCGATTCGCCTTATTGAAGGTTTCCGGATTGAAACGACACTCGCAGTCTCGTTTATTCCTCATAACCCGAAATTCTGCAGCGGACTGCAATGGTTACAGAAAATCAAGTACGTGCGGACGGTGGTAACATCGCTTTGGTACTGGACCGTCCTTCTCTTCAAGATTCCGTCTTGTGATGTTGTTCATGTCTTCTCCGCTTCCTATCTTTCCTACCTTCTTGCCGTGGCACCCGCGATCCTTCTTGGGAAACTCTACGGCAAGAAAGTGGTATTGAACTATCGAAGTGGGGAGGCGGATGATCACCTTAGCAGATGGCCGATCACGACGGTGCCTATCATGCGCCTGGCCGCCGCCATCATTGTTCCATCCGGTTATCTCGTCGACGTATTCGCACGTTTTGGGTTGAAAGCCCAATCCATTGTAAACACCGTGGAGCTGGACCGGTTTCGGTTTCGAGGCCGACAGCCATTTCGTCCGGTGTTTCTGACCAGCCGATCATTGGAGCCTCTGTATAACGTCCCTTGCGTGTTGCGCGCGTTTGCTCTGATCCAGGCGCAGGTTCCCTCTGCGCGGCTCATTGTAGCTGGGAGTGGGTCGTTGCGCCGAGGTCTCGAAGCTTTGGCGCAAGAACTCGGCCTCTTCAACGTGGAATTTCGTGGGGGAGTTCCCTTCGATGCTATGCCGGATCTATACGATGAGGCAGATTTCTACTTGATGGCCCCCAACCTCGATAACATGCCGGGAACGATCATTGAGTGTTTTGCATCCGGTCTTCCAGTCGTCACAACCGATGCAGGAGGCATCCCATATATTCTGACCCATGAGGAGACAGGCTTCCTTGCCGGCTGCGACGATCACCGTGCTCTGGCCGGACACGCGCTGCATCTGCTGGAGAATCAGGAGGTCGCCTCTGCGATTGCGGCTCGTGCTCACAAGTATGTGCAGGAATATACCTGGACGCACGTCCGCGAGCGGTGGCTCAGCCTGTATCATGGGCTTGCGGTTCCAAAGGCAGCAGGAAACACGTTAGCTCCAAACAATCCGCAGCGGGTGGATTAAGCAACTGGAATAGCCTATGCGAATCAGAAGTTTCGACGAATACAGGGTGCGAGGAAATCAAGAAGCGATGAAGATGTTCGAGCGTTTTCTTGGTTTTCGCTGCGGCGAATTGAGTGATGATCAATTGAGAAGCGAACTTTCCAACATTGAGGCGGCTGTCTCGACGGACCAGATGATCGCTTCCATGATAAAGAGGATGGCGACGTCAGGGGCACCGCTGTTTGCCTCATGGCAAGAACGCACGGAAATTCCCGCCCTAATGGCCAGTCGATTTCCTGATGCTGCAAAAGACATTATCGAACGGGCCGACCGGGTCTGTGCGTTTCAGTTCGACCTTCTAGGATTCACGAGCCTTCAGTTTGGTCGTCCGATCAACTGGCATCTGGAACCGGTGTCGGGGCGCTGTGCTCCTGTAAAGCACTGGAGCCAGGTTCCCTATCTCGACCCTCTAGTAGCAGGCGACAAAAAGATTACATGGGAATTGAATCGCCATCAATTCTTTGTGACGCTGGGGCAGGCATACTGTTTGACGGGCGATGAGCGGTATACCGAGACGTTCATGGCTCAGGTTTGCTCATGGATGGATGCGAATCCTCCTAAACAGGGGATCGCGTGGGCCAGCAGTTTGGAGCTTGCTTTGCGTGTCATCTCGTGGGTGTGGGCACTGCACCTGTTTGCAGGCTCGCCGCGGTTATTCCCGCATGTGGTGCAACGCATGCTGAAGTCTCTCCTTACGCAGGGGCGCCATATTGAAACGTACTTGTCCCATTATTTCAGCCCAAACACCCATCTGACGGGCGAGGCTTTGGGGCTATTCTACCTGGGCAGTGCGCTGCCCGAGCTGCAGATTGCAGAAAAGTGGAAAGCCTTAGGCCTGAAGATCCTTCTTCAGGAACTCCCCAAACATGTGCGCGAGGACGGAGTCTATTTCGAACAGTCGACCTACTATCACCGGTACACGACGGACATCTACCTCCATCTATATCTTCTGGCTAAAGCCCAGGGCATGTTGCTTCCCATCCTGGTCAAGGACAGATTACTGCTGCTCCTTGACCACTTGATGTGGATAACAAGACCGGACGGCACGTCGCCTTATATCGGCGATGATGACGGAGGAATGTTGGTGCCGTTGGGCGTCCGTTCTCGGAACGACTTCCGCGACACGCTTGCTCTCGGAGCAGCGGTATTCCGGCAACCGACTTGGAAGCATGTCGCCGGGGAACAATCTCCTGAGCTTTTGTGGATCTTGGGGGCAAAGGGGCTTCACAGATACGACAACCTAACTATTGAGCCGCCCCAGGAGACCGCGAAATCATTCGGTCAGGGTGGATATTTCGTCGTTCGCAGTGGATGGTCCGCTAAGTCGACCTATCTGATGCTCGATTGCGGTCCGCATGGAGCGATGAATTGCGGCCATGCCCATGCGGACGCTCTATCCTTTGAATATTCAGCCGGTGGCACAGCCTGGATTATCGATCCGGGAACCTACACCTATACAGGGGATGCCGAGCAGCGAAATTATTTTCGATCCAGTCAGGCGCACAATACGGTCACGGTGGACGACCTCTCTCAGTCGCTTCCCCTGGGTCCCTTTTCGTGGGAGGCGATCGGATCATCGCAAGCTGGAGCGCTCATAGATACCGGGCGGTGGGTCCACTTTACAGGGCAACATGACGGATATCGTCGTCTTGCCGACCCTGTAACCCATGTCCGTGCTCTGGCCTTCAGGAAGACAGATTCCAGCGAACTTGCAGGGAGCTCATACGTTGTCGTTCATGATTGTTTGATGGCGAAAAAGGAACATCGGTATGCATCCCGCTTGCATTTCTCGCCGGCTTGCCAAGTTGCTCCAGGGACGTCGCATCTCGTCGTATCAACGGAAGCGGGGCAAGAGTTACTGGTTGTCACGGTGGTAACCGATGGTCGGGGTCTGGTGGCGACCCCGCGTATGCAGATTGAAGATGGGTGGGCATCGTCATGCTATGGACTTCGTCTAGGCGCCCCTGTTCTCGTCAATTCCTGGGAGGCGGAAGGGATCTGCAGCTGCACCACGCTGCTTGTTCCGATAGCTGAGATGGGCAACCGCGCGGTGCTTGAGCGGGTTGCATCCGAGGTCGAGAGTGCAGCGGAATTTTTGAATATGCCGCACGATGTGGTGCGGGCGCTTGCTAAGGTTTTACAGGCTAGTGCGGTGAAGCTGTCGCCTGTCGGCGCCCAATCGCTGCGCTAGGCGAGGCAAGTATCTAGGAGCGAGAAACGAGAACATTATGTGTGGCATCTGCGGCATTACAATTCCGTTCCACGAAAGTCGCGAGGTCAGCGAAGCTGCACTGAGGCGTATGAGGGAAACACTGACCCACCGTGGCCCGGATGATGCGGGTTTCTATATGGCCCGGAATGTCGGACTTGGCCATCGTCGATTGTCGATTGTCGATGTGGGCGGTGGTCACCAGCCGATGCCCAATGAGGACGGGACAGTCTGGATTGCGTTCAATGGGGAAATCTACAACCACCGTGAACTTAGACCGGCACTCGAGCAGAAGGGGCATCGCTACAAAACGGCAAGCGATACGGAGACCATTCTTCATTTATATGAAGAAGAAGGCGCACTCGGGGTGGCGAAGCTTCGGGGAATGTTTGCCTATGCGATTTGGGATTCGGTGAAGGGGAAACTCTTGCTTGCCCGCGATCGCCTCGGCATCAAGCCCTTGTACTACATTTTGAAAGAGGACGGATCGCTATACTTTGCATCGGAAATCAAAGCGCTTTTAGAAGGGGAGGCGGTCAGTCCGGAACTAAACTTTTCCGCGTTGGGAGAGTTTGCCGCCAATCGGTATACATCAGGAGATCAGACACTGTTCAAAGGCATTCAGCGATTGCCGCCAGGGCACGTTTTGGAATGGGAGGACGGGAAAGCCACGCTGACTTCTTACTGGGGACTTGATTTTAATAAGCCGGCGCCTCTTTTGACAGAACGGCAGTATGTTTCGGGATTCTTAGATTTGTTCCGTGAATGCGTCCGCACCCATCTGATGGCCGACGTACCGCTCGGAGTATTTTTGTCGGGCGGAATCGATTCAAGCGCAATTGCCGCTGTCATGAGCCAATTCGTCAAGGGACCGATCAAAACGTTTTCCGTCGCGTTCGCAGAACGAGAGGCGAACGAGCTGGAGTACGCGAAGGTCGTAGCCGAGGCATTTCACACGGACCATCATGAGATCGTTGTCAGCCCGCAACAGTTTTTCGACGCTTTGCCGACACTGGTATATCAGGAAGATGAACCGATTGCCCATCCCTCGTCTATTCCGTTGTTTTTTCTTTCGAGGCTGGCTGCGCAACACGTCAAAGTCGTGCTGACAGGGGAAGGAAGCGATGAGCTGTTAGCCGGATACAACAAGTATCGAGTCACCGTCTATAACATGATGTTGGGCAAGCAGTATGATCGTTTCGTTCCGGCGCCGATCCGTGGATTGATCGAACGCACGATTCAAGATCGGGGTGCCGCACCAGGAATCTGGAGGGCGTTGTCGCGGACGTTCCTTGCGTTGCCGCCAGACTTGCGCCGCCTATACTTCGATAACTTTGCTGTGTATCCCGCCGCAATGCATACAGACCTGTTCAGCGATACTACGAGGGAACAGATACAGGACTCCGATCCCTATCGCATTGCCATGCGGTACTCGAAGCAGCCAGGTGCGGATACATTGTTGGATCAATTGTTGGCTGTGGACTTGAAAAGCTATCTCCATGAACTGTTGATGAAGCAGGACCAAATGAGCATGGCCGCCTCCATCGAAAGCCGGGTCCCATTTCTCGACCATAAACTCGTTGAATTCGCCACTCGATTGCCGATCGATATGAAGCTTCGCGGCGCAACGACCAAATATGTGCTACGCAAAGCCATGGCCGATGTACTTCCTGAGCGGATCTTGAACAGGAAAAAAATGGGATTTCCGGTTCCTGTTGGGAACTGGTTTCGAGGGGAATTCCGCTCGATCGTCGATGAATATGTGTTGAGCGAACGCGTCCGTGCACGAGGCCTGTTCAATCATGAATTTGTGCGCACACTCGTCTCGCGGCATAACGCCGGGGAAAATCACACAGAACGGATTTGGATGCTCCTCAATATCGAGATTTGGTTCAGGCGGTTCTTCGATGGGGAGCAAGCGCCCCTTATGGATATGCCGGGCAAGGGAGGACGGTGATGCGCATCTTGTGGTTGAAGACGGAACTCCTCCATCCAGTCGATAAGGGAGGGAAGATTCGAACCTATCAGATGCTCAAGGAGATGAAGCGGCAGCATCATCTTACGTATCTGACTCTCGATGAGGCGCCTGAGGATCGGGCTTCCCATGAACAGGCGCATGAATATTGCCATGAACTCATCTGCGTGCCGCACCGAACGGAAGACAAGTTTACGGCCAGATTCTATGGCGAACTTGCGCTAAACTTCGTTTCTCCGCTCCCCTACTTCATTCAGAAGTATCGTTCTGCTGCGATGGCTCGGATGCTCAAGTCCGTTCTGCGTGAGCAGAAGCCGGATCTGCTGGTCTGTGATTTTCTCCATCCCAGTGTGAATCTGCCGGACGCGATGCCGTGTCCCTCTCTGTTGTTCCAGCACAATGTCGAGGCGATGATCTGGCAGCGTCACTACGAAGAGCAGACGAATCCATTGAAGAAAGCCTACCTGTGCAACCAGTGGAAAAAGACGCAGCAATACGAGAAGGCTGCCTGTCACCGGTTCGATCGCGTGGTGGCGGTCTCAGTCGATGACGGCGAGACGATGAAAAGGGAGTATGGTCTGTCCGATGTGTCGGATATTCCAACAGGAGTCGATACCGCATACTTTCAGCGCAACCCAGCGATTTCAGCAGAGCCTCACCATCTGGTGTTCACAGGTTCGATGGACTGGCTCCCCAACGAAGACGCGATCCTATATTTTGCAGAGCAGATACTGCCTCGTATCAAAAACATTCTTCCCGATATCAGGTTGACGATTGTCGGGCGTAGTCCGTCTCCTCGTGTGTTTCAGCTCAGCCGTCAAGAGTCCGGCATCACCATCACCGGACGTGTCGAGGATGTGCGGCCTTACATGCAACGGGCCGGCGCATATATCGTTCCGATACGCATTGGCGGCGGCACGAGGCTCAAAGTGTATGAAGCCATGGCGATGGAAATGCCCGTCGTTTCGACCAGGGTCGGCGCCGAAGGTCTTCCGGTTCTCCATGGAGAACATCTGTTGTTCGCCGATACGCCAGAAGACTTTGCTACAGCCGTCATCCGCATCTTGACCGATGCCGATCTCGCTCGTGCGTTGGGTGAGAAAGCCTCCGCCACGGTACGAGAACGCTATGGCTGGGGCAATGTGGCGACGAAGTTTTCTCTCATTTGCCAGGATGTTCTCCGGGAATGGCATGAGCAGAAGGAGAAGGACGGAAGATCGTGGCGTCTCGACGCCATTGCATGATCGGACACTGTGTCGAAAGAAATATGCTGAAAGAGGTGCATATATGAAAACGCTCGTTATTTGTCACGATGGCGCTGCTTTGGATAAGGAAGGGCTGGCGCGATGGCTGGCCTCGTTTTCTGAAGTGGTAGGATTGGTTGTCTTGCGTGAGACAGGTAAACGCGCTCGTCGACGAGTCTCCACAGAGATCAAGCGCGTGGGGCCTCTGCGATTTCTCGATGTGCTGGCCTTTCGCGCGTACTACCGCCTCGTATTGGCGGAGAACGATCGCCGCTGGGAAAATCATAAACTTGAGGAGTTGCGCGCGAGTTATCCGGCGCTCAAGGATGTTCCAATCTTGATGACGCATTCTCCGAACTCTGAAGAGGCCGAACGGTTCATCAAGGAGCGGCGTCCGGATATCATGATTGCCCGGTGCAAGTCGTTGCTCAAGGAAACGATCTTTTCAATTCCCACAAAAGGCACGTACGTCATGCATCCGGGGATTTGCCCTGAATATCGGAACGCGCACGGTTGTTTCTGGGCCCTGGCAAACGGCGATCGTGATCGAGTCGGTATGACACTGCTGCGGATCGACAAAGGCGTGGATACGGGGCCGGTGTTCGGCTTCTACTACTATTCCGGCGACGACAGAAACGATTCGCATATCGTCATCCAGCATCGCGTGGTAGTGGATAACTTGGCGTCGATAGGGAAGAAACTGCAAGAGATTTTTCTCGGGGAGGCGATTCCCATCGATACGAAAGGCAGGCATTCGGCAGTATGGGGACAGCCCTGGTTGACCAAATACATGGCATGGAAGGCGAGGGCGCGGCGTGGCTAGGACGCAAGCACTCTCGCTCATGTATCACGACGTCGTCGATGGGCGTGAGCATCAAGGCAGCGGATTTCCGTCGTCTGATGCCGCTATCTATAAGGTGGAACCGCTTTTGTTTGCCGCACACATGAGAGCGATCGCCCAGGCGGTATCGGAAAAGCCAAGCAGTGTGTTTGCGCTTGACCAGGTGGAACGGCGCAATTCTGTTTTCCTTACGTTCGATGATGGGGGAGTGAGTGCCTATTCTCGAGTGGTCGATCTCCTCGATAGCCTTGGTTGGGTGGGGCACTTTTTCGTCACGACCGGTTGCATCGGGCACAAGTCTTTTATGAGCAGACAACAGATTCGCGAGTTGGTTCGCCGAGGTCATGTCGTTGGGTCACACTCTCATACGCATCCTTTGATGATGGCGAACTGTTCTCCGGAAGAGTTGCGGACAGAATGGCAGTCGAGTGTCGATATTCTGTCTGAAATCATTGGAGCACCTGTGAAAGTAGCATCGGTCCCAGGAGGATACTATTCAAAACAAGTGGCCGAAACTGCTTCGCTGGCCGGTATCGAAGTCTTGTTCAATTCGGAACCGACGACAGCGATTCATCGAGTGGGCCAGTGCTTGGTCCTGGGTAGATACGGAATTCAGCAGACTACCTCGGCAGGAGTGGCTGCATCCCTTGCTGCTGGTTATGGAGTCTCACGAATAGGGCAAGGTGTTCTATGGAATCTCAAGAAGAGTCTGAAATGTATCGGGGGCGAACATTATCTCACCGTGAGGAGAATGGTGATTGAAAAGATCAGGGCAGCCCGATGCGATCGGGAGTAGCGAAAAGTGGTGGCATAGTCCGTTCAAGGCAGTGTGAGTAACAATAAATACCTACAAGGTCTTCCCTTGGGATAAGGAGAGGTCGTCATGAAAATCAGCATATTCGGGATGGGTTATGTGGGATGTGTCTCAGCAGCCTGCTTTGCCGATCGGGGCCATGAAGTAATCGGTGTCGATGTCAATCCGCTGAAAGCGGACATTATTAATCAGGGCCGTTCCCCGATTGTCGAACCAGGGGTCGGGGACATTATTGAGAAGGCGGTGAAGGACCAGCGGCTGCGTGCCACGACCGATGCAACCGAGGCCGTTCATGCCTCAGACATTTCTCTCATTTGCGTCGGAACGCCTGGTCACCACAACGGCAGTCTCGACCTCACCCATGTCAAGGGGGTCTGCAAGCAGATCGGAGCGGCGATTGAAACGAAGCGACGCTATCATGTCGTCGCTGTGAGAAGCACGATGCTTCCAGGCACGATTGCCGAAACGGTCATTCCGGCGCTTGAGGTGTTTTCCGGTAAGAAGTGCGGGCGGGACTTCGGTGTCGCCATTAATCCGGAATTTTTGCGAGAAGGCACCTCCATCCACGATTTCAATAACCCGCCCTTCACTCTGATCGGGGCGGACGACGAAGAGGCGGCGGAACTACTGAAGAAATTGTACGAACACTTGCCCGCTTCTGTCGTGACGGTGCGCATCAAGGAAGCTGAGATGGTGAAGTATGCGTGTAACTGTTTCCATGGCTTGAAAGTGGCATTTGCAAACGAGATCGGAACGATTTGCAAGGGTCTCGGCGTCGACAGTCATCGTGTGATGGAAGTGTTCTGCCAAGACAGGAAGCTCAATTTATCTCCCTACTATCTCAAGCCCGGTTTTGCATTCGGCGGATCCTGTTTGCCTAAAGATCTTCGCGCAATTAATTACAAGGCAAAAACGCTCGATGTCGAGGTGCCGATGTTGAATACGATTCTCGTCAGTAACCGGCAACATATCGATCGTGCCGTCGACATGGTACTGAAGACTGGACGGAAGAAAGTCTCGATCCTCGGCCTGAGTTTCAAACCTGGCACCGACGACTTGCGTGAAAGTCCAATGGTGACGCTGGTAGAAACGCTGATCGGAAAAGGGCTGAAACTCAACATCTACGACAAGGAAGTCGAACTGGCCAGAATATTCGGTGCGAACAAGGAATATATCGAACGTGAAATCCCCCATATCTCTTCGCTTATGAAGAAGGATCTGAAGGATGTCATCGAACATGCGGATGTCATTGTGGTGACCAAGAAGTCCGAGGAGTTCAAGGATCTGGGGAAGTATGCGGAACAGGGCAAGCTCGTTCTCGACTTAGTCCGCATGTTTGATCGAAAGGCGCCGCAGGGTAACTATGAAGGGCTCTGTTGGTAACTGAATGGGCGGGCTGGTTGTCGGCGTCATTCGGCGTCAGATAGGGAGTAAGGGCCAGTTTTACTCCAACGTGTGCTAGCGCCATTGGACGGCAGAAGAATTTCTTATGAACAGATCATTCGATTTGCCCGGCGTTTCGTCTGATTTGCTGAATACGGCTGACCGTGCGGTCGTTTCGTCAAGTCAAGAATCTGTTGGAATGAGCTTCCGTTCCGACGAAATAACCGCAACGGTTCTCACCCAAGGTCCCGAGTTCGATGCCATTTGCGAAGAATGGGATCAGCTCGTGTCTGAGAGTTGTCAGCAGGGAGTCTTTTTCCTGCGTTGGCACTGGAACCGTCTTTGGTGGAGGATGTATGCCCCGTCTGGCAGCGAATTATTTTTGATCGTGTGTCGCGGCACGAGCGGCCGGTTGGTAGGGGTCGCGCCACTTTATCGGCATTCCCGAAAGGTGCTGGGTGTGCTCAGTCTGTACGAAGTCTGTTTTCTGGGCACCGGCACCGCGCTGAAGTCCAGTGAACATCTCGACATCATCGCCTTGCGCGGATACGAAATGTTCGTTGGAGAGGCTGTGGCAAAGTGTATTCGTCAGCAATCGACGTGGCATCGCATTTGGCTATGGGGCATTCATGCGACCTCTCCCGTTCTTCCGCATTTTGCGAAGGCGTTTGGCGCTGAAGCGACAGTGAACTCCTGTGACAGGCTCCCGTACATATCCACCGATGTGGATTGGGCCGCGGTGAAGCTGGGGTTCGGATCTAACTTGCGGACGAACATCGATCGATATATCCGTCGGATTGAAAAGCAGTACAAGTGCAGATTCGTCCGTGTCGAAACATCGGAGCAGGTCGATGAATTTATGGAGGCGTTCGTTCGCTTGCACCAGGAGCGGTGGCTGTCTAAAGGGGAACGTGGGTCATTTGCATTCCATGGATTCAAGGATTTCATGGACGAGACATTGCGCGAGGCCTTTCGCTGTCATCGAGCCAGACTCTGGATGTTATTCTTGGACGGTCAATGCGTGGCCACATTACAGGCATTTCTAGATCGCGGTGTGGCGCACTATTTTCAAGGGGGATTTGCTTCCGGATATGAAAAGTATCACCTGGGGAGCGTCATGCTTGCTCGCTCCATACAAGATTGCATCGAGGCCGATGATGTGGATCAGTTCGATTTCATGGGCGGAGGCGCTTCGTACAAGGAGTCCTGGACGACCAGTGCTCATGACGCGGTCGAAGTAGAAATCCTAACCCCTGGCTGGGTTCCCGGGATGTACAAATACAGCTGCCGAGCCAAGACTCAGCTGTCAAGCCTCTATCGATCTCTGTTGCCGGTCGCGCTTCGATCTGCCGTCAGGAAGTACCTTGTTCCTTCGTCTTAGTGCTTATGGGGAATGTTCCTCGAATGCCTAATTAAGCTAAGAATACTGTGAGCAGTCAATAAGCGGGGCAGAACGAAACATGAACGCACTCGGTCCAACATACACCGAAAAGATCTATCACTCGCTCCCTTGGCTGACGCGATATCCGTTTTGGCGTCTTGGCCGATTTCTGCAGGGCCTCCGTTCTGCCCAACAACATACTCATCTCATTGTAACCGTTGCGAACCACTATGAGCCTGGCTGGGCTCCCGGTGGAGGTTGTGAAGACCGCAAGACACAATTGTCGCGTGTGCGGGAATGGCACAGGGAAGCGCGTATCACGGGTCGGCTAATCAAGGATGCCGATGGCACGCCCTTCCGGCATACAGCATTCTATCCCGGTGAGCAATACGACCCGGCACTCTTGGAGGTGTTAGCGGAGATGCAGGCTGAAGGTTTAGGGGAGGTCGAAATCCATTTGCATCACGGCACCGAGCAGCCCGATACTCCGCAGAACTTAAAGGCGAGTTTAATCGGGTTTCGAGATCTGCTGGCCGACAAGCATCGATGCTTGTCGCGATCCCATCCAGCGGATATCCCACGCTATGCGTTCGTCCATGGCAATTTTGCATTGGCCAACTCTCGGGGCGGGTTTGGGTGCGGGGTCGACAATGAAATGGAGATTCTGGCGGAAACAGGTTGCTATATAGACATGACCCTTCCGGCGTTCCCACATGAAGCGCAAGTTCCGAAAATCAATGCGGTTTACCAATGCGGTCGTCCGTTGCACGAGGCTGTCCCTCATCGCTGTGGGCCGAGCCTGCGGGTTCATGGGACGGTGGCATATCCTGTCATCATGACCGGTCCGTTGGTCTTTGAATGGACCAGAAAGAGATGGGGCCTTCCCTTTCCCCGTGTCGATGATGGAGTGCTGACAGCCAATTACCACTGCGATCTGGCCAGACTTGATCGGTGGAGAGGCGCACAGGTGAGTGTTCAAGGAAGACCGGAGTGGATCTTTATCAAGCTCTACTGTCACGGATTCTTTCAGGGCGATCTAGAAGCCACGCTTGGCGATCCGATGAGACGATTTTGGGGAACTGCCTTAGAAGAGGGTAGCCGTACCGGTGCCTTCACGGTTCATTTCGCCAGCGCGCGAGAGGCATTTAACATCGCCTTGGCGGCAGTCCATGATAAAAAAGGGTCACCACATAGCTACCGGGACTACAGTCTTCGGCCTATTATGCAGCCTTGGCCAGCTGAGCAAAAAATACAGAGCTCTATCGGGAACCCAGGCACGATCAGGCAGGCGGTCTCTCTCTCATGATCTGAATCCTGCAAGCGTGGACTGCGGATTGCGGCTCTGAGCGTGATACATCCCGGAAGTAGCAGCCCAGGCGAGCCCATCCACTCTTTCATCCTCAAGTATGATCCCTCCCTTTCAGCACATCTCTTGATGTCATTTCGATTTTGGACTTCAAGGCACCGTTTCCTCGGGCGGAAGTCGATCTCCAGTAGCTTGTGGAACCCCTACTTTTGCTGGGACAGCCCTACTTAGTTGGGGATTGCTATAGGAATATTCCTATATATGATGAAATTCCAGAGAGACAGTCACTGTTTCTGCAATCATTCGGGGCTTGAGTTGAATGCAAAGTTCATTGAAGGTAACGCGGAGTATCGTGCACTGTCTGAGCATGCTTGCCCTTTTGAATCTCGCTGCCTGTGGATCTGGCGCTGATCCTTCTTCTGGCACCACCACGCCGCGTGCGTTTCTTTCTGACTCCAACGTGCATATGCCGCCCATGAGCGGGCAGTTTGCGTATAACACATGGAAACCGGGCGCTGCTGGTTTCCCAAAGGTTGGCGAGACGTATACCGATCCGGTATTCGGCGGAACTGTTCGACGATTGACCGACAGAGTGGGGCTTCGCAATCAGGAAGATATCTATGCTCACCATTGGGCCAATGCCAATGGGACGCTCTGCTTCTCACGCATAGTAGACCCGATTACAAATAATAATGTCGGGCGAATCCTCAGTATCGCTACTGGGCAGGTCGTCTATGACGATCAACCAGGAATGGGCGGGCTAATGGCTTCGGATATTGCTTGGGACGCAATGGATCCAAATGTGTATTACTATTACAACGGTGCCAGTCTCATCCGTCGTAATTTAGGGACCAAGCCTGTTCCCACCGATACGGTCATAAAGACCTTTCCCTTCCTTCTCAGGCCCAACGGAGGGTCACTGAACTCGCAGGATCGGACTGGTCGGTACTTTACTGTGCGGTACGGGCTCACTAACGGCCCTGGTGAAGTAGGCACTAATAAAATATGGGACAGCCAAACACCCGACAACCCCAATACTCCAAATGACGAGAGTATCTATTCTGGTGAAGTGACACCCTTGAGTACCGGTGGATGGGTGGCGATCACGCCCGATGGCAATTATCTTGTCACGGCGGCGGGGCCTGGGGTATCGCCCCAGATCGAGCATTGGTCCTACAAGATCGACCACGCAACGCAGGCCATCCTCCCCACGCCGACGCAATTCTGGGGCCTCTGCGGGGACCATGGGGTCTTGATCTCAGCATCTAATGGAAAGAACTATTTCATTACGCACAGCTGTAATTCTACTGGTGCAAACACGGCTGACGCGGGCACCTATCGAGTCGATATTACTCTGGATCAGTCTAAGGACACCACAGGAGCTCAACAAATTGCTGCTAACCAACTGCTGGTTCCTGGGGTGTTTCTCAAAACTGTGGATGGGCATTTTTCTGCTGTGTCGAAGGGACCTAATCAAGATTGGGTATTTGCCGACTATGAAACATTTGTTGATGATCCCTTCAATGGGACCCCATCAGGCTGGGTTCCTTACGAGCAAGAAATTGTCGCAATCAATGTAATTACGTTGGAAGTGCGTCGGTATGCCCACCATAGATCGCAAGGGCTTGTGGCAAATGTTAGCGATAACTACTATGCTCAGCCACGGATCTCATGTTCCTGGGATGGCTCAGTCGTGTTATGGACCAGTAACTTCAATATCGCTTCTCCGGTTGGCTATTCAGACCTCTACGCAATGCCGTTCCAGTAAAATTATTCCTGGATGACCTTGAGAGGGTCGGGCCGGCCGTCAGCGTCTGGTTTCTTGAGTGTTTGTCTGCGGTTCTGGATCTGTCCGGTCTTCAGTTGACGATACTCAATCCTGTCGGTGCGTTCGGTGGGGTGGTGTCTACCGGTGGCCCGGGGGGTGGTCCAGTCGGTGATCCGGTGGGGTTGAATCCTATGGCGTAGGTGTCGACATAATCTTTCGGTGAACTGACGCCCATATTACTCTGCCAGACGATGATCGATCCGTCCCATGAAGAGCTGATATGGGGTTGTGCGTAATAACTGCTCGATAAATTTCTGCTTCGGTGATGGGCTAATCTGCGGACTTCACCGGTCACGATGTTCATCGCGATGATCTCCTGTTTCCAGGCAGTCCAGCCAGTGACACCACCATTAAATGGGTCGCCATTTAAATTTTCAGTATCCAGAAATACCCAATCTTTGAGCGCTCCACGCATATTGCCGGTCAGGTGGCCGTCGTTGTTCTCCCAGGCCAAAGGAACCAGCCGCTTATTCGCTGCGAGTTGCTGATCTTCCGTCTTTCCCGCTTGATTCAGTGCGATGTCGGCTCGCCAGACACCGGGGTTATTCTGACAATCGTAGGTGATGAAATAGCTGTGCCCGTCGCTTGCGCTGGCAATGACGCCGTGATCGCCGCAGAGACCCCAGAATTGCACTGGCATTGTGGTAACTGTCGCTGTCGCATGATTAATCGCATAGGACCAATGTTCTTTTTGAGGCGGGGCTGTGCCGCCTGCCGCTGTCACAATATAGTTTCCATCCGGTGTGATGGAGATCCAACCGCCATTCGTCGTGAAATTTACTGTTTCACCTGCATAGAGGGTGTTCGTCGATCGTTTCCATATATGTCCCCGGCCATTCCATGAGAAGACATAGATGTCGCCGCTTCCATCGACCCAGGGGAGCGATCCCCCGAAATTATCGAAGTTTGCGGGAGCCGTAAAGATGGTCACATCGGTCTGTGTCGGGAGATGTCTCTCGACTATCTTGTTTGTTTCAAACCGCTGATATCTGCTTGGGTCTATCGGATGCCATTGGAGATTTGCCCGTGGCAGGTCGCCGTGGCCAACCGGCTGATTCGTAAATTGGACGGCTCCCGTAACAGGGCTATAAATATCTAACCCTCCACCGTTTGTCGTGAAACAGCTTGTTCCATTGGCGTTACACCAATGGTGAGCGTAAATATCGTCGTCATTTGCAGTCAATCCTACATCCGTGACACGGCGAACCGTCTCGCCGAACACGGGGTCCACATAGGTGCCGCCCAGCGCTGGGAAAGCAGCGACGCCGGGTTTGAAGGTATTGTAGGCATGGGTCCCACTGGTGGGTGGAGGATGCGGAACCGAGTCTATGACCGCGGCATGGGTTGGTACCGTGATAGTGGAGAGCAGTCCCACGAGACCGAGAATAGTCCATTGCCGTCGACGCGTCATAAGATGACCTCCTCCACAAGCTAGTAAGGCCACTCTAGTTGTAGCCGTTCTAGAGATCCTGCAAAGATTTTGCTGGATGAAAGTTCTTGTTATCTGGACCATGGGCAGAGACCTACGCAAAACCGATGCCGCCTCTACCTTGTGCCGCGCCTGGCCGCATCAGGCAGGATTGAAAGATGTCAGGCGTATATTCGTAACATATTGATTCTCAAAGAGGCAGAAATAACAAATGAGATTGCAAAGTGCGATTTTTGTGAAAGAATTCATTTATTCGTAGCTGAAAAGTAAAAAGCGCATCATTTTTCAGAACTCTAGAATCTGAAGGATTATCCATTCAAGAAGATGCTGCTTGTAGTGGCTTGACCGATAACTTTCAAGCCATTTGAAAATATCGAGGGATTCTATAACGGCGGAATTTAAGTGGCGCGGGATTTGTGGCCAGCGGTCTCTACTGAATCAGGCGAAGTCCAGCTGCTGCATTGGACGGCCAGAATAGGGAATGCACCGTGAAATTGACTGTTCGTCTGCTGCAGTGGAGGGATCTTACTCCAAGCCGGCTGTCGGCGTGGGCCGATCTCGAATCGCGCGCGATCGATCCGAATGCCTATCTTTCGCCCCACTTTGTGCTGCCGGCCCAGCGCTATCTCTCCGGTCATACTGAGCCGATTATCATGTGGATTGAGGAGGAGGGGACAGCGGGCCATGAGCTGATGGGTGTGGGTATTTTTGAAATGGCGCAAGCAACGCGTCGTTTTCCCTTCGCACATCTGCGCGCGTTCCGTTCGCGACATTCCTACCTGTCCGGACTGCTTCTCGATTCCACTGCGGCAAGGGAGGCGATTGAGGCCTGGATTGCCTATTGCCGGGGCAAGGCATTTCAGTGGCATGGTATCGATTTTGGGTGCTGGCCTGCGGACGGGAAAAGTGAGCAACTTGTGCGTAGTATCGCACCGCAACATGGCGCCACCTGGCAGGAGTATGAGCGCATGCCGCGCGCAGTACTATATCCGCAACAGGCGGGTGAGTCTTACGTTGAGTCGCATTTGAGTACGCACCGTCGTAAGGACCTTCGGCGGTGCATGAGGCGATTGGGAGAAATCGGCCCTGTGGCCTGGACTTTCTTACAGGGCACTACGTTTGATGAGGCATGCGTGGATCGCTTTCTCGAGCTTGAGCAGGCAGGCTGGAAGGGTGAGCAAGGAGACGCGCTTATTTCGGATGGCCGTGATGAGCAATTTTTTAGAGAAATGGTGCGTGGGTTTGCCGGAGCTGGCCGGGCCATTTTCACCGAGCTACGAGTCGGTGAGAGGGTTGTGTCCTCTACCTGCAACTTCGTTTCGGGCCGTGCCTGTTTTGCGTTCAAGATCGGTTGGCATCGCGATTTCGCCAAAATGTCGCCGGGAATCCTGAATGAGGTCGAGTTGATGCGCCAAGCTCCATCAATGTCCAAGGATCTCGATTTTTTCGATAGCGGGGCTAGCCAGGGCTCCTACATCGATGAGCTGTGGGGCGAGCGCCGCCAGCTGAGTAACGCTATTCTTGTCACAACCCCTGCAGGCCGCGCCATGCTCGGCGCTATCGATTTGGGAAGACAGGTAAAGCGTCGGCTGCTTGGTTAGGGGTGGTGGGACCGGCAGGCAGTGAGTATGTTGAGCCCGAATAGTCGAACCTCCCAGCCCATAGAATATGCAGTGCCGGAGAGATATGAGATTTCCTGACGCGGTGCAATCGTTAGTCAGTCGAGCGTATCGCTATGTGTGTAGGCCAGGGCCGGTACGGACTCTCGAATTGGCATATGTAATTCTTCCGAGTGACGAAGCTCATAACTACATGAGCAAGCTGGAAATAGAAATCTTGAAACTATATGGGCCCCATGAAGGGCTTAAGGCGACTCCGCACATTACGCTCAAGTTGGGGTTTCGCGTGCCGGATATCCAGCCCTTTGAGAAATACTTTGACCAGCTTGTAGCCGACATTGAACCCTTTGAGATCTGCATCAAGAACATTGGATTCTTCGATGAAATGGGGATCGTCTTCATGGATGTGGTGCATACCGCAGAGCTCGAAAACCTGCGACAGCGAATTCTTCGCGAGCTGTCGGATCGGTATGGCATCAAACCCTATCCACTGGAAGGCGATCAGTATCACTTTCATGCCACGTTGGCCTATTTGCAAAAGGAAGATTTTCCCAAGGTGCGTCACGAGCTTGAGAATGTAAATATAGAGTTTAAGTTTATGTTGGATGCCATTGGACTCATTTGTCATACAGGTGATGAGTGGGTCACATACAAGCGAGCGAGATTAATGCAGCCAGCGGCGAGTCTTCGTGCATGCACGGAATCTGTGCACAGTCTGGAATCGTTCCTGTAACGATAGTGATCCGTCTATTTGGTCTGCCGTTATCGGGAATGAGTGGTGAGAAGGGGTAGGAAATCCTATGGGTACGCAGGGCGATTACAGTCCTCAAGCGCTGGAAATGCTGCAGTTCCGTCGGCAGTTTTTCTTAGGTCCAGAATTTATCAAGGAATTCCCTGCGTGGACCAGAAAGAACGTTGGGGCAGTATTTTGTCTGACCGTCCATCCCGAGCTGGAGATCTGCCAGGCTACGAACGAGAACAAGTCAGTCACCTTGCTAGGGTATATTTTAGATCCGAATAATCCTCAGGCCGGCAACTCAGATGTATTAGGCGGTCTGGTACGTAAACTCGATAGATGCGATGACTTTTGGAAGTTCACCAGCGACTTCGGTGGTCGATGGATACTTATCGTAGACGACGGCCAAGAAACCATACTCTTTACTGACGCGGCAGGATTGCGAAGTGTGTATTACGCGCAGTCCGCATCTTTAAAGAAAACATTCTGTGGATCTCAGCCAGGTTTGATCGCAAAGACCCTGAATCTGTCTATGGACGAGGAAGCGTTGGAGTATGTCGATTCACGGGAACTCGCGGACAGTGAGGTGTATTGGCTGCCCGGCGATGCTTCGATGTATCGGGACATAAAAGCGTTGCTGCCGAACCACTACTTGAATATGCGAACCGGGCGATCGCATCGATTCTGGCCCGATGCGGACTTGAAAGGCATGTCCCGTCAAGAGGCGGTGGCGGAGTGTTCACGGCTATTGAGCGGATTGATGGTGAGCGCCAGACAGAGATTCGGCTTAGCCTTGTCATTGACTGCCGGATGGGATAGCCGGGTGATGCTGGCACTCAGTAGGGACATAGCCCGCGATCTGTACTGTTTTACCTTGGCGTATCCTGATACCGAACAGACAAGAGACGTCACCATTCCTGCTGAATTGCTCAAGAAGCTGGGGTTGAAGCATTCCCTCTTAAAATATCCCGAACATGTCGAGCCGGATTTCAAGGCTATCTATCAAGCGAACATCGACGCAGTAAACAAGTCCTATTGCGCCGACGCGCAAGCCATGTACGATCGCTATCCCCAAGGTCTGGTCTGCATCACTGGTGATGTCGCTGAAATCGTCAAGTGTTACTATCGGCTTGCGGAACACAGAAGCAGCAATGTCTCCGCCAGAGATCTAGCGGAGCTGTGCGGAATTGGAACCCATCCATTTCTCATGCAAGCTTTCGATAGGTGGTTGTCAGCCACTGACTCGCGAAACGTTCATCTGCTGGATCTGTTCTGTTGGGAACAAATAGCGGGAAGAAAGCAGGCGCTAATTCGCGCGCAATTTGACATTGCCCACGAGTCTTTTGCTCCGTTCAGTTGTAGAAGTCTGCTTACGACGATGCTCTCGGTCGATGAGGATTACAGACGACCGCCGGAGCACAAGTTTCTCAGAGAGCTGATCGAACTGTTTTGGTTCGAGGTATTACGCCTGCCGATAAACCCTCCCGAAAAGATACGCGCGAAGAATCTCGTTATCGGTACTCTCAAAAAACTGCATCTCTATCAATTAGTTCCCGAATCGGCAAAGAGACTCGGAAAACGTGTCGTGAAGTGATCGAAACGTCTGGTTGCGATCTCTTGTGAGGCGATGGCTTGCTGTCTTGCGCAAGTGATATGGAGAGGTCTTGGGAGACTGCAAACGGATAAAGCGGTTTGCTGAATACGTTCTATCGGCTGTGTGGCTCGTATGGATTGGAAATAGGAGTCTCGGTGATCAGCTTTATTAAACAAAAACTGTATCCCTCTGTATCCAAGTTTGTTTCACGCACAACGTTAGTGGAGGGTCGTTTGAAGGGGGGGAGCTCTTCCTTCAAATGTCTGGTTGTCGGAAATTCTCCTTTCACCGAGTACTTGAAGGCGCGCATGTATGATGAGCCGCCCGTTGTTCTTCAACGAAGGCGCATCTGGATCCCCTCATTGAAAAAACTGCTTTGCAGCAAGACGGACACTTTCGATCTCTGTATTGCCGTCCTTCCAAAGGCCTATGAGTCAACCTTTCATGGTTTGTACGATTACAAGTGTACGGAAGAAGTCCAACAGGTTATTGATACGTCAGGCTCATGGGAAGATGTCAGAAGCAGGTTCTCCAGTACAAAGCGCAAAGTAAGCAATAGAGTAACCGAACGATATGGTCTCGGGTATCGAATTTCCACTGATGTGGAGGAGTTCGACTATTTTTACCATCGCATGTTCGTTCCCCATATCAAGAAGCGGTTCGGAGAGTTATCCGCTATCGACTCATATGACGAGATGAAAGAGTTCTTCCTGAAGGGGCGGTTGTTGTTTGTGACCAAAGGTAGCGAGGCGGTTGCAGGAGCCCTTTCTCTAGTCGAGGATGGGACGCTGATATTTCGCCGAACCGGCGTTTTGGATGGGGATGAAACGCACATCGAAGGCGGCGGGCAGCAAGCATTGTATTATTTTCAGTTAAAGTACGCGAACGAGCACAACCTTCGTGCCGTCGATACCATGATGAGTGCTCCTTTTCTGAATGATGGTGTGTATATCAATAAGAGAGAATGGGGCGCCACCGTGATGCCCGATACGAAGTCTCAAACCTGGGTCTATTTCTTTCATGCCACCCCTTCGGAAAAAACAGCCCGTTTTTTCGAGAACAACCCAACCATCGTTCATTCCGACAAGGGGTTGAAGGGGATAATCGGGGTTTCGAACGACATGGAGATTTCGATCGCGGCGATCAATGACTTGACTCGTCGATATCAAGCGAGGGGAATCGAAGGGTTTACGATAGTAACCCGAACCGGCGCATTGAGCGCTCCATAGCCGGCAGCATGCCAGCAACGGGCGGAATCGGTCGCCCAATTCAGTCGCCAGGGATCAGGTGAATAATTCGGAGGAAGTATTATGCTGACTCAGAGCCTCCTGCGCTGGTCATTGCGCTCGGCAAGGGCTGTCAAGGCAAAGGCCATGTCGAGCCAAACTCTCTCCAGCCTGTTTTATGACTATGACAATGTCGGAGAGTTTAGTGACTTGTTTGAACATGAAAAAATGTTGGCGGATTCTGTTCGCGTCGATACCTATGCGGCGGCGATCCGCAGGCATATTAAGGCGGGCGATGTCGTCATCGATCTTGGAACAGGAACTGGAATATTGGCAATCCTTGCCGCTCGCCAGGGTGCAACGGTCTATGCCATCGACCACTCAGACTTTATCAATATTGCGGAGCAGATCGCCAAGAATAACGGCGTGAGCAATATCCAGTTTCTGAAAGTGAACAGCCGGGACTTCGCCTGCCCGGAGAAAGTGGACTACATTCTTCACGAGCAGATCGGAGACGATCTGTTTGATGAGAACATGATCTTCAATCTGCTGGATTTGAAGCAGCGTGCGATGAAGGACACTGGGACCATTTTCCCAGGGCGTTTTGAGTTGTTCCTGGAACCGGTGGCCTTGACTAGAGCGTACCGCGTTCCCTTCATTTGGGAGACATCAATACAGGGAATAGATTACGGGTTTATTAAAAACCATCCCGGCATTGAAAAGTATAAAAGGGCGAGCTATGCGAGTCGTTATGTCGATCAGGCTGCCTTCGATCATTTTCTGTCGGAGCCCGCGCCCGTTCTTTCGGTGGACTTGAACAGCATAAAAGGGCCGGATTCGATAGCGACCCGGTTCTCTGTCTCCCGGCGTGTTATTCATGCGGGCAGAATGGAAGGACTCTATTTGTTTTTTCGGGCAGTCTTCGATGAGGAGTGCCACTTCGATACTGCTCCGCAGCATACTCATACTAGTTGGGGGAATCGGCTGTTACGTTGCGCCCATCATGACTATGCCGCAGGGGATACCATTTCGTTTCAAGTGGAAATTGGGGATATTCGTTTTGTCGATACATGGTCCTGCACCTTCAACCACTAATTGAGTGGGATATTCAGCAAGAGGTCAAGAAAACCAGCCCCGTCGGCCCCACACAGAATAGAAAAAGTCGGTGGGAGCAGGGAAGTTCTGGCGCCTTTTCCCGCGAAACAGACCATTTTTCTGATGTCTCGTCAGCGCCGATCTGTTTGCAAGGGGACTCGCGCGGTGGACCGTTAGAGCGACTGTCTGAGGAAGCAGTCGTTTGTAATGGGTTTCAGAAACAAAATAAAAAGTTCGATGGAACATGTCTCCTGCCAGCAGAAAACTTCATACGTATAATTTACTTAATTTATTGACGGAAGCCGGAGGCTCTGCCATTCTGACCGAAGCTTAAGGAGGAGACTCATGGCTCAAAAGACTCAAAAAAAAGACACTCAAAAGAATGAGCGAGAACGAAAGGTCGCAATCGTTGGACTCGGTTACGTGGGTCTTCCCATTGCCGTGGCCTTCGGTAAGCGGGGGAAGGTCATCGGTTTCGATATCAATAGAGCAAAGATCGACGAACTGCTCGGGGGGCACGATCGAACGGGGGAAGTGTCGGCGGCCGATCTCAAAGCTTGCCAGGTGGAGTACACGTCTGAGCCTACCGATCTCAAGGCAGCGGACTTCATCATCGTCGCTGTTCCAACTCCGATCAATGAATCGCTTCAGCCGGATCTCAAGGCTCTGCGGATGTCCTCGGAACTGATCGGTAAAAATTTGTCGCCTGGAACGATCGTGGTTTATGAATCGACGGTGTATCCGGGAGTCACAGAGGAAGTTTGTCTCCCTATTCTGGAGAAGTTTTCCGGCCTTAAGGCAGGAGTGGATTTCAAGGTTGGATATTCACCGGAGCGTATCAATCCAGGAGACAAGGAACATACCCTCGAAAAGATCGTCAAAGTCGTTTCGGCTCAGGATGCGGAGTCGCTTGAAATCGTTGCACAGACATACGGCCTCATCATCAAGGCTGGGGTCCATCGGGCGTCCAGCATAAAGGTTGCGGAAGCAGCCAAGGTGATTGAGAACACGCAGCGCGATCTGAACATTGCGTTGATGAACGAGCTGGCTCTCATCTTCCATCGTCTCGGAATCGATACCAAGTCGGTTCTCGACGCGGCCGGTACCAAGTGGAACTTTTTGAAGTTTTACCCGGGATTAGTCGGCGGACATTGCATTGGGGTGGATCCCTACTATCTCACTGCAAAGGCGGAATCGGTAGGCTACCATCCCCAAGTGATTCTGGCTGGCCGACGGATCAACAACGGCATGGGAAAGTTTGTCGCAGAACAAACGATGAAGCAGCTCAGTCAGCTCTCCAGCCCCGTCAAGGAGCTGAAGGTGGCGGTCTTAGGCCTCACCTTTAAGGAGAATGTGCCGGATTTGCGCAACAGTAAGGTGCCTGAAATCATTCAAGAGTTGCGTGAATATGGAGTTCAAGTGCTGGTGCATGATCCGATTGCAGAACCGGAAGAAGCGGTTGCTGAATATGGGATTCACCTGCAGAAGTGGAGCGAGCTGGATAAGGTCGATGGGCTGGTCATTGCGGTCGCTCACCGTATGTATACGGAGATGGGGCTACAGGAATTGCTCAAGCCTCTCCGAAATCAGCAGGACGGGGTGGTGATCGATGTGAAGAGCCTGCTCGATCAGAGTAACCTTCCTAAGGCCCTTAAGTACTGGCGTCTGTAAACAGCAGGTTCGAGAACAGGCCGCTTTTAGCAGGCGAAACCGTTCCCTGCAAAATTCTTAATTAGTAGAGCCGAAAATATTCTCGGAGGAATCTCTCATCGCCCTATCTTCCCCCCCCATGTGTTGCGTGCTCTCCCCGTGAATCCGTAGCCCCTGCCGGTGTTTCCTGTCAAATTCCGTAATTTCCATGGCATTCGCGTTGAGATAAGCGTAAAAGATTCATCGTATGCGTATTC
>JABFSG010000001.1 GCA_013140715.1 Nitrospiraceae bacterium
TCGGGAGTTGCATGCGATCTGGTCGGTTCTGGTGAACGGGAAGAAGGGATACTCGCGGCATCCGGAGACGCTGCGCTGGAAGGGAAAGTTGAAAGCGCTCTTTGGCCGGCATGGGCGCTTGTTGCTGAGATGAGCGATCGGGGCTACCGGCATCTGAGTCCGTTGCCAAAACGATAGGCGACGGGTGATGCAAAACATAAGATCTATGTGGACAGGGCGAGAAAGCAGATCGTGATTCTGCGGAAAAAACGTTGTCAGTGTGATGTGTGAGAGACATGACTGCAATCCGCGAACGGTATCTTCGAGATACTTTGCCCGTTCGCCTAGGTGGATTGGCGGCGAATTTAAGTCGTATCAAGTCGTTTGCTGCACATGATGCCAGCCGTGATGCTGTGGAAAGCTTGATCGATGAGAGGAAGTACTTTATCGAGTGGACGGCGGCTGATGCTGAGACGCAGACGGCAGCGGAACTTGTTGCTTTGCAAATTCATCTAGCTCGATGGCAATGTAACTGGAGCCGTATCTGGGCAGACCCTGAACAGCGGCGGGGTCTTGCTGATGAATCAAGTGTCTGGTCGAAGCGAGTATTAGAACTGTCCGGTCTTTTGCGTGCTAGTGCCGTGCCTGTCTAGCGTTGGAGTGAATGATTCATGCAAGCTCAAGTGATTACCAAAGACCTCATCGCGCAGCATAATCTGACGGACGATGAGTATAAGAAGATCGTCGAGATACTCGGGCGGGAACCGAATATCACGGAGTTGGGGATGTTCTCGGTGATGTGGTCGGAACATTGTTCGTACAAGAGTTCGCGCGTGCACCTTAAAAAATTGCCGACGACCGGACATAGGGTAATTCAGGGGCCGGGGGAAAATGCCGGCGTGGTGGATATCGGCGATGGGCTCTGTGCGGTCTTCAAGATGGAGTCGCACAACCATCCCTCGTTTATCGAACCCTATCAGGGTGCGGCGACGGGAGTGGGCGGGATTCTGCGAGATATCTTTACGATGGGGGCGCGTCCGATTGCCTTGCTCAATGCGTTGCGGTTTGGTGGACTAGAGACGGCAAAGAATCGCCACTTAATGAAGGGGGTTGTAGCCGGCATTGCGGGCTACGGCAACTGCATGGGGGTGCCGACGGTCGGAGGCGAAATCGTTTTCAACGATATCTATTCGCAGAATCCGCTCGTGAACGTGTTTTGCCTTGGCATTGCGCACAAGGACAAGATTTTTCTCGGTACAGCGGCGGGAGTCGGCAATCCAGTGATCTACTTCGGCTCGAAGACGGGCCGCGACGGGATTCATGGGGCGACGATGGCATCCGATTCTTTCGACGATCAATCGGAGCAGAAGCGGCCTACGGTGCAGGTGGGCGATCCATTTACGGAAAAGCTCTTGCTGGAAGCCTGTCTCGAACTGATGGCGGGCGATCTTCTCGTCGGCATTCAGGACATGGGGGCGGCGGGGTTGACCAGTTCGTCCTGCGAAATGGCATCACGAGCCGGCAACGGGATCGATCTGGACCTGACCGACGTGCCGCGGCGTGAGCCAGGCATGACGCCCTATGAATTGATGCTGTCGGAATCCCAAGAGCGTATGTTGATGGTGGCGCAGGCGGGTAAGGAAGACGAATGCATCAGAATTTGCAAGAAGTGGGATCTGGATGTGGCGGTAGTGGGACGAGTGACGGGTGACGGGATCTTGCGTGTGAGGGATCAGGGCGAGGTGGTGGCAGAGATTCCGGCGAAATCACTGGCCGATGACGGGCCGCGTTACGAGCGCCCCTATGCGCCGCCTGGTTACCAGGATATGTTGACCAACCTGAATTACGATGCGCTTCCCGATGTGAAGGATGCGAATGCGGCTCTGCTCTCTCTGCTGGAGTCGCCGACGATTGCGAGCAAACGCTGGGTCTATGAACAGTACGACCACATGGTGCGGACCAATACGATGGTTCGACCAGGCTCCGATGCGGCGGTGGTGCGGATCAAGGGGACCAATAAAGCTCTCGCGATGACGGTGGACTGTAATAGCCGCTATTGCCTGTTGCACCCCTATGAAGGGGCTCGCATTGCGGTGGCTGAAGCCGCGAGGAATCTGGTCTGCTCCGGTGCGGAACCGATCGGGCTTACGGATTGTTTGAACTTCGGTAACCCGGAGCGGCCGGAGATTATGTGGCAGTTTGTGCTGGCGATCGAGGGGATGAAGGACGTCTGCGAACATTTCTCGGTTCCTATCGTCAGCGGCAATGTGAGTTTCTATAATGAGACCAATAGTCTCTCGATCTATCCGACGCCGATGCTGGGGATGGTGGGTCTGATCGACTCAGCCGATAAGGCCATGACTCAGTGGTTCAAGCAGGACGGCGATGCGATTATCCTCCTGGGCAAGACTCGGGAGGATCTGGGGGGCAGCGAATATCTGAAAGTGCTCCATCATCGGGAGCAGGGATCGCCACCGTTCTTGAGCCTCGAAACGGAGAAGGCGCTTCATGATTTCGTTCTGAGTGTAATCCGTGAGGGAGCGGTGCAGTCTGCCCATGACTGTTCGGACGGGGGGCTGTCTGTCGCATTGGCCGAGTGTTGTGTTTCTGCCCCGGACAGCAGGCGAGGGGCTATGGTAAGATTGCCGCTTGATCTATCGCGGCGTGATGCGCTCCTATTCGGTGAGAGCCAATCTCGGGTGGTCCTGTCGGTGAAACCAGAGATGGCCGATCGGCTATTGAATCGCGCTTGGGATTGCGGTATTCCTGCGATGAAGATCGGGACAGTGGGCGGCGACCGTTTCGTCATCGATGTGGAGAAGGGACAATGGAGCGAAGGTTGCCGCATCGACATCCCGGTCAGTGCACTGCACGATCGGTGGGCCTTTTCGATTGAACGAACATTGAATGAAGCGTAAGTGGTTGGTGATAGGGGGTAAGGTGTTAGGGGTGAAGGGTAAGGGGTTTATGAACCAGAACCACGAATTTCTTCCAATCGCCTCGCACCTCACGCCTCACCCCTTACCCATGATCACCCCGGATAAGTTCCACGATGAATGCGCCGTATTCGGTATCTACGGCCACAAGGAAGCGGCAAATCTCACCTATCTTGGGCTATATGCTCTGCAGCATCGAGGGCAGGAAGCCTCCGGCATCGTTTCGGGCGATGGCGAACAGTTTTATGTCCATAAGGGGAAGGGGCTGGTCGCAGATATCTATAATACCCAGTCGCTCGGGCAACTGGCCGGTTCGATGGCGATCGGCCACAATCGCTACTCCACGGCAGGGGGGAACGATCTCAAAAACGTTCAGCCGTTCTCGGTCAACTTTGCATTCGGGAATCTTGCGCTTGCCCATAACGGCAACCTCATCAATGCCCAAGTGTTGCGACACGAGCTTGAAGCGTACGGCGCGATCTTTCAATCCAGCTCAGACAGTGAAGTCATTATCCATCTAATCGCTCATTCCAGAGCCACGACGTTGCTGGCCCGCATTATCGATGCGTTGAGCCAGGTTCGCGGGGCCTTCTCGATCGTCTTGCAAACCGACGAGGGGATCATAGCTGTTCGCGACCCCCATGGGTTCCGACCGCTCTGTCTCGGTCGTCTAGGCGATACATACCTCGTGGCATCGGAAACCTGCGCATTCGATTTACTCGGAGCCGAAATTGTTCGCGAAGTCGAGCCGGGCGAGTTGATCGTGCTGAACGACAGGGGGGTGACGAGTCACAAGCCCTTCGCGCCGGTAAGCCCGGCCTTCTGTGTTTTTGAATATGTGTACTTTGCCAGGCCGGACAGCAAAATTTTCGGCGCGAACACGGTCTATGCCACGCGCAAGGCTTTGGGCAGACAATTGGCGAAGGAATCGTCTGTGCCTGCCGATATCGTCATCCCGGTTCCAGACTCGGGAGTGCCCGCCTCGCTGGGCTATGCCGAGGGGGCAGGGATTCAATTCGAACTCGGGCTGATTCGGAATCATTATGTCGGGCGCACCTTCATTGAACCGGAGCAGTCGATCCGCCACTTTGGCGTGAAGGTCAAGCTCAATGCTGTGCCGGAGGTGCTGAAAGGGAAGCGGGTTGTGGTGGTCGATGACTCGCTGGTGCGGGGCACGACGAGTCGTAAAATTGTGAAGATGCTTCGTAATGCCGGGGCCAAGGAAGTGCATATGCGTATCAGTTCCCCGCCGATCATCTCTCCCTGCTTTTACGGTATCGATACGCCTACCAGGAAGGAATTGATTGCCTCCAGCCATACGACCGAAGAGATCCGAAAGTACATCACGGCCGATAGCCTTGCCTATCTGAGTCTCGACGGCATGCTGAATGCCTCTCCCGGTATGCCGGGCCAGTATTGCAACGCCTGCTTTACCGAGCGCTACCCCATTCCCTTGACCCGTGCCGAGGAAATGCAGTTGGGTCTTTTTGAACCATCGCACTAAACACCGGGCCAAGACGATAGGATTTCTACACTAAAAAATGGAAGAGCCATCAGGGATGCACTCCAGGGCAAGGCCGAGAATCGAGGTGGATTATCCCGCCACGTTCACCAGCGATCAGCTGTCGGGGAGCGGGACCCTCAAGAACTTGACAATTTCCGGTGCGGAAATACAAAGCCAGGCTGACCTTGCCATCGGCAGTCGTCTTGCCCTGAGCATACATGCCTCAGGCGCCCGCCCTCCGATTGTGATCACGATAGCGGTCGTTCGCTGGAAACACAACGACAGATTCGGCTTGGAGTTTGTTCGTTTCGATGGCCGGTCCAAGCAGCAGCTTGAAGACATGCTCAATCCGCACGACTCATCTTCTCCTCGATAGTGACTTCGTTCCCTCAGTTGCTCCATGAAAAATCAGCGTGTTAGGATGCCTCTCGCGAAATGATGAATGTTGAATTGTGAATGTTGAATGATCTCTTCGCGTAACATTTAACATTCGGCATTGAACATTGAGTGAAGGAGGCTGTGATGAAACGGTTGATCCTCATCCTTGGGGCGCTGCTAGCTCCTGTTCTTGCGACTCAATTGGTTCTTGCTGCAGGATTGTTTAAGATCGGCGAGAAGGCGCCCTCGTTTACCTTGACGACCATCACCGGCGACACTGTGGGATTGGAGACCTATAGGGGCAAAGTTGTGGTGCTCGGACTTTTTCATATCTGCGAACCCTGTCTGATACAGGGATCGACGCTCCAAAAAGTTTCCGAGTCGATGAAGGGAAAAGATGTGGCCGTGCTTGGCGTCAATTCCTCCGGCGACTCCAAGAAGCATGTCGGTGAGTTCTTGTCCTCCTTTCCCGTAAAAGTCGCCTATCCCTATCTGCTCGATCCGAACAAGGTGACGGACAAATTGTACGGCGGAGGAAAGTTTATTCCCAACGTGTATGTGATCGATCAGCAGGGTGTGATTCGATGGCAGCGGGTCGGTAATATGGATTTGGCCGGTGAAGAGGTAATTGCGGCGGAAGTCGAAAAACTGTTGGTTGGTGGTGGCAATAGGATGTAGAAAGCTGAGGGGGTGGAGGCTGATGGTCTTCTGTGCTCGCGCAACGCGCGGCCTCCGAAGGCCCTCGTTGGACGCGCGCAGTGGAAGATCAATCAGCCCCTATCCCCTGAAGATAGACCGAGTTTGGAGGCATCATTTAGGCCGGTGGTGCGAGTGTGCCTCGCACAGGCAAGGATTTCCCAGCCCGTGGTGCAGAGAGAACACCAACTTCAGCATGTGAGAGGGAAGAGGACAATGGATGAGATGGAAGAGGGGAAGCAGAAGTTTTTGGAGGTGGTGAAGGGGGCTGATGCTGCTGTGCAGGTTGTGATCCCGGTTACCCCTTCTAATAGTATGTTTCTGATTTCCCTGACGAAGGGGCCAAATAGAAAGTTTATAACGGTCTCGGAAGACGACATTATCGATTTGCCCAACGAGGCCGGCATCCTGGCGAAGGTGACAAAAACCGTCAAAGATGCGGTAGCCGCTCTTTAGGAAGGTTGAGGTCAAGACTGAGGCTGAGCGAATTCTCAACCTTAACCTTAGCCTCAACCTGGGTTCACAATGAAACAACTACTTTCCGGCATTTGGCAATGGTCTTGGTTCTCTGAGGAGAAGCAGCTCGACTTTAACGGGCTCTTCCTCACGGTCGGGGAACACAAGATTCTTATCGATCCTCCGCCGATGACCGGCGAGGCGAGCGCTGTGATCCTTCGTAACGGTCCCGTCGATTACATCATCGTGACGAATCGCGATCATGCTCGAGAAGCGGTGAAATATCAGGAAGAGTTTCAATGCCAACTGCACGTGCCGGAGGCCGACGCCTCGCAGATGGACCTGAAGCCGACCAAAACGTTCAAGGATGGAGAGCTGCTCACCGGCGGGATTTGGGCGATCCAGCTGAAAGATCAGAAATCTCCCGGCGAGTCGGCCCTGTTCATTCAGCAGGGAAAAGGCGTCTTGATCGTCGGCGATGCGTTGATCGGGAAGCCTGCCGGTTCCGTCAGCCTGCTCCCAGCTGAAAAGTATGCCGATGGGGGGAAGGCCAAGGAGGGGCTGCGTCATCTTCTCAAGTACAATTTCGATAGTCTTTTGGTCGGTGACGGCGCTTCGATACTCACCGATGCCAAGCCGGCAGTCGAACGGTTACTCCAGCCCGCATCATGATGCTACGTAACGGACTTTCAGAAGAACTCAATCGCCAGGGGAACGAGCATTTTTCGCGCGGCCTCTATACCGATGCCTATACCTGTTATGCGAAGGCATTGGAGTGCGATCGGCTGACCGGAGACCAACGGGCGTTGGCTGCTACCCTGGGAAATCTCGGGAATATTTGCGCGGTCAGTGGGCGTCGGGAATCGGCCCAGACTCACTATCAAGAGGTCTTGGAACTCCAAAAGATTCTTGGTGACGAGAAGGGGATTGGGACGACCTTGGGCAATTTGGGGAATCTGAGGGCCGATGCGGGCGAATGGGATCGTGCCAAGGCCTACTATCTCGAAGCGTTGGACCTGATGTGCAAGACTCAGGACGATGCGGGCAAGGCGGTGTTGTTTTCGGATCTGGGATTGGTCGCGCGCGAGACGAAAGCGTATGAACAGGCGATTGGATATTATGAGCAGTCGCTGGTCTTGATGCGGCGATTGGGAAATGACGGCGGTGTCGCCGATGCCTGGCGCATGATCGGTCGAACGTTTTTGCTCCAACAGCGCTATGACGATGCGATTGCCTGTTGCCAAACCAGTCAGTCGATCGCCGAGCGATCTCGCGATGAGCTGAGGGTGGGCGGGGCTCGTTATGTGCTGGTCCAATGTTATGAAGAGATCGGCAAGTTGCGTGAGGCGGTGGATCTGCTCGAATTGGTGGTGCAGATGGATCGCAAGTATCAGTTGCCGAAACTTGAAGAGAATATCCAACGTTTGGCGGCTCTGCGTGCCGGCCTCCTGGGGCAGGGTGGAGCGCTGCCTCCTCGAAAGGCGCATGTATGAGTGATGGAACTTCGACGGCGTGGGTCGCGCTCAAAGGCTCGCTGGCCCCCACATTCCCGCAGCTGCAGGAATTCGAAACAGGCGGTGGCTTGTCGATGGAACTTGGTTCCGACGGATGGCTGTTGGAACTTACACCGGATGGGCAATTGTTGTGTCAGTATGGCATGGCGATCGACGATGTGATGGCGCTGTTGTCCGATGGCACGCCGGAGGATCTCGGCACCGACGAAATCGCGAAGCAGGCCAAGTATTACATCCAACCGGCGGTCTCAAAGTATCGGGCGATCCTGCTGAAATCCGGATTTTCCGAGCAAACCGAGATTACCGATGAGTATGTGGCGGCTCGCTTCGAACGAAGCGTGGACGTGACCAATCCTGCAGCTGTGCAAGACTTGATGCGCTGGTGCGTGCGAACGATCGGCGTCGCTGGGTGAAGAGGCGAATCGCCACCTTCGATGACTTGCGCGATGCGATTACAGCGTACCGGTTGCCGCGGGTTCTGATTGCCGCTCTTGAGCTGGACCTTTTTACTTCCGTCGGTACGAAGGTATGGACGATTCCTGCCCTGGCTCGTGACATGAAGGTGAGTGAGCGGGGTCTGGCCATTCT
>JABFSG010000065.1 GCA_013140715.1 Nitrospiraceae bacterium
ACACTCGTCGGCCTCTACGGCTATTCGAAGATCAATACCACCGCGAGCGCCACGGGTAGCCTGATCAGCGAACAGTATATTATCGGATTGAACTATCGCCCGGTAGAAGACTACGTGGTCAAGGTGGAGTACCAATTCAACCAGGGCCAACTCGGGCCGGGGACTTCCGACGGATTTCTCACCTCCGTCGCGTGGATTTTCTAGCGGGCATCCCATGAAACTCCTATCCCGCACAAGAATGCGCTGGCCAGCGGCGCTGGCAATCGCGTCCATCCTTTGGGTCTGCTCTGCCTTTGGCCAGCCAGACTCCATTGCCATAATCGTCAACAAAAATAATCCCTCGACCCAAATGAGCGCAGCAAGCGTCGCCGCCATGTATCGAGGCGAGACCCTCCATTGGCAGGGAGGAGAAAGAATTAAACTGGTCAACCGCGACCTCTCAACCGAGACGAGACAGCTCTTTTATCTGCAAGTGCTGAATGCGAAACCGGATCAAGTATTTTATCGCCAGGGCACACCGATTCCCGTGCAGAGTGTGATCGAGCGGTCGGACGAGGCGGTCGTCCGCTTCGTCGGCAGCATCGAAGGCGCAATCGGATATGTCAGCCTGTCACGGCTCAAACAGATCGACGACGGCCTCGTGAAGGTGATCCTGGTCATCGAGAAGCCATAAAGACGTCACTATGCTGATCCCCCTGTTGATAAAAAATTCCTTGCCACACAAGCTGATGGCCCTCTTCTTCGCCGTCTTCTTCTGCTCTGTCTTCGGCTTGACCTATTTCGCCTATACCTCCAGCCGCAACGCCATGTTCCAGGAATTCAAGATACGGGGACAAACGCTCGCAAAGGCCATCGCCTCGGAAGCGCGAACCTATTATCGGGAACAGGACGTCGAAGGCTTGACCTCTCTTCTCCAGTCCCTTGGTGAAGCCGATGATGTCATCGCTATTCTTGCCTATCAGCCCTCGAAAGACCTGTGGATCGAATTCGCCGGAATCGAACTCACCACCGAGGATCTGGGCTTCCCAGGGATAGGCGACGTGTGGCAGAGAGATGCGGTCCTCAAGAAGGGACACAACGTCTCGGAGTTTGGAAACGCCGTGTTCGACTCCTCGAACCAAACAAAGAAGAGCAGCCTGGCCTCGACTCCACAAGACGGATGGATCAGGGTCTTCCTGGATCGGAGGGCGCTCGAACAGCGACTCAACTCACTGATCATCCAAACCCTGTCAGTCAGCGCCCTGACGATCCTGCTCGGAGGCATCCTGTTCATCCTGTTGCTCAAACGATCCCTTCATGTCATCGCGCCCCTCACTGCGGCGATCAAGAAGGTCGCGCAGGGGGATTTGCAGACGACCGTCTCCGTATCGAGCAACGACGAGTTGGGCGAGCTGGCAAAATGCTTCAACAGCATGACCGAACAGTTACTGCATACCACCGTGTCCAAGAACTATGTGGACAATGTTATTCGTTCCATGAACGATACCCTCATCGTCTTCAATCCGGATGGCACGATACGCAGCGCCAACCGCGCAGCCTTGGATCTCCTCGGCTATGAGGAAGTGGAATTGTTGGACCAAGAGGCATCGATCATTTTTCCGCCGAATGAAAACCCATTGCGCGGAACGCAGCAGGGCGACATCCTGGCACAGGGCGCACTCGATCAGCTCGCCACGAACTATCTGGCAAAAAATGGCCGAACCTTCCCGATGCTCTTCTCTGCCGCCGTCATGCGGAACGAGGACGGAACAAGTCAGGGAATCGCTTGTGTGGCGAAGGATATTACCGACCTGAAAGAGGCGGAACAGGCGACCCAGGAGGCCCATCAGAAACTGAAACTGCTCGCCCGATTGCGGTCGCAATTTTTTGCCGACATCAGCCATGAGCTTCGAACGCCCTTGACCGTCATCCGCGGCGAGGCCGAAGTGACCCTGCGGGGTAAGGATAAGCCCCTAACCGAATACAAAACCGCACTGGGCCGGATCGTCATCCTTACCAACCAGCTGAATAAACTTGTGAGCGATCTACTGTTCCTGGCACGATCGGAGTCGAATACCCTGGAAATCGGCAGACAGCCGACCCGACTGCGCGAGATCCTGCAGGAAGTCCATCGGGAAGCCCAAATACTCGCCCTACGCCGTGGGACCGTGGCGAACCTGGCCGCTCCGGCCAACCCCCTCGTTGTGGAAGGAGATCCCCAGCGCTTGCACCAATTGTTCATGATACTGGTCGACAACTCGATAAACTATTTGAAACAGGACGGAACCGTTGAAATCCATGTCGCGACATCGGACAAGCATGTGGCGGTGACGGTCGCGGACAATGGGATGGGAATCCCTGCTGCAGATCTTCCTCACGTTTTTGAACGATTCTATCGGGTGAAGCGGCAGCACCGGTCCTCCCACCCAGGTTCAGGATTGGGCTTGCCTATTGCCAAGTGGATTACGGAGGCTCACGGAGGGACAATCTCTCTCACCAGCATCGTGGACCAAGGGACCACAGTGACCGTTCGGCTGCCTCTCAGCAGTACTGCAGGGCACTGCATAAACGAAGTGAACGAGGAACAACAGGCCTACTCTCCCGACCAACAAGAGGTCCAGCGATGAATATTCTCCTGATCGAAGACGACGAACGAATTTCCAGCTTCCTCAAGCGCGGCCTTGAGGCAGAGGGCCACGTAATCGACCTTGCCCAGAACGGCCACGAAGGCTTCGACAAGGGCATGAATCCCGCCGACGTGATCATCTTGGACCTCCTGCTGCCGGACAAAAATGGCGACGAAGTCTGCCAGGACCTGCGGCGCGAAGGGATCAAGACCCCGATCCTGATGCTCACCGCAAAGGACGCCCTCGAAGACAAGCTCCACGGATTCGACTGCGGAGCAGACGACTACCTGACCAAGCCCTTCGAGTTCGAGGAACTGCTGGTACGCCTCAAGGCCCTATCCCGTCGCCAGCCCCTCCTCAAGACCAGCGAGAAACTGCAGGTGGCCGATCTCACACTGGATCGAGACTCGCAAGAGGTGTATCGCGGAAAGGAGCAGCTCACGCTGACCCGCAAAGAATTCCTCCTGCTTGAATTTCTGATGACCCACGCCAACAAGGCCGTCAGCCGCACCTCCATACTCGAACGGGTGTGGGGCTACCATCATGATACTCTCACCAACAGCGTCGATGTCTATATCGGTTTTCTTCGCAAAAAAATCGACACAGGGCGAGAACGCAAGCTCCTTCATACGGTCAGGGATTTCGGCTACAAGATCAAAGACCCAGACTAAAGTAGGGATAGATCAGTCTCGGCTTCTCTTCTTCTCTCTCTAATCTGGACATTTTTCTCATTTTTTCATCCTTCCTTCACCTGCTTTTCATGTGGCGCTGGTAGAGTGCACCCATGGGATTCGGGCGATCTCAATCGGTCTAGCGCCTGGGGGCCTCACGAATCAGCAGGGAGCGTGATAAAAAGGAGGATCTCACCATGGGACTTCATTTCTTCACATCACTTCTTCTCAGCTGGGTCTGCCTGTCACTCTCAATCGGCGCCATCATGGTTTTTGCCTCACTCGGCCAAAATGGCAGGAACCATTTTGGGAGTCGTACCTAACGCCATGACACAAAGGACGACGGAACAGCCTCTCTCGAATGATCGGCCCAAACGAATTCTCCTGGTTGAAGACGATGTGCGCATCGTCAACTTCATGCAGCGAGGCCTGGAGGCCGAAGGCATAACACTGGATGTCGCCTCAGCGAAGGTTCTTGCCCTCCGCTTGGCCGAGTCGCATTGCTACGATACCATCATTTTTGACATCTTTCTCGGAGATGACAACGGTCTAGATATCTGCCGGACCCTCCGGCAGCACGCGGTCACTACTCCGATCCTGGTCATGACAGCCAAGGACAGTAGGGAGCTGCGCGAAGCCAGTGTGCGGGCCGGGGCGAATGCGTTTCTCACGAAACCCTTCTCTTTCGAGGACCTTCTCAGCACGCTGGAAAAAATGTGTCAGGTTTGTTCGAAAATTGAGAACGCACAAGCCAATGGGGTTGCCGACGCACGCTCTCATTTGAACCACGAACCTCCCGGCTTCCAGAAGCCGAGGAAGCTAAGATGGCCTGTGTGGTCATCGTTCATCCCTAAACAGAATATTTCTTCTACAGCGGAGGCCGACGTGGAACAGACGGAGTGGGAATGGCAGATAGCGGGTGGGCAAAATGGGCACAGCGAACGAGCCGCCTTGTTAAGACCGGTCTTATACGAGATGACGGCGTCTATGGGAGTCCCAACTCAATCATCTCACCGAGGGAAGGTGCTCTCGTTGAACATCAGCAGCGGAGGGATGCTGGTCCTAATGGACCAGTCACCGACGGTTGGACAGGTCTTAAAAGTCCACATTCCTACGCCCATCTTGCAGACAGAAACACCGACCCTTGCCGAAGTGCGCTGGACCAGAAGACTGCCATTCGATAAGCCAGAGGGCAATGAAGCCTATCTTGTCGGATTGAAGTTCATGTTTTGTTGAATCATGCCTCGTAGAGCGGGACATCGGCTCCACAAAGAGATCGCGTGACTCAGAAACGCGAAGCCTGGCAACCTTCATTCTTCAGCATCTGGATCCTCCGTTTACCTTTTCCCCGCTCAACCGTCCAATCCTGTACAGAGGGCTAGGCGCCAACAAGAAGGGCGTCAGTCCCGATTGCCCCCACTGTCAAGATAGGCAAGCCCTACAGTCGGCTGGATCAGCCGACGAGATTATTATGCGCGTTCTGGTGATCGAAGACGACGAGCGGATTTCAAGCTTCATCAAACGGGGCCTGGAAGCAGACGGCTACCTGGTCGACGTCGCTCACGACGGCCAGGAAGGCGTTCAGAAAGGCATAGACCCCTATGACATCATCGTCCTCGACCTGCTGCTTCCCGGGAAAAACGGCCATGAGATCTGCCAGGATCTGCGCCGTGAGCAGGTCAAGACTCCGATCCTGATGCTTACCGCGAAAGACACACTGCAAGATAAACTGAGCGGCTTCGATAAGGGAGCGGACGATTATCTCACCAAGCCATTCGCGTTCGAGGAACTCCTCGCGCGAATCAAGGCGTTACTTCGACGGAAACCCTCTTACGATGAGGCGACCACCTTGCTGCAGGTGGCCGATCTGGCATTGAATCGAGAGACCCGCGAAGTATGCCGCGGAGCCCAGGCGATTGCGTTGACCAAGCAGGAGTTTGACCTTCTCGCATTCCTGATGTCCCATCCCAATAAAGCATTAAGCCGCGTGTCCATTCTCGAACAGGTCTGGGGATACCATTACGACACCCTCACCAACGTCGTCGATGTCTATATCGGTTACCTTCGCAAAAAAATCGATGGCAGCCACAAGAAAAAGCTTCTTCAGACCGTGCGGGATATCGGATACAAGATCTCCGCAAATTAGCCTCCCCAACCCTGCTTCATCGAGATCGTTTTCATCCCGCTTTCATCTCATTCTTACGAATTTCTCATTTTCGTTTCATTCGGTTCTTACCTTTTCTCTATAGACTCACCCCTTATCGGGCCAGGTTGCGGAATCACCCTCAACCTCATTAATCATCCATATGGTGAACAACGGTGCATATCCTGCTTGTGGAAGACGATGAGCGGATTGTCAGCTTTATGAAACGCGGGCTTGAAGCTGAAGAATATGAGGTGGATACGGCTTCGGGAAGGGCCGAGACCTTCGATCTGACTGAATCCCGCACCTATGACTTTATTATCTTGGACATCTTTTTAGGGTCGGATGACGGGCTCGACATCTGCCGGACTCTTCGACAGCAATCGGTGCAGACCCCCATCCTGGTCACGACGGCCGAGGGTTCCGCAGAGACCAGAAGGGCCAGCGAGGAAGCCGGCGCGGATGCGTACCTTTCAAAACCCTTTCCGTTCGAAGATCTCCTGGCGACGATTACACGTCTTCACCAATTTTCTCTGCCTTCCGATGCCCCGGCGCACTCCCGGCACGATCACCTTGGTTCCCGAAGAAAGAATCGAGAGCGTTTACAAATCGCCGGGGCCAACGTCAAACGACCATAGAAAGCGAATCATGATTTATCCATACAGCACATTCGCCCACGCGGTCTCACGGACCGAAAAAGAACGGAGTTGAACAGATGTTAATCATGCTCTACTCACATGATAGTTATGGCCTCGGCCATATTCGCCGCAGCCTTGAAATTGCGAAACACCTGTCCGAGAGCATCCCCCTTGCATCGTTGGTCATGCTGACCGGCTCGATGCAGGCTCATGCTTACTCCCTGCCCGAACGCATGGAGTACATCAAGTTGCCGGCGCTTACAAAAGACGCCGGGGGACAGTATCGTTCGCGGCTGCTCCCACACACGATCGATATTACCTTGAAACTTCGGCAGAAGATCATTTTAGAAAGCATCCGCGATTTGAAACCCGACGTCTTCCTGGTTGACAAGGCGCCGGCAGGAATACTGGGGGAACTATTACCGGCCCTCCACTTCCTCAAGACCAAACTGCCTAAAACCAGAATCGTCTTAGGCATGCGCGATATCGAAGATCATCCCGACCATGTCCAGGCAGAATGGGCCAAATCCGGCGTTGTGCCGTTATTGGAAAACACGTATCACTCCATTTTCCTTTATGGTGCGCGCTCTATCTACGATCCGGTCAAAGAATATGGGCTGTCTCCCTCCATTGAAAAAAAGCTCGTGTCTTGTGGCTATATAGGCAGAAATCAACCGGTACGGTCTAGAGAATGCATTCGAGGGGAATTGACGGTGCAGACCGATCGTTTGGTGTTGGTCACGCCGGGCGGCGGGGACGATGGATATTCCATACTGGAGACCTACGTTCGAATGTTGCAGAAAAAATTCGCGGCCAGTCGCCCGGATTTCGATACCTTGATGGTCACCGGTCCTTTAATGGATCTGAGCAAACGCCAGCGACTGCAGCAGGCAGCGAGTGCGGACTTGGGGCTGACTGTCACCGACTTCACCCCCCACCTGTACGATTATCTGACCGCAGCCGATCTCGTGGTTTCTATGGGTGGATACAACACCGTCGTCGAAATAATGACCGCCAACCAACGCGGAATCATTGTGCCACGCATCCATCCGCGCCTGGAGCAATGTATCCGGGCTGAACGTCTTGCGGCCAAAGGCCTCATCGACATGATCCATCCGACAGAGTTGAACCCCGACAGTCTATTTCATGCAGTCAACCGCTCACTGCACCAGCCTCGTCCTATTCGCTTACAGGATGTCGGGGTGGGGCTTAACGGTGCGGTCAATGTGTCCAGGGTTCTGAAGCAACTGTATCTCGAAAGCCAAGTCCTCGAGCCACGCGCAGTGCCATTCCGCAGAGCCTCGATTCTCGGCGCTGCACCAGCACTCGTGGAAGCAGAGGCTACGGTCTAACCATGACTACTCGCCCAGCGATTAAACAAATCGGCTATCTCCTCAAGATCTTCCCGAAGGTCTCGGAGACCTTCATCCTTCAAGAGATTCTCGATTTAGAGGCGCTGGGGCTGGACCTTGAAATTTATTCTCTGCAACGGCCCACCGATGACATCACCCACAGCCTGGTCGGTCAATCCCGTGCGTCCGTCACCTATCTGTCTCCGTCGCCCTTCGCCCTTCGCCATAATCCTCTGTGGGCGCACATGCGTCTCCTCATCACATCGCCCCGGCGGTACCTGTCGACGGCGCGATTCTGGCTCCGAGCCCCGGAGCGGCCCTCGTTGTCGAAGTTTCTCCAGGCCGGTTCCCTGACCACATCGCTCCTCGACGCAAACATCGGCCACCTCCACGCCCACTTCGCCAATGCCCCCACGAGCGTCGCTGAGCTGGCTCATCGGTTCGCCGGAATTCCTTACAGCATGACCTGCCATGCGAAGGATATTTTTCTTGCGACACCCTCCACCCTTCAGAGGAAAATGCGTCATGCGAAATTCGTCGTCACCTGCACCGAAGACAATCGGCAGTATCTCCAACGTCTGGCAGGCGACAACACGCCGATTTCCTGTCTCTACCATGGTCTCAACCTGGCTCGATTCGATACGATGAAGACGAATCGCGGGGTAATGCGCTCGACCATCCCCACCATCATGAGCGTGGGGCGATTCAAAGAAAAGAAGGGGTTTCTCACCCTCATCCGAGCCTGCCACCTCCTGGCTGTCCGTGGCCATCAGTTTCGCTGCTGCATCGTCGGGTACGGCCCACTGCAAACCGACATGGAATCCTTGATCCGAGAACTGAACCTCGAGGACATTGTCACGCTGGTCGGTAAAAAGACTCTGGAAGAAGTGGTGGCTTTGTACCAAGAATCCGACATCTTTACCCTGCCCTGCCAGGTCGCACAGGACGGAGATCGCGACGGAATTCCCAACGTGTTGATGGAAGCCATGGCCTGTCGCCTGCCGGTCGTAACCACGGAGGTGTCCGGTATTCCGGAACTGATCCAGCATGATCGCAACGGCATCCTGATCCCTCCGCAAGATCCAGAATCCTTGGCGTCAGCCCTCGCCCGCATCATCGATAGTCGGAGCCTCCGCCAAAGCCTCGGGCAAGCAGGACGAGCGACCATCGAGCAGCGGTTTTCTTCGCTCCAGACCAGCCATCGCCTCAAGGAACTGCTGCTCAAAGAAGCACCCACTGCAAGAACTGAGACCCTCTCTCATGAATCGGAGCCAGTCTGCTGCCCCGGCCATAACAGCGCAGATCTGTCGTTGCATGACGGAACGGAACCGGCTGACCGCCGGATCGGATATATTCTGAAGGGATTCCCTCGCCGGTCGGAAGCCTTTATCACCAACGAGATCTCTCTCTTGGAACAGATGGGTCTTCGGCTCCACCTATTCTCCGCCTTTCAAGGCGAGGTGGCCTGCACAGGACCTCTCGCAAAGACCATCATGTCGCCGCTGACCCATCTGCCTGAAGACAACGAGCGAACAGACAGCGGGTTTTTCCCCTGGCTGACTGCGAACCTGCCCCGCTATCTTTCCAGTCACGTTCGGATGGTGCGAACGTCTCCGCTAGGCTATTTACGCACTGCGTCCGAGGCATTGAGACTCAGCATCCGCTGTCGGTCCAAATTCTTCTCATGGCCCAAGAAAGTGTTTTTCAAAGATTTCCTCCGCGCCGGATTTATCGCAAAATCCGTGGTCGAAGCGGGAAACATCCGCCACCTCCATGCGCATTTCTGTCATGGGTCGACCACCATGGCGATGTTTGCAAGCATGATGACCGGGCTCCCCTTCAGTTTCACCGCCCATGCGAAGGATATTTATCTGCCGAAACTCAATCCCGGCGATCTGTTGCAGATCAAGCTGCGCCGGGCGAAGTTCGTCGTAACCTGCACCGGAGCCAACCATCAATACCTGGAAGAGGCCTGCCCACAGAGTTCGCCGGTCCATACGATCTACCATGGGGTCGACACAGCCCGGTTCACTCCCGTCCAGCGGCAGACTCCCGCGATTCCCGTGATTCTCTCCGTGGGACGTTTTGTGGAAAAGAAGGGGTTCCCATTTTTGGTGGAAGCCTGTCGAATTCTCAAGGAGCATGGACAGGCGTTCCATTGCCGGATCCTCGGCGAACCGGATGAACAGACCGACGTGGTGCAGAACCTGATCAGCCGGTACGGCCTTGAGAATCACGTGGCGATCGAGCCCGGCGTGTCGCAGGAGGAACTGCGTGCCGTCTATCAAACCGCCACTCTCTTCGTACTGCCCTGTCACATTGTGGACAATGGGGATCGGGACGGGATCCCCAACGTCCTGGCAGAGGCCATGGCGTCTGGTATCCCGGTGGTCTCGACCGCGATCTCAGGAATTCCAGAATTGGTCGAACACCGGCGCAACGGTCTCCTCGTCGCCCAGCGCGACCCTCTGGGCCTTGCCAAAGCTATCGAAGAATTGTTGCGCGATCCGCAACTCCGCGATAGCCTAGCCGAAGCTGGACGCGAGACGATAGGCCGAATCTTCGACTCAAGTACGACGACCAAACGGTTATTCGATCTCTTTCAGGCGGAACTTTTCGGACCCTCCGCACGCCAGTAGGAAATCCATGCTTCTCGCCGTTAATCAGCCGGCACCGGCTCAGGACACCGACCGCCGCCGCATCTTCGCCGCTCCCTATCGCGAATTGACGGGGGAAGCCCTGCTGCGGCACTTCCAAACCAGGACTGCGATTCAATATTTTCCGGTCCCGGATGCTGTAGAGACCGCGCGACCAAAAATCGACGGCATGTTGCAGAACCGGTTTGAGTTCAACGGTGAATGTCACCGGTTACCCTCTCCAACCCTGTGGCTCGATAACCCCAGCCAGGATCGGGAATGGTTGATCCTGCTCCATAAGTTCTACTACTCCGTCGGGCTCGGAATGGCCTATCACGAGACGAACGAATCTGACTATGCCGAGAAATGGGTTGAGCTCACTAAATCATGGCTCGAAACCGTCCCGAACGATTTTCTGCCGAGCGATGTCGCCGGCCGCCGGATTCAAAACTGGATCTTCGCCCACCACTATTTCGTGAGCACCAGACAGCCGAGCTGCGTGACGCCGGACTTCTATCTTGCCTTCCTGGAATCGCTGCACAACCAGATCTCCTACCTGCGCGACCACCTGACCCCGACCAGGAATCACCGGACGTTGGAACTCTGCGCCATCTTCCTGGCCTCTGTCGTGTTCCCGGAGTTTGTGGACGCAGCCGAGTGGCTAACCTCGTCTAGAGATGAGCTGGTGAAAAACATTCAATCCGATCTTCTGCCAGACGGGATCCACTGTGAACAGTCTACCGACTATCACCATCTGGTCCTCAAGAATTACCTCTGGGTCAGGAGACTGGCCCTCCTCAATCGTATCGAAATGCCCGGAGAATTCGATGCACTGGTGAAGAAGGCCCTGGAGTTCTCTCTCTACAGCCACAGACCAGACGGGACGATCCCCTCCCTGAGCGACGGGGATAGCCGCTGCTTCCTGGACCTATTACAGCAGGGCTATGAACTCTACGGGGGAAAAGACCTCCTGTACGTCGCGTCGCGCGGCATGAAGGGACAACCGCCCGCCGAACGTTCAAAAGGTTTCGATACAGGAGGCTACTACATTCTCCGGAGCGGCTGGGGCGACCGGGATGAATCCTATGAGGACGAACGCCATTTGATCTTCGATTGCGGCCCCCTCGGCGCAGGCAATCATGGGCACTTGGACCTTCTCAGTTTCGAAGCCTCGGCTTACGGCAAACCGCTCATCCTCGACCCCGGTCGTTACACCTACGACGAATCAGGCCCCGTCAATTGGCGGGCCATGTTTCGCGGCACCGCCTACCATAATACGGTCCTGGTGGATAAGCGGAATCAAACCAGCTACCAGTGGCGCAAGGGCCGCTTCCGGATCTCGGGTCCCGAGCCGGAGCGAAAGCTCGCAGCCTTCGCCAGTCAGCCAGGCCTCGATTATCTGCACGGAATTGCCCGGAGCCACGAATACCCGGTTATCCACGAGCGAAAGATCGTCTTCGTCAACGGAGAATACTGGGTGATCGTCGATCTCCTGAAAGCGCAGGAGCCTCATGAGTACGACCTCCTCTTCCACTTGTCCCCACAAGCGCAGGGTCGAATCTGGGTCGGAACGTCGCATGACACACTGTCGATCCATTCGCCACAACTCATTCTCGCGCAACCCTTCGTTCCGAACCTGCAGCCTTCGATCGAGGAAGGATTTGTGTCCCTCTCCTACGGCGAAAAACACCGAGCTCCGATCGTACGATTGAATCAACGAGACTCCTGCGCCTGTTTTTTGACCGTCGTGTATCCATATAAGGACAATACACCGACGATCTCTATCGACATGCCGGAATCTCATGAAGGCCTGCAAGGCTTTCTATCTGCCGAACCGGCAATGGCACGGATCGCAATTATGCGTGATGGGAGACGGTTTCACGACGAGTTGCTGTTCACCGGCCAAGCCGTCCCGGATGGCGGAGGGCCTGAGACCCTCGCGGCAGGTCATCTGCGCGTCTCGCGAAGGGACCAGGACAGCCGCGTTCTGTTTCAGTATCAGGCCTAAATCATGATGGATCATGCTGTGATCAATGGAGCCCCCCCAGCTCGACCTTCCGAGGCCGACTCAATCGATGACATCCCCAAGGATGCATTGCTCCCGCAGCTTGCGGCAATTTTGAATTCCGCAGCCATGAAAAGGCAGCTGCAGGAACGTATGTTTGCATCGACCGGGGACCGGGAACGTTTCCTCATCCGGCTCTGTGAGATCGTCCAGGTCCGTTACAAGCCGGAATCCTCCTGCATGGTGAGTTACCGATTGGAGGTTGAAGATACGGCGACAGGGGACAGAGGAGAACAGATCTTGTGCGGCCGTGCCTACCCACAGGGCCGCTCGCAATCACAGTGGGGGAAGGCTGGAGCACAGGCCCTGGTTCAACCACGATTCGGAACGCCTCTCGTCCATCTACCAGAGTTGGAGATGGTCCTCTGGAGTTTTCCCAACGACCGGAAGATGCACACGTTGCCGGCCGCAATCGACCCAGTTCACAGCACACCTGAATTCCTCCCGGACTGGCTCGCCTTGCATCTAGGCGCAGGGTGGCAAGCGGTCAACGCAATCCCCCGGGTCGTGCACTATGTCGGCGAGCACACCTGCACGGTACGGACATCGGTAGATCTGTTGCACCGGTCCATGGGCGAGCGCCGGACAATGACCATCTTCGGTAAGACCTATTACAACGGGGAAGGAACCGAGACCGATCGTGTGATGCGGCAACTGTGGGACAGTGAGGCCAGACGAAGCGGACGGTTGGTCGTGGCACAGCCCCTGTGGTATGACGCGCGCCTCATGACGCTGTGGCAACTGGGTATTCAGGGCGCCACACTGGAGCACTGCAGCACCGAGAGCCGCGAATTTGCCCCGCCTCTCATGGAGGCAGCCCGTGCCATTGCTGCATTACATACTATGCCCCTGTCGCACATCCGGTCGGTCACGCTGCCGGACCTGGTCGCGAAGCTCACGTCCGTCACAGCGATGCTGATCCAGTGCCGGCCATCTTGCCAGTCGGTCCTTGCCCCCCTCGTGAGCCGGTTGATCGCTCAGGCCGGGACGATTCCCCTTCACCCGACCGCGACACTCCACGGCGACCTGCATTTGAAGAACCTCTTTCTGACACAGGATAAGGTGGCATTGATCGACCTGGATAACATTTGCGAAGGTCCTCCCTGTCAGGATATCGGCAGCTTTGTGGCGGGGCTGTTTACGCGGGCTCTGGCAAAAGAGACGGCACCTTCTCAGGTTGCAAGTTGCGCGCAGACATTCATCCACCAATACAATCAGCTCGTCCCATGGCACATTGACGAGTCTGTCGTAGCCTGGTTCACAGCCGTGGCCTTGGTGACCGAGCGCTCGTCCCGTTGCGTGACCCGTCTGAAAGAAGGGCGGCTCGCAATGGTGAACAGTCTCATCGACCTCGCCGATAGAATTTCCAAAACCCGTTCATTGGGCTCGGCGGTCGGCGGGGGAGCTGACAGGCATGAGAGGACCATGGCGCCGTGAACTTCCATACCCTTTCACGCCCAACCACGGTCTACCTTGTCCGTCACGGGGAAAGCCAATTGAACCTGGAAAAGCGCATGTCCGGCCAACTCGACCCGGCGCTCTCCCCAGAAGGTATCCGCCAAAGCCAGGTGTTGGCGGATCTGCTTCGCGAGGCGCGGTTAACGGGAATCTACAGCAGCAGCCTCAGGCGGACGGTCGAGACGGCTTGCCCAACCGCTGAGATCCATGGCCTGCCTATACAGGCCAGACAGGCATTGAATGAACTACATTTGGGAGTGCTCGAAGGCCGCTATCGAGATGAGCGGGACCAGGAGGCTATGAAACTGTGGGAAGAGCGTAAGAAAGACAAGCGGCATTATCGAGTTCCAGGAGGAGAAAGCTTCGTCGATCTGGCCGAGCGGGTGACGGCTGCTCTCAAAGAGATTCTTGCCGCCGAGGAAGGAGGCGTGGTCCTGATTGTCGGACACAGAAACACGAACAGGGTGCTGTTCGGCCTGCTCATGCAACGGCCTGAGAAAGAGTGGCTGGACTTGGATTTCAGAAGTAGGTACTTGTATGAGATTACAACCGGAGACCAGCCTCAATTGACCACCATCCATCTCACTGGCCAACAGGCCGGACTGCGATGCGAAGGCCTCACGGTGTAGCATCATGACAATCGCGAATTTTATAACCCAAGGCAACGCTTTTCAACGCTTCACGACCCCGGCAGTCGTATTAGAGATGCTACAATCTTACCTGCCCGAACTTTCCAACAGATCTTGGAAGATCAGCGAGTGCACGGTTGGCGATACCAAGCTAAAAACTTACTTGAGACCTGAGAGCAAGGTCAAATCTACATTGTCCGTCTGTTACCAAGTCACCCTCAGGGAAGCGGCAACTGGTAAATCTTCCCAACGCATCCTGTACGCCAAAGTGTTTCTCAGCGGCCGCAGCAACGAAGCCTTTCAACGTCTCACCGATGGAAGATGGATCGACTCGGAGCTTCAACAATCGATAACCCATGTCCCGGACCTCGACATGATCCTGTGGAGATTCCCCCACGATCCAGGCCTGCCGCATCTGCGCCGGCTCCTGGATCTGCACACAGTCCGCGAACACTTACCCTCCGAAGGTCTCAGGAATCTTGGCATGAGTGGAACGCCCCAGGTACTGGCGAGCCACGTAGTGAACTACCGCCCTGAGATACGCTGTACAAATCGGTATGACCTCTGCGATCCAAGCCATGATCGGGCCTACCAACTGTTTGGCAAGACTTTCCGCGCAGGAGAGGGACAATCTCTCAGCGAACGGCTGGAGTACTTCTGGAACCGCTCCCTCGCAGATCCAGCCGCCATGGCCGTGGCTCAACCTCTCGGTTATACCGCACCAGTCAACACTGTGTGGCAACTTGGAGCTCCCGGCATACCGCTTCTCCAAACCCTCGACAGGTCAAATTACGAACAGTATCTCGCATCTGTCTCGAAAGGGTTGGCGTCATTACACACCAGCGGCGTTGCAAAGTTGGCCACCCATGCGCCTGCCGACCATATCGTCGAGGTCCGAAAAAAACTTCTAAAACTTTCAGACGCTATCCCGCGCTTGGCGGTAGACTTTGAGGCCATGGCTGACCGCCTCGAACAGACCGCACCCCATCCATCGGATATTCCATTTCGCCCTATCCATTGGGACTTCCATGTTCATCAGTTACTTGCCTGCAAGGGGAAACTCGTGTTCTGCGACCTCGATGAGCTCGTCATCGGAGACCCAATTCAGGATCTCGCCAATTTCATGGTCGATCTACGCTTCCGCAACTTAGACCCGGAATTTGTGCGGCTCATGGAGGGAGAGCTCTATCGTTCGTACCGACGGCAGGTGGAGTGGGACGTGCCTCTCGAACGGTTAACCTGGCATTCACGCCTCCAGTTTGTGAATAAGGCCTATAGGAACTACCTGCAATTTGTTCCAGACTTCGAACAGACCGTCGAACGGATTTTCCGATTGGCTGAGGGAGATACGCTGTATGTCGCATGAGCCGGCCCACAGGAAAGACCGCGTGGAAAGACAGCGCGTTCTCATCTATTGTCAGCATATCCTCGGAATGGGCCACCTCATCAGAAGTATGGCGATTGCGCGGGCGCTCAAGAATTGCGACGTCCTGTTTGTGAACGGCGGCGAATCGTTATCGGGAATCGACATTCCTTCCTGGGTCACGGTTGTGAATATGCCCCCCATCACTTCCGATGGGGAATTCCAATCGTTGAACGTCTCGACCTCGCAGTCCACACTCGAAGAAGTTCAGCAGGCCCGCAAAGCACAGTTATTGGATTGTTTCGATCGCCATCGCCCCCATGTACTGATCATCGAGCTGTTTCCGTTCGGGAGAAAGCGCTTTGCGTTCGAATTACTGCCGCTGCTGGCGCACATTCGCCTGTCGGCCGGTTCTACCAAAGTGGTCTGCAGCCTGCGGGATATCCTGGTTACAAAATCGGATCAGGTCCGCCATGAGGACTGGGTCGTGAGTCTGATGAATCGATACTTCGATCTCCTCCTGATTCATTCTGATCCGACATTTCAGACCTTGGATGAGACATTTTCACGGCGCCAAGATCTCCGATGCGATGTCCGATATACGGGCTTTGTCACGCAGGAACCTGACGAGCGGGTCGATCGTCCGGTTGTGGAACGCGAGCCGACTTCCGATGGAGTTCCCCTGGTCCTCGCGAGTGTCGGCGGCGGTCGCGTGGGATACGAACTCCTTGACAGCGCGGTTCAGGCTTCCTCTCTGCTGATGAAGACGCACCCCCATCGGATGCTCGTCTTCACCGGGCCCTATATGCCGGATCAGCAGTATGAGCAGCTTCAACACCTTGCAGCCCAGCAGCAGCATATCGAGATCCGCCGTTTCACCTCCCATTTCCAGTCGCTTATGAAACGTGCAACAGTCTCCATCTCGATGGCGGGCTATAATACCTGCATGAACCTGTTAACGACTGGCACTCGAGCCCTGGTCCTACCCTTTACCGGTCACGCGAATGAAGAGCAAACGATTCGCGCGAAGAAACTGGAGCGATGCGGGTTGCTTACGATGTTGAAACCGGACGATCTCCTTCCAGATCGACTAGCCGCCAAGATTGAAATGTTGCTGACAGGATCCCATGCAGATCGCCGTCATTCCATCAATGTCGACGGAGGCAAACAGACGGCCATCGCCGTCGAAGCACTCGTCTCGAAACCGCACATCCGTTCTTCCACGACAGATAGGGGGCCTGCTTCAAATTCTGGATCTCAGACGGAGAGCTGGCTCTCAGACCTGCACCGATTTCTTACATCGCAGCAAACCCAGGGACAAGACCTGCACCTCTTCCTCAGAGACGATGATGTCGATGAGGATGAGGAAACACTAAGCCATCTGCTGGATATTGCACTGGCGCGCGCCGTTCCGATGAATCTGGAGATCGTTCCTGCCCGGCTCACAGCTGCCACGATCGCCGTTCTGAAAAATACCCTCAGGGCCGATCCCTCTCTGTTGAGTCTCAACCAGCACGGCTGGATCCATGCCAACCATGAAATCGAAGGACGCAAATGCGAGTTCGGTCCTGCGCGCTCTCTGTTACAACAAGGCGAAGATATCGCCCGGGGGAAGGCCCTGTTGGAAACAGCATTCGAAGATCGGTTCTACCCCGCCTTCACTCCCCCCTGGAATCGTTGCACCAAAGACACCTATCAGGTCCTCGACGAACTAGGATTTCTCATCCTGTCCAAGGACCGGGGAAAAGAGCCGATCGCCAGCTACCGGTTCAAGGATATTTCCACGACGTTGGATCTCTATACGTGGAAAACAGGCGCCAGGATGAAAGCCCCGCATGAGATCGTCCAGGGGCTGATTTCGCAAATGCAGGAGCTCCCTGTAGTAGGTCTCCTCCTGCACCATAAAGTTATGGATGCCGCGGCATTTTATTTTCTCGACCAGCTTCTCCGCGAGCTTTCTCGCTTCCCTGTTATACGGTTCCATACCTTCCAAACGTTACTCCCGCTCACGGCAAAAGCACGGATGGTGCCACGATGACAAGGACAGATGTCACGCTTCGAGGCCGTGCTCGATTCCGGGAAATCATCGCCTCCCACTTGCGATCTGCCAAAAAACACCTCGGTCTGGCGGCCGGCTGCCTGCTGGGTGTAACCGTGATGCAGCTCTTGGTGCCATGGCCGCTCAAGATTATTTTAGACCATGTCCTCCTTCAGAAGCCGATGCCCCAGTCGCTGTCTTTCCTCGATGGGCTGAACCAAACCTGGCCACTGATGCTTCTGGTGGGTCTTGCCGCTTCGATCGCGGTAATCGCCGTGATCAGCGGAGCCTTGGCCTACGCACAATCGTTTGTGACCAGCAAGATCGGTCACCATTTGGTGTTTGCGATCAGGCGAAGCCTGTTCTCTCATGTGCAACAGCTGTCACTCTCCTTCCACTCACGAACCAATTCTGGCGAACTGCTGACGAAGTTGGCAGGCGACACCCAGACCTTGAAAAGCGCCTTCACCGACATTCCGCTGACAGTCTCGGGCCACACACTCACCTGTTTCGGCATGTTCGCAGTCATGTTCTTCATTAATTGGGAACTGAGCCTGATCATCCTGGCCACGATGCCGGTCCTCATTGCCACCCTCTTTATCTTGAATCGAAAAATTCGCGCGACCACACGCGACCAGAGAAACCAGGAAGGTCACGTCGCCTCACGACTCAACGAGGTCCTCTCCTCTATCTCGGTCGTCCAGGCTTTCGGACGGGAACGGTTTGAGCAAGATCGGTTCGAACAGGAAGGCGCAAAACACTTGCAGACCGGGCTCCGAACGGCCAGAACCACTGCCGCCTTGACGCGAGTGGTCTCGATGATCGGCGCGGCAAGCACGGCGGCCACCGTATTCTTCGGCGCCTGGCAGGTGCTCAAGGGACACATGACACCGGGCGACCTGTTGGTCTTCGTCGGCTACGTCAAGAATCTATACGGACCCATCAAGGACCTTTCAAAGTTGTCGGCGCAATTCTCTCAAGCCATGGTCGGCGCCCAACGTATTGCCGATTTGCTTGGGATCGAGCCGGAGATTCAGGACCGGCCTGACGCAGTTAAAGCCGGACGCCTCAGCGGAGACATTCGATTCGAGCATGTATCATTCGGATATTTGGAGGGATCCCGCGTGCTGCACGACCTCTCCTTCCAGATTGCGCCGGGTCAACGCATCGCATTGGTCGGCCCATCCGGAGCAGGCAAGTCCTCGTTGGTCGGCTTGCTCCTCCGTCTCTATCAGCCCTCGGAGGGACACATCGTCCTGGATCGAATCGACCTGGCGGACTATGAGCGTCAATCGCTTCGTCGTGAGATCGGCACAGTGCTCCAAGATTCGCTCCTGTTCCAAACCAGCATCGCTGAAAATATTTCCTACGGCAAAGAAGACGCGACGCGTGAACAGATCATGGATGCAGCCAGGGAAGCCAATTCCCATGATTTCATCATGAGGCTTTCCGAAGGCTACGAGACCGTCGTCGGAGAACGAGGCGGCACGTTGTCCGGTGGACAGAGGCAACGGATCTGTCTCGCGCGAGCGCTCGTCAAACAACCCTCTATTTTGATTCTGGACGAACCGACCGCCTCACTGGACCCGGAGTCGGCCACCTACGTTCGAGAAGCCATCACCGGTGTGCATGCAGACCGTACCACGATCGTTATTACCCACCACCTTGTTGGAATGGAACTGTTCGACCAAATCCTCGTCTTGGAACAGGGACGCCTGGTCGAACAGGGAACGCACCACCAATTGCTGAACCGCCAGGGTCTCTATGCAAATCTCTATGAGCAACAGGCGCCGCGCCAGCTCAGCGACCAAGACGCCGCTACCGATTCGCCTGGGGCATCCACTTCTGAAAGGGAAATGAAGCAGCATCCTTAAGCTTATGCCGCCGCTTGGACCCTGCGATACACATTGTTGATGACGGTTATGGTGTATCGCGCAGGCGCCAGCTGCGGAGGCCTCATGTGTTTGGGTGATGTTCGTCAAAATCTGTCAAAGCGCCTGCCCATCATTCGCAAAATTTCAACAATTGAGTGACATGAATCGTTCCTATTGGCATCTTAACGGGCATGCCTAAGCCCAGCACACAACAAATTATCCTGTCGGCAATTTTTGCGTTATTGCTCACCAATATCGCGCAGGCTGCAACCGAGTTCACCGATGGGACTGCGAATCCTTCGACTTCATCATCCGACAGTTCATCGGCAACTACTTCGAGCATAGGGCCTCTTGACCCAACTGCGCCACCGAAACCCGCTACACCCACAGCTCCGCTGAAAGAGGCTTTTGACCCGAATGCCCCACTGATACCCGCTCAACCGAGTGTTCTAGTGAAAGAGCCTTTTGACCCGAATGCGCCGCCAAGAACTACGATACCCATAGGTCCCAATTTGACCTTCGGCGGATATATCGAGCTCAATGCTGAATCAGACCGTGGCTATAGCCTCAATACAAAGACGAATGATGCGACCAGCATTTTTACGCCGAAACTTTCTCCTGCTTTCTCCTATGACCCCAACCGATACCTCCAGATCTACGCGAACCCTACAGTCGAAACACCTGTCGCCTTCGAAGAAACTATAGACAATACTCAAACCCCAGCGGTGAAATTGAACCTGGCTTTTTTGACGCTGAAGAATATCGTCGATGGAGTGAGGCTGCAGGTAGGAAGACAACGTTTCATCGATACGAAAAGATGGCTGTTCAACGAAAGTATGGACGCGGCCAGGCTGGCCTACCAATACGAAAACATATCCCTGGAACTTTCAGCGAGTCGTTTCTCTCTGTTTCAGACTGATTTATTGAACCGGGAGCGAAAGGACATCGGGGAGACTTCCATCAATTATTACTCGTATCTCGATTACAAGTTCGGCCCTAAAAATCATGTCGGCGTTTTTGCCCTCTACCAGGATGAGCAACTATTGAATCAGAAACATCCTATCTTTGTCGGCTTGCAGTCAGAGGGTAGAATAGTGAAGCATCTCAAGTACTGGCTTCAAACAGCGATTGTACGCGGCACAGATGGTTCCAGACATATTCGCGGGGAAGCGATCGATGTGGGCCTGACCCAGGTCTTTGGCGGGGCCTTGGAGCCCTCCGTTACAGTCGGTTACGCCTATGGCACCGGGGACAGCAATCCAAACGATAATGTCGATACCTCCTTTCGCCAAACTGGGTTTCAGGGCAATTCGGATAAATTCAACGGCGTAGCGCGGTTTAAATATTATGGCGAAGTGCTGGACCCCAGACTGACCAACCTCATGATTTTCACCGGTGGGGTAGGCATCAGACCGGGCGAAAAGACATCGTTCGACCTGGTCTATCACTACTATTTGCAAGACCATGCTTCGACAAGTATTCGAGGTTCCGATCTCACGACTGACCCGACCGGACTCAGTAAATATGTCGGCAGCGAAGTGGATCTTGTGGCTGGATATCAGGAAATAGCAGCCTTGCAGACCAAGTTTGTCCTCGGTTACTTCATGCCAGGCAGGGCCTTTACCGACACTTCCCGTGACGGAGCTTTTCTAGCCAGTATCCTATTCCGGTACAACTTCTACTAACTTGCATTCTTCATGAACACTGTCACTGCTTAGGTATGTAGGCTGACGGACGAAGGCCGGTCTGAGGGGCGGGGCAGACAGACGGCGAAGCCAGTACCACTTTCAGCCTTCCAGCTTCAGTCTATCTACCTGCCCCGCACCAAGCTTCTAGGGAATCTCGTCAAGGATGGTCGATTGGATCGATGGCAATGGCGCAGTCTGACGGGGAGGACCTGGAAGGATGCGTGCTGAGCCGGTCTGATTGGCGCCTTGGATCAGGCCGATCGAAAGTTGCGGTCCAAGCGTGTTCACAGCCCCGCTCCATGCTTGACCGGTTGTGGGATTCCGAAAGCTAAACGATTGAAAATTGTTCCCCGGATTATACAGAAACCCTTGCGTGCCTTGATTGTCGAGATAGAGGCTCCCTGAGCCGGGTCCGGTGAATAGTGGCGCGACCCCTCCATCGAATGACCGGACACTGGAGATCGATTGAGCCCAAGCCTGCGAGTTCAGCGATAGGGCGGTGAACAGGAGGAGAGCCAGCGCAGACAACGATGCGGGAAGCGCCAAGGACGACAGAATGGATTGCCTGCCCCAAGAGCGATTGAACCGCCGTTCAGTTAGTCCATGACAGCCAGGCATGAAATGATTATAGTATGGACAGATCTTTCTTGTCGATCAAAGGGGGCGATATGGAGCAGGGTGGCCCAGTACATGGGTGGTGGCGCACAGTTGGCTATGCCGTCAGTATCGGCTTGGTCTTTTTGCCTGGACTGAGTTGGGGGCTGGAGATTGGAAAGGCACAGACCGAGGAACGACGGGAAACCATCTCTCTCGCCGATGCGGCATTACAAGCGCTGAAACATAACCTGGATATCACTGTCAGCCGCCACACGAAAGAAAGCCGACAGGCCGACATCACCGTTGAACAGGCTAAGTTCGACCCGACCCTAAGTATGAACGGCCAATTCAATCGAACGGTGAACCCCCTCAATCGCCCGGTATTAGGCGCAACCGGTTTCAACTTGACCGGACTGACCACGTTCGATCAGCGCAGCCAGTCCGTCACGTTGGATGCGACGACAAACCTACTGACCGGCGGCAACATCGATCTAAACTATAGTCCTTCGCGAACAAGCGTAAACCAGAATCTGGCCGGAGGATTCCTGTTCAACCCTTCCTATACAGGGGGTCTCGCGCTCACCCTCACTCAGCCGCTGCTCCGCAACGCCGGCATCGACATCACCAAGACCTTCATCCGTGTCGCGCAGAATAATGCCATTGTGGAAGAGCATGTCTTTCGCGATCGAGTCCTCACAGTCCTCGCGACGGTGGAACAGACCTATTGGGAAGTCGTCTTCGCCAATGAGAACCTCAAAGTGGCAGAGGCTGCTCTCAAGGCTGCGCAGGAACTCTTGGCCAGCAACCGCGCGAAGGCGAAGGCCGGCATCATGTCCCTCGTCGATGTCTTGCAAGCCGAAGCGGCAGTTGCATCCCGAGTCGAGCAGGTCCTGGTTGCGGATAAAGTGATCCGTGACCAGGAAGATCAGCTGCGCCGAATGCTCAATCCCGGGGAAGAGGATCTGCGTCAAGATGTGCGCTTAACCCCGCTCGACCAACCGACTGTGAGCCTCGAACCCATCAGCCTGCAGGAGGCTATCGACATTGCCATCGAGCAACGGCCGGAAATCGTCCAAGCGAAGAAGAACATGGAGTCGAGCGACATCAATACACAATTTGCCAAGAATCAACTCCTCCCGACTCTCTCGTTTCAAGGAACTATGGGACTTGCGGGACTGGGGAAAGATTATGGCGACTCGGTGAACCGAAACTTCAGCGGCGATTACTATAATTACGGGGCGGGCCTCGTCCTCAGCTACCCGCTCGGCAACCGCTCGGCCTGGAGCACGTATAGCAAGCGGCAGCTGGAAGCAAAGAACGCAGAGGCGTCGCTCGTCAGCGTGCGCCAGCAAATTATCGTGGGTGTGCGCGAAGCGGTCCGGCGCGTCCAGACGGATTTCAAGCGAATCGAAACCACGAGATCGGCCAGAATCATGGCTGAGAAACAATTGCAAGCGGAGCAAGAGCGGCTGAAAGTAGGACTGAGCACCACTCGTTTTGTCCTCGACTTCCAGCGCGATCTCGCAACGGCCCAGGGAAACGAGTTGCGCGCCACAGTCGACTACAACAAATCGCTCTCTAACCTCGCACGGCACAAGGCTACGACACTCGACCGTTATAACCTCCAACTGAACTAGCCCGCATTATTCATGAAGCTTCTGCTACAAGCGTGGATACGCGGCCGTGCCGGGCGGTCTCGCCGTTCACCCCTTCGTCATACTGGTGGGGGATGGCGCCCTTCTTCTTGGCGCCTGTCCCCGTCTGAACAGCGGGACAGGAACTGCCGCAGACGGCAGAGCCAGTCCCCTGCGCTCCGAGCGCCCGCCTCGCGCCCACTCCCTTACCCTCCCCCATGCTATGGGGGAGGGAAGGGTGAGGGCTGACTTCCATGACGGCGCCGGAACCTGGTTCGCACCAGACACCGGCTCAGGCTCAAGAACAGGGAGCGGCCCTCGCACTCCTCCCCGCCACCGCAACGCTCGGCTACTACGTCCTTCCCGCTTCGCTCCAAACACAGACGCTGATTCAGTTGACGCCCCAGATCATCGCCTATCTCACCCTAGGCATTTGGGCTTCGTACAACCGTAACATCCTGTCCCGGCTCGGGCTGAATAAAGAGAAGGTACGGAGCGGACTAGGCTGGGGTCTCCTGACAGGGCTGCTTCTCGGCTGCGTGAATACGTTCGTGATTCTCTGGGCCTACCCACATCTGGGCCATGACATTACCTTCCTCAAGACTACGCCCCATGGCCGACTCCCCATCTTGGTCATGGTCCCCTGGTTCATCTGCAGCATTGCCATTTTTGTGGAACTGAATTTTCGCGGATTTCTCCTAGGAAGGCTGGCCGCATGTGAATCGGGATTGTGGAGATCCGGCTCCGCCCAACGGTTCTCGCCACTCGCCCTCATCGCCGGCTCATTGGTATTTGCTTTCGACCCCTTCATGGTCAATACTTTCCAGCACCTCCATTGGATCGCCCTGTGGGACGGTCTCATCTGGGGAATCATCCGGCTACGCACAGGCAATCTCTACCTGACGATCGCCGCCCATGCAGTCGAAGCCCTCGTGATGTACAGCGTGGTGCGATTCACGTTATCCTCATAGAAAACATTGACCTTTCTTGGCAAGGAGCACAACGATGGGGGAACTCGGCAAGTATGTACTGTATTTTCTTCTGGGTGGAGCGATTGTCAGTGTCTCCACCTATCTCGGGTCTCAAGGCAAATCGTTTCTCGCCGCCTTTGCCAGCACCTTTCCCGCGATCACCGGCGCGACCTTCATTCTGATTTATCTGAACGGCGGCAACGATGCGATCGTGAGCTACGCAAAAAACTTACTCTGGTTCGTCCCCCCCTGGATCCTCTATGTCGTAGCCATGATTGGGGGAGTGCCCCGCTTCGGTTTCTGGCCCACCATGATCGGCTCGCTCGTGTTGTATTTGGGCAGTGTGGGGTTGGTGAAGATTGCATCGAAATAGCCGACCGTCCGGCAGGCCCCTAGACCGCCTCGTTGAAATGGAGTCGATTCATTTCGTCGAGAGCCTCCATCAGGTGATCGATGACTGCGGTGACGGAGCGGCTTGCTGCTTGGGAAGGGCCATCGGCTCCGGCCCAAATGTTGGGAGGGTTTTCGACCTCTCGCACATTCTGACAGAATCGAACGATCGTCTGCTGCCAATGGAGAGGACCGGAGCCTTCGTCGAGAAATTGGACTCGGTCCTGCGAGAAGGACCGGTCAAACTGCGCGGCCCGCAGCTGCCACATTCGCTCCATCGCCTGCTGCCGATCGAGGCTGAATTCCAGCCCCTTAGCCCGTTCATTGAGCGCCGCACAGAGTCCTCCGACGATGTGGTCGACCTCCGCTTTGGGGAACACACTGACACAGGACTGCATGAGCAGATACCGGTGAAAGAGGAATACCTCGGCGCTGATCCGCGCTTCGTCAGCGGAAGGATCGTAGGCTCGAGCCAGCTCGCGCAACAGATTGCCCGACGCTCCTTCAAGGCATGAACCCAGCAAATGTGCCAACTGACGACCGAGCCCAAGATACTCTGCCTGAGGCAGACGCTGCATCGCTCTACTCCGGCTCCACGACAACCGCTGTGCCACTGGCACTCACCATCAACATGCTGCTGTTCGCGCCGATCGTTTCATAATCGAGATCGATGCCGACAATGGCATTGGCGCCGAACTGACGAGCCTGCTCGCGCATCTCACTAAGCGCGATCTCTTTAGCCTTGCGCAACTCTGCTTCATATGCTGCCGATCGACCGCCCACAATATCGCGAATCGACGCGAAAAAATCCCTGAAGATATTCGCGCCGAGAATGGCATTCCCGGAGACCAAACCCAGATACTTGACCGCTTTCTTTCCATCGATGCTCGGTGTTGTCGATAGAATCATACGTCCCTCCCGCTGAATGCCCCATCCTCTCACCGTTGAAAAGAATCGCCAAGCCTTTCGCCGATTTCCCCGGTCTCCAACAACTGAACAACCCTTACCCTACCGAGAGAGAACTGGATTCCGTTCTTATTACTCACGAGGCTACGCCTATGCTGGCAAGGCCATGATGCGTCTAGACTTGATAATTAGCTGTCCAATCTTTCAGGAGGGTGGTATAAAAACAGCAGCCGAACGGCAGGAGGGATCTGCCCAGAAAGGATACAGAATGGCTGGGTTTGTCATGCGAAAGAATAGCCGGCTCAAGAAATTGGTGCCGGTACGATACCTTCGTGACGGGATTGCCGGTGAAGGAATCATCAAAGACCTGTCCTTGAGTGGGAGCTACATTACTGGGAATGCCACGGTCTCCGTTGGGATGGTACTCAGTCTACAAATTTTTGTGCCGGGAGATCCCCAGCCGTTACTGATCGATCAGGCCATCGTGAAATGGGTCAAGGAGTCCGAGTTTGGAGTGGACTTCGACATTTCTCAGTCAAAGGAGGCCCAGCAAATCACAAAGGTCATCGCTTCGCTGGTCAAGGCACAACATAGCTCATCCCGCAAAGGGTAAAGGCCGCTTGAATAGATCGGCTCGGTCTCGGAATACTCGTTCATAGAACAACGCAACGTCCAGGCCACAACCAAGCCAACCAAGCGGCTATTGGCCGATATAATACCGGCGCCGCCGCCAGTCCCCGTCACGCCCTCTTACACCAGCCGGCCCACAACCGATACCATCAACGAGACTGAGAAGACGGACTTGCCCCAGCGGAGGCGTCTTGGCCTTGCCAAACTGGCCGTCACCATGCTAGCGTGCCAAGGCTGTCACGGGTAGAGACCGTCTCCTCCCCGCACAATCTCGTGCGTGGAGGGGTTGTATCAAATTCATATCGGCGTCACGGACGTCGCTCGACTTGAGAATAAGGGGGTCGCCCCCCCTCGCCTGCGTAAGCAGGTGCTCTGCAAGTCTTGGGGGGAGGTGAAGGCATGGGAGTGGTTTCGATCAAGGAATTGTTAGAAGCAGGTGTCCATTTCGGGCACCAGACGAATCGGTGGAACCCGAAGATGAAGAAGTTCCTCTTTGGAGAACGCAACGGCATCTACATCATCGATCTTCAGCAAACACTGGCTCGGATGGAGCAAGCCTATGCCTTCGTCCGCGACACCGTTGCCTCAGGCCAGTCGGTCCTGTTCGTCGGGACCAAGAGACAAGCCGCTGAAATCCTTCAAGAGGAAGCTCTGCGCGCCAACATGTTCTTCGTGAATCAACGCTGGCTCGGCGGGATGCTGACGAACTTTCAGACGATTCGGAAGAGCATCGATAAAATGAAAAAACTGGAGGCCAAGCTGGCAGACCCCAGCCAATACGGCCTGAAGAAAAAAGAAATCATGAAGATGCAGAAGGAGATCGTGAAGCTTCAAAAGTATCTCAGCGGCATCAAGGATATGCGCGGCGTTCCAGGAGCCGTATTCGTACTCGACACCCGCATCGAGCATATCGCCGTACAGGAAGCGAGCCGCTTGGAGATCCCTGTGATCGCCATTCTGGACTCAAACTGCAATCCGGACAACATCGGCTATCCAATCCCTGGAAACGACGACGCCATTCGCTCCATCAAGCTCATTACCTCTCGCATCGCCGACGCCTGTATCGAAGGCGCCCACTTGCGAACACAGCGTGAAGAGGCGGAATTCAAGCCCGTTCCTGCAGCAGGAGACAAGGTTGGAGGCATCAGTTTCGCGAGCGCGCCGGCTTCATAACGAGCGGCACCTGCATCAATTGCCACACTTACTGATTACCCAGAAGGACCCTTACGCATGGCTGGATCAAGTCAGCTTGTCAAAGAACTGAGAGAAAAAACCGGGGCCGGCATCCTCGACTGCCAGAAGGCGCTCACCGAAAACGGCGACGACGTCGAAAAGGCGATCGATTATCTGCGTCAGAAGGGCTTGGCCGCCGCGCTCAAAAAATCAGGCCGCGAAACCAATCAAGGCCTCGTGCATGCTTACATCCACATGGGCGGGAAAATCGGTGTGCTCATCGAAGTCAACTGTGAAACAGACTTCGTGGCTCGGAACGAAGAATTCAAGATATTTGTCAACGACCTGGCCCTCCAGGTCGCTGCCGGGAAACCCTCCTACGTCAAACGAGAGGATATTCCCGCCTCGATCATCGAGAAGGAACGATCGATTTACGAAGGACAGGCCAAGGAAATGGGCAAACCCCAGGCTGCCTGGCCGAAGATCGTCGAAGGCAAGGTGGAGAAGTTCTTTCAGGAGAGCTGTCTGATCGAGCAGTCGTTCGTCAAGGATCCGGCCGTCACGATTAAAGACCTCCTTGCATCGAAGATCGCCAAGATCGGCGAGAACATGAACATCCGCCGTTTTACCCGGTATCAATTAGGCGAAGCATGAGCTCTGCCAACTATCGGCGCATCCTCCTCAAAGTGAGCGGAGAGATGTTGGCCGGTGAGCAGGGCTACGGTATCCAACCCTCGATCCTTGAGGGTCTCGCCTCAGAAATTGCCTCGGTCGTAGCTCTCGACATCGAAGTCGCTGTGGTCATCGGCGGCGGCAATATCTTCCGTGGTATTGCCGCCAGTGCTTCCGGCATGGAACGGGCCTCCGCCGACTACATGGGGATGCTTGCGACCGTGCTCAATGCCTTGGCCCTCCAAAATGCGCTTGAGCGCAACGGTATTATGACACGGGTCCAGTCCGCGATCGAGATGCGCCAGCTGGCGGAGGGCTATATCCGCCGACGAGCCATTCGCCATCTTGAAAAAAAGCGCGTGGTCATTTTTGCCGGAGGCACCGGAAATCCCTATTTCTCGACCGATACCGCTGCGGCACTCAGGGCCATGGAGATCGGAGCCCAAGTGATTATGAAGGGGACGAAGGTCGACGGCATCTATGACGCAGATCCCGTGAAGAATCCCTCGGCCACCAAATATCAGACCATCTCTTTCCTCTCGATTTTGAATCAGAACTTGAAAGTCATGGATGCCACAGCCATCAGTCTCTGCATGGATAATAACCTTCCACTCATTGTGTTCAACCTGAAGGAACAAGGTAATTTCAAACGCGTTGCCACCGGCGAAGCGATCGGCACCATTGTCACCTCCGATCGCCGCTGACTGTCCGGGGAGTCTCTCATGTCCAACCCTGCCGCTATACGTCAAAAGGTCACCGAAAAGATGGAGTCCGCGCTGGAGCATCTCAAGCGAGACTTAGCCGGCCTGCGCACAGGGCGGGCGTCGGTCGCCATTTTAGACGGGGTTCGGGTCGACTATTACGGGACGATGACCCCGCTGAAGCAGGTGGCCAATATTTCGACCCCGGAAGCCCGCCTCATCACGATCCAACCGTGGGAGCCTGGCCTGATCAAGGAAATCGAAAAAGCCTTGTCGGGATCGGGCCTCGGTGTCACTCCCTCCAACGACGGAAAGATCATTCGTATCCCCCTTCCTCCGCTCACCGAAGAACGGCGTAAAGACCTGAGCAAGATCTGCAAGAAGCACGGCGAAGACACGAAAGTGGTGGTGCGAGGGTTTCGTCGAGATGCGAACGAAGAGTTGAAGAAATTGCAAAAGGATGCCAAGTTAACCGAGGACGAGCTGCGAAAGGCTGAAGCCGACACACAGAAGCTCACCGACCAATACATTCAAAAGATCGATGACGTGGTGAAGAAAAAAGAACAAGAAATTATGGAAGTGTGACTGCAATTTCGACCTTGCTACCCACCTACGCCATCGTCAATCTCGCGGCCCTTGCCCATAACCTTTCCCACATCAAGCGGTGCCTGTCGCCCGGCACCGACATCATGGCAGTCGTCAAGGCCAATGCCTATGGGCATGGCGCAGTAGAGATCGCTCACGCGCTTGCCCGCCAAGGCATTGGGCGGTTTGCCGTGGCCTCGCTGGACGAAGGTATCGCACTCCGCCAAGCCGGTCTCTCAGGATCTATCGTCGTGCTGGGAGCGCTCCTTGAAGAACAGGTATCCGACCTGGTCGCTCACCGGTTGACCCCGGTCATCAGCGATGGACGTATCCTTCCCAGTTTGGCCAAAGAAGCTGGTTCGCATCAGGCACCGTACCCGATTCACCTCAAGGTCGAAACCGGAATGGGACGGCTGGGGGTTTCCCCCCAAGAGCTGCTCTCTCTCCTCGACGACCCCATCATTCGAAATCCACTCCAGGTCGAAGGCATCATGACCCATCTTGCCGACGCAGACGGAGCGGACAATGCCGCTACAGAACGACAACTTAATCTATTTCGTGCCATGCTGGAGCAGATCCGCCAACGAGGCGTCACAGTCCCTTTGCTCCATGCGGCAAACAGCGCTGCCATCGTCAGGTTTCCCGAAACGCACTTCTCTCTCGTGCGCCCGGGCATCATGCTCTACGGATACCATACCTTACCGGCATCAATACCTTCGCCGGATCTCAAACCGGTCCTCTCGCTTCGAACGACAGTCGTGCAGCTACGGACAATCCCGCGAGGAGGAGCTGTCAGCTACAACGGGACATTCGTCGCAACAAGACCGACACGTATCGCAGTCCTGCCGATCGGCTATGCCGATGGCTATAGCCGGCGGCTCTCCCATCGTGGATCGGTCTTGCTTCAGGGACGCCGCGCCCCGATCGTCGGGTTGGTATGCATGGATATGATCATGATCGATGTCACCGACATCGCATCGGTACAGATAGGTGAGACCGCCACGCTGATCGGCCAGCAGGGACAGGAATCGATCTGGGCCGATGAAGTGGCAAGTTGGGTCGGCACAATCCCCTATGAAGTCCTCTGTGGGATCGGCCCCCGCGTTCCCCGCATTTACGAGCCAGCCTGAGATCGGCGAGAGTGTTCGGTTTATCTGGTTAGCTGGTTTGTCTGGTTTATTTCGTTTTTCGAACAAAACAAACAAGACAAACCAAATGAACAAGAAAGACGCGAAGAGGAAACTGACAGACCTTTTAACATCTGGTTAATAAACTGCTCGAATCGACACACTACCGTTATACAGTGTGCTTTCATAGGCTCCATCGACGTTCCGATTGCGATTGCCTGATACGGTGCGGTCCTCGTAGAGAGCGGCTTGAAACGAAAAATCGACTCCAATCGCTTCAGGTTTTACAGAACCAAAGCCAAGGTCTCCACATCGGATCAGGCCCAGAAGCGACCCCTGCTCCCTGCACAACAATCCAAAGCCTCCCCCCACGATGTGAAGGTCCGCAGAAGGAATCCCAGGATCAAAGCTTGCGTCAGGCACCTGATTTTGCTGATTGGTATAGCCGCCGCGCAGCGCCACCGCCCAATGCGGGAGCCACTCAAGCGCCAACCATTTATATTCGGTTCCGACCATCACAGCATAGGTGCTGCGCCAGTTCTGCGGCTGCGGGATCGTTGTGACATTCCCCAACGTGACATCGAGGTTTCGAACGGACTTCCAACCCACATAATCGACATCCATTTCCAATTTCCATTCCTGTTCACTCGTCCGAACAGGCCAGATCGCAATCGCTCCTGTAATGATCTGCGGTAAGACCAGGGTCGCTCTGGCATCGGACAGGCTGGCTCCATTGGCCAATAATGCGCCGTTTAAGTGGAGGGCCGCTTGACTCCGGTAGACGAAACCGATATTCGCGAGAGGCTTCCCAGCCTCATTGCGTAATGCCGTATAGAGTAAACTGGCGTTGAAACCAGCCGCCGTATCCTTACCGAATAACTCTACTTTCGAACCGGCTGGAATCCCAAGCCCACCAGACCAGACCGATTGTCGCTCAACATGACCTTCACCTGCGAGCCCACTGAATGTGTAGATATCGGCACCCAGCCCTAGAGAAACGTTCTCTGTTGCCTTATAGGCAAGGGTCGGTTTGATATCCAACAGCGGCAGTGCACTGAACGTCGTGGCTGTCCTGAACGGTCCATCGTTCTGCCAGCGAGTCAGCGAACCGAACGGCACAGTCAGGCCAATTCCCATAGAGAGATCACCCAGGGCCGTCATCCCAAGATCTTTCAAGTTCGCCGTCATATATCCGTGAATAGGAGGAGGCCAGGCCACTGTCCCATTTCGATCGCCCCTTGCCGTTACTCCTGTCGGACCAGTGAAATCTGTTTCCCCGCCGGCGATCAATGCGCCGGCCATGAACTGGACCCCCTGTAACTGCGTCATGCCAGACGGATTGTAGTGCAGAGCCGAGGGGTCGTCGGCTTGCGCAGCAAAGGCATTACCCATCGCGGATGCGGCGGCTCCCTGCCCCTGAATGCGCGGCACCTGTGCTGAAGCCATGCCCGGCACACAGAGCAAGCACAGCCCTATGGTACATACAGAGGGTTTCCATACTTGAAGAAGCGATCCCGTCATAGGCGGCACCTACCCCAAACGCTCATGCCCTTACGCAACATCCTCGCGCTTAACAGGAAACACTCGATTCCCTCGCAGACTCCGAGGACGGTCGCTCAATAGACCCAAACCAATAGTCTGCAACCCGTTGTAGTTCGTCAACATCGAAGGGCTTCAGCATATAGGCCTGCGCACCCATACCAATCGCTCGAACAGCCGATTCTTTGGAGCCCGACGCTGTGACCACCACTATCGGGATCTGCTGATCCCATCTTCGAATTTGCCGCAGCACTTCCATCCCATCCATGGAGGGAATGCCGATGTCCAGAATCATGCCCTCGAACCTCTCAGTACGCATGACTTCTATTGCACGGATTCCGTCAACGACCGACTGGGCACGGTAACCCATGGCGCGGAAACGATCTTGTAAAAGCTGACGAATGTCCGGATCATCCTCGACCACCATGATGCAAGGAGCTTCAGCCGATACACTGCTGCGTGGGACTGCTACTGTGGGAAGTAACGGAATCGTAAAAAGCAACTCCGCGCCATGACCCGGTTCGCTCTGCGCGGTGATGGTTCCGCCTTGTAACTCCACCAATGTCCGCACGATCGACAGGCCCAAGCCCAGCCCTTTCGTTCCGCTCCTGACCTGTTTAATGCGAAAGAAGGGGTCGAATATCTGATCGAGAAACTCTGCAGGAATGCCCGGACCTGTATCCTGCACGGAGACCCCGGCGAACGTCTGATTCTCCCGCCTCACCGTCACCACGATGCGGCCCCCCTCCGGGGTAAACTTCACCGCATTCTGAATCAAGTTTGTGACGATCTGGATCAATCGATCATGATCTGCCCAGACGACCAGTCGGACAGCAGGAACAACCGCCTCCAATATCTGTTGCTTGGCCTGAGCCAACAGGCGCAATTGCTCGACTGCGTCCGCCACACAAGAGCCCAAATCAATCTCGACTGGAACGAGGTCCAATCTCCCGGATTGAATCCTCGTCCGATCCAATAAAGCCTCGATCATACGGATCAACCGGTCTGAATTATCCAACATCCTCGACAAATACCGCTGCTGCTTCTCATTGAGCGGCCCCGTCAATCCATCGAGTAGGTTCTGCAAGAACCCCTTGATAGATGTCAGCGGCGTCTTGAGTTCGTGCGAGACATGCGAGAGGAATTGAGACCGCAAACGATCCGCCTGCTCCAACTCCTCCGTACGTTCACGGACTTTGACTTCCAGCCCCACATTCAGGGCTTCAATCTGTTCATAGACGGATGCATTATCCAATGCGATCGCGACTTGGTGAGCGACCGTCATCATCAACTCAAGATCGTCCTGCGTGAGACTGTGCGCCTGGATCCGATCAACCATCAGACTTCCAAGAATCCGGTCTTTGGTTTTCAACGGAACAGCAATCCAGGCCTTGGTCTGCGTCAATACGGCAAGTTGCTGGTTCAGCGGGTGCATACGATCCCACACCGCATGCACGTCCCCAACCAGCAACGGCTGGCCCTGGAGCAGCACAACACCTTCCAGGCTCATGGGATCTGTGACGGGAATCTCACGAGCGCGGGCAAATGCCTGGATATCAGGCGATACTCCAAGCACCCGTGCATCCGTGGCGACACAGCGGACCGGATCGTAGAATGAGATCATCGCACGATCGTACTGCAGATCCCTGGTCAATGTTTCCAAGACCTTCTGCATCAGCGCCTCTCGATCCAGCGTCGAGCTGAACAGCAATCCGGCACGATGGAGGACCGTCAGCTGGACGACTTTTCGACGCAATTCGACACGCGTCTGCTCCTGTTCCAAATACACTTCTCGCAATTCTTCATGCCGTGACTCCATGGACCTGACCTGCTCCTGAATCAGCGCCTCTCGTTGCCGGCTTTCCAAGCGAAGATGACAGTTGATCAGCATCCTTGCGCCAAGCAAGGGCAGTAATCCGAGCAGGATCACTTCGGTCAAGCTGGCTGAGGGAATCAACAGGCGGAATCCCACGGCTAGAGTCAGACTTGCTACTACACCACAGAACGACCACCTCACATACCACCGCGATGGGATGGTACCGTCCGACAGATAGAGTGGCAGCACTGCCTCTTCTCGAATGGCAGCCGTCTCTTTGGACGAAACAGTCTCATCCAATAGATGCGAATGAGGGACACGAAGTCGAGGCTGAGAGAACCAGTCCCTTCCCAGTCCTACCGGCACATGCCAGATCCTGTAATACCGTCTGTTCTGTCCCCCTCCCTGCCACCGAATGACCCATTGGCACCACTCCTCGTCATCTGCAATGCAAGAGCGCTCTGTCAAAGTGGCCGGTGGCAAACCGTGAACGCGAACCGGTACCGCCGTCAAAATGCCTTGCGCTGCCTGACACACCATATGCGCACACCGTCTTCGATAGGGACCGAATTGGCGCAGGGTACGGCCTGAAAACCTCATCGCCAGGGTCGCGGATGTCGGCGTTATTTCAATCACACGAAATTCGATCGAACCGGAAGCGAACTTGTTCCCGAAATAGGGAAACATGCCGTAGATCTGAGAGAGAGAAAACGGCCTCGCAAGCACCTGCATAACCGACGACGCTTTCTCCATCCCAGCCTGATACAGAAAGCGAGGATCCCCGGACATCTGCTCGCAGAGTTCGTATAGATAGGCCGTAAACTCAGAGGAGTAACTGTTCCATGCATTTTTCAGGACTTCGGGCGTCACATGATAGACCGGATCTTTGATACGCTGATTCAATAATCGGCACAGCTCCTCCACTGCCTGACTGCCCTCCGAAGCTCCCTTCACCCGAGCCCGTAAACTTTGGAGATAGACGACGATAGCCCTGATACTCATCCCGCTCAGATCCCTGATCGTGTCGCCCCGCTCATCCAATCCGAACGGACGAAACTCCATCACCTCCCGCTCAAGAATGGTGCGATCCTTCGGCAAGAGCTCATAGTCGAACTGAGTCTTGGATTCAGTCTCGTCCGCTATACTGCTGTGCATGAGTCACCTCTGATGGTAATTACTCCGCAAAGCGTCGTGCTAGACACTGAGTCAGTCACGGCCGGCAATTCCCGCAAATCCCACTCCGAGCGTCTCCGTTAATTGCCGGCATCAACCATGAGGGCGCGAACTATACATAGGTAGACTAGTATTAGTCAATACTAGTCACTTACTTCTGATAACTTATATACACGTTGATTTCTGGAGCTGAAATTGACCGGGCAATTTGGCAAATTCAGCCTCTTGAACCAGGACTTAGGGAGGGGGCGCTTGAAATGCGGACAGGCCTGCGTGGGATATCGCGCGATCGTGCGAAGAACAAATAAGAACGACCTGAGAGATGAACACGTATCCTAACATTTTGCGAGAGACCAGGACGATTTCTTCTATTCGGGACTCCAGATGGTCATGAGTCAGTGCGTAGGCCGACCGAGCCCTCTGACCTAGCAGGCTGCAAAAAAACTCGGTGGACACGTCGGAATTTTACTGATCCGCGCGTCTTAGATAATAGGAGTACGTTGCGCAGGATGCTCAAAAAGTCTGTCCGTGTCTTGGAAGGTTACGGTTCAGGCTGAGACTGAGATAGGAAGGATCTGATCTTCACTAAACCTTGACCTCGACCTCAACCTTCTTCGGAAAGGCCTGTGCACAGAGCCTTTTCGAAGTCTCCTAGTGCTTGATCGGTCGCTTGAGTTTCTTCTCGACACTCGCCATTTTACTCTGTAAACGCCCTGCGTGGCCCTTTCGATAATCGACTTTAATCGTGCAAGAGATACGACCGCAATCTTTTTTCATCCGCTCATAACACTGTTTGACGACGGCAAATACCTCATCCCACTCCCCTTCGAGCACCGTCCCCATCGGGTTCAACCGATAGTCCACCCCGCTCTTATCGATAATGTCGAGCGAGCGCGCCACATATTTCCCGACACTCTCGCTCTTGCCCAACGGCGACATACTGAATTCAAGCAATACCATTGTTTCCCCTCTCCTATCGCCTTACGCCTTACTCTTCTATCCCGTTATCCCGTTATCCCATCTATCCCCTTACTCCGCTGCCCCCATAACCCGACTACCCC
>JABFSG010000024.1 GCA_013140715.1 Nitrospiraceae bacterium
CGTCCTATTCATTCGGGTTGGACGATCAGGAATGGGTTGTGGCGTTCGAGAGCGATAAGCCGGAAGACTTTCTGGACCTCGTGATGGCGCTTCGCGAAACCGAAGGCTCACGCTACACGTTGCGCGATACCCCGATTTTCACCTGCGTTCGCAAGAGCCTGAAGGAAATGCTCGACACGCTCGGCGGGTAATCTGGTTTATTTGGTTGAGCTGGTTTGTTTGGTTCATCTGGTTGGTCTCGTTAAACTAACTGACGAGAAAAACCAAAGAAACCAGACAGACCAGATAACCGCTGACCCAATCCTTACGTTTCACGGCCCCTACCATAGCGTATTCCCCGCTTTGACAGCCAATTCTCCCGTATGATAGCTGTAGTGGATCTGGATTATTTGGTTTGTTTAGTTGGTTTGGTTCGACACACGAAAGAAACCAAACAAACCAAATGAACCAAACAAACGAGAGAGACCAGACGAATGGCCGACAACAATGCGCTCTTCGCAACCCGGTTTTCAGACGGGTCGGTGAGCCTCTACATCGACGAGGAATATGCGATTGAGCGAGGGGTAGATCCTGCCACGCTCACGCGAATCGAGATACCGCGAGACCTCTTCGTCAGCGGAACCGTTCAAGAAATTCGCGAATACGTCGCGCTCTATCTGGAATCGCATCATTCCGGTACGGCGTAACAAAGCAGGTTTGTTTGGTTCATCTGGTTTATTTGGTCTATCTGGTTCAACCAAATAAACAAAACAAACTAAACAAACCAAAGAAACCAAAGAAACATGACTTTAGTCGCATCGCCGCCATCGCCCCTGACCGCTGAGACGATCCGATCGGTCATCGATACCATGCCCGTGCAAGGGCGGATCATGCTGAAGCTGATCCTGCTCCAGTACTTCGACATAACGGACGAAGAAATCCTGTACATCGTGACAGACCGGCCCGATCCCCGTTGCGTCGCCGGAGCCAAGCCCACCAACACGACCATGACGAAAGAATCGATTACGGTGGTCACAGACCGGCGCAACCAATATCGCCGACAGGTGCGGCTCAAGCGGGAACGGACCTGGCTGCAGTGCGATTGTCTTCGGAAGCTCGCGCAGCTGCGGGAGTCCTTCGCCGACCGCGCTCGCAGCCTCCTGGCCGAACGTTTCGCCGTTCCTGCCGACAGACTCGAGACCTTGCGCGCTGCCGCACGAACCGTGCTTCCCAGGCCGGCCATCCGCCTGCTGGAAGAGCGTTGGGATGCCGATGAGATCTCGGCTGACGACTATCAGCAGCAATGGCTCAGCGTCGAATTCCAAACCCAGCTTCGCATGGCTGAAAAATATCGCAAACGACTCGACCTGGCGGAACGAGAGCGGCAGAGCGCAATCTCTTCGCCTCTGCAAGATCACGAGATCGGACATGTGTGGGGCATTCCCGCCGGCAGTCTGGCTGCCCGCAAAGTGAAGTATCTCACGCAATATCTACAGGCCCTCCAGGCAACGTTACAGAACAGCGCTGCAGCTACGACAACCGCACCATTGGATCTGTGGAAGGAAACCTTCTCGGTGCTCGCAGCTCAGCCCATTGAACGTTCCATGTCGACTTACGACGGGTTGGAAAAGACCGAGTCCGCGCTCATCGACAAGCTGACCGCCTTGGTCTGGGGCAACCTGGCCGAAGAAGTAGAAGTCAAGTTCTGGACCTCTCTCGTCTTCGGAGCCAGCTCCAATGCCATGCATTCAGAAATCACCAGGAATTTATTTGGACTGCAGCGGCTCGCGACCATTCTCAACGACATGGATCACTCTCCCGAAGCAGTGGATGAAGAACTACTCAAACGGTCCGCTCCCACACCAAAGCCCGAGGACAATCTGCTTGAAGCCCCTGCCGAACCTCCGACAAAAGAATTGAGTGAAATGCAGGTTCAGATCCTCAACAGCATGAGGGGAGAAGATGTGACTGGAAGACCTTCTGATAAGTGGTAGCATTCCTCGTGAAGCGACATTTGGAATGTTGAATGATGAACGTTTAATTGTCGGAATCGGAACTCGATCTGATGACTTCCGAACATTCAACACTCAAAATTCATCACTTAACATTCGACAGTTCAACAAATTGAGGTATAATACCTCCACATTATGGCCAGACTGTCCGACATCCAGCCACTGCGTCAGCATCACCGAACCGCACGCTTCCTGACTCTGCTACTCCCTCTCCTCGCCTTCAGCCTGATACCACTATCTGTTCACGCATCCGGCCTTCAGGAGATCACTGAAATCCTCTCGCATCCCGAGCAATATGACCGCCAAGAAGTGGTGGTGACCGGCCAGGTGACCAACGTTCAACTCGCGACGAACCGGGAAGGTCAACCGGCTTATGGATTTCTTTTGAAGAGTCAGGCAGGCACTTTAAAAGTCATTAGCCTCGGCCAGATCGAAGTTCGAGACGGCGATCAGGTGATTGTGGATGGAATTTTCTCCCACCACCGCCAGTCGGGACGCACGATTATCTACAACGAAATCAAAGCCCTCTCGATCAAGCCGATGAGTCGACTCAATCCCGATCTGGTTGGTTAAACTGGTTTTTTTGATTCATTTGGTTTGTTTGGTTGATCTGGTTAGTTTCGTTCGACCAAATAACAAAACAAACCAAACAAACGAAACAACAGTCTTTTTATCGTTCTCGCGGATACTTCAGCGCCCACATGAGCAGCCTGTCCTGAACTCGGTCCGGCAACCACTTCACCATCCAGGCACGTAACTTGGCGTCCGTTCCGACAAGATAGCGGGTGCGAGGTTGAGACGACGTCAACGCATGATGCACCGCTCGGACCACTGCGTCCGGTGGAATCGCTCGTTGGGCCGCTTGAACGATCGCTTCACGAATTCGAACGACCGCTTCGCCATAGAGGGCCTTCGCTTCTTCGCTGGCCGAGGCTTCAAGCTCCCCGGCCGCCATATCGGACTTCTCCCAAATCGGCGTGGCGATTGCACCCGGTTCGATAATCGAAACCTGAATCCCCCAGGGCTGCAGTTCCATTCTTAACGCATCGGTCAAGGCCTCCAACGCAAACTTCGAGGCGGAATAGGGGCCTAAGAGCGGAATCGTACCGCGCCCGGCAATCGATCCCATATTCACGATTCGACCGCGGCCCCGGCGCAGCAACGGCAGAAATGCCTGCGTGACAGCGATCTGCCCGGTCACATTGACCTCAAGCTGTTTGCGAAGCAGCGACAAGGAAATGACTTCGAGAGGGCTCCCGATCGCGATCCCGGCGTTATTGACCAGCCCGCCAAGGCCACCCTCCCCGACAATCTGTTGTACCACCTCGACAGAGCGCGCGATCGACGTCTCATCAGTCACGTCAAGCCTGATGGGAATGAGTAACGGCCCACCCTTTGCGGCAAGCGCCTCCCCTGCCCGAGGATCGCGCACACCGGCAAACACTGTCATTCCACGGCTCGCACAATCGAGCGCGCAGGCCGCACCAATGCCGGTCGAGGCCCCGGTCACAACAACAGCCTGCTGGTTGATTTGGTTTGTTTGGTTCATTTAGTTTGTTTAGTTCATTTGGTTTGTTCAATTCAACCAAAAAACCAAACAAACCAAATGAACCAAATAAACGACAGCACCTGCCCAAATGTAACCGAGAATTAACCGGCCGCCCTTGACAGTCCAAGGTCCTTCTCACTATGGTTTCTGAGCGTAACTACGCAGGTAGATAGACTGAAGTGTCTGGAGCCCCGCCTTCAGCCTAAAAGCCTTCAGCCTATGCCCGCAGCCTTCAGCCTGAACCCCTGAATTCTATGGCCAAGATCGCGGTTATCGACGTCGGAACCAACTCCATCCATATGGTGCTGGCAGAGATCCAGCCGGACGCCAGTTACAAGATTCTCGATCGTTTCAAAGACATGACGCGACTCGGAGACGGCGCCTTTGCAACCCACCGCCTTTCCGACGCATCGGTCACCCGTGCGCTCGCTGTCATTCGCCATCTCGTCACTCTGGCCAAGAACAAGGGATACGAGCGCATCATCGCCGTTGCCACCAGCGCCGTGCGCGAGGCAAAGAACGGCGGGGACTTCATCGATCTCGTGGCTGAACAGACGGGCCTGGCCATTCGCGTCATCAGCGGCACTGAAGAGGCTCGGCTGATTTTCCTGGGCGTCAAAAACAACGTGCCCATGACGGAACAGCCGACTCTCTCGGTGGATGTCGGCGGTGGATCGGTTGAACTGATGGTCGGGAATCGTGACCAACTGCTCCATGCCAAGAGTCTCAAGCTGGGCGCCATTCGGCTGGCAGATGAATTCCTCAAACGCACGCCCCCTTCCGAGGGAATGCTCCATTCACTCGAAGAGCTGGTGAAGGTTCAGTTACAAGGCGCCCTCGATTCATTCAAAACGAAGCGATTCGACTCCATGATCGCCACCTCCGGCATGGCGGGCAACCTGGCTGAAGTCATCCATTTTCGGCGAACCAACCGCCCGCTCCCACAAATCAATCTCGCCACGATTTCATTGAAAGACGTGAAAGAGATCGAGCAGGTGTTCCGGCAATCCACCATCAAGGCCAGGCTGGCGATCCCCGGATTAGACCCCAAACGAGTCGATACCATCTATCCCGCCACCGTCGTCCTGCGTCGGCTGATGGAGCTCTCGCAGCGAGACGAACTCATCCTCTGCGACAAGGCCATCCGGGAAGGCGTCATCTACGACTTTATCCAGCGCCACCGTGAACGGCTCAAAGCGGAAGCGGAAATCCCAGATTTGCGGCGGCGCAATATCATGGCGTTAGCCCGCCGCTGTCACGCTCCGGAAACCCACAGCCTCCATGTCGCAGGCTTGGCCCTGCGCCTCTTCGACCAGACCGCTCGCCTCCATCGCTTGGGACCGACCGAGCGGAGCTGGCTGGAGTATGCCGCAATACTGCACGACGCCGGCTACCTCATCAATGAGCGGCAACACCACAAACATGCCTACTATCTGATCACCAACAGCGACATCGGGGGATTATCCGGCGAGGAGATTCAGGTGGTTGCGAACGTCGCCCGCTACCATCGGCGCGCAGTGCCTCAACTGAAGCACGAAGGATTCCGCTCCCTCTCTCTGAAATCCAAACGAATTGTGCGCATCCTCTCTGCGCTGCTTCGGATCGCCGACGGCCTGGATCGCACACATTTCTCCGTCGTCCGCACGCTCGATGTGAGACTCGGAGCCACCGTCACTATCGTGCTGCACGTAACCGGCGATGCAGAGTTGGAAACCTGGGCCGCCGCAGGACGGGCAGATCTCTTCGAACGGGTCTTTCGCCGCCGCCTCAAATTTTCCGTTATCGCGCAAGAAGAGGTCGCATGAGCGAGCAACCCCTTCCCATCAAGACTCCCCATCCCTATCCCGGAAAACTGATCATTGTCGAAGGCATCGACGGGTCCGGGAAAAGTACCCAACTGCTCTTGTTGCACAAGTGGCTGGAGTCGAAAGGCTACCGAGTCTTTTTTACGGAGTGGAACTCTTCGGAACTGGTCAAAGAGACGACGAAACGGGGCAAGAAAAGCAAAAGCCTGACACCGACCACGTTCAGCCTGCTGCACGCAACTGACTTTGCCAGCCGGCTCTATCATGAGATTCTCCCCCTCTCAAAGCCGGCATGATCGTCTTGGCCGACCGCTACATGTACACAGCCTTTGCGCGCGACGTGGTCCGCGGTGTCTCTCCTGAATGGATTCGCAAGCTCTATAGTTTCGCCATCGCACCGGACATGGCCTTCTACTTCAAAGTCCCCATCGAGGTGGCCATTTCGCGGCTCCTCGGCGGCACCCGCGGACAACTCAAGTACTACGAAGCAGGCATGGACATGAATCTGAACCAAGATATGACCGAGAGCTTCCGCATCTTCCAATCGAACATTCTGGCCCAGTACGAGAAAATCGTCGATGAATGTCAACTCATCACCATGGATGCGACGAAAGACATCGAGGCCCAGCAGAACGAGATGCGCCGGCTGGTCGGCGAAGCGCTCAAAGACTACAAACCACGCAGGGGGACCCATGGTCGACGCACGGTATTTTGGCGACGGTTTGACGTACCTAAATCCGAATGACCTCAAGGGAAAACTCATTGCCATCGAAGGCACCGACGGGGTCGGACGCTCCACACACATCGAGATGTTGCAGGAGTGGCTGGAGGTGCAGGGCTACGGCGTGCTCACGACCGGCTGGACCAGGTCCAACCTCATGTCGAAGACGATCGAAATGGCCAAGGAGGGCAACATTCTCGACCGGTGGTCCTTCAGCCTGCTCTACGCCACCGACTTTGCCGATCGCTTAGAACACGAAATCATCCCCGCGTTACGCTCCGGCTTCATCGTCCTGGCTGACCGGTATATCTACACGGCCTTCGCACGGGATTTTGTGCGAAGCGGGAATCGCCAGTGGGTGCGCGACGTGTTCGGGTTTGCCTTAGTCCCAGATCTCGTCTGCTACTTACGCATCGACGTCGAAACCCTCGTGCTGCGCGTCATCGAAACCAAGGGGATGAATTTCTGGGAATCGGGGATGGACCTGCGGCTCGGCGGCGATCTCTACGATAGTTTCAAGAAGTACCAGTCACTCCTGATCGAAGAGTTCGACAAAATGGCCGAGGAGTTTCACTTCGAAGTGGTCGATGCCAGAAAATCGCCGGATGAGATTCAAACCGAGCTGCGCAGCAAAATTCAGCCGCTGCTCACTCCACACCTGAGAACCCCAGAGCTGCCCTCAGACCGCACCATCCAGCCAGCGCCGACCAGCTAATCTGGTTTGTTTGGTTCATTTGGTTTCTTTGGTTCTTAGAATCAAACCAACTAAATAAACAAAACAAACCAAAAAAACCAGATCAACCCTCCCCGATGCCTCGCAACTGACCGGGAGTTAACCACCAACGAAGGATGCCTCGGCCTGGCTTCGGTGGGATTGCAAGTTCGATCAGGCAGGCGCCGGCTTTCTTGAAGGGAAAGGCCTGCGAGGACTTTCCGGTGAGGAGCACACTCGCGACCATCCCCAAATTCGGTTCATGCCCGACGCAGAGCAGGCAGGACTCCGGCGGCATATCGTGAAGGATCGAGAGGAGCCGATTGGGAGATGCATCCGGCAAGAGTTCATCAATAATATTCATTGCAGAATGGACTTGCAGCGAGCGATGTACAATCTTCGCCGTCTCAATCGCCCGGATTAAGGGACTCGACCAGACATGAGTCGGCTTAATCTTGAGCCGGTTCAACCCAGCCGCCACCTCACACACTCGCTGCTTGCCCCTCACCGTCAGTGGGCGATTCCCATCCGCCCCCGTCCATTCATCCCGCTCCACCGCAATCCCATGCCGCAACAAGATACAGTCCATGGGTCCTTGTCTCTCTGGTTTGTTTGGTTTGTTTAGTTGATTTGGTTCGAAAAACGAAAGAAACCTGAATCGAGCATGCATCTCACTTTGTATACCCGTCATGATGTACAAAATAACATACAGAGGTCAATCCACAACGATTCGCCGGCAGGACGCGCGCAGAGTTTGATGACTGGAGGCTGAAGGTCAGGAAACTCCGAACCCAGAACTCAAAACTCAGAACTCCTCATCACGCTCCTCGGACTGCATCCATTCCGATTCCATCGTAATCAAAAGCGATCCAGTCCTGACTCCGCATTCTTACCGACAGGGCAATCTCCTCACACCAATCACATGCGCCTAGCTCAGACAAATCAGACGGTTAGCGCAAACAGTTCGTGATGTTTTCACGCACAAACAATCTGGCATATCACTTGCTGAGAGATGGTCACTAGCAAGGATCTTACAGCAGGGAGGAAATTATGATGGACGTGGCCTTTCCCATTACATTCTTCGCAATTCCTCTCTTGGCAGTCATCGTCTGCTTCGTCGTAACCTGGATTTGGGGAGACTGATCTGGCGAGACGAGCGTGAAAAGCGAGCTGCGCAAGAGCTCGAGATTCGAAGCTCAGAATTCGAAGTCCCGAAAACTCAGAACACAGTGCTCAAAACTCAATACTTCCAATCCAGCTCGTCCCGTTCCTCTCATCCATTTCAAATTTCTAATTCATAATTCAGCACCAAGAACTTCTAGTCCTACACCTCGCGCCTTTCGCGCACGTCCCGCTATTCTCGCCGTGAACTGAATCCATTCTGATTCAATCAGAATCATATTCGATTCAGCTCAGAAGTTGTTTCCGAAGTCACAGCGAGCAAGACGTGTCCCGGCAGCAGGAGAAAAATCCAATAAATCAGCGGATAGGCACCGAAAAGCCCCGAACTGGAACTATCGGCACGTTGATTGCTGTGAGTGTGAAACATAGCCACCGCAACCAACCTTGCAGACATACATGATGAATTCTGCTCTCCTCTCAATCAGTGTCGCGCTGTTATGGTCACTGGTCGTGGCCAACCCAGGCAATGCAGCCCAGACCGAGCGGAGGCAGGATATACCCAATCTAATGGCGGCAGAAACGAACAGAACAGCGGTGGCACCAGCCATACAGGTATCGAATCCGGCAAATCCTTGCGCCCTGGCCGGAAAGGGTGGGACAAGAGCGCTCTGTGGGAACCGTGGCCTGCTCGACTCAGGAACAATCGCGCCGGAGAAGTCTCAATACCTGAGCGCAGTCATCATCACAACAGTGATCATCATGCTGATCGTACTGGCTGTGTTAGCGGTATTGTCTCTCGCCCTGATCCTCTTGGCTTCATGGGCCAGGCGGCTTCCACCCAGGCCTGAGGAAAGCGGAGAGGCTAACCTTCCCGATCTTTCATTGCCCGAAGATACTCGACCAGAACCTGTATGGACGTATCACCCCACTATGCAAGAACGGTAGGGGCTGGTTGGTTTGGTCTATTTGGTTTGTCTGGTTGATCTGGTTTGTTTGGTTTCTTTCGTTTTTTTGGCCAAACAAACCAGATCAACCAAATAAACCAAATTCTATCCGTCGCGGCGAGATAGGAAACATGCCCCAAGATATTGAGCCTAGTCCATACCCCCAAAAGATCTGTTGCAATAACTATCAAAGAGGTCTAGCTAAGAGCGACCCGTTACGTGCGCATAGATCTTTATCTGCGCAGTGTGACAGATTTCTCGCACTAGACTTTCAACGGAGCCGGCCATGAATGGCACCTCAGGCTTCCAAGCAGGCTGCGGAAGACTACGCCGCGCGAGACTGGCGGGAAAAGCGAGACGCGCAAGAATTCGAGTTCGAAGGCTGAAGACCGAAGAACGAAAACTCAGAACCCAGAACTCAGCACGGGCTTCATTCCTATCCGTCCCGCCCATTCCACATTCCTCATTCATAACTCATCACTCACAACTCAGAACTCAAAACTCAAAACTCAAAACTTCAGATCCCGCACCCCTAACCATGCCTATCAGTTCCTGCACAAGCAATGGCATCGACTCGGGTTAAGCTCCTGGCACGTTCTCTCTGCTCACGATCTCATCACTCGCATCACAGGCAGCAGCACACGCGAGGAAAGGTTCTTAGTGCCGCTCCTTTCCCAACAATCTCAACTCTCCACGCAATCGCGCATGATCACTCGTACGGACTAATTAATAGATGGAAGAATGAGCCAACATGCCTTTCATTCTAAGCCTAAGAAAATGTTTCAGACTACTTCAACATGCCCAACGATTTCTTGAACGTCCTCTGACCAGGCGCGCGATTTTCAGATCTAGCATTGCTTCAATCGTCAGTGCTCTAACTCTAACTTACGTGAAGAGTTATGCGGACGTGACGGTTCCTGGCACGCACCCCAACGGCCATGGAATTCTTTTGGCCGATTTTTGGAGAAGACTTCCACCAACTATCCATACGAACGACGGCATCCAACGCACACTGGACCAAAGCCGTCTATTGCTCACATTCGTGGGTAAGCTCAATTTGGTCGAGGTTCAGCTGCTACTAGAGCAAGCCGACCACGATCTGCGCGTAGAAGATGTCGGTAAGGGCAACTTACTGCACAAGCATAAACGCCAGGGGTTCAAAGTAAACCACACGCCAAATCAAGTATGGGTACGAACTCAAAGCAAGAACCCAATTAGTGATCAAACAGTCACGGCGATAGACCAGGTATTCAGCTCAAACCAAACGCCCGTTAGCTGGGTCGGGCCGGCTTACCGGTATTCCGGAACGAGAGACCAAGTTGGCGTGGTATGCGTATTGCCGAATGTGATTTCAATCCTTCCAGGACAAGGCATCGATTCGACTGGTCTTGACACTGATTTTCGCAAGGAATTTAATCTGGTGTTGGCTAAGAAACTGACTCAATATTTGGCAGGATTTCGTTACTATTATATCCCGACGACTGTGCTACTCCGTCCCACTCAATTATCCATTTATGACATCCAACAACGGCTCTCCAAGGACCCAAAATTTAAACCTCTCGTGGCTCAGGCAAATTTTGACTTTCTGCCGCTTATCTCACCAGCTCAGGCATCATTCGAACCTAGCGATCCGCTCTATCAAAATTCTGGACAATGGAACCTTGTCAAGATAGGGGCTATCGGAGGGTGGAATAGCGGAGCCATTCCAATTCTTGGAGAAACAGTCGTCGTCGCCGTGATCGATGATTCAGGGGTTGAGTATTTCCATGAAGACTTTGCTCCAGTAAACGAGTCATTCGTGCAAGGAGCGACATTTTCTGGTTCTAGCGACCCTCCTGACATTAATGAGACGCCCCTTGATCAACCAGGGGCAGGAGGACGTAGCGATTCTGGATTCCACGGAACAGCCTGTGCCGGGATCATAGCAGCGCGATATAACATGACGGGAATAGCCGGACTTGCCGGAGGCTGCCAGCTCATGTCCTTACGCGTCTGGGGATATCAATCGGTTCTCGTTGCTGCCGCCATCAACTATGCTTCCGGAGTAGGTGCGGGTACCACAGTCGGAACAAGAAGCTCTACCCCTCAGGCGAACGTCATCAGTATGAGTTTCGTCGATGATCCGATCTCGCTGGACCCTACCACCGGTATTGGCCCTTTGGAGAGTGCCGAAATAAGGACCGCTTTATCCAAGGCATTTGACGACCGCAAGGTCGTGTTATGCGGAGCAACGGGAGATTCGGGTCAGACGCCACCCTACTACCCAGCTGCAGATCCCCATGTCATCGCGTGTGGAGCTTCGAATACATTGGACAATCGAGTTATATCGACCTGGCAGTCTGCCTACGGAGGACAGCTTTCTGTTGTCGCTCCCGGTATAGACATTCCCACCACCGACCTGACAGGAATCAATGGCAGAAGCCCTAATAACTACTCCCCTACCTTCTGGGGGACGTCAGCTGCTACACCCCACGTGGCAGGCTTGGCCGCGCTGTTGATGGTCAAATATTCCTCCCTCAAGGGCAAACCAGATTCCGTCCGAAAGATTATCGAACAGACTGCCGAAAAGGTCGGTCAGGTGACGTTGGGCTCTTCGACTGCAAGCCTTACGTATAGCGACACGCCGAATAAACTGCATGGCGATTGGAATCAGGAAACAGGATACGGTCGCATCAATGTCGATAGGGCGCTGCGCTTTGCCGACATGACCATCAAAAAACACCCAGATGATACAGGTCTTGAACCGTTCACCCCTCCGAGCTATGACTTTAGCCTGTCGGATCTGGTCGTCAGGACTGCCGAGGATGTAACCTTGGCAAACTTCGATAGCATAAACTCCATTGGCTCGAAGGTACTCATAACTGGCGTGGACCATTATCTCTACGTCCGGGTCACTAATCTCGGACCAGAAGCGGCGCAGGATGTCACCGTCTCTGTGCGTATTACAAAGAAGCGAGCGAACCCGTTCACCCTAAACGATTGGACTAATACCACCAGCCCTACGACTCACATTAAATTAGAGAAGCCTGGAGGGGGCGCCCCCTTGTTTCCCCTAGTCCCGGCAGGGTCCGGGTTTCAGGCGCTGGCGAAATTTCTGATTCCGACAGCTGTTGTCACAACTATCTCGGCATGGATTTCGTCTAGTGAGAGCCCCCGCGCTTTGGCACAGGTCACATCGCAGAATGACTATGCATTTTCTGAAACAAAGGATTGGACAAGCGGAGATCTGCTCTTGCGAAAAAATAACCTCATACAGGCGACCTTGTCAGTGGGCTCCGGTAAAACGTCAGGCGACACCACGCCACCAGGCGCGCCATGCAATCTGAGGGTGCACTGAACACAGGACAGCACATAATAATGGAGGGCTTTCAATGAGATTAACAAAGGAACTTTGGACCATGGTTTTTATTCTTGGAGGAATGCTGTCTCCAATGCAATCACCAGCTTATACAGGGCTGACCGTCCAAGTGAACGGCTCCACGTACAGCCCGCTCACTTGCTCCACTCTTCCAGCACCCTACAACACAGCCCCTATTCTGAGCGAATGCGACGGATCTGCACGTACATATGGCAATGTCACAATCGAAAAGCACAACGACGCAGCCGGCGTGGCGTGGCTTGATATTTCCGATTTAAATAACGCCGATAGGATCTACCTAAAGAACGCGGTCATAAAGTCCACGATCAACAAGCCTACGAATTGCAACAGCACTGGCTCAAACTATACCAACTGCCAAAACATCCTGTTGTCAGCTCTTTTTTCAGGAGGCCCTACCCCAACAACAACCGTTTCCGTGGACTTCTTCAGAAGCGTTAATTGGGAACTGATGAGACCGTCAACGTCTTCAGGCGCCTTGGGAAGCTATTTCAGAGTTGACGGATGGGTTGAAGGCAATCAAGTCATCGCTGCACAACAAAAATCTATCACGTGCTCCAACCCGAGCACACAGTGTTGGGCTTTCAATTGGACCCAGGGACCACTCACATTTTCTTACCCTTCCCTGCCAAGCGACCGCGAACTAAAGACCAAGATCTGGTTTGGAATGGCCACTAAGAGCTCCGATGTGCTGCGAATAATTTCGCTGGGGGTGTATAACCCATCTGGTTCAGGAGGGGAAAGTTCCACTGGGGACTCTGCCACTGACCCAACTATCGTTCGCGAAAGTGATGAAGGTTGCACTCTCTGCTGCCAAACATGTCCAGAAGAAAATGGAAAAGGGAGGGGCCATACTCATCACAAGGATAACCAAAAGCACGACACAAAAAAGAAAGTCCCCAATTAGCTTCCAGGAGAACAGCGTCCAGGCAGCAGATTTTCCTACCAATCCGATGCCATAGGGGGGGGGTACCGGCTCGATACTCGGCTCGAACCAAGTCAGGTAAGTTAACCCTAGATGAGTAGAAAAAGTATTGGATACCCACGATCCTTCATAGCTTCTATGCTGCGAGTTTGGGCGAACAAGGCGTGGATAGGCGGTACAGCATTTGTCTTTAAAGAGCGCCGAGAACAAGTTGAGGCCCCCAAGAGCAGACAGTCGAAAGGATTTACCATGACAAGTCGGCTTATGCTTCTGGGCGTTTCCCGTTTCACATACTCCTACGCTACCCTGCTTATTATCAGCCTTGGCTTGCTGCTTCCATTCTCCGCCAGCACTGCACGGGCCCAAGCCACACCCCCGATCACTTCATCCGGCTTACATACCCAAATTAGCGATCCTATCGCAGTTGGGGGACGAACTCAGTACGACATCACCGGCGGCACCAGACCGGACGGAGGATTGAATCTCTTTCACAGCTTTGGCAACTTCAACGTTCCGGACAACAACATCGCGAACTTCCTCAACTCTGGATCAATTGACCTGCACGGTACCCCGCTCCCTTCAAATTTGCCGACTGCCAACATTCTCGGCCGTGTAACCGAACAGCAGAGTCCGTCGATGATCTTTGGAATGATTCAGACCAACGGAACGGGTGGGTTCAGTCATGCCAATCTCTTTCTGATGAACCCTCACGGTTTCCTCTTCGGGCCTAATGCCACGCTGAACGTTGACGGAATGGTGGCCTTCACCTCAGCAGATTATCTCCGGCTCACTGGTGATGTGCAATTCAACGCGGTGCCTGACGTAGTGGCCGATGCCCTACTGACCGCCGCACCGATTGCTGCCTTTGGATTTCTGGGCTCAAACGCGGCCTCGATTGCAATCGAGGGTGGCAATCTAGTAGTCGCTGACGGGAAGACTCAAGCGTTCATAGGCGGACCCAGTTTTTTTACAACGGACACTGGATCCACGGTTCCCAGCGGAGTGAGCATGTCGGGAGGGAGCCTGTCGGCGCCGAATGGGCTGATTTATATGGCGACAGTAACATCACCCGGCGAGGTCTCAGTACCAACCCTATCTGGTGCTCAACTAGGAAACCCTGGGTCGCCATCTTCCAATCCAGCTGTCATCCAGATTCGGAGCGGAGAGTTTGTGATGGACCACGCATCTCTCAACGCGACCAACGCCACGAATACGGCCCAATCTGCGATCGAAATAACCGTTCAAGGCGCGATGACGCTTATGAATGCCAGTTCTGTTTCGTCTGAAGCTTTAGCTTCTGGACACGGAAGTAATGTGCATATAACTGCCCAAGCTCTCCAGGTAGATGGGTCGTCCATAAAAAGCACAACAACGGCTGGTGGGCACGGCGGCGACATCTCTATCGCCGGTCAAACCATCGGCCTTGTCAATGGAGGTCAGGTTGCCAGTACCGCGAAGGGTGTCGGAGCTGGCGGTACGATCAGCATCACCGATACGGAGTCGGTCACTATTTCAGGATTCGACAGTACGTTTACGCTCACAGGCATACCCAATCCAGATGGATTTGTGACCTCTGGGGCATTCACCCTCAGTTCATCGAGCGGGGCTGGCGGCAACATCACGATCACCGCACCAATAGTATCCCTTGAAGGTGGAGGTTCGCTTGTTACTTCCACAACGGGATCGGAGCAAGGAGGACACTTGACCGTGACAAGCGATCAAGTGACCCTCACTAATGGCGGGATAATCCGCAGCCTGAGCGGAGAAACAGATTCTATTACTCTAGAACATAGAGGCTCCGGACACGGAGGGGACATTAGTATTACCGCCACAGAATCAGTTCTTATGACAGGGGGGAGCCTCGATGTCTTCACTGCAAGCGGCATCTTTAGCGACACCGTCGGAAACGGAAAGGGTGGCGATCTCAGCATCACAGCCCCCAATGTGGATGTAGAGAACTCCGCTTTCCTCGTTACATCCTCACAAGGGACTGGGACAGCGGGGCACATCACAGTAGAAGCTGCCAACCAACTCAGGGTAACAGGAATAGATGAGATCTTCGGTGTTGGCGCGGCAATTTCATCCGATGCCCGAGGAGGTCCGCTCGATGGAGACGGCAGTGGATCGATTGATATCCACACAGCAGCCCTCAGGGTAGAAGATGGAGGATCCATCGGAACCACTACGAATACTTCACATACAGCAGGCGATATCACCATCACTGGAGACAATTTCACCATTCACCGTGGAGCCATCAGTTCCGGCAGCAGCCAGTCCGGCTCAACCGGAACCATTACCCTAAACGCCAGTGAAACGATCACAATCTCCGAACCGTTTGATCCCAATTTTCCTATCGTCGTTGCAAACATCCAGGAGGGATCGGGAGGTCAAGGGGACATCGTGATCCAAGCAAGAGAGATCTTCATAACTAACGGTGCCGAAGTGTTCAGTTCGAGCGAGGGAGCGGGAACTGGAAAGGTGACTCTCGAAGCGACTGACTCTATCACCGTATCCACAAACGGAGTTGTGCGAGCATTCGGAGGGACAACCGCGGATCGACCGGCGATTGAACTCCGAGCTTCTGACATCAGACTTGACCAAGGGTTGCTCTCGAGTCGAACTAACAATGATTTTGATGGCGGCTCAGTTACCCTGAATGCGACCGCTGGGAACCTTACTCTTGCTAACGGAAGTCACATTTTGACAAATACTCAATTCAGTAGTGGGAATGCGGGCTCCATAACCGCGAGCGCCACGGATTCGATTGTACTCTCCGGGGGATCGACCATGGAAAGCAGTAGTTCCTCAGTCGCCACTGGTAATGGCGGAGCCGTAACATTGATCGCCGGCAATCAAGTGAATTTGTCCGGAACAGGAACAGCGCTACAGAGCACCACGGGCGGCAGCGGCAATGGCGGCAACATTAGCGTCACTGCTGGACAATCATTGATGATGAACAACGGATCCAGTATCTCTGCCAGCAGCACCGGCGCTGGCAACGCAGGCGATATCAATATCACCGCAACCAACGGACTCACGATGCACAACAGTTCGATCACAACACAAGTGATCCATACCGGCACCGGCGGTAGTGCTGGCGGCGGCAACATCAAAGTGACGACATCCGATTCAGCCACGATATATATGAGCAACAGCACAATCAGCGCCTCGGTCTCCGACGGTCCCGGCGGCGGCGGGAATATCTCAATTGATCCGCAATTCGTGATCCTGCAAAACAGCAATATTCTGGCTCAGGCTGCCCAGGGTTCCGGCGGTACGATCAAGATCATCGCAGGCTTGTTTCTGCCGGATGCTAACAGTGTCGTCAATGCGGATTCCGGAACTGGCGTGAATGGCACTGTGACGATTCAATCGCCGAACGCCCCAGCCAGCGGCCAGATCCAGCCATTGGGACAAACACCGTTGCAAGCGACGTCGCTGCTCAACCAAAGCTGTGCAGCATTGGCCGGTGGGGAGTTCAGCAGCTTCACCGTGGCGGGACGGGGCAGCTTGCCGACAGAACCAGGTGGCTGGCTCTCAAGTCCATTAGCGACACTGAATGCAGGTACGGGGCTCGCGGCGAGGGGCGAGGGGGAAAGACTCGTGGCGCAAGGCGAAGCCCCCCTACTCTCCTTGCGGCAGATCGCGCCGGCCGGTTTCCTGACCCAGACCTTTGCAGTGGATAGGTCCGCAGGCTGTCAATCATGACCCATCGCGCTGGGAAACCAGCGCCTCCCCGCTTCCTTTGGTTTGTGAGACAACTTTACTTCTGCATCGGTCTCGCCATGACCATGCTGCTGACAGCCACTTCAGTCTTCGCACAGACTGCCGTCGACCCCTTGGGGCGCTCCGGTGAACCGCCAGGCCCCCTGAAGGAAGAGTTTCAGCGGCCCTTACCACCTCCAAGCCCCGTGCTTCCCATCGTGCCGCTCCCGCCTGAAACAGGAGTGCCGATACAGCCTGGTACGGTACGGGTGTTTGTCAAAGACGTGCTTGTAATTGGCAACACGGTTTTTTCTGATGCCGAGATTTCCGAGGTGACTTCCTCTTTTAAGGACCGGGTATTGCTGACCGAGGATCTCGAACGGCTCCGGCTGGCCCTGACGCTCCTCTACGTCAACAGGGGCTACCTGACCTCCGGCGCAATCATCCCCGATCAGGATGTCCTCTCTGGTGTCATCACGGTGCAGATCATCGAAGGGAGGTTGACCAGGATCGACGTAGAAGGGAACCGCTGGTTCAGATCGTCCTACCTGCGCGACCGCCTCTCTCTCGGTATCCGCACACCTGTGACGCTCGACCCCTTGCAGGAACAGCTAAAACTCTTGCAGCAGGATCGCCGGATCGAACGCATCAACGCGCAACTTCAGCCCGGCGATCAGAAAGGCGACAGCCTGTTGCATGTGCGGGTGAAGGACAAGAATCCGTTTCATACCTCAATGGAGATTAACAACTATTCGACGCCGCTGGTTGGAGAAATCCGGGGGACCGGCACACTGACCCACGACAATCTAACAGGGAATGGGGATCCCCTCAGCCTCAGATACGGCCAGTCGAGTGGTGCCTTTCCCATCGTAGACGCTTCCTATGCTCTCCCCTTCAACCGATATGGGACGACCTTTTCGCCCTACTACCGGCGCTATGACTTTAAACTCATTGAGCCGCCCTTTGATTCCCTGAATATCAGAACCAATACGGAGATCATCGGCATGAGTCTTCGCCATCCGATTTATAAGACCGTGACCGATGAGGTAGCTCTTTCAATCATCGGAGAACATCTGTTTAGCCAGCGATTTGTGTTCGGGAATGTCCCCTTTGACTCTTTTCCCGGTTTTCAAAACGGTGCAGCGACTGTATCTGCGCTCCGCTTCGCACAGGACTGGACCCATCGCACGCTCGATACCGTACTGGCTGTCCGCTCGCGATTCAGCGTAGGCCTGAATGTCCTGGGCGCAACCATAAATGCGAACCCCAACACACCAGACGGGCAATTCTTTTCCTGGTTGGGTCAGGTGCAGGCAATCAAACAGTTCGGTGAAAATTTGCTCGATATGCAGCTCCTCGGTCGCATGGATCTGCAATTCACCAACTCGCCTTTGTTTCCGCTTGAGCAGGTCGCCCTCGGCGGCCGGTACACTGTACGAGGCTACCGTCAAGTGACAACCCTGCGAGATAACTCGTTCAACGCCTCGGTGGAGCCTCGCTTCCCATTGTTTCGTTGGGGAAACGGCGAGCCGATGATTCAATTCGCTCCCTTCATCGACCTCGGGCATGGATGGAGCCTCGGCGATAATCGCCCTGGCCCAACGGATCCTTTGAGCAGTTTCCCCAACACGCTCGCCAGCGTGGGTGTCGGTCTCCGGTGGAATATTCTTCCGAACGACAGAGCCAGTTTTGAAGTCTATTGGGGGCAACAATTGAACCATGTGCCTCGCATCAGCAACACAATTCAGGATCATGGAGTGCATTTGGGCTTTGTTGCGAACCTCTTCTGAGCAGGCGCGAGGCGGACAAGAATGTTCTGAGTTTTGAGTTCTGGGTTCTGAGTTGGCATATTTGGAATGAGAAACGATGACGGAGAAATTGTGAATTCTGAGCGCAAACCCAAAACTCAGCACTCAGAACCCAGAACTCAGAACATGAGAGATCTTCTGCTCAGACTTTCTCTGACAGTCATCCTCGCAGCTGGGCTCGTGATGGCCCAAACCTCCGCGACGGTTTCCGCCGTCGAGCCTTCTACGGACAGTTTGATGCAGCAGGGGCTTCAGGCCTACCAACGGGGATCCTTCGATCAGGCGCTGGACGCTTGGAAGCAGGCGGCAGACCTCTTTGAGCGAGCCGGTAAGATCGGAGAAGAGAGCCTAGCCCTGGAGCAGGCAGCGCAGGCGTCTGAATCGCTGGGCCAGGTCAGTCAGGCCCTGCAGCAACTGGAACTGGCTCTGACCCTGGCGCAACAAACAGGAGACCGTGCGCGGATCGCCACTATAATGGAGAGTCTCGGCCGTACCTACCTGGCGGCGCACAAACCTGACGCGGCAGTGCAGTACCTGACCCAATCCTTGGCTATGGCACAAGCCGAGAACGATCGACGCCTCATCGCTGCCATTCACAACGATCTCGGCATCACCTACGCCGCTCAACAGCATGACACGGATGCGCTGGCTTCCTTCGTCACCAGCGCGCAAGAAGCCCAAGCGGTCGGAGATCGACCTCTGACTGTGCGGGCTTCCATCAATGCGGCCCGCATGGCCTTGAAGCTCAATCAACCGGATCACGCGCGGAACTGGCTGGACCGCTCACTCGATGCCCTGAACAATTTCGAGCCTTCGCACGACAAGGCCATGAATCTCATTCAGGTGGGGCTGGGCTACCAGAAACTCCGTGCCTCAATGCCTGCCATGAACGCACCCCTGCTGTTGCGCGCGGCCGGCGTCCTGTTGGAAGCGGCGGCTGTGTCACAGCACGTCGGAGACGAGAGAATGCGCTCCTATGCGGAGGGCTACCTCGCTCACCTTTATGAAACCGAACATCGCTACGACGAATCGCTGCACCTGACGAGACGCGCGGTCTTCTCCGCCCAATCGGCCAACGCGCCGGAGTCGCTCTTCCGCTGGCAGTGGCAACTTGGCCGTCTGCTGGCAGCGACAGGCAAGCTGGATGAGGCCATCGCCTCCTACGGCCATGCCACCACGACCCTGCGCCCCATCCGCGTAGAAGTCTCCTCTGCATGGGGGGATGATTCATTCGCCGGAGAAGATTCAGTTCGCCCCCTCTTCTTTGAGCTAGCCGACCTGTTGCTCCATCGCGCCGCTCTGACGGATGACTCGCAAGGAGCCGAGCAGTATCTCCGCCTCGCGCGCGATGCGATCGAGACCTACAAGGCCACTGAGTTACGGGATTACTTCCGGGACGACTGTGTGGATACGCTCCAAGCGCGGATCACGAAACTGGACCAGCTGGCAGCCGGAACAGCGGTGGTCTATCCCATCGTCTTTGCCGATCGGTTGGAACTGCTGGTCAGTCTCCCCAATGGGCTGAAACGGTTGTCGATCCCCGTCTCGTCCGCCACCCTCACACAGGAGGTGCGCGCCTTTCGCAAGACGGTTGAAAAACGAACGACGCGCGAGTATCTCCCCCATGCTCAACAACTCTACGCCTGGTTGATCCGCCCGCTCGAGCCGGACTTGGCCTCCTTCCGGATCGATACCCTCGTCTTTATCCCGGATGGCCCACTCCGTACTGTGCCGATGGCCGCGCTCCATGACGGAACCCAGTTCCTCATCGAGAAGTTTGCGGTGGCGACGACACCGGGCTTGAATCTGACCGACCCGAAGCCGATCGATCGAGGCAAAGTTCGGCTGTTGTCGAGCGGGCTCACGAAAGCCGTTCAAGGATTCCCTTCCCTCCCCTTCGTGGAGGAAGAAATCAATGCCATCCGCACGCTCTACCAAGGGGATCAACTCTTGAATGCCGAGTTCTCGACTCCGCGCCTTGAACAGCAGTTACAAGACCAGCTCTATGGCATCTTGCACATTGCCACCCATGGCTGGTTTGCCTCGGACACAACGCAGTCCTATCTCTTAACCTATAATGGAAAACTCACCATCAATGAGCTGGACCAGTTGGTGGGACTCTTCCGCTATCGAAAAGATCCTCTGGAACTCTTGACCCTCAGCGCCTGCCAGACCGGCACGGGAGACGACCGTTCGGCGCTCGGCCTAGCCGGTGTGGCGATCAAAGCCGGGGCTCGAAGCGCCCTTGCGACACTCTGGTTCATCAACGATGAAGCCTCGGCTGCCTTGGTCTCCGAATTCTACCGGCAATTACGAAATCCCGCCCGGTCGAAGGCACAGGCTTTGCGTCAAGCACAGCTGAAGCTCTTGGCAGATCGGGTCTATGAACATCCGGCCTATTGGTCGCCGTTTCTGTTGCTGAATAACTGGCTGTAGCAGGATGCTGAAAAAGAAAGGAAAGGGTAGCCTGGTCGTCCTCCTGCTCGCAGAGCGCGCACGCTCAGAAGGTGCTCGTTCGATGCGCGCAATCGAGGATCGACCAGGCTACCCTTAGGGTTATGTGAAAACCGCTGCGGCCTTGCTGGACGAACTTTTTGAGCATCTTGGGTCGATTAGGTCTTCATGCCATACGGAGTATTTCGCGTGTGTTTTTTTTCGCAGACACCGACTTTTCCCGCAGCCTGCGCTGGAGAGGCACTGCTGCATCCACGAGGAAAACACCACAGGCCGTCCGGCCCTACTAAGGTCATGGCCACTGTGTTACGGTGCGGGGACGTATCGTATAAAACGAATTCGTTGAGGATACGAGCGTAGCGACGAAGAACGTTGCAGCAGAAATACCGAGGAATAATCTAGGAAGAGGGCCTTACCGATGCGACGCAGCATGTTTCTATTAGCAGGATTGATCTTGAGCGTAGGGCTTTGCGATCCGGCCACGACGCCGGCAGTCGCGGATCAGCCGGCGGTCTTGCAGCCTGGCGCAACGGATGCTGTCCCGCTTCCCCTCTACCAGCCTCCCAAGAAGCTGACCCCTCGTGCTCGGGTCGGCGGCGGATTGCGCGGGACAGACGGAAACGATCCCGTGCTGGTCGCCTTAGTGCCTGACCATGTCGGGCTCACCGTGAAGAAGACTCCCGTCCTGAACTGGTTCCTCTCGAAACCAACGACCTACCCGCTGAAATTTACACTCATCGACATCCGATCGGTCACACCATTACACGAAGGCCCGATTCCCACACCGACGCAAGCAGGCATCCAGTCCATCAATCTCAAAGATTGGAATCTTGTACTGGAAGCCGACGTGCAATACCGCTGGTATATTTCCGCGATTCGCAATCCAGACTCGCCGTCGCAGGATATTGTGGCAGGCGGTGTCATTGAACGCTGCGAGTTCAGTAACTGCCTCGTGGAAATGCAAGTCGATTTGAGCTGCGACCAGCAAAGCGTGGTGCGGAATGCCTTGCGGGGTTTTTGGTACGACGCAATGGCCTGCCTCTGTGAATTGATCGACGCGAACCCCTCTGACCAGACACTTCGCAGACAACGCGCCGCCCTGTTGAATCAAATCGGCCTTTCCGGGGTGGCGGAGTGGGATCTTCGTTCCATGCAAGGGTCGGCAAAGTAACCTCATCGACAATACCGTGAAGCGTATCTCGCAGGAAAGTTTCACGTTCCAAGTTGCGAGTTTCTAGTTGATCGGAGGTCTTCTGAAACTAGAAACTAGAAACTAGAAACTAGCAACCCGAAACCCTCATCTCTCTTCTCCCTCTAGTCTTTAACTCAGAACCTCCCTCATCCAACTCACCACTGACTACTTACTACTTCACCAGCTAATCCAATTCGATTCAACGGCGAATCGTTTTCGATTCATATGGACTGCTTCCTCTCCCCATAGGGGCCTACCGACAATGCCCTCCATGACGAGCGTCAGCAACTCGTCACCCCCTAAATACGCTTCACGGATGCCAAGAATAGCAAGGTCACCGTCGGACTGGCTCCCAGGATAGGCGCATCTCCGATAAGGCACGTGGATTGCTTGATATTCGATTACTTCATGGATGCCGGCGCGAATCGTTCGAACCGTTCCCCGGCGCCTTTCTTTACATGCAGCACCTCCCCGACGGACTGCAACCATGTCGACGCTGGCCGTCCTTGCAAAAACCCCCTGCGAACGCTGGTCGCGAACCTCTCGCATCGCCTTTCATAAAACGTTCAGGCAAACCGATGCCCGACCTCGCAATATAAGGAGACGCAGCCATGACAACTTCAAACATGGTATTGGCGTTACTGAGTGGATTGGTCTGGATCATGATCTGGATCATCTGGGTGATCATTCTCGACATCTTTGGTAGCAACCATCGCAGCCGCGACCGGCAGAACAAGAAGGCTGCGCAGGAGCACGCTGATGAGTACGAAACGCGCGACTCTCATCGCATCAGTCAACGATTGTGACCTGACAGATGGACGCGACCACCAGGCTGAAGCACAACCATCCTGGCACGCAACGCTGGCAGGACAGGTCGATCTGGTCTACGTGGTCTATCTCGTCTATCTGGTGAGTTGGTTCATTTGGTTGATTGCGTTCTTCGAACCGAACCAACTAACAGGGCATTGATACGTGACTGAACCGGACAACATCCGTCACCCTACTCCATGGCAAAAGGATCATTGGTGTGTCTTCATTGATTTGGTTCGAAGAACAAGTGAAACCAAGCAGGTCAGATGAACCAGATCAACCCGTCTGCGCGTCTCGCGAGTTTTTCGCTCAGAACCTCCCTCATTCCTCATTCATAATTTCTCATTTCCCCCAAAGCCTCTCGCCGATCGGTAGATCAAATTTGATTCAGCACTGAATCCTTTTCGATTCATATGAATTGGTCCCACTCTTCTGTCGGAGCTTCTGCTCCGATCCAATTCTTTAGCAAACGTGAGACTGAACCAGGGCTGATGCTCATTTCTGATGAGGCACATGGCTTGCTAGGTATTCGGGGCATGCATGGATGCCAGTGCGAGGTGTTCGACCCGTTCCCCGGAAGGGCTTCTCACGTTCGGCTCCTCCCCGACGGATTGCAAGCACGCCAACGCCAGCCGTACTTGCGAGAAGATCCGGCGAGCGTCGATCTCGAACACCTCGCAACGGCATCCATGAATAGTCCGGGTAGCAGTCAGTCCAAGCAATCCTTCGGTGCCAGACGAAGAAGGTGCGGCCGGATACAAGGCCATCGGTTACCACGGCAACAGGTACGACTCAAACAGACCCCTCGCCAATGATCGACTCATCGGTACGAATCACAATGCAACCATGACTCAGGCGATCATGTACTGGGGATCGCTGATTGCCTTGGTCGGGCTCATCTGGCTGTTGGCGATCGATATTCTTCTTGGTCTCCTTGGTCACGGCAAGCCCAACCGTAATAAGCAGCAAGGACGCAGCTTGCCGGAGCAACGTGACTGACTCGATGCCCACGATTATCCAGACAGTGAACGGTTGTAGCCCAACAATGAGGCGTAAAATCTTGGACAAAATGTATATTCCCTTAACAGGCATGCAACAGACACCTCTACCAGTCAACCACCTAGCCCTCAATGGAAAGCCCAGACCAGTGCAGCAGTTTGACTCTTCAAAGAAGCTGCCAGTGACAATCTCCCTACCTTCAGCACTCATGGAGCGTCTCAGAAATGCGGTCTACTGGACGGGAGATCGCCCCCTCGCGAGTCTGGTGGCTGAAGCAATCGAAAATGTCGTGACCCAGCTGGAGGATGACAATGGAGGAGCATTTCCTCAACGTGTATCTGCTTTGAGGCGAGGACGACCAAGAAAAGCGACCCCTCGCCCACTCGACGATCCATTTTCCTGATTCCGCTTCTTTAAATAGTTACCCTTCACAGGCCCAACACGCATAATTCAGGCCGCACTCTTGCTGCTTTCACCGGTCTGCTGATAGGACGAAGAAACGTGGCGGGATGAGCAGGATGGGCATGGGTCATACCTCTGATATTCGGGATTTAAAGTTTCAAATATCTCGAAGTTCGAGCCTCGCTCGCCCCGCCAGTCCTGCCCATCTCGTACCCCCATACTCCGCGTACCCCTTTATCCCTCCTATTCCACTCGTCGCGCCTTTCTCACCAGTCTCCCCGTCTCGCCGATCTATCTCGCACGGCTCTTGCTACTTATCTAGCTCGTCGAGCCGATGAGACACGGGAGACCCCTCCGCCCCACGCCATGTCTATCCATCAACAGGCTGTTGACAAGGTTACCGCTGAAGCTGACATGAAGAAAGTCAGATCTTCGCTCAACCTCGCCCTCAGCCTTCCTACCCACTCCGTCGGCATGGACATCTCCTTCCTCTTTCAGATCGTTCTCCACGAGCAGGCTTGTATTGTGATAGATTGCCCCTCGCCCATCACACCTTCCCCTCTCAGATCCACAGGGTTGCTGGAGGAGCACATGCCAGGACTCACAGACCCCCACAAATCCCTCTTGTTCAGCATGCTGACGTTCCTGCTTGTCGCTCAAGCACCCCTCCCGGGTCACACGGAAGAATTGAGCACCCAGGCCGATCAGACTCTCATTCCGGAACTCCAATTGATCAAGGAGGAAGAAACGGTCAGCATCGCCTCGCGCTACGAGCAACCGATCTCAAAAGCGCCGGCAAATGTCTATGTCATTACAGATGAGGATATCCGCCACTCAGGAGCGACGGATTTACCGACTGTGCTACGCCGAGTTCCGGGGCTGGAGGTCATGCAGATGAGTGGGGCCGAATTCAATGTGAGTGCCCGAGGAAACAACCAGCCATTTGCCAACAAGATGCTGGTCCTGGTCGATGGACGCTCGATTTATAACGATGTACAGGCCGTCGTATGGTGGAAGGCCATCCCGGTCACACTGCCTGAGATCAAACGCATCGAAGTCTTAAAGGGACCGGCCTCCTCAATCTACGGTTTCAATGCTTCCGATGGCATCATCAATATCATCACCAAGTCTCCTGAAGAAATGAAGGGAACCACACTGCAGTTCGGCGGCGGGGAACTCGGCACCATCTCAAGCGCTGCCATCCATGCCAATAAGATCGGAAACTTGGGCTATCGCCTTTCCATCGGACGCGACCAAAACCAGCAGTGGAAGGACCGGGATGCACTGGCCTTCCGCTCAAGCAAGTTTAATGTCCATACCGAGTATGCCTTACAAAGCGATGCAAAGTTGCTCGTCTCAGGCGGTCTTGTGGATGTTAATCGGTTTGATGGCCCGATCGGCGAGACCGTGAGCGTAACCACCAGGCCATCCCTCGGTTACGCCAATGTGTCCTACGAGCGCACGAACTTTTTTCTCCGCGGCTGGTGGTCAGGCTACTGGGATACCTCCACGACCGCGATCAATCCGCTGCTTGCAAACTTCATCCGCCTCACAGATCGGAACGGAAGTTCCACCAATCCCTTTATGAGCAATACCTATAACCTTGAAACACAGCATGCTCTGGAGTTTGGCACCTCAAACCGTCTGACCTATGGGGTAAACTACCGGCACAATTCCCTATCAAGCAGTGCGACGGATGCTTTCAGCCGGGAAAACCGCCTGGGGCTCTACCTCCAAGACGAGTGGCGCGCAACCCAGTCACTGACCCTGGTCGCCGGGCTCCGCTACGACCTCGATACCTTCATCAATCCCACGGTAAGCCCCCGCGTCGCCCTGATCTATCAGCCTACACCTGAGCACACCTTTCGAGCCTCAGCTTCGGTCGCATTCAGGCCGCCGACTCTCCTTGAAACCCATGCGGATCAGCAGGCGGTGACCACCGTGCCGACCGGCCTTCCTCTCCCAGCGCCGCCCACCTTCACAACGACGACTGCTGTGAACGGTGCGCCGAATCTTGACCCTGAGCAAATCATCTCGTACGAAGCCGGCTACCAAGGGTGGTATTTCAAACATCGGGTCCGGCTCCGCGCAGATCTGTTTTTCAATCATATCTCGGATCTCGTCACCAACCGCAATTCGTCGGCCTCGACTGCCACATTCGTCAATGATCGTGGACAAGCCGATATGTACGGTGGTGAGGCCGGTGTGGAGTTCCTCGCGACACGCTGGCTGACCGGATTTGCCAATTACTCTTATCAAGAGTTTGGACAATCGTTTCTAGGGACCGCGCGGCGTGGCGCCCCTCGATTCAAGTGGAACGCTGGGTTGCGTGGAGATTGGGAAAACGGTTTGAGCGGAGACATCTCCTATCACTATGTCGGTGCAGCGACTTATCCCGTCGCGCAAACATTCACAGCACTGTCTCCCTTTGGAGTGATCGTCCCACCGTCACAAGTCGGCAGTTACAACCTCCTCAATCTCCGAGGGGCCTATAAGTTCTGGCAACAGAAAGCGGAAGCGGGCTATATGCGTGAGGCAGAAGTCGCGATCTCGGTGTCGAATGCGTTAAACGACAAACACAAGGAACACCCGTTAGGCGATACAATCGGCAGCCGGGTAATGGGATGGATCATGGTGAAGTTCTGAGTTGTGCGTAATGAGTTCTCAGTTCAATACAGGAGGGAGAAGTATTGCGTCCTGAGTGCTGAGGGCACGGCTGAGGAAGGCCTGAGGTTGGAAGCCTGAGATAATGGCCTCAAACCTCGAGCATGCCGGTGGGTTCTACGTGGAAAGGCGAGAAGATGGCAGTTGATGCGCACATGACACGACTCACAGAGCCCCAAAAATCGCTGTTGCTCTGTATCCTGCCAGTCGTGTTTGTCGCTCAGATGCCCTCACCTGGGTACACGGAAGAATCGAGCACTAAGCCCGCTCAGGCTCCCATTCCGGAACTCGAACTGATCAAGGAAGAAGAAACGGTCAGTGTCGCCTCGCGCTATGAACAGCCGATCTCGAAAGCGCCTTCGAACGTCTATGTGATTACGGATGAGGATATTCGGCAGTCAGGCGCGACAGATCTGCCAACGGTTTTTCGACGCATCCCAGGAATGGAAGTGATGCAGATGACGGGAGCGGATTTCAACGTCAGTGTCAGAGGAAATAACCAACCCCTAGCTAATAAGCTGCTCGTGATAATCGATGGTCGCTCGATTTATGTCGATGCGCAAGCCTCTGTCTTTTGGAAAATGCTTCCCGTCACGTTACCCGAGATTAAACGCATTGAGGTACTGAAGGGTCCGGCCTCCGCAATCTATGGATTCAACGCGTTTGATGGAATCATCAACATTATCACGAAGTCACCGGAAGAAATGAGAGGCACCACGCTGCAGTTCGGCGCGGGAGAGCTGGGGACTATCAGCAGCGCGGCCATCCATGCAGGCACGATGGGGAACTTCGGCTATCGCCTTTCAGTTGGCCGAGATCAGAATCAGCAGTGGAGCGATCGAGATGCCCTGGCTTTCCGATCTCATAAGTTAAACCTTCAAACAGAATATGCCCTCTCTGCGCAGTCCAAACTGTCCATTTCAGGAGGTTTTGTTGATGTAAACCGATTCGATGGCAATCTCACCGATATTGGTTCCCCCTCCAGTAAACCTTCACAAGGCTATGCTCACGTTGTGTATGAGCATAACAATCTTCTCCTTCGTTCATCTTGGACAGGCTTCTCCGATCCAATCGATGTGACACTGAACCCTTTAATTGCCAATCTCGTTAGGAACACCGACCGAGCCGGGAGCAGCATGGCGTCAAATTTCGCGAATACCTACAATGTCGAGGGTCAACACACCGTACACATTGGTCCCGCCAATCGCTTCACGTATGGGATGAACTATCGGCACAACACCTTCTCTAGTAATTACATCTCACAGTTCGGCCAGGAAAACAGATTAGGTATTCACCTGCAGGATGAGTGGAAAGCCACGGAGACTATTACGATCGTCGCAGGAGGACGCTATGATCTCGACAGTTTTATCCACGCCACGATAAGCCCCCGTCTTGCCGTGCTATACAATCCAATACTTGACCACACGTTTAGGGCAGCCCTGTCAGTCGCGTATCGACCCCCAACTCTCTTTGAAACTCATCTGCAGACTCAAACAGTTGTGACTCTACCATCACCCATTCTTTCACCTCCCACGACTCAATCGATCGGATCAGCAAACCTTGCTCCTGAGGAAATCGTATCGTATGAAGTTGGCTATCAAGGGTGGTTTTTCAAGCACCGCCTGCGGGTTCGAACTGATCTCTTCTTCAATCACATATCAAATCTCATCAGCACCCGTGGTACTTCTTCAGGTATTAGTTCTTTCGTGAATGATCCAGGTCAAGCGGATATCTATGGTGGCGAGGCTGGGGTGGAATTTCTTGCCACACGATGGCTAACGGGGTTTGCAAACTATTCGTATCAAGAGATCTGGCAGTCGTTCTCCGATTCGATGAGACGAGGTGCTCCTCGATTTAAATGGAACGTCGGGCTTCGAGGAGATTGGGAAAGTGGTCTCAGTGGAGAGGTCTCCCTGTATCACGTTGGCGCTGCCACTTACCCGCTAGGGCAAGCGCTCACAACCTTTGCTCCATTTTTCCCTCCCGGTGTCACCTCACCATCCGAACGCGTTGACAGCTACAATCTGCTTAACCTGCGCACCGGCTACAAATTCTGGCAACAGAGGGCGGAGGCGGGCTATATGCGTGATGCCGAAGTCGCCGTCTCCGCCTTCAACGCCTTAAACGACAAGCACCAGGAATATCCCGTCGGCAATACGATCGGCAGCCGAGTCATGGGCTGGCTGACGGTGCGGTACTGAGGAAGAAGTTCTGAAGAGCAAGATATGGAGAGACGCACGAATCAATCTAGGAATCTGGCCAACATTTCCGTTCGTGACAGGCTGATGACGATGCTGAATAGAATTATTTTTACTCGCAGTTCAGAACTTCCAGGAAGCTGAGGTCTCTATGGTCACCGAAACACGTCAATATTCCGTCCTCGTCGTGGAAGATAACCAAGACCTCGCCATGGGGTTACAGGATTTGCTGCAGCATGATGGCTACGCCGTCACCGTTGCCGGTACCGTCGCCGACGCCACCGAGCTCGTTCGAGCCCATCGCTTCAACGCCGTCATTCTGGACTTGGGTCTGCCGGACGGCGATGGGCTCGTGGTCTTGAAAGAAGCCCACCACCTGGACCCCTCTCTCCCTGTCGTGATCGTGACCGCCCATATCTCGGTGGATCGTACCGTGGGATCGTTAAAGGAGGGAGCCTTTGCCTATCTCACCAAACCCTATGAACGGGAAGAGCTTCGCCACATTCTCCGTCGCGCCATCGGAGTGAAGGAACTGGCCGTAAAGGCCGAACGAACGGAATACCTCCTCAACGAAAGCGAGGAACGTTTCCGCTCGTTGGTGGAATCGGCCTCCGATGCCATCGTGGTGGCCGATCACCGTGGCTTGATCGTCTCTTGGAACCGATCTGCCTCCACGCTCTTCGGCTATGCCGATGAGGAGGCGATCGGTCAGCCACTCACCCTGTTGATGCCGGCACGCTACCGCCACGCCCACGAGCAAGGCCTTGCCCGCACTGGATCAGCAGGCAAAGGCTGCAAGATAGGGTCTGTTCTTGAAATGCACGGGCTCAAGCAAGAGGGCATAGAATTTCCCATCGAACTCACATTGGCGACATGGAATTCTGCCACAGGCCGTTTCTACAGCGGCATCATCCGGGATATTACTGCGCGAAAGAAAACCGAAGACGCGCTGCGCCGTAGCGAGAAACTGCTGCGGGATATCGCGGACAACACCACGGCGGTGATCTACGTCAAATACACGGACGGCCGGTATCTCTTCGTCAATCATCAGTTTGAACAGATCTTCAACCTGACCGCCGATCGGATTATCGGTCGCACCGATCATGAGATCTTTCCCTCCGAGGCAGCGGATGCCTTCCGGGCGAATGACATAATCGTGATCGAACAGAATCGTACGGTGGAATATGAAGAAGTGGCGCCCCATACTGATGGGCCCCATACCTATATCTCGATCAAGTTCCCGCTGTGCGACCATACGGGAAGACCCTATGCAACCTGCGGCATTTCCACCGACATTACCGAACGGAAGCGCATTGAACAGATTCTCCGCACCCATGAGGAACAACTTCGCCTGGCCCTGACCTCAATAGAGATGGGCACGTGGAATTGGGATCTCCAGACCGGGCGCATCTATTGGTCCACACAGGTCGACCGGTTCCTCGGCCTATCGAACAGGGAGCTGCCTCACACGCAGGACGAATGGCTGGTGCTTGTGTATCCGGAGGACCGAGACTCGCTGGAGCGCTCGATGCGACAGGCGATAGATCGATCAGACGCCACTGTGACATTTGAACACCGCGTCATCAAACAGAATGGTGACTTCCAGTGGTGCATTTGGTCGGGGGAGATCATTCGAGATCGAGACGGAAAGGCCTTGCACATATTGGGAACGGTCCGCGCCGCGTAAGAACAACGTTGTTTGTTTTTTGGTTTGTCTCGTTTGTTTGGTTGAATCAGACCAACTCGATGAACCAAATGAACCAAATGAACCAAATGAACCAAATGAACAGGCTCTTCGGCGCAGCGGTGGGATGCGTCCTGCTGCTCGGTCTCTGCACCCTACCCGTTTCCGAATCCTCGGCGATGGACATTGCCGTCCTGCAGTCTTCCGACATCGCGGCCTACCGCGAGGCCGTGGCAGGCTTCAAGTCTACGGGACCGATTGGGGCGATCTATACGGAATACGATGTGCAAGGCGACGTGGAGTTCGGAAAAAAACTTGCGCGCAAGGTGCGGGCATCGAATGCGTCCCTGGTCGTCGCTGTGGGGCTCAAAGCCGCATTGGCAGCGAAGGTGGAAATTGTGGATGTCCCGATCGTCTATATGATGATTCTGGACCCGTTAAAACATCACCTTACCTCCGCCAACATGACCGGCACGCTCCTGGAGGTTCCTGTAGAGCGACAGCTGAAAATCATACGGATGTTCCTGCCGCCCCTGCGGCAACTCGGAACACTCTACGATCCCGCCAAAACTGCCTCTCGAGTGAAGGAGGCGGCGCGGCAGGCTTCCCTTACCGGCTTTCAATTGACAGGGCTTCCCGTCGAGAGTGAAAAGGACCTGCCTCAGCAATTGCGCGCGCTGCTCTCGGATACCGAAGCCCTCTGGCTCATGCCGGATTCCACGGTGTTGACGAACGAATCCTTACAATTCATCCTTGAATCGGCGCTCGGACACCAAATACCCATCATCGGGTTTTCACCTGAATTCACAAGGCTGGGAGCCCTGCTCAGCATATCCGTCAACTACGGCGATGTGGGCCGTGAAACCGGACTCCTCGCGAAACGCATTCTCGACGAGGACGGATTACTGCCGCTCAACCCGATGCCGATTGAGCGACTCAAGATCACCGTCAATCTGAAGACCGCGAAGTTTTTGGGCATTACCTTTTCAAAAGAATTGACGAGTCTCATCCATGAAGCCTACTGATGCGGACAAACCATCGGCTTCGCTTTCTCCCGCGATGGGACTCATGGTGCCTACGTCACTGCCCTCGAAGGGGTTCCCCAGCTTACGCACAAAGTTCGTGCTATTTTTCACCATCATTCTCGCCATCGCCTGTTCGACCTTGAGCTGGTACTTCATCGAAAACCGGCGAGAGGCAATGGCCGGCAACCTCCAACAGCTGGGAACGATTCTCCTGACGAACGTAGTCCGTAATGAACACTTCCAATACGCAGGCCTCGTGGCAGAAGACCGCACGACGCTTCAACAATTCATTGAAGGCCTCCTAGCCGTCGAAGAGGTGGTCTATGTGGTTATTACGGGATCAGATGGCACCGTGCTCGCCCAACATATGAAGGCGACAGGCCGATCTTCTTCCAGCCTTGTGCAGCCCGTAGACCATCCTCGATACCCGGACAGTCAAATTGCTAAACAGCTCTTACAAGCGCCACGCGCCACCCCTCTGATGACACGCCTGCCCGCCTCACCCGCGCGCAGCAACCAGTTTGCGTGGGAGGAAGTCGTCTACGACTTTGCCATGCCGGTATTGCGAACCGCAAAAGGAAACACCGCTCTCCCTCCATTCTCTCTTCAGCTGGATGAAGACAACGCCGGCTCCTCTCCTGCACAGGCATCACTCGTGTCCGGTATCGTTCAAATAGGATTGACCGATGCGCACTTGAAACGCGAACTGACAACGCTGATGACCAATATTCTTCTCTTCACCGCCTTCACCGTCGTCGTGGGCGCCCTCGGGGTCCACTTACTCACCCTCCGCATCACACGACCGCTGAGAGACCTTGGCACTGTGGCGAAACAAGTGGCTGAGGGTCACCCGCCCGTGCCCCTCACGCCCTCCACCCGCGACGAAGTCGGCCAACTGACGAGCATGTTTAACCTGATGACCCACTCGTTACAGGATCGAAGTCTCGCCATCACCGCGAACCTCGCCACCATCAAACGCCAGGTCAGTCAATTGACCGCATTGCATCAAGTCAGCGCGGCCATCGTCGGGACGCTGGATCAGAGCCAGCTCCTCAACACCATCCTGCAGCTCCTGATCGACAATCTTGGCTATACACGGATGTTCTTGATGCTGCGGGACCAAGAGCGAAACACGGCATATGTGGCCCAAATCGCCGGAGTCACGCCGGACATTGCGGAAGCTGCCCGCCAACTTGACCTGCCGATTCAAGACGATGGCGGCCTCCAGGCAGACCTCCTGATTCATGGGAAGCCCCTGCTCGTCGCAAGCCTGGAGACCATAGCCGATCGAATGCATCCACCGATGCTGGACTTGGCTCGACGCAGCGGAGTGACGTCTTTCGTCGCCGTGCCGCTCCTGAGCCACAACCAACTGCTCGGCTACCTCGCCGCCGACCGGGGTTCACAACCCTGCACGGAGGAAGATCTGCATATGCTGTTGACGATCGCCAGCCATGTCGCCGCTGCCATCGACAACGCCAGGGCCTATTCCCACCTCGAAGAACTCGCGCAACACCAGGAACAGCGTATCGCAGAACGCACAGAGGAATTGTCGATTGCCAACGAGCGTCTGCAGGAACAGGATCGGCGGCGGTCCCTCTTTCTCTCCGTTGCGTCGCATGAATTGCGTACCCCCATGACCGTCATTCGGAGCTTTGCGGACAATATGCGCGACGGTATTGCCGGGCCGGTGAGCGAACAACAGCTGACGTACCTGACGCGCATTGGGCATAACCTGAGCCGACTCACCAGAATCATCAATCAATTGCTCAATTGGTCCCGCCTTGAGTCCAACAACGACATGCTCTGCCTTGGACCGGTTTGCGTCGAAACCACGGCCATTCTGGTCGCCGAGAGTTTGCGGGCGGTCGCGGCTGAGAAAACGATTGCCCTGGAGATCGCGCATAAGGATGGGCTGCCGGCGGTCTTGAGCGACCACGATAAACTGGAGCAAATCCTTTGGAATCTCATCGGCAACGCCATCAAGTTCACGCCACCGGGCGGCCGCATCACCGTCGATTTTCAAACGACCCCGGAGGGATTCGTGCAAACCTCTGTCGCCGATACCGGCTGTGGGATCGACCAGGAGCACATCGCAATGCTCTTCCATGAGTTCTCGAAAGTGCCGTCTGCCAACCCAACCGCTCAGGGAGCACAGCTTGGCCTGTTCATTACCAAAAGCCTGGTGACGATGCACCAGGGAACCATCTGGGTGCAGAGTACGCCGGGAGACGGCACGCGCTTTTTTTTCACAATCCCGGTGGCTGCTGGAGGTGGAAAGGCTGAAGCTCCGGAACCTTCAACCTTCCCGACCTGAGAATTCAGGAGTGTATTTTCTTGAGTGTCTAATTTAGAATTGGGTTCCGTCATACACTTGAGGGCCGGCTAATAGCCTTCAGCCTAACCACCTGGCTTCCCCATGCGCGCAAAAATTCTCATCGTCGACGACGACCGCGACATTCTCCTCGGACTCGAGAATCGTATCGCCTGGATGGGACACGAGCCTGTCACTGCCGATAACGGGAAAGATGGGCTGCGGCTCATTGAACAGGGAGACTTCGATCTCGTACTCCTGGATCTGGAGCTGCCTGGTCTATCCGGCCTGGAGGTCCTGGAACGGGTCAGAGGCGCTTCGCACAGCGACCGGCAAACCAATAGGGACATAAGCCCATCGTTCGGCACACCGCTGATCATCATCCTGACCGCATTCGGCACGATCGAGCGCGCCGTGCAAGCCATGCAACTCGGCGCATTCAATTTCCTGACGAAACCGTTCAGCGCCGACCACCTGACTGTCGTGCTCAACAAAGCCCTGTCCACCATTGCGCTACACCGTCAGGTCAACGTTCTCCGTCAAGAAATCGACGATCGACACGACCACCTTATCGGTGTCAATGCCGAAATGGCAGCGCAACTCACCATCGCCAAACAAGCGGCTCCGTCAAACGTGACCGTCCTCCTGCTCGGCGAAACCGGCACAGGGAAGGAAGTTGTGGCCCGCGCCATTCATCGTTGGAGCCCACGCCATTCGAAACCCTTTGTCGCGGTCAATTGTGCGGCACTGCCCGAGCAACTGCTCGAAAACGAATTGTTCGGTCATGAGAAGGGCTCCTTCACCGGGGCGGTCAAGCGGGAGCCGGGCAAGATCGAGATGGCAGAAGATGGAACGATGTTGTTGGACGAAATCGGGGACATGCCGCTCCCCTTACAAAGCCGCCTGCTGCGGGTTCTCCAGGACCAGACCTTCTACCGTGTCGGTGGAACCCAGCCCATTCACACCAATGTGCGCTTCATCGCGGCCACCAATAAAAACCTGCGACGCGCCATTCAACAGGGCACGTTTCGTGAGGATCTCTACTATCGGCTCGCGGTCATCTCCCTGACGCTCCCCCCCCTGCGTGAACGGATAGACGATATCCCTGCACTGGCCCAGCATTTGATCGATCGCGCAGTTGGAATCGTGATTCAGCGCCCCTGCACGCTGAGCGACCCTGCCCTTCAAGCACTGCAACAGTATCGATGGCCCGGCAACATCCGAGAATTGGACAATGTGCTGACGCGCGCCCTCATCTTGTGTGCCGGGGACAGCATCGAACCAGCGCACCTGTATCTGGCAGATTCTCCGTTCCCCTCGTCAACTGAAACTGAAACAGCATCGGAACCTCGGCTCTACCATGAGAGCATGGAAGCCCATAGCCGGAAGGTCATCGAAGAGGCGTTGCGCAGGAATGGATGGAACCAAACACGAGCATCGGAAGAGCTTGGCCTCCAACGAACCTACCTGACGAAGCTGCTTCGCCAGAAAGACATCTCCGGCAAACAGCCCTCCTCCACTGGCTCCGAAGAAGATGCGCCCTGAGGCGCGAGACAGGCGAGACGGGTGGGACAAAGGG
>JABFSG010000095.1 GCA_013140715.1 Nitrospiraceae bacterium
GGTATGAAAAGGGCGCCTTTACCGGCGCGGTTGGAAACAAAGTCGGCCTTTTTGAATCGGCGAATGGGGGCACGTTATTTCTCGATGAAATAGGCGAGTTGGGGCAAGCCGTGCAAGTCAAGCTGTTGCGGGTCATGCAAGACCACGAAGTCCGTCGCGTCGGCGGCACGACATCGACGAAGGTCGATGTCCGCATCATCGCCGCGACGAATCGAGATCTCGAGCAGCTCGTCAAGGAGGGGAAGTATCGAGACGACTTGTTTTACCGGCTCAATGTCGTACGCATCACTTTACCGTCCCTTGTAGAGCGGCGGGAAGATATTCCGATGTTGGTCCATCACTTCTTACAGAAATGTGCGACGGGGGGAGCGAATGCGGTGCGCGGGGTCTTGCCGGAAACGATGACGTTGTTACTGCAATACCGATGGCCTGGGAATGTACGAGAGTTGGAAAATGCCATCGAGCGGGCCGTCTCGCTGAGTCACGGTCCATTCCTCACGCCGGACGATCTGCCTGCGTCGATCCGCCGAGCCGGGCTACCGTCGAAAGAAGCCGCCGGGGCGATCAGCCACAACGATGAAGGGAGTCTGTCGCTTGAAGAGATAGAGAAGCGACATATCGTCCGCGTGCTGAAAGAAACCAAAGGGAATAAGGTCAAAGCTGCAAAGATTCTCGGCATTGACCGGCGCACGCTCTATCGGATGGCGGAACGGTTTGGATTGGATCTGGGGGACGATGCCGACAGTGGAGAGACAGAGTAAGAATCGACGTCAGAAGATGTTGAGTCCGGTCGATGGCTCTTCCGACCGGGCGGATTTCCCACCTGTGCCGCCTACCGCACATTCACAGGGGTCACTTACCGTTATCGGCCTTCAATCGATAGACGAGATGAGTGTCCGTCTGCGAGACACCCTCGATCTCATGAATACGACTCAGGACCAACTGTGTCAGAGCGTCCTGGTCCGGCACCTCGGCCACCACAATAATATCCGGCTTGCCCCAGCAGGGATCGATCGTCTTGAGCTGCTTGATTCCGGACAGAGCTCGAACCACATCGCTCGTACGTCCCGGCAGTACATTGATAAGCACGTAGGCCCGATCCGACAGGATCCTCCCACCATCGACCGGGGCGTGAATCGTACTCGGCACATCGGAAACGGCGGCATCGGCGTCAACGTGGCGAAGACCTGTCGCCTGTGTCGATGCGCGAGGACTGATAGGCGCTGGGAAGGGTACGGTGACAACGGATTTAGACTTCTTCATGGATGACCTCATTTCGGTGCAACGAGTAGATCGACGACAAACGATTTGCTCACGCTCATGAGGCTCGCTTCGAGCCCCCGAGGGTTTCCGATGCGACCTTCCGGATCGTACATAAAGCACAGGAGTGTCGAACAGCGACCATGGGATCGATACCGTTCTATGTCAATCTGAAGTTGGTCGCTAAGGTCTTTGACGTTGAGACCTGGGCGAGTTTTCTTGACGATCACCGCAAACCGACCGTCGTCCAGCAAGAGCGTCGTACGCGGGGCTCCGCTCGAATAGTTCGGCGTCCACTCATCCGTGTCGACATTATCAAAATGAACCCGCAGGAGTGCGTGCAGCAGGTCCTGCACATCGATCTCGTCTTCCACGTTTAACGTGGCTCGATATTCCCCTCGCAGCCGCAATTGCCGTGCGACAGAGTGGAATCGACAACAGAGCATCTTCACAAGTTCGGCTGTGTCCGATCCGGCGTGAGGAGGCTGAGCGACGGGCTCCTGGTGCGAGGATGGCCCGGTCGGCATTGCGAGCCTCGACTGCAACTGCGGAGGGACGGTAGGCAATTCCTGTATCTGGTGCTCCGACCTGACGGATGGAATGGGATGCATGATGGGCTCCTGTTCACGTCGTAATGGCTGGACTGGTTTGCCGGCATGTGCTGAAGCGGCCTGCTCGGGCTGTGGAGTGTATGGAGGCCGATGCAGGGGTACCGGGGAGACCTGCGCCTTCAGTTGAGGTCCGGTATTGGAGAGCGCGGACAGACTCGGGGCTACTGAAACCGGCGATGGTTCGGGCTGAGGGCCAGACGAACTCGGAGGCTCCTGCACTTTTGGAGAAGCTGTCGGTGCGATAGGGTGCTGTGGTGAAATCGACGCCGCCGTAGCTGAAGACAGGTCAAGATTCGTGGTCATCGCGACGGACATGAGCACTGGCGGCGGCGTAATCGGTGCCGTTTGCATCATCGTCATCTGAACCGTCGGAGTCGTTGGCGGCACTAGCGTCATCTGTGGACGCGTGGGTATCGGCGCATTTGGGATCGTTGACGGGGCCTGCACAGGAGGCGGTCCTCCTTGAAGTTCACATTTCTTCTGCTCGAGCGTGGCGATAAAAGTCCTGATGAGTGCGATGCTCTGCTGCGTCTCCTCAGGACTGCCCATGAGGAGTTTGTGCTGCCGATGCTCTTGGAACTCGGGGGACTTCTCGCCAAACGTGCGACGAATGCACTCACGAAATTGCAACTCTGTTCTGGCCCTGGCCGCGTCAAGATAGGGGAAGCCTTCTCGACCAAGGTCTTCCACCTGCGCGAGGAATTCCTGAAGGTTTCCGACGCCGCGGGTGAGCTCTTCTATCGTGGCGGCTTTGGACCGCAAGCGGGACTGTTCTGATGTTTTTGCTCGTGCCATAGAGTCTGGGAAAATACTAGCCTAGGCCCCACAACGTGGCAAGAAAACATGGGAAAGCAAACAGACACTTCGAGAGCCGGTCACAGAGACCGGTAGCCGGACTGATTGTGCCGCGAGGGTGAGGAGGAAGCTCGATAAAACAAGCGATCTTGGATTGGTGCCCCCGATACGAATTGAACGTACGACAAACGGTTTAGGAAACCGCTGCTCTATCCAACTGAGCTACGGGGGCATGACATGAATCTAGCGCACTTGCATGGGGATTGAAAGGGGAGATTAGGCGAAAAATACGTCATTCCCACAGTTGACCTTTGCTTCACCCTTCACGGCTGCTGAAAGCGCAGCGAGAACCATGCTGGCGGGCTCTTTCAGCACCCTGCTAAGGCAAGACATTCTTTCTAATCGATCCTGGGTCCTCAGTATTACTCCATTCCTTTCCGTTCACTTCTGCCCATATTTCACGCACGATTCGTTGCTCGAAACCAAACCATGTCGGCTTGTCGCGTAACTCCTTAAGGTATTTGATGTCGGCATCGGTCAGAGACTTCGGTCGTGGTTTAGTCGTGAGGACTTCACTGATCGCATCACGTTCTCTTAAAGAGGGTCGCACAACCGGCACACCTGGAAGTGACTGCCCCTGGCGTGCGCCTTGATTCATCTGTGTCAACTGCGTCTGAATGTATACAACCTCTTCAGCGCTCGACACTGCGATTACCGGTAGCACAGCAACCGTTGTGACCACGAAAAGGAGCCCCAAAACTTTAGACAAATTCATCTACCCTGCCTCTCTTCCTGCAACGATAGAGGGCCTGCCCAAAGGCCCAAGAAGTTTGAGCGATCGGTAACGATTCTACTTCGATCGGACGATGGAATATAACAAGGTGCGTCGAGGCCGGCAACGGGATGCGATCTACCGCGGCTACTTATGGACGATTGGACGGTCGCGATTCAGGTGACGTGAAGCAGAAAATTAGCCATACCATCGAACGCCCTGCTGGGCGATCGACCTCATGGTGGAGTCATCGAAGGAAAGCGGGGGAGCTGTGAGCACGGAATGGACCAGTTGCATCATGGTTTCGACAGAGAATGGTTTCTGGAGAAACGGGACCTGATTGCTGCCAATTCTGTATGCCTTGCGCTCTTGTTCCGACAGGCTCGACATCAGGATCACACGGAAGGTCTTCTTCATAGCCAGAGTACGTTGGATGACTTCGTGACCATGGACCCTCGGATATGGATTTCCGGTGGAGGTCATTTGAAAGCCAGGCGGGGGCAGCATCAGGTCGGTCAGCAGCAGATCGATTGGCTGCTTGTGGGTAGCCAAAATCTTCAAAGATTCTGAACTGCCTTCCGCCTCAAGGACGGTGAACCCTTCGGCACGGAGTGTCTTGACACAGATCAACCTCATTGACGGATCGTCGTCAACGACCAGAATCGTTTTCGCGAGGGAAGGCTGCATCGGTGTCTGCTTGTCCATGAAGACCTCCTGGTTCTGACAGATACCGAACCGGTGAAACCGATCGTCGTGTTTGTAGGTGGTCGATACTCTACGTCTCTATCGGTTCGGATGTCGGAAACTTAAGTGGAGAGACTCTACGGCGCTTTCTCTGACTTGGCAGCCAAGAGTTCGTTCTTCGTAGGAATCTGGGTAAGCAGGTCGGCACGAATCTGGAATATGCCTGGTATCCGCTGCCCCATGGCGTAGGCAAGGCCGTCAGCATGGCTACCAATCGAGAGTTTCCCCGCGATCTTTCCATTCCTTCCCGTGGCAGTAAACTCGGCAGCCGGCGTCACGAGGCCGTAGGGCGCCAGTGGCCCTGCCTGTTTGATCACACGTTCTTCGGCCGGGACATTGGCGACACGGCTGACAAACAAGTCGGTCGCCTGTTGGTCCAGCTTCTCAGCCGGACGATCTTCGAGGATCCACTCGTTCTGTTGATTGATCAGCACATATTGTTCGGTCAGCGTCTTAACCGAAAGGATGGCGATGTCGGTGTAATCAATGCCGAGCAGCCGTTTGTCCTGGAATATAAATAGTTCCTTGGTCAGGTCTTTGATGACAGCGGCATTGACGCGGTAGAGCGGGCCGTCGCGGCTCGTCTCCGCAATCGCTGCGCCGCCTGCCTCGCTCGGTTGATACAGTTTGACTGTCTGATCGCCATCGGTCGTATGAATGGCAATTTTCACTTTCGGCAGGGTGAGTGTTTTGGCCAAGGCGTCGCGTTCGGGTCCCGGATCGACGATGCCCTGCGCCCTGAGGTCTTCGAGCCTAAAGAGAAGGGTCCTCACTTCTGTCTGATCGGCTTCGGCTTCGATCGGGTAACGAAGTTTCCACTTGCTCTTGGGTTTTTCCTGCCCCTGATAGAGCACGATCTCGGTAGTCGGATAGGTGAGGCGTATCCGTTCGACGTCGCCTTGCGAGACGTGCAAAATATCCTTACGCCGAAAGGTCATGACGGTCTTGTTCACGAAGTCTTTTGGAGCCAAAGTGGTAAGCAAGACCTTCCGGTCCGACTCACGTAGGACATAGAGCGTGGAAGAAAGGGGACCGCTATCCCCGATGGAGAAGGTCTCCCGCGCGGTGCCGGCTACAACAGTGATAGTCGTCACCGGATTGTCGAGTCCAAAGGGACCCAGATTGGTCGGTCGATCCTCAACGACACGGGTCACAGTTCCGGTCACCAATGCTCGGATCAGATTTTGTACTTCCCGCTGATCGGCTTCGGTCTTGAGGGGCGCGGTCAATATCCAACCTTGCTGGGGAGTCCGAGCGAAGGCAATTTCCTGCCGGTCGGTCTTGATCGTGAGCCCGGAGAGGGTGTCCTGGTCGAAGAGCAACACCTTCTTGTCCGCGATATCCTGTCGCTCGTGCGATTCTTTCTGTGGGAGTTCGATGACATAGAGATACAGGCCAAGTCCGGCCAGCACGAATACCATGAGGAGTGTGGGCCAGTAACGCATCGATCTACAATCGTCGTCGTTTGCGCCAAACGACAATGCCGGAGAACAACATGGCGGCAGGCAGAAGAATGACCTGGAGGTAAAGCAGCGCTCGTTCCTGCAAGGGGTTGGGGGTAAATGGGCGAAGCGCGGAATCTTTTGGAACGATCGCCATCATGTTCCGTTCTTCAGCCAGCCACGCAGCCGTGTGGAGGAAAAAGTCGCTGTTGCCGGGAAAGTTCACAAAGGCATTGGTCGCAAATGTAGAATTGCCGATGACTACGATCGCAGGATGCGGTTTGCCTTCCTCCTGCGCGGTCTTCGGTGAGAGGGCCACGGCCATTGACAGAGGGCCTTTGATATCTTCCTTTTCATCGAGACTCACGACGCGGCCCTTCATGTCGGTTTCTGCCCAGCTGTTCGGCGACGTTCTGGCAAGCGGTACATAGTCCCATGCGTTGCCGGCCTGTTCATCGAAGGTAATATGTCGCGCGAGAGGAAACAGCACAGCGGCAGAGAGGTCCTGTGTAATCTCATGTTCTGTGAACGTGCGGACAAGCAGAGACGTCAGATCCGCTTGGGCAAGCCGATCTTGCAAATCGACCAGCGCTCCGGGACCGACTCCCAGGCCCCATCGCTTGAGCAGAGGATTCAGGTCGGCCTGGGTATCAGGGTCGATGAGGAGCAGCAGATGGCCGCCCTTTTCGACATAGCTGTGAATCCGCTCTTGCTCCTCGGCGATTACCGGACGGCGAGGCCCAGCCACGACGAGGATAGCTGTGTGATCCGGCACCGCTTCCTCTTTGAGCAGGCTAACCGTGCCAACGTCGTAGCCCTGCTTGATCAAGATCTCTTTCGCGGAAAATAATCCCGTTCGTTCCCGATCGTCGAGACTCGGCTCCCCGTGTCCTTCGAGAAACAACACCTGTTTCTTACTGTCTTGAGACACCCGGATCAGCGCCCCAGTCAGTTCCACTTCCGAGGGAGCGGTGACCCGAACCGTCTGGCCGGCGCTTTGAAAAATGGCCATGTCGGTTCTTGAAATGCCGTAGCTTTGAGCGATTTTTGGCTGGCGTTCCGGGTCGACGAACTCCACTGAGATCTTCGGACTTGCCTGCCGATAACTGTCAAGCCGTTCTTTGTACGATTGATAACCGGGATCCTTTTCTCTGGTGAAGACGGTGATGCTCACCTCCCGCGAGAGATTCCGCAATATGCGATACGTTTGAGGAGCGAGGGAGAAGTTCTGGTTCTCCGACAGATCCCAGCGAATCGAGTGGCGGGCGGCAAGAAAATTGACGATCAGGAGAATACCGATGAAGAGGACGATCATCAGCAGACTGTTTGCGCCCATGCGCGTAGAACGGCGGGAGGAGAAGGCTTTCAGGCTGATGAAATGGACGACAAAAAAGACCATGAGACAGAAAAGCGCCGATCCTTCCAGGAGAGTGACCAACCAGAGTTTCTCCGGGACGAGGCTGTAGCCGATCGCTCCAGCCACGGCAAGAGTCACTCCGATCACGCCAAGCGGAATCGTCTTGAGGTTCATTTCCACCGTGCCGAGTCCACCACCCGGTGGGCTAAAAAGAGCATCAAGACCACCGCGCTGAAAAAATATACGAGGTCTTTCGTGTCGACCAGCCCACGCACCAAATGATCGTAGTGCTCCATGAACGACACATACGAAACCGCCTGCCCGACTGCCGTATCCCCCAGCAGCGATCCCAATCCCGAGAGGAGCCAGAGGACCAGTAACAGGCCGATGCTCACGAAGGCTGCGACAATCTGGTTTTCGGTCAAGGCCGAGGCCAGCACGCCGACGGAGAGAAAGAGGGCGCCGAGTAGGACTAATCCAAGATATCCGGTTAGTACGGGATACCAATCGAAATCGCTGAATAGGGCGAGCATGAGCGGCATAATGCTGGTCAGTCCGAGTAAGCCCAGAAACACGAGAAATACGCCCATGAACTTGCCGACCACGATTTCATTGATACGGATCGGAGAGGTCAGTAAGAATTCAAAGGTGCGGAGCTTGCGTTCTTCGGCGAATAACCGCATCGTCAGGATGGGCAGAATAATCAGAAGAATAAACCTGGTGCTGGCAAACAGATTCCGGAAGACCAAATCGTTCAGATTGAGCTGGGCGCTTCCCTGCACCTGCATCAGTTGAATGGCCTGGGCTCCGGCAAAGACCACATAGAGATAGGCGAGCAGCCCCACGACCAGGAGAAACACGGCACCCACGGCATACACCACAGGCGAGACGAAATACGAACGCAGTTCTTTTGCAATGATCGCTTGGACTGGAGTCATGCTGGCTAACCGGCCGGTTCTACTGAGGCGACTACTGCGTCCGGCGCGAGAGCTTCCTCATGTCTGGTCAATTGAAGGAACACGTCTTCCAACGTCATGGAAATGGCTTTCAGTTCGAGCAGTCCCCATCCACTGGCAACCGCCAAACGGGCTACTTCTTCCCGCACGTCCTTCCCAAGCTCACACTCCAGAAGATAGGTACCGGAGTCACCGCCCGCAAAGACGTTTTGGACCCCCGACACTGCCTTCAAACGACTGTTCGTGTCGGCTACGGGGGATTTGAGTGTCAGCGAAATCTTCTCGGACTGGCGCAGGCGAGCCGAAAGCTGCTCCGGTGTATCTTCGGCCACGATACGCCCGCCGCTGATGATCACCACGCGCTGACAGACGGCGGTGGCTTCGGGGAGAATGTGGGTGCTCAGGATCACAGAATGGGATCCAGCCAGGTTCTTGATCAGTTCTCGAATTTCGATAATCTGTTTGGGATCGAGGCCGACGGTCGGTTCATCCAGAATTAAGATCGGAGGATCGTGCAGCAACGCTTGGGCCAACCCGACTCGTTGACGAAATCCGCGAGACAGATTCCCGATGAGCCGCTGTTGTACCGTGCCAAGACCGAGCCGCTCGACTTCACGCTGCATGGATGAGGTGAGAGTTTTTCCGCTCAGACCGCGAAGGCGACCGACGAACGTAAGATATTCTGCGACCGTCAATTCCTGGTATACCGGAGGTGTCTCAGGTAAATAGCCGATCCGGCGCTTCACCTCCATTGGCTGGTCCGCACAATCAAATCCTGCTACCTTCGCGGTCCCCTCGGTGGATGGCATAAAACAGGTCAGGATACGCATGGTAGTAGTCTTGCCTGCCCCGTTCGGACCCAGGAATGCCAACACCTCGCCCTTGGCAACGGAGAAACTGACGCGATCTAGAGCGGTATGTTGTCCATACCGCTTCGTAATCTGCTGAACTTCAATCATATGTAGTGATTGGATCGATTGCGTCGGGGAATATTGCCCGCTCGTCGGTCAAGAGGCACCCTACCAGGCAATACGTCGGCATCTTACTCAGTCGGATTGGGGCAGTCAATATCGTGTTCGAATCCGTGCAACTTTACACATTTTCTCCACCCTGATAGAGTCCGCCCTCCCATGCGCAGGCCTGCCGAAAGGAAATCTATCAATGTCGAGGACGGGTCAAGCGTGGATGGCAGTGTTCGCCGTCACCACGTTGATAATACTGTCCTCTATCCTATCTGACGTTGAGGCAGCCGACGGACGAACCTATCGGGTCCACGGCCAAGTCATCGCCGTGAATATCGCCCAAGCCCCCTACATGATTGTCATCAAGACACCCTTGACCCAGCATAACGATATGACTGTTGGAGCTAAGGTTACAGCACAAACCAGGATTGTACGAAAAAGGACAAAGATCACCTTGCAAACGATCAGAGTGGGGGAGGGGGCATGGCTGACCTATGTCAAACAGCGTGATGGGGTTATTGCTCGGACCATTCAGGTTCAGTAGCGCTTCTGGGTCAGACCATCGAGATATACCGGGTAGGGTCACAACAGGATTCGAGGATAACCTTCGAGGTAGATGGGCTATCGCGCAGTTTCAAGTCGGGCGAATCAAACCTTCCTTATCTGTATCGATCATGGGTTGACGGGAACAAGTACTTTCTTCTATAAATGGCCCCCAACATGCTGGTGAAAAAGTCTGTCGGTTGCTTTCTCAAAACCTGTGAAGCGCAGCTTACGAGAATTCTCCCTCTGAGTCTGCCAGGGAAAGTGAACGAAGAAGACAGCCTTTTTGAACAGCCTGTAAACCTGTACCCCTGTTGAGCCTGGCATGCGGACTACCGGCGTTTCACGTTTCGAGTCGGTTTTTCAGCTGCCAATTAGGGTACCAGCCAATATTGACAGTTCATTGTCGTACAGTTTTTTAGCGATCCCACTCCTTCCCTTCATCCCAAGGTAGGGGGATAGGGCTACGCTCTCGGTATTGTTGAACGACCGGTTGGGCCGTACTGTGATGGAACACAGGCCAGTATCCTGTGTGACAGTCGGCTTAACCAGGAACAAGAGGTGTTTGATGCTCAGTCGATCTCTCGGAGGCAGCCGGCAGCTGCTATGGGTGCTGTGTCTCAGTCTGGGAATGCTCCTGAGTGCCTGTTCATGGGTCCCTAAAGGAGCCTCTCCATTGGATGTAGGGATTGAGGATCGCGGGGTCGCATCCTGGTATGGCGAATCGTTTCATGGCAAACAGGCGGCCAACGGTGAGCTGTTCGACATGAAGGCCTTAACCGCTGCCCATAGGACTCTCCCGCTCGGCAGTGTAGTTCGGGTTGTCAATCTCAAGAACGGAAAGCATGCCCATGTGAAAATCACTGACCGGGGTCCCTATGTTAAAAATAGGATCCTCGATCTTTCTCGTGGGGCAGCAGCTCAGTTAGGAATGACGGAAGGGGGCCTTTCCGTTGTACGGGTTCAGGTGGTTGGAGAACGACGGCCAGCTGCCCTGCTCTCTTCTAAGGCCATGGAGACAGCATCCGTTGCCCTTATTCTCGGCAGCCTAGTCCCATCAGGGGCCACAGAGGCCTCTTTCTCAGATTGGGAAAAGTCTGCCCCCCAACTGGCCTATCCCCTTCGGCCACCTTTCGGCGATATCTGGATCCAACAACGTGCCAGACGTTTGATAGGGCCGCAGGCGCCAGACCATACCGACCATACGGAAATTTCGACCGCCATTCTCACTCAGCTCCCTCAGCCAAACAGCCTGGCTACCGGAGTTTCATTTTTTGAACGGTCGTGGGTATGGCACAATAGAACTATCGGAGCATCCTCTTCCGATCCGGTATCTAGCCTTACACTTTATGCAAAAAGTCATTACATTACACAGGCTTATCAGAGTAAGCCTCGTTCGTTTCTCGTCTAAATAAAAGAACCTATGGCCTATGGCTTGACTATGGGACAGGGGCAGGATTCTCTACCCTCCTATACCATAGGCCATTACAGCCAATCAGTGGCTTGCCTGGTCGGTGGTTCAGTCATCCGCCCGGCAAGCGCCTCACGAATCGTTTGGCTCACCAGGTCTAGCTCCCCCACATCAGATGCAGGAACGATCCAGGCATCCGGCGGTTCCAGTTCGATGCGATAGTGCCTCTTCCCCGCAGAGAACCATTCAATGTATGGATGAGGAGCGAGGTTCGGATGGGGGTCGAACGAAATCAGGTTCACATCCCCGATCTGTGGATTTTCCATATCGCCAAGCACTTGACCGGCAAAATCTTCGTCCTCAAATCGATGGTTCCGAAACTGAATGACTTGTCCCTCGATATCGGCCTTGAAATTGCCTCGTAAATACATATCGACAGGACCGATCACTGCAAACACGATCCGTCCCACGATTGATCCATTCACACGATTATCCAGAAATCCCTCTTGCACCCAACGTCCATTGCCAAATTTTTGCGACATGTGACTCCCTGTAACGAGTTAAGCCGGCTGAACGGTGCCGACTGCCGGTAACGGCGGCTGCGGGCCACTTCCATAAGCGCCCACCAACACCGCCAACAAAATCAGTCCACTTCCAACCCACCCCTGAAGATCCAACGTTTCCCCCAGAAAGTACCATGAGAGCCCGGCTGCATAAGCCGGTTCTGAGGCAAAAATTAATGCCACCTGCTGCGCCGGTACAATGCGCTGCACCCACATTTGAACGGCAAAAGCCCCGGTTGCCAGTCCTCCGGTCACCCCCAGTCCGATCAGCAACAGTGCCGTCGGCGCAAAGGCCTGAACCGGCGCCTGTTCAATCAGAAGAGTGGGAAGCAGCAAAACGACCATCGCCGCCATTTGCCAGGCAAACAGGGAGGGCGCATCCACCTCGCGCGTAAACCGCTCGAGGCAGGCGATGTGAGCGGCAAACGCGATCGCACCGCCGAGCGTCAAGAAGTCCCCAAGATTCCCCGATGCGCTTGGCTTCACCAGCAACCAAAGCCCCACCATAGCAATTCCCGTTGCTAGCCACACACGCCAGCCGAAGCGGCGCAAAATCAACGGCACGATGACGACATAGAGCGCCGTGATGAAGGCGGAATTCGAAGAGGTCGTATAGTACAGTCCGACCGTCTGGAAGACATAGCCAAGAAACAACCAGCAGGTGGCGATCGCACTGGCCCGCAAGACTGCCTGCTCACGGTGCAAACGCAATCTCCACAATAAAAACCCGCCCCCGACCAGCAGCGCTCCCAGGAGAAATCGAAGAAAGAGAAATGACAGTGGGGGAAGCTGCTCCAATACCGCTTTGGTGGCGGGAAACGTCGCGCCCCAGATAAACGTTGTCAACAGGAGTGCGAATCGTGGCATGGAGTCGAAGCAGTGCTGAGTGTTGAGTTATGGGTTCTGAGTATTCTGGCGAAACCGAAGCAACCGAGCCGGTCGCAACTCAGCACTTAGAACCCAGGACTTCGTCTTTTTAGGCCTTGCACAACGCGCAACGCCGCCGCTCAGTTGTCCCTGCCTGTTCCATTGCAGCCAGGGCTCTCTCCTTATCTCGGTAATCGAACCATCCGCCTTCCCAAAAATCGGTTGAGGAGCCGATCGATGTCGACGGAACCTCGGAACAACGATCCTTGTGGAGTGTGACCCGATCGATCGAGCGCGCGATGTGAATCCAATAGGTCATAAAGGACCAGTTAGGCGTGAAGCATAAGGGGTGAGGAGGCAGGAGAACGAAGCCACCTTGATCAATCGTTCCTTACTCCTTAGCCTTTCCCTAACTCAGGGCAGGAGCTGCCACTCATCCTTTTCAATGAAAACCTTTACGCCCGTCTCGAGCTTCTTGATATCGTCCTTCTCAAAGAGCCTCATATACCGCTCGATCCGATCCGGATCGTCGATCCGCTCTTCCTGCATCATTCCACCGACACTCTTATACTTCCGAATCAACAGAGACATCGAAATCCTCCTCCTTAAACCACTAGAAGTCAGGCTAACAAGACGAGTACAATAAGGCAAATCTCAACAGTCGGTCAAGAGCGACCTCTTGTGCGCTGTTTTCGAGCTCGCGTAAGGAGACGAACCATGCCGATCTACGAGTATCGTTGCGGCCAATGCGAGAAGCATTTCGATGCCAACCAATCCGTTCATGCCAGAACGGAAGACACCCTCTGCCCCCACTGTAACGCCCAGAGCGCCACACGGTTACTGTCGGCCTGCACAACACAGGTGAAAGGGACTCGCAAAACCGGCTTTGCCGAAATGAAAGCCTATAGTATGTTAGACGAGCGGATGGATAAGTTCGCCAAACTCCCGCCCCTAATGGGCAAACGCGCCGCACCATCCGAGAGTCCAGCTTCCGATCCTACGACCGGCGGCACAATAGAAAACTAAGCCGAATTATAGCCGACATGTGAACAAGCGTCGTCCTCCCCTCCCCAGCGACCCTACCCCATGGAGATGATATGATCGCGCGGCTCCTGTGCTCGCTAGGTCTCAGCATTCTGCTTCACTGGGGAATGGCCTTTGTCGCCTTTGCAGAGGTCGCAGGAAGTCTTACCATCGCCGGCAATGGACCGGAGTTATTGACCATCGAATCCCTTGCCCATGCATTTGAAAGGGCCAACCCGCGAGCCTACCTTGATGTCGTCTGGGACAGTAATTCACGGCCTGTGGAGATGGTAAAGTCCGGCCAGGCCCATATGGCCGTGACCGGAACCGAAGAGCCAAGCCTCACGGCAACGCCCATCGCCTGGGATGGAATCGGCATCCTTGTACACCTTTCTAATTTCACGAAAGAAGTGACCAGGCAACAGGTGGCCGACATTTTCTCGGGCAAGATCGCACTGTGGTCCGAACTCGGCGGTCCTGAGACGAAAATATTGGTCATCGACCGGCCTCGAAACCAAAACCTCCGCGATACATTTGAGTCGCAACTTGGAATAGCCGGCAAGATCACAAGCGCCGCCAGGACCATCGGCTCCGATGAGCAAGTCGTCAAAACCGTCGTAGGAACTGTGCCCCCTCTGTCCGCAGTCGCCTACCTCTCCCTGAGCCAAGGATTATCCGTCGTCTCAAACGGTGTCGCGGTCAGGCTCTTGCCCGTCGACAAAGTCGAACCGGAGGGCCCCACCGTTAAAGACGGCCGTTATCCACTCCGACGCTCCGTCCTGCTCCTGTCCAAGAAGGGACCGAATCCCCTGGTTGAGGCATTCACTCAGTTCGCCCTATCTCCAGCCGGTCAACAACTCATTGCCGAGACCTATGTTACGATCAAAGAAAAATGATCGTATGATATCTTCATTGTTTGAAGGAGGTGCCTATGAACAAAGGGCGATTGTCGCGGTCCATATTACTGGGATTCTTCCTATCCATAGCGTTACCCATCGCAGGTTCCAATGGGGAGGAGCCAGGTGCGATGGTAGACGGCGCAGGGTTTACCCTCTATGGCACAGAATCGATCAAAGGGTTCGACGCTGGGAAGGTCGAACGGGACCCTATCTGCGATCGGAACAAGCGTCCCCGGATCGCTAGAGTCGAACCGGACGAGGCCAAGCCCGGGGATAAAGTCGTCATCACCGGCGAGAATTTCGGCACGAAGGAATGCTTCCATGCGGTCACCTTCAGCGCCGCCTCAAATAAGCCAGTGGACTTCAAGTTCATGAGCGATTCGGTGATCGAAGCGACCGTGCCGGAGGCAAAAGCGGGGATGTCATTCGTCATCATCGTGGCAGGTGGTGGAAGCGCTCAGTCAAAACCGGTCTTGATCAAGTCTAAATAGATTTATCCAGGAAGACTCCGCTCGTTGTGAGTCGTTTTACGGCTTGCGCGCCTGGGCGAAGACTACCGCAAACTGTATCCATATCCCTCTAAAGCCAGGCCTACTATCACCAGGCCTCCCTCGACAGGACTCCTGACCCTATGCTAGTTTACGCGCTCATTTTTGCCTGAAAACTCGTCCACAATCGCATGCGATCTGAGGGACTGGGGCCGGTATGTTCAAGAAAATTCTCGTTGCCAATCGCGGCGAAATCGCCATGCGGATTATCCGCGCTTGCCGCGAATTGAACATCGCCACTGCAGCCATCTACTCCGAAGCAGACTCGACCGGGATCTATGTCAAGAAGGCCGACGAGGCCTATATGGTCGGCCCAGGACCAGTCAAAGGTTTTCTGGACAGCCAACAAATCGTCAGTCTGGCAAAACGTATCGGCGCCGATGCCATTCACCCAGGCTATGGATTTCTTTCAGAAAATTCGCAATTTGCACAACTCTGCCATACCTCCGGCATTACCTTCATCGGTCCCTCACCAGAAGCCATCGACTTGATGGGAAGCAAGATCAAAGCCCGCGAGCTGGCCAAGCGGGTTGGGGTACCGATAGTCCCTGGAACCGATGGTGGAGTCACAGACGTCAAGGAAGCCCTGTCGTTCGCACAAGACACAGGCTACCCCGTCATTATTAAGGCGAGCGCAGGTGGGGGAGGACGCGGTCTCCGGGTGGTGCGATCGGATACCGAGCTGCGTGAGAATATGGCAGTTGCGTCACGAGAGGCCCAGTCTGCCTTCGGAAATGGAGTGGTCTTCCTTGAGAAGTATATCGAGCGACCGCATCACATCGAATTCCAGATTCTGGCCGATCGACACGGCAACATCATCCACTTAGGCGAACGCGATTGCTCGATTCAACGCCGACACCAAAAACTCATCGAGATCGCTCCATCCTTGATTCTTACGCCACAGCTTCGCGCCGAAATGGGCGAGGCAGCCATCACCATCGCCAAGGCGATCGATTATGACAATGCCGGCACCGTCGAGTTCCTCCTCGATCAGGATAGCCGGTATTACTTCATGGAAATGAACCCGCGTCTCCAAGTCGAACATACAGTGACCGAGCAGATTACGGCGATCGACATCGTGCGCAATCAGATCGCCATTGCAGCCGGCATGCCTCTTGAGGTCACGCAAGAGGAAGTCACGCTCCAAGGCCATGCCATCCAATGCCGCATCAACGCAGAAGACCCGAAGAACAACTTCCGGCCCTGCACCGGCACCATCACTGCCTATCTCTCGCCGGGTGGAATCGGGGTCCGTATCGACGGAGCCGTTTACAAAGACTACACGGTACCACCCTACTATGACGCCCTCCTGGCCAAGCTCACCGTGCGTGGCCGTACGTGGGAAGAAACCGTCAGCCGCATGAGACGATCGCTTGAAGAGTACGTCTTGCGCGGAGTGAAGACGACGATCCCTTTTATGATGGAGATTATGCAGGATCGGGACTTTCTGGCAGGGCATTTCGATACGTCCTACCTAGAAACCCATCCTGACCTGTTCAACTATCATGATTTCGAGCAGCCGGAGGATCTGGTGCTGGCACTCTCTGCCGCCATTGCCGCCTACGAAGGGTTGTAGCAGGATGCTGAAAAAGTCCGCCAGCAGCGTTCTCGCATTGCTCAGAGGCTCAACGTACCGAAGCGTACGCCTCGCCTCTTCGCTCGCTGCGGCCTTGTTTGGGACAAGGCGCGCCTCGGCGCGCCAGGGTTGGGCGGGTGAGAAAGTTGGCCTTTTTGAGCATCCTCTGTGCGAATATCCAGCTGTCCAAGTTTAAGCAAAACATCATGGCAACACGACGACCCTCACAAACACAGGCCCCCAAGAAACGGACAGCCGGACCAGCCGTCAGGACATCGAAAACACGTGCCCGCAGCGGCCAAGAGCTGACAATACAGCCGGCGGCTGGCAAATCCATTCTGATCACCGATGTCGCCCTGCGCGACGGCCATCAATCGCTCTTAGCCACACGCATGCGGACCGAAGACATGCTGCCCATCGCCCAAAAGCTGGACGCCGTCGGCTATTGGTCGCTCGAGGTCTGGGGTGGCGCCACGTACGATACCTGCCTCCGCTTCCTCAAAGAGGATCCCTGGGAACGGCTCCGTGCGCTACGGGCCGCCATGCCCAACACCAAACTCCAAATGCTGCTCCGCGGGCAGAACTTGGTCGGATATCGGCACTATGCCGACGATGTGCTGGAACGGTTCATCGAACGGTCCGCTGCCAATGGAATCGATGTCTTTCGTATCTTCGATGCACTGAACGATATCCGTAATGTCGAGCGAGCCATGCGGGAAGTGAAGGCCTGCGGCAAACATGTCGAAGCTGCCATCAGCTATACCGTCAGTCCTGTCCACAGTGTCGATCGTTTTGTTGACATGGCGAAACAGCTTGAAGATTTGGGAACCGACACGCTCTGTATCAAGGACATGGCCGGGCTCTTGGCGCCGCTCGACGCATACCATCTCATTCGTCGAATCAAAGCAGCGGTTAAGGTCCCGCTTCACTTGCATTCGCACTACACATCGGGAATGGCCTCCATGACCTCCCTTATGGCAATCCTGGGAGGGTTGGACATGCTGGATACGTCCATCTCGCCCTTGGCCGGTGGCACGTCGCATCCATCGACGGAAACGCTGGTAGCCTCGTTGCGCAATACCCCTTACGATACAGGGCTGGACCTCGCTTCGTTCCTCCCGATCACCGAATACTTCCGCACCGTTCGACGAAAGTATCGGCAGTTCGAAAGCGAGTTCACCGGGGTCGATGCCGAGATCCTCACCTCGCAAATTCCCGGAGGCATGCTCTCGAATCTGGCCTCGCAGTTGACTGAACAGAATGCGCTCGACCGGATTAAAGAGGTCCTGGACGAAGTACCGCGCGTCCGAAAGGAAATGGGCTATCCCCCGCTTGTCACCCCAACCAGTCAGATCGTGGGCACCCAAGCCACGCTCAACGTCTTGACTGGCGAACGGTACAAAGTCATCACCACGGAAACCAAGAACTACTTCCTCGGACTCTACGGGCGGGCGCCGGGACCTCTCGATCACGACATTATGGCCCGCGCGATCGGGGACGATCTGCCGATCAAGACGAGGCCTGCCGATCGCTTGGAACCTGAACTCGAGGCTACGAGAAAAGATCTCCCCGCCTCGGCCACAACGGTGGAAGATCAGCTGTCGTTCACCCTATTCCCCTCGATCGCGCGAGACTTCTTTGAGGCGCGCGAGAAGGGAGACCTGACCTTGGAGCCTCTCGAGAGCTTCTCGTCCAGTGGATCGGCTGCAGCCACCGAGCTCCATTTGGCCCCAGCCGAATTCAACGTCACGGTCCACGGCGAGACCTATCACATAGCCGTGTCAGGTTCTGGACGGAAAGTCGACGGCCGCAAACCCTATTACATCCGGGTCAACGACAAGCTCGAAGAAGTCTCGTTGGAGCCGATCCAGGAAATCCTGGCCGGAGTGCCGGAAGCCCCCGGTCCCGAGGGTGGCGCCAAACGCAAACGCCCCAGACCCTCTAAACCAGGAGACGTGGCCCCACCCATGCCCGGCCGCGTCGTCAAAGTGCTTGTCGGGATCGATACCCTCGTCAAGGCCGGCACCCCACTCATGATTATCGAAGCCATGAAGATGGAAAGTCAGGTCCCGGCGCCGATCGACGGAAAAGTAACCGCTATTCTGGTCGCCGAAGGCGACAACGTGAAGACGGATGAGACAGTCATCCAGCTGGAGTAGCCCAATAGACCATTGTGCCCCCGGTCGTGCATGTGGACAGTGGCTCATGGTACTGTTCGCGTTCACCCTCCTGTGCCACATCATGACCGCCTGCTCATCCCCACCCTCGATTCCAACACAAATTGATGCGATTGAGCGCATGCCCGTCCAGACTATTCTCGTCCGCAACCAACGGATCGCCTATTTGGACGTCGGCACGGGCCCGCCGGTCATCCTGATCCACGGATTCGGGGGATCGATGTGGCAATGGGAGTATCAGCAGCACAGGCTGTCACAGCACTTTCGCGTCATCACGCTCGATCTGCCGGGCTCCGGACTGTCCGATAAACCTGAGATCGACTACAGGCCGGATCAGATGTTGGACTACTTTGTCGGATTTATGGACGGCCTGAAAATCCCACAGGCCACATTAGTCGGCAATTCTATGGGCGCAGGCTTGGCTATCGGTATGGCGCTGACACACCCAACACGCGTCGGTAAGCTCGTCCTGATCGACGGCTTGCCACAACAGATCATGACGAAACTGACCAGTCCGTCGGTCAGGCAGGCCTTAGAAACCAGTGCGCCGGCTTGGCTTGTCTCGTTCGGCAATATGCTCTTCGGCGGACTGATGACCGAGTCCGTCTTAAAAGAAATCGTGCATGATCCGGCACTCCTCACACCGGCGGTCATCGAACGATCCAATCGAAACCGTCAACGCCCGGGACTCATTAAACCCCTTCTGACCGCCAGAGAAAACCTTCCGTTATGGGAGTCGGGATTTGCCACACGCATTGGTGATATTATCCACCCGACCCTGGTGATCTGGGGAGAAGAGGACCGGGTATTCCCCATCGCCGTGGGCGAAGAACTCCACCGGACCATCAAGGGGTCGCAATTCATCAGAATACCCGCTGCAGGACACATTCCGCAGTGGGAACGACCGGAAATGGTCAATCTGGGACTCATCACGTTTATGGAACCGTAATAGGATGCCGACAATCCGCCGGTCCGAATATCGGTATGGGCCTGTCTCGCACGATGACCCTGCGGAATGGTATGCTCGTGCGCTGTATACATGAGGATCGACGAGTCTCTGCCATGCCGATCGTTCTTCTATCCCTTGCAGGAGCAGGTACGAACCAACGTATTCTTGTTTAACGAGGCACCGTCACTTCATTAAGGAGGGTATTATGAGGGCAGCACATCAGATGATCGTCGGGACCGCACTGTGCATGACGCTCGGACTCGCCGGATGCGGAACGACCGGCGGCGCGAATTTTCTCTATAAGAACATCACCGTTGCTGACGGCAGTACTGTGGCAGGGGACGGCCATACGGTCCTTTTTAAGGGAACCCCCCTCGCCCTCTCGGGGAATGGGATTAAGGTTGGCGACCGCCTTCGGGAGGTGAACCTGACACAGGGAGATCTGTCGCCGATCTCTATCACCGAAACCAAGGGTAAAGGCAAGGTTCGGATCATCAGCGTCGTCCCCTCTCTCGATACTCCGGTCTGCGAACAGCAGACCCACTACCTGAGCGAGAAAAACAAAGGCCTCGATAAGATGGTCGAACTGGTAACCGTGAGCCTTGACACTCCCTTTGCGCAAAAACGATTCGCGGGAGAAGCCCACATCAACAACGTGACGTTTCTCTCGGACCACCGAGGCGCCGAATTCGGAGCGACCTATGGACTCTTCCTCAAGGGGCCCCACGTTCTGGCCCGTACCGTCATGGTCGTGGACGCCAACAACACCGTGCGGCATCTGCAAATCACACCCGAACTGACTCAGCTGCCGAATCTGGATGAGGCCTTCGCAGTGGCCAAATCATTGATTACCGGAAGCTAGGCCGGAGAAAAGGCTGAGGTCCAGGTTGAGGCTGAGGAGAGGGAAATGCACACTTCTCCCTAACCTTAGCCTTAACCTCAGCCTTCCTTTAGAATGAACTGATGGCCCAATACGATCTTCTCGTCATAGGGAGCGGGCCAGCCGGCCAGAAAGCCGCAGTTCAGGCTGCCAAGCTCGGTAAAACCGTCGGCATCGTCGAGCGCAAGCAAGTCGTCGGCGGCGTCTCCACCAACACCGGCACCATCCCCAGCAAAGCCCTCCGAGAAGCAGTCCTCTATCTCTCGGGATTCCGACAACGCAACCTGTATGGAGCCGCCTATCGTCTCAAAAAGACGGTCACGATTGAAGATCTCGCGTTTCGCTCAAACCACATTATCAAAAACGAAATCGGGATCGTGGAAGACCAGATGACGCGTAACCGCATAGATCTACTCTATGGAGAGGCCAGCTTCATCGATCCCCACCGGCTCAACATTCAACAGGCCGGCACGTCAACCGAACACTATGCCCACGTGATCGTCATTGCAGTCGGGACAGTGCCGACCAGACCGGCCAACATTCCGTTCGATGGTCACACGATTATCGATACCGACGGCCTCCTCACGCTCAAACGCCTTCCAACCTCGATCGTCATTGTCGGCGGAGGGGTGATCGGCACAGAGTACGCATCGATCTTAGCCATGATCGGCGTGCAGGTCGTTCTGATCGACAAGCGGCCGCGTTTGCTGGAATTTGTCGACGCTCAGATCATCGACGCCTTGCAACGTCAGATGACAGACATCGGCGTTACGCTCTGCCATGAGGAAGAAGTCGTCGCGATTCGGAAAGATTCCAATGGGCAAGTTACGGTCTCGCTGACACACCGGCCACCGATCACCACCACGACACTCATGTATGCCATCGGACGCATCGGCGCAACGAAGTCCTTGAACCTGGATGCCGTCGGCCTCACGCCGGATACACGAGGCCGCATGACCGTCAACGACCATTTCCAAACAGCGGTTCCCCATATCTACGCCGTCGGCGACGTCATCGGCTTTCCCGCCTTGGCTTCCACATCCATGCAGCAAGGGCGCCATGCCGCCTGCCATGCCTTTGGCCATCCCGACCACATAGACACAGACCTTCTGCCCTACGGCATCTATGCCATTCCTGAAATCTCCACGGTGGGACGGAATGAAGAAGAACTGGCCAAGGCAGGGATCCACTATGCGGTCGGCATCGCCCGCTATCGGGAAATCGCCCGAGGACAGCTGAGCGGCGATGAAACCGGCATGCTCAAACTACTATTTAATCACCACACCCGTGCGCTCCTGGGTGTCCATATCATCGGAGAAGGCGCCACGGAGCTCGTTCATATCGGCCAGGCCGTCATGGCCTACAAGGGAACCATCGATTACTTCATCGATACGGTCTTCAACTACCCGACCCTGGCAGAATGTTATAAAGTCGCCGCGCTCGACGGCATCAATCGTTTACCGAGGCCCTGGCCGCAGCCGGCGCCAGATGAAGCGTGAAGCGTGCCTCATGAAACGTATCTCGGTTTAAGTTTTCAGAGAATGGCCTCGATAACCAGAAACGTGCAACTCCACGCCCAAACGACGATTCACGAGCGACGATCTACGTAGAAAGAGGTCACATGTCCTTTACAGACCGGTTACGGCAACTCGCCACACCCATCTGGGATGCCCAACTGATCCATCCGTTCGTCACGGCCCTGGGCAAGGGGACCTTGCCTCAACAGAAATTCAAGTACTACATCCTGCAAGACGCGCGTTTTCTCGGCGACCTCGCCAGGGTCTTCTCTGCCGGAGCGCTGAGGGCGCCGGATTCAGAATCGGCCCTGCGCCTAACAAAGCTGGCCGAAGACACCATCGTGGTGGAACGCAGCCTGCACGAGGGATACGGAGCACGCTGGGAGATGAGCGCTAAAGAGATGTCGTCCGTGCCCATGGCGCCGACAAACTACGCCTACACCAGACACATGCTTACCGTCGCCAATACTGGTTCGGCAGCAGAGATCCTCGTCGTTGCCCTCCCTTGCGCCTGGATCTACTGCGTCGTCGGGCAGCATCTCTTGAAACAGGGTCCGCCCAAAAAGAACCATCCCTATCGGGACTGGCTCATGCTCTACGCTTCGCCTGAGTTTGCCGAGGTCCAGCGCTGGATGAGGGAGAAAGTGGATCAATGGGCCAAGACGGCAGGCAAGGAAGAGCAGCGGCGGATGGAAGAAGCTTTTGTGATCAGTTCACGGTATGAGTGGATGTTTTGGGAGATGGCGTGGAACGAGGAGAAGTGGCCGGTGTAAGAGGCGGGGCTGCAGGTGGGAGCCCCTGTGCTCGCAGAACGCGCACGATGAAACAGTGCTCGTCCGATGCGCGCACGATGGGGCACCCCACCCACAGCCCCTTTTGATGCCACGGCCACAGTGACGGAGAGAAAAAGAGAAGGCCCTCGTTGGACGCGCGCAGTCTGGACCAGCCCTGCTGCCGGCCCGAAGAGCAACACCGAGCATTAGAGCGCGAAGGGAATAAAGAAACTTTAACAACCTCTGAACCGCTTACCTGCAGTTTCAGGAAGGGAAAAGTTTATGGTGCCCAAGGATCTGTGGTCCTAGGAAGAAGATTAATCTGATGTCTCAAACGAACGCAGCGATCGCGGATAAACTGGCCCGACTAAGCTCTGACTGCTCTTTTCTCCTCACTCACTTGGTACGTCAGAACAGGAAGCAACCCGATACCAAGGCAAGAGAAATCCTTCTCTCAATTCTCGATGCCGATACCACGAGACCGAAGCCGCGTTTGAAAGCATCTCCGGTGGGCTGGTACAGCAGCGTGGCAAACGCTAAAGTCTTCAATCCGGAAACCATCAAATTTAACGGTTCAATTGAATCGAAAGCAGTTTGTTTTACGGAAAGTACTCTGCAAGGATTGAAAGCACATTGCGAAGTCTTTGATTCAAAGTACGGGATCGCGTTTGATCGAGACCTGCTGTTCAAGCGCGGCGCAAATCCCTGCCTGAACATTAGAAAATCATTGCTCAAGGAACCAATACAAACTCCAATCGATAAACACTCACGGAATGTTTATAACTTCATCCCGTACCAGCTCCAACCCTTCGTCAATATCATTCATGAGAGTTTCGATGCGACGCACGAACGTGAATGGCGTTATCCTGGCGACTTTCCATTTAAGTACAAAGACGTCTTGTTTGTATTCTGCCCCGAGAAGGATTTCCCGAGGTTTTGCCCAATCCAGTCTTCAGGACGTCCGGTGCTTTTCGACTTGGCCTGGCTGGATCGTTTATGATCACTAACTGCTCAGTGCCATGCAAATTAAATGAGGGGCATTGCTTGACTTGATACTTCGCCCACCTCAATTCAATTATTAGGAGGGAGTTCAGAAGCGTACGATGACCCGAAGCGAAAAGGCGATTCATGCCGAAGTGTAAAGGAGACGAGCTCCGCACTGAATATTCCCGAGCCTCATTGGGCGCAGGGGTGCGTAAGAAGTACCTGAAGGAGTATCGCCGCGGAACAAACCTGGTCTTGCTCACACCAGAAGTTGCAAGAGCCTTTCCCTCGGAGAAAGCCGTCAACGACGCACTCAGTTCACTTATCACTGTCGCTCGACGAACAACCAGGTGGAATAGGCGTGGGAAAGAGTAACGGACGGCATAAGCAGATCGACGACGCGCCAGTACACTCTTCATCGGTTGTCATCACGTTCTTTCACGTCTGCACGCCTTGCATGATAGATCGCCATTCAAAGCCGCTCCTCTTGGGAACAGACATGCCGCTCGTCAGCTTTGAAACGATGGCCACGCCTGCACGAGCTCATTTTTCCGTGCGTACGGACGCGATCAGCGTCATTTACAATCCAAACCCCCTCCGCCTGGGAGCACGAACGTCTTCTCTATCAAAATTCCAGTCTTGGTAAGAGCAAGGCGCAATCCATAAGTACGGCCGTTGTAACGCCAAAAGTGGTCAATGCCGCTAATTGAGCGTTTAGAGTGACGATTTATATTATCGGTTATATCGGTCAGGGTCACGGCGTTCACGGCGTGAGGTGTCCCCATGATAGCCCTAACTTCCTCTTCCGTCATACCATAGTGGAGATACTTGCATTGTTTTTCGAAGCCATGCTCCTCCTGCGTGATTCGCGATTTTGCACGCAGACTGATTTCCGAGAGTAGACGCTCCTGTGCATCGAGCTGAGCCTCTGCCTGTTTCAGTTGTTCCATCAGGGAGTCTGGATTCCGGCTACCACCCTTTGTAGAAGTGGTGGACTCGGGGATCTTGATGGCAAGCTGCTTCAGCAATCCCTCCACTTGCCGTTGCTGCATCTCGATGCGCTGTGACTTCTCCTGTAGGCTGGTCGAGTGACCTTCCAGCGCATTTTGCTTCTCGATAAGCGAGCGCTGGAGCGCGATAAGTTCCTGTCTTGCCTTCTCCAATGATTGCTCCTGGCCCCGTGCTTGTTCGTTGAGGCGACCCTGGATTGCTACGAGCTTGGCGGCGGGGACGCGGAGGAGGCGATAAACGGTGACCGTCCCTTCTGGATTAGGCTCCTCATACGTCATTTGCGTTTCGATGACCAGACCTTGCGCTTCGAGGGAAGTGATTTGCGCATAGTTCATCAGCTCGATCTTGCCCTGTTCGAAGGCTTGCTTTCGTCCCTCCTCGAAAGATCGAGCTTTTGTAGCCACCCCAACAACAAAGAGGTCGTCTCCCTCCACGAAGGCCGATTTCTCCGCCCAGAATGGCTGATTCTCGTGGCCTGCAGGAAGCGCAGAGGCTGGCAGAAGAGTAATGGCGAGTAGGACCACCGAGTAGGCCACAATCCAAAATCCTTTTGGATACTGCATAGCGACCACCCCTTTCAAATACATCATTTAAGAAAACCCTTGGAGCGACTGCATGATATTGCGCTCGTTGCCGTCATCGAGGTTACTTCTCCAAATTCTCGTTTGTGTTTGATCTCGTCTAGTAACTTGATATGAGAGTGCGTCGTGCCACTGACCATCCATAGGTTTAATTTGTATAAGATTTTCTGGGTCCTCACCTAGTTGTTGATATAAACGGCTGATTAGTCCTTCAACTTGAGCTTGCGTCCTCATAACTCTCCTTTATAATAGCCAATGTATCCCTCACAAAAACCGCGTCAAAATGTCTCACGACCGAACGCCGCCACAGGCACCGGCCGCTGAAAGCTGCAGTTGGCGCATCATCACCGCCCGCTGTCCGAGACGTCGAACCTGCGACGCGTTCTCGAAAGGCGGTCAACGAGATCGTCGTACGTCCTTGAGAGTTGCCCACCCAACTCGAACTGATCGCGCGCACGAGCTTGTTCTAGAACGATTCGAATGGATGTCGAAAGGGCCAGAGCCTGGCTTCGTGGATCGCTCCGCTGGTTGGGATGGACTGTGTCGGGCTGATCTCTAAAGAGGCCCAGCCCGAAGAAGCCACCGTGTGTAGCAGCGGACAGGCGAGCGTAGTAGAAGCTCAGCTCTGGGGCCAGCAGGGCTTCGGCTGCCTCCTGGGGACGGTGATAGTAGTCGGACGCGTACCAGTAGGCGGGTAAGCGATCGTTGAAGATGAAGCGTCGCGCCTGCTCCTGGTTGACGCTGGGCAACCGCGCGATTCCGGCTTCGATCTGCCGGCGGTTGCTCCGCTGCAATTCGTCGTCAACTTCAGACAGCGTTGCCTTCAGGAAGTAATGTGTGCAGCGGAATCCACGCATCTCCGCCTCGTCTGCAGCCTCGACGATGATCGCCGTACTGAGGAGTAAATCCAGGAGTGTCCGCAAGAGCGGTGCGCAACAGGACACCCATCCCGTGGCGCAGAGGGCGAGAACGGCCCCGTGGAAGGCAACGGTATCAGCGCCAAGACGGTACAACGCACCTCCCGCAAGAGGGTAGGGGTGCCTTCCATCCCAGTGTGCGGCGATCGCGGCGTTCACCGCAACAGCGAACTCTGACGCTTCAGCGTGTAATCGCTCCAAAGTCGCGTCAATGATGGTGGTGTCCTGATCCATCTTGGAATTCGGCCTAACGTTCCGGTTGAGCAACCGGTTTTCCGCGAGCAGTAAACTGGTCCGTCTCGAACCGATTCTTGGAGGGCCTCTTCACTTTCACGGCCCTACTAAACTGTCCAGCTTCTCCAGGAAGTCCCGGATGTTGGCCGAGTTCTTGCCCCAGTCCTGCGCCTGATACGAGGTCGACGACACCTGAAGGCGTGTAGTGGTAGGAGCCAGTCTGCTGATCTCGATTGTGACTAAGCTACCAAGCGTACTTAGATTCCAAGGTACCTTCACTTGAATGAACCCAGACTCGTGATTCGCGAGCTGTACTTCCCAGGACAGCGCTGCGGTAGCCGACAAGCTCAAACGGAACACAGTGTCGTAGTCTCGATAGTAGGTGGCGCCGTCCTCAGACCGACTAGAACACGCCACACAAAGGAGAACCGCACACCACAGAATCAGCACGGCTTGCCGAGCCGACCGATCGATGAGCCCGCCCTGGAAGATCTGTCGAAGCTTGGATGCGGTACTCACTTTCACACTCCTTTGTCTGTTTAACTTTGTATTAGAAAAGAAATTGGAGGTCTGGCATGACTATTTACTTTCATCCCGCGATTGATTCGTCGCTTGGCACCTCTCATGATCACTTACAAGCTCTGTTACCTATCATCCCAGCACGCTGCAGGTGAATCGTATCAACGGTTCCGCTGAAGACAAAACGTTTTCGACGAAACTGCGGGTTTTAGCTAAGAAAACGGTTCCAGGAATAGTTTGCCTAATGTCGAACTTATGACCATTCGAATAATCGGCCTGAATCTTGGTTGGGCTGAGGCTGCTGCTCGCCCTGCTAGGGCTTGCCTGTTGGTTGAATACCGGGCCACGGGCGGTGCCAGGGCTGTTGAGTGCCTTCTCGTACATGGATTTCTTCTCGTCCCTGGGAGTACACTCGTGCAAATATTGTGATGATCGCGTTGCGCCCTGGCGAGTGACAGCCTGTGCATGAACGACTTCTGAAACGCTTTCGAGACAAGATCAGGGCTCGTGCGTATGTGATGACGGTTCATGCCGAAGAGGAGATGACCGAGGATGACTTCACCATCTATGATATCGAACGAGGCATTCTGACAGGGCGCATCCTGGAGCGGCAAAAAGATTCGACCAGTGATGAATCAAAGTATCGCGTTCGCGGAAAAACCATCACGGGAGACCCCATTGAGCTACTTACCAAACTCAGTCCGACAGGAAAGCTTGTGATTATTACGGTCTATGATCCATAAAGAATGATACGAGGCACTTTATGATCTGCGATATCTGTGAAAGCAAAGATGCGCTGGTTCGGAGAGTCACTCGGAGCTACGGCAAGGGTCGGAAACTCTTGGTAATCGAGAATGTACCGGTTGTGACCTGCCCAAGTTGCGGGGAAAGCTACCTAACCGCAGACGCATTGCATGAGATTGAACGCATCAAGCTTCAACGCAAGCGTGTCGCACACCAGCGTCCCGTCGCGGTGGCTTCATTTGGCTGAATCTACCCTCCTTCTTACTGCCTGTTGAAAAGTGTGCTATTCCTCCACCCCATAGCATTAGCTCTGCTCCCATGACAATTCGATAGGTCTGGGGTCAACTTTCTGTGGGCTGGAGGTGTTGATTGCTCTGCCTGAACATACCTATTGGCTGAACATTGGTACGCGGGCTGAGCAGGGGTTAATAGACTTGCCCTGCTGGACAGGCTATGCGCGCTGAGTATAATGTGCCTTAGGGTTGAACTTGCCTCTTGTCTCAAAGGATAATTTCTCAGCAATGAATCGTCTCTTGGTCATGGTCCTCCTTGCCATCGCTGTTCTCTGGGCAATTCCGTCTTATGCGGCGTCGCAATATGAGGAGAGCTTGAAGCAGTTGGCGGAGGGAGTGATCGCCGACGCGGTCAAGGCTGGGAGGGGACGGCTGGCGATGGTGGACTTTACAGATGCCAAGGGCAATGTGACACCGATAGGGACATTTTTGGCGGAAGAGTTAGGCACCCAGATTCTGGTCGCAGGTGACATCAAAGTCGTCGACCGCACCATGGTGGGCTCGACGTTGAAGAAGTTCCATGTCACGCAACTCGAACCGGCTCAGGCTAAAGGAGTCGGCCAGGCAGCCAAGGCTGTGCGGGCCGATGTATTTGCGACTGGTTCATATCTGGAATCGCCGGACGGCTTTCGGGTGACGGTGAAACTATTCAGCCCCAGCACTGTGCAGTCCCTGGGCGCGACACGCGGCACGATTCCTACAACCGGCCCGCTGGCGGAACTGATCAAGGAGACAAACAAGCCGCCTGTCGTGAAGGTGGATCTCACCGCCAAGCCTGCGCCACCGCCCGGTCTTGGCTTCTACAGTAACGATCATTATCAGCTGGTCGTGACCGCCCTGCACAAGCGGGACAAACAGGTCACGGCCGATATCACGATCGAGAATAAGTCCTCGCGCAATGTCAAAATGCTCTGCCTACTGCACGACACTCTGCTCGAAGATGAGCATGGTGGGCAGTGGAAGCTGGAGGTGGAGGACAACCGAGAAGGCCTCTGCATGCGCGGCATCGAGATCTCTCGACGGGGAAAGGGCCGGGCCGTGCTGACGTTCTCAGCGCCGGCCGACACGACCGGAAGCCAATTTACCTTTCGTTACCACGAGAAATTGCCAAGGCCCGATGCTCTCTTTTCAATCGAAGGACTCAAGACTGAATCGGCTGGAGCAGCTCCAGCGGCAGTCGACGTAATACCACCACCATCCAATTGATCGACAGGCACATGGACAGACAAACAATCAAACAAGTTTTAACGATTGCCGGATCAGACTCCGGCGGAGGAGCGGGAATTCAAGCCGACATCAAGGCCATGTCGGCCAATGGCGTGTATGCCATGTCGGTGATTACTGCCGTGACAGCGCAGAATACGGAAGAAGTCACCGACGTCTTCGAGTTGCCGACCTCGATCGTCGCAGCACAGATCGACGCCGTATTCGACGATTTCGACGTCGCAGCGGTCAAGACCGGGATGCTGTCCTCGGCAGCGATCGTCGAGGTCGTCGCCAGATTGTTGAAGCCTCAACGTGTCATGAATCTCGTGGTGGATCCGGTCATGATCTCGAAGACCGGCCATGTACTGCTTAAGCCGGATGCGATCGATGCCATCAAGACACAGCTCTTCCCTTTGGCCCTGCTCGTCACACCGAATATCCACGAAGCCCAACAACTATCCGGCCTTGAAATCAAGACCCTCGCTGATGCACGCCGCGCCGCCAAGATCATTCATGGATTCGGCTGCAAGCATGTCTTGATCAAGGGAGGACATTTACCGACAGATCGAGCGACCGATCTGCTCTACGACGGCCGATTCTTCAATGTATTCAAGGGAGAATTCATCGATACCCCCCACACTCATGGCACCGGCTGCACCTTCGCTTCGACTATCGCGGCCCATCTCGCGCTGGGCAAACCTATGAACGACGCAGTGCAGGCGGCCAAGTCCTATCTCACCGAAGCGATTCGTCACAGTCTGGCAATCGGTCACGGGACCGGGCCGACGAATCATTTCTACTTTTTGTAAGCTTCGCGGGATGCTGAAAAAGTCCGCCAGCGTCGTTCTCGCATCGCTCAGATCCTCAACGTACCCCAAGGGTACGCCTCGGACCTTCACTCGCTACGGCCTTGCTGGACAGTCTTTTTGAGCATCCCACAAGAACATTCGCCCAGAATACCTCATGCGCAGATCTTCAAAATTCTCGCATGCAGAGATAGCTTTCAGTATTCTGTCAGGAAGAGGACTCCATGGGTCGATCTCCCTGCAGCCCCTTGACCTTTCTCATTACTGGATTTAGCTGGCTCCTACTATCCTCCCTGATGGGATTGGCCATCCTCGTCGGATCGGTCAATGGCACCCCGCTTCCTTCCTGGTTACGGTTGGTCCATGTCCACGGCCTTCTCATCGGCGGCATCCTGCAACTCATGATCGGTGGGCTACTTGCCTCTGGATCGCTCAATGGCCAGAGCGACCGAACCCCCTCGAGCTCCCATCTATGGCTGTTCCTAGCACTGAATGCCGCGACAGCCGGATTGCTCGTCGGGCTCGGACTCGGAAACATGCCGATCGTCGGTGCGGCTGGGGCTGTCGTGATCGGGTCAGTCATCTCCATCGCGAACCGCGCCTGGCAGTACAAGCCGCAGAGTCTTCCTCAATCGGCCGACCCGTCCTGGTTGTACCGATTCTCTCTTATTGCGTTGCTCGTGGGCCTACTGGTTGGTGTCGCGATGGCCTTTCGACTGATGCCGGAATACTCTGCCCATGCGCGTCTTTTTCACCTGCATGCGATTCTGCTGGGTTTCATCACGATGGCGATGATAGGCGCCACACACCACTTCTTGCCGATCATCCTGAACACTACGCTCTACAGCCAACGACTAGCCAAATTCGTCATGGGATTGCTCCCGACCGGTTTCATCGTCTTGATCGGCGGGTTTATCGCCTCGTCCCTCTATCTCGAACTTGCGATCGGAGGGCTACTCATCCTCGGCATCGTTCTTTATGCCTATAACCTCTACCGTACCTGGGTGGCCTCAGGCCATCCTGGAAATGCCGCTTCCGACCACCTCTTAGTCGCAACATTTTTTCTGGTCCTTATGATGGTCATGGGTGTGCTCGTCGGAGCCAACTTTCTTCCACAACCTCCGGCGCTGCCGTTTGGAGCTTTACAGCTTGCAGCCTATACCCATATGGCCTTGATCGGGTTTATTCTACAGACTGTCTTTGGAGCTCTCTCCTATGGCATTCCTGAAATGTTGGTCACCAATCGCGTCTCGAGCAAGAAAAAGCAGGGACCCTATCGGGATCAACTGATAGCGATCATCGACCGGTGGCGGGCCATTCAACTGATTGGATTGAGCCTAGGAACGATGGGGTTCGGCCTACTCGCTGTCATGACCTGGAACGTTCCACTCGGTTCTCTCTCTCTTCAGATCGCGACCTGGGTCACACTCGGCTTGCTCCTGAGTGGCTTGACTCTCTTTTCTGCAAAACTCGCCTGGGTTTTGGGGATTCGTCCGTTGAATAGTCTTGCCCCCTCTGTGGCACCAGAAGAAACGTTCCATCAACCTCTCAAGCGCGCGGTAGGCGAAACTCACCGGTTCTGATCGCCCGTATCTTTCTCCCTTCATCAAGTCGCCAGTTTCGACTCCCGACCGAATACGTAAACCACCGTCTTCTCTCGTAAAACTCCAAGGCCTATCGGCCAGCCTGTTTCTTGCTCTACCTATCGAGGTCTACCGTATGGCCTACTTCCACGGGCTTCACTAGGAGGGGCATCCATGAACGACCAGATTTCACAAATGGTTCCGGACCCCTGGCAGAGCCTCTTCCACCTCCTGACCATTCCGCTTGCGTGGATTCCCGACATGCAGCAGGCGTTAATCGGCTTCGTGTTGTCTCCAACAACCGGCTGGCTGGCCGGTATCTATTACTTCCTCTTGCTATTTCCAGCGCTCCTATGGATCGGCGCTGTCTGGTGCACACACCTGACACTCTATACCTTACCGTTCCGCTCAGGCCGGATCGAGCTGCTCAAGACCCTGCTCCTTGCCTGGTGGGACATGGCGTTTTCCATTTGGATGTATTGGGTCGGGCTCGCCCGGTTCGTGATGGTCGTGTCCGGCTGGTTCTTCACGCTCGGCCGTCTGGCCCTCAAGCTTTTCGCCGAAACGATGAAGCAGCTCGTCATTCTCCCATTCAAGATGACAGGTCAGATGACGCAAAGTTATTTTCAGCCCGGTGTGCCCTGGATCGCCTTTCTCTTGCTGATCTTCTGGGGCCTGCTCGAAGCGACGATCTTCACCTACACGCTCATGCCGACGATTACAGAGGTCTTGGCAGGCATTACGGGATCGGAGGCTTCGCTCATGACCGGCTCTATCCTGTATGTCTTTTTGTTCCTGCTCATCCTGGGCAGCTTCGCCTGTATTCAGGTCTTGGCCGATGCGATCAAGAACCGTGAGTACCGCTATCTCGTGCAAATGCTGCTCGTCGAAGTCTTTGTCATGGTTTTTGAAGTGATGTTCCTCTACCGCGAACTCGTGGACGCGATCACGCCCTGGATCGCGCAGCAAACCGGCGAGCAGTTCAAGCTCGGTATCGGTTTCACGCTCTCTCTCGCAACCTTCAGCTGGGTCGGCGTCCGCGGCATGACCTGGTTCCTCTTCGGACAGTACGGCACACCTCCCTTGCGCTCATTCATCTCGCGCCGCCCGATGTATCAAGCGGCGACCGAAGAGGAAACGAGCCGGCGAACGGCCACCGCGCCGGTGGTGTGGTGGCGCGCGCCATTGGACGACTTTAAGCGGGAAGTCGGATGGCTGCACGAGAAGACCTCTGAACTGATGGAGTACCTCATGCTGCCGGTGCTCCATGTCGTCGCAGCATTCCTGAACTTCGCCATGATTCTCGTCACCGGCAAGCCGGTCTTTACCATCCCCTTCAAGAGCCTGAAAGATGTCGTCAACGCGCGTGAACACTTGCCGGCTATCCGGTGGGAAACGAAGAAGGTCGCATCATGAAACGGAAGCCAGCGGCGGCCATCCTGGGCGCTTTGGCGGTGATCGTTCTTCTGGGAACACTGACGAGTTGCACCGGTGAACCGACCGAGCTGCGCAAACCAAAGTCCACCCTCTTTATCGGTGTGGATGCCAGCGGTTCATTCCGGAGTTCGGGCCATTATGAAAACGCCCTGTCGTTTTTAGCCCATTACATCTATGGGCATATCAACGGACTCGGCGACCTGGAAAAACCACAGGCCATGTTTGTCGCGAGCATGGGTGGGAAACGCATGCGTGAACCGAAGAGCTTTCACCCGATCCATGAATTCGAAGGAAAAGAGGTATCGCAAATCGAAGCCGAACTGAAAAAATGGTTTCCCCCTACCGACACCGTGACGGACTTCAATCCATTCTTTTATGAAGTTGCGCGGATCACAAAGGAACGGAATCTCGTCCTTATCCCGGTCAACGTCGTCATCATTACGGACGGAGTGCCTGACTCATCGGTCAGCGGCATCAAAGCCGGCGCGCGAGAACTGTATGAGAAGATCGATCTGAAGCCGCTGGAATACCTCTCGCGCAACGTCACCCTGCGCCTGGCCTATGTCAGCCCAAAGGTCGGTGAACAATGGCGGACCCACGTACCCCGTCAGCGAGTCCGGCTCTGGACAGTCGACGCAGACGTGATGCAGGGCTGGAAAAACCAGATGCAGCCGGGAGCCGACATCCGTGAACAGGCCAAGTTCTGGCGCTGGTTGAGGGAAAACGTCGATTTCCGCATCCGGGCCAACAAGGGCTAGGAACCTGCCGCTCCCTCCTTTCGCCGAACTCTGCTACAATCCCCGCCGTGGAAGAACCGCTTGTCTTCAGCGATCCCCTTGGCCATCGCGTCTCGGCCATCCTGACGATTCCAGGCCAGAGCACGGACCACATCGCAGTCCTCTGCCACGGATTTCTCTCCGGCAAAAACAGCACGACGAACAAGACCTTGACCCGCATGCTGACGGAACGAGGTATCGCTACATTTCGCTTCGATTTCTTCGGGCAGGGAGAGAGTGATGGACCGTTCGAAGAACTCACGACAACCCTGGCCGTACAACAGACCGAAGCGGCACTGGACCTGGTGGTGTCCAGAGGCTATGGCCGAATCGGGCTCGTCGGCTCAAGCTTTGGAGGGCTCGTTGCCATCCTCACGGCAGCCAGGCACAGCAATATCGCCTGTCTGGCCCTCAAATGTCCTGTGGTGGATTTTGCGGAAGAACTTCGCTTAACGCTTGGGCCGGATGAGTTGGCACGGTGGAAAACCACGGATACGATTCCGGACATCATAGGAGGGCAGGATCGAGTTCGTTTGCGGTATGAATTTTACGAAGACTCCCTCAGACAGATCGCCTATGGCCCGGCTGAACGAATCGCCATGCCCACTTTGATTGTCCAGGGCGAGCAGGATGAATGTGTCCCCCTCCATCAAAGCCAGCGATTGCACGACGCGCTGGGAGGTACGAAGAAGCTGGTTCTCCTACCGGATGCCGACCATCAATTCACTCGCGGCGAAGACTTTCACCAAATGACCACAGCAATCAGCGAGTGGCTCGTAACCCATCTCCAGAATAAGCGTGATTCGTGAAGCGTATCTCGTTATTTGCGCAAGACTCGCAAGACATGCGAGAAAAGCGAGACTGGCCGAAAGTGTCGTCTTCGTGAGTCGCGCGTGTTCAGCGCTTCTCGCTCACAATTCACAAACGACGAGTTAAGAACAACGCTGGAATACAAGTTGATCTACACCCAGCAGGTATGTAGCGACCGCTCAATAGGATGCTCAAAACGGTCATCCAGCGAGGCCACAGGAGAGAAATAACCGGAGGCGTAGCCTCTCGGCTACGTTGAGGATTCTGACGAGACGAGAACGAAGCTGGGGATCGTTTTCAGCAGCCGCTCCCGACAAGATGCTCAAATAGACGATCCAACAAGGCCGCAGGGAGTCTGGCGACTGAGGCGTACCCTCTGGGTACGTCGCAAGGAGACAGACGACCGAGAACGATGTTGGGTGTCTATTTCAGCATCCTGTCAGGATTTGGCGCAGCGGAAACCGGTATAGCTATTGCGAGTTTCCGGCGGCAACTTGAATCGCCCATAAGAGAGGAGATATTTCGGCAGATCGGACCAAGACCCGCCTCGGAGCGCTTTGAACTGTCCCAGTTCCGGCCCTTGCGGATTTC
>JABFSG010000019.1 GCA_013140715.1 Nitrospiraceae bacterium
GTATAGCTATTGCGAGTTTCCGGCGGCAACTTGAATCGCCCATAAGAGAGGAGATATTTCGGCAGATCGGACCAAGACCCGCCTCGGAGCGCTTTGAACTGTCCCAGTTCCGGCCCTTGCGGATTTCGTTCAGGGGAGACCTCATAGTAGTTCGTCGCATACCAATCCTGCACCCATTCCCAGACATTCCCGGCCATGTGATAGAGCCCATAGGGACTCCTTCCCTGTTCATAGGACCGCACAGGCATTAAGGCTTGGCTGTAACTGAACCGCGCGCCTAACGAAAAATTCGCCAGATCCGTGCGTGGAAGCCGATTGCCCCAGGGATACAACCGCCCATCTATTCCTCTGGCCGACTTTTCCCATTCCGCTTCGGTAGGAAGCCGCTTCCCCTTCCACCGGCAATAGGCATCGGCGTCTGACCAGTCCACGCCGATCACAGGGCGATCCCCATGCTGAGACAGATCGACCCTGTGCCAATCCCAAGGCGCAAGACGGTCTGTGGCAACGAGAAACTCCGCGTACTGCGCCGTGGCCACCTCATGGAGATCCATTGAAAAGCCATCGACCCACACCGGGTGCATGGGCCGTTCATCCTCCAACGCCTGCCCCCTGTCCGATCCCATTGCAAACTCACCGGCTGGAATCTCGACCATAGGAGTTTCAGCAACGGTGGTCGTGCTTAAATCTCTGGACTTTCTGAGCCGATCGAGTTGAGCGTCGCTGGAAGGAACCATAATAGTCGAGAGTAGAAGAATGCTCAAAAAGGCTATCCAATGAGGCCGCAGGCGAGAGAAAACCGGAGGCGTAGCCTCTGGGCTACGTTGAGGATTTTGTCGAGCCGAGAACAAAGTTGGGAGCCTTTTTCAGCATTCTTCTCAATGGATGATGCCGCTGACAACCCAATGCCGATCATCCACCACATCGATCACCAATCGGCTCATATTCATCTCCGCCAATTGTGCCGCCACTTCATCTTCCGTGAACGATGCCAGCAGGGAACGATAAAAATCCCGCCGCAAGATCTCCGACTCCTCTGCCGCGTAACGATCCACGATCGCCTGCGCCTCCTCCGGCGAGTCCGGTCTGAGCAGATCCATCACGAGCACGGGAGAATCCCGCTTCACCAGTTGCCGCAACCGATACCAAAACTGCAAAGGATTCGGCACATGATGCAAGAGACTGTTGGAAACTGCGGCATCGACCGGCTCGACCAGCGAAACAGCCTGAAAACGTTCACAGTGGAAGGTAATCCGGTCGGCCAGGCCTGCCTGTTTCACCGCCTCGTCGGCCAGGCGGATCATCGGTCCCGATGCATCGACGGCGATGATGCGGCAGGCGGAAAGCGCCCGCGCGAGTCGGATAGGAATATCTCCAGGGCCACACCCCAAGTCGAGGACATGGCCATCGGTGAACTCCGGAAAGTATTCGCGAAAGCGATCGACGAATCCCTGATTCTCCTGCTCGAAGTCCGCCCCTGCATAGGCAAGCGCCTGCTCAGGGTCATCCATCAGCTCAGGCTCAAGCGTACGTTTCATTGGGCCCACCAATTCTTAACCTCGACCTTGGCCTAAACCTGCATACTCGTCACTGCGTCCCCCGGTCTCACCATTCCCTCACGCAGCACCTTCGCATAGAGCCGGCTCCATCCTGGATTCTTTTTCTGAGAAACACGCTTGAAGTCTCCGTCCCTGAACCAGCGCGCATTCTTCTCACAGGGAGTCGTATAACTCATGATCTCGATCTGGACCTCCGGCCCGACCTGTAATCGGTCGCCGGGCTTCAGCTTCTCCCAGTCGATGCCGGCGACCGTCAGGTTCTCTCCGGAGGAACCGGCCTCGATCGGATGGCCTTCGTCCTGCAACCGTTCGATCAGCTCTTGCGAGTACAGACAGAGAGCTCGATCCGGCCCCCCGTGGAACTTGAGATTCTCTTGCCGGTCGCCGGCGACGCCGGTTGTCGCAATAAGGGCCTCCAGGACCGGCCGTTTCGGCACCCCGCCATCCGACACATTGATCTGGTACACATGGGGATAGGGCGGTCTTCCAGTTTCGTTCACCTGTCCACTCCTTCGCAGGATTCGGCCATCAACAATTCCAACGCCACCCAGCCCTCCTGTTCACGACGTTGAGACAGCAGGGCGCCGACCCTGGAGAACGCTTCGGTGATCTCCCGCTCTTGTTCTAGCAAAATACCTGACAGCAAGAGCCGCGCACCGTGGCTCACGTATCGGGCCAATTCATCGCACAGTAGCAACAGGGTCTGACGATCGAGATTGGCAAGAACCAGATCCGGTCGTAGCGTTCCTTGCCGATTTATTTCATCCAGCGTTCCGCACCGGAATTCGAGCTGGTTTCCAAACCCGTTCTCCGTGGCATAGTCTCGCGCACAATCGACCGCAACAGGGTCGCATTCTACTCCAAGGGCCGAGGCAGCCCCAAGCCGTAGCGCGGCCATCGCCAGAATGCCGCTCCCAGACCCCACATCCAACACGAACTCGCCGCCGTGAACGAGATCCTCAAGCTGTTCCAGTAACATCCGAGTCGTCGCGTGATGACCGGTGCCGAATGCCTGCTTCGGATCGAGCACGATCTCGATGTCCTGATCCTGTAGCACAACCGGTTCCCAGCTCGGCCTGACCACGATCCGCCGACCGATCCGAATCGGCCTGACTGACTGAGCCCATTGCCGATTCCAATCCTGATCGGGCAATTCCTCAATACGAATATCGCACTCGGTCGAAGCATCCGGATCGAGTCCCAATAACGTTCTACCCAGTTGAGCCTGTGCCTCCAAACTCCACTGTCGTTTCGGCCAATAGAGATGGACCACCCCCTTGTCCTCCCATCCGCCTTGAATCGCCTGATCGGACAGGCAGCCCAGCAACTCTCCCGCGTCGACATTGGTCCGAATCTGGACATCGATCCACCCCTCTGACGTCATAATGTCTGGAACCTCATTTCTGGGAATGCCTAAGTCTCATTTTTCAGTACACTTGGAATACCGATGGTTCACCATAACAGGATGCTCAAAATGGCCAGCTTTCTCACCCACTCAGCCCCGGCACGCCAAGACGCGCCGTTCCGCGGGCAAGGCCGCAGCGAACTATCACTTCCATAAGGGGTGGCTGGGATGATCTCAACTGCGCGCGTCCAACGAGGGCCTTCTGAGACCGCGCGTTGCGCGAGCACGGGGATCGTCCCAGCCACCTCGCTCCATTTTTCAGCATCCTGGCAGAGTTGACGCCCTCTCCCCCTTCCAGTAAGGTCGGCGCAATGCACCAGAAACCCATCACACCGGTCACGAAGGCCCACTCCCTGACCCGCCTGGTCGAGAAGCTCGACCGTGTGATCGCCCTGGCGACTGCCGCTAGTTCTCGCATCACCCGCTGGCGTCTCATTCTCTTTATTGTCGGAGCGATCTGCACGATAGCTCTCTACAAAATGGGGTGGTATCTAGCGGGCAACGGGTCGCTTGCCTGCTTCGTCGTCTTGTTCTTGATGGTGGCCGTCTATCATAACAGGCTCGAAACACGTATGCACCGGCTTCGGCTCTGGAAGCAGATCAAGCTCGTGCACCTGGCGCGCCTGCGGCTGGATTGGACTCACATTCCCGCTCGCCCATCGAGCGCTCCTGAGTCGCATTCCTATGCCAAAGATTTGGACCTGGTCGGCCCCCACTCGCTCCTTCACCTGCTCGATACGACCGTCTCCTCACATGGGCAGGCTCGGCTGGCTTCATGGCTTCTTGAACAACCTCCGGCACCCGACCAATGGCTCCTGCGCCGTCGCCTCGTCCAGGAACTCATTCCACGATCCCTGTTTCGCGATCGGCTGGGGCTCGAAGCTCAGCTCATTGGCGAACAGGAGATCAACGGCCGACGACTGGAAGCAGTCCTGCAGCATGCAGTAGGATTTCCCCATCTCACCACCGTCCTGACGATTCAAACTCTCCTCGCCGCCACAACGATCCTGTTCGGATTGGGCGCGCTGCTCGACTGGCTTCCGAATTATTGGATGTGGTCTTTCGCAGCCTATGCCCTGCTCTATTTCAAGACCGATCAAGGGGAAGAGTTATTGGAGCATGCGGTGGGCGTGCACTTCGAACTGGAAAAACTGGGAGCCGTACTTGGGTTTATCGAACGGCATGCCCGACATAGCCACGCGGCACTCGCAGACCTCTGGGCGCCGCTGCTTGTACCGGGTGTGAATCCGCCACAACTTGTCAGACAGGCAGCCCGCACCCTGCATGGAATCAGCGTCAAGGCCCATCCGGTCATCCATCTGATGGTCAACGCGCTCTGTCCCTGGGATCTCTGGTTTACCTATCGACTCCGACAGATTCAAGCTCAGGTGGCCGCCCATCTGCCGACCTGGATGGATCGACTGGCCGAAGTCGAGGCAGTCTCGGCGCTCGCCACCTTTGCTTCGCTCCATCCTTCCTATTGCTGGCCTGACCCGCTCACTATCGATCCCCAGCGTAATGGAGCGCAAGCCAAACTGTCAGCCGCAGGTCTTGCCCATCCGTTGATTCCCGAGATGCACCGAGTCTCGAACGATTTTGCTCTTGAAACATTGGGAACCGTCGTCTTGGTGACCGGATCCAACATGTCGGGGAAAAGTACCTTCCTCCGAACCCTGGGCATCAATCTGTGCCTCGCCCAGGCGGGCGCCCCTGTATGCGCCGGTATTCTTGAATGGAGCTGGGTGCGCCTCGCCACCTGTATCCGCGTGGATGACTCCCTCGAAGCGGGCCTATCTTTTTTCTATGCCGAGGTGAAACGCTTAAAAGGCCTGCTCGACGAGGCGACGGATCGATCCAGAACGCCGGTACTCTTTCTGATCGACGAAATCTTCAAGGGGACCAATAATCGAGAACGGTTGATTGGAAGCCGTTCCTATATTTCCGCTCTCGCACACAGCCATGGCTTCGGCTTGGTGAGCACCCACGATTTGGAGTTGACCGATCTCGACAAGACGGTGCCCAGACTTCGGAACGTCCACTTCCAAGAAACGGTAGCAGCCGGCGCCCTGCAATTCGACTACAAACTTAGACTCGGTCCCTGTCCCACCACCAACGCGCTGCGGATTATGGAGCTGGAAGGATTGCCGGTGCCTCCACCTCAAATCTAACCTTTCTCATCTTTTTATTCCGTTCCCGCTGTGCTAAGACTCTGTGCACGATTCAGGCGCATTCACCTGCATGAGAGGCGCCATGACCATCCAACCTTGGATCACCTGCCTGCAAAGCGGAATACTCATCCGCTATCTCGACGCTCGCTACCCTGAACAGGCATCGAAAGTCGATCTCCAGCGAGTCATGGGAGCAGCCGAATCATTCCAGGAGATTCAGGATGCCCGTGCGTTCCTGACCGATTCAAGCAATTGGATTCCCCATTCGGTTTTCCGTGAGTTGATCAAGAGCTGCGAGTTGGCTACAGGCCAGAAGGACTTTACCTATCAGGCCGCTCTGGCCTACTACGAAACCGTCAAGACGCAGACCCCGACACTGATTGAAACGATCGCGATCCTCCTCAACGACGTCGAATCGGTCTTTCGTTCTGTCGGCAACTGGGCCTCGGCCTATACGAATTATCTCCAACTTCAGTCATTCGTCTGTCCCGATGAAACACAGACCTTGCACATTCTGTCTCGCAACTTGCCGCCGGTCGATCCCGGACTTGGAAACATGCGTCTCGTGCAAGGCAATCTCGAAGGCACTGCGAAACTGGATCCCTCCGTCGAGACTGCCACCTGCGAAGAGGCCTATTCACAACTCCGCCTAGAAACCCTGGTCCATGAATTCGGCGACGCCTATGACATGACCACGAAGAACGATCGGATTACTGTAGCCCGCCGATCGACGGGTGACGTCGTGATCACGGGACGAACGATTCGCCTCGCTCATACGCGGATGCCCATCAAAACCGATGGTATACCCGCTCCGCATGGTTCCGACGAACAGCTTGTCGCCGCGCTTGATGGGCCGAACCATCTCTCGGTCTGGACGGCTGAAGAGCCGGCCCGAGGATCCAAGACACACCTCCCCAAACAGGACGATCATTGCACCGCGATCCACATCGAACGCGGCGGGACCCTTTCGGCTGGATCACTCAGCACCACGATCAAGGCCGGTGCAATCTACAACGCGCCGTATACCCATTACCGCCTGCGTTGGACAAATCACCCTCCACACACGAACAACACCACTGCCGCCGGTCGCTCGCAATTCTTGACGAACCGCCGCGCCTTCGCGCATCAGCTCTTTACGCATTTGAAAAACCTGCAGACGACACATCGGCACATGCTCACCATGTTCCTCCGCAATGTGGAACTGATACAGGAGAATATCCAACTGAAGCAGGAGCTGTCTGCGCAGCAAGAAACCGGCGGCATCATCGGCAAGAGCTCCCCGCTTCTAGATCTACTTTCACTCATCAAAACCATCGCCCCTTCGGACACAACCGTGCTGGTGACCGGAGAAACAGGAACGGGGAAGGAACTCACCGCCCGTTTGATCCATCAACTGAGCCGGCGGAAGGACCGTCGCTTCGTTGCCGTAAATTGTGGAGCACTGCCAGAAACGCTCTTGGAAAGTGAACTGTTCGGTCACGAGAAAGGATCGTTCACCGGCGCGGTCGCACAGAAGAAAGGGAAATTCGAGCTCGCCGAAGGAGGCACACTGTTCCTGGACGAAATCGGGGATATCTCGCCCGCGGTGCAGGTGAAATTGCTGAGAGTGCTTCAAGAGCGAGAGTTTCAGCGCGTAGGAGGAACGAACGATCTTACAGCCAACATCCGGCTGATCGCCGCTACCAATCGAGACCTCCTGGCGATGATGGAGCAGAACCAGTTTCGGAAAGACCTGTTCTATCGTTTGAATGTCATCCAGCTCTATGTCCCGGCCTTGCGGGAACGTCCGGAAGATATTACTGAGCTCGCCCAGCATTTCGTCCAGCGATTCGCCGAGAAGATCGGGAAATCGATCGCGGGCTTGACGCCGGACGCATTGCGGCTCTGTCTGTCGTATAAATGGCCCGGTAACATCCGCGAATTGGAGAATGTCATGGAGCGCGCCGTGACGTTGGCGCCGGAAGGCAAGAAGTGGATCACTCACGACCTGCTCCCGAACAATCTACGTTCGACCACAGAATCGGCGCCCTCGCTCGATCTTGCCGAGTTGGTGGACCGTGTTGACTGGAGTGCGCTGTTGAAAACCCTGGAGACGCGAGGATCGCTCACCGGGCTCTTGAACTATCTCGAGTGGACCATCACGCGCCGCGCCGTCGCCGAATATGGCGGCAACAAGAGCCACGCAGCCAAGGTGTTGGGACGTACCTATCGTTGGCTAAGAAAGCTGGAAAGCGAAATGACCGGACCTCAGCCTCCATCTTCTCCACCACAGTAAACGCCTCATAAAGTTTGCGCTAGCCAAGTCCTTCCAAAGGTTTCTGTATCGTAGAACCCAGCCAACCGCTCCGTAACTCGCGGTGTGTCGGCGTGACCTGTGCTGCTTCAGCCGGACGCTGCGCTCAGCCTTGCCTCCCTTTTGCCCTCAGCTTCCTACCAGAATAGCTGATTGGAAGTTCCCGGGCTGGCCTGGTATCTGAAACAGAATCCTGACACCTTCGTCTGCTAACGCGATATCAAGGAGGCTGTCCCCGTTCAGATCGGCAATAGCCACACCTGTAGGCCCACTCGCCCCCGGCCGATTCACTGCAGGAAGAAAGGCTCCTGGCGTGCCTGGGTTCTGGAAAAATACTGACACATTCCCGGCGATGTTGGAGAATGTACCCGCGTTCGCCACTGCTAAGTCCGCCTTCCCATCCCCGTTGAGATCTCCAACGGCGACGGACCAAGAGTTGTCTCCCGTGGCGTAGTTGGTCGCAGTCGAAAAGCTTCCCGGAGAAGCCGAACTGTTAAGGAGGACGGAGACGCTGGCCGTTCCTGCACTGTTGCCAGTGCCATAATTCGCAATCGCAAGGTCGAGTAGACCATCTGCATTAAGATCGGCAATCGCAACGTTTTTAGGTTGAAATCCTGCCGCAACCGTTTGCGGCGGCAAGAACGTGCCAGCTTCTGCCGGGTTCTGCAGGAAAAGTTTTACGTTCCCCGCATTAGCACAAGCAGCGACGAGGTCGGCTCGACCATCCACGTTGAGGTCGCCGATGCCGACAGAGGAGCAATTGACCCCCAGGCTTAATGGAGAGAAGAAGGTTCCCGGGTCACTAGCATTCTGAAAGAGAATGGAAAGCCCGGAGTCAGCGACCGCGATATCGAGGTGGCCGTCTCCGTTCAGATCTCCAATTGCAACCCCATTTGGATGAGCGCCGACCCCAAGGTTCTGTGCTGTTAGGAAGGTGCCGTGCGAGGAGGAATTTTGGAATAGGATGGAGATACTAGCTGAGGATTCGTTTGCTGCCACCAAATCCATGAGGTTGTCGCCGTTGAGATCCCCTATGGAGACCATTAAAGGATCACTGCCTACGGCAAGGTTCATGGCACTGCCGAAAGCACCAGGGGAGGACTGACTTTGCAGAATGACCGACACGTGGCCTGGATGTGGTGGTGGACCAGCGATGAACGTATTAGCTGAGGCGATGTCTGGACGACCATCGCCATTCAGATCACCCACCGCGACTGAGAAGGTTATCGTGAAAGGAGGGATTAGATCGTCATTACTACAGCCGCCAAGCGACAAGACAATGCATATGGTGATAAATAGGCGCGCCGACGACAACGGACGAGCGAACCTGTCCTTTGGACTCGCGGTCCTTCCGGGCGCCGGACCAGCAAATTGCGTCATGCCCAGAAATTCTCTCGCGGAGCGAACCAAAAAAAGAAGACTTGTCACGCTGCCGGTTTGCATCAATGTCCTCTTGCGCATAGAGTCGCTGCACCAAGGCTTTTCTAAAACCAAAGGAAACGCAACCTCTGTGCCAGAACGGCTGCCACTCACCAGTAGGTTAATTATCGCTAGGATCTTGAGCAGAAAATCAGCCGGCACTTATGGAAAGAGGCCGGGGACGCGAGGAGTCTAATTATGAACGGGAGTTCATGTAGTCGAAACGGCTGTTCAGGGCGAGAGAGATTTTTTTGCCCCAAGATCCGGCGGCAAAAACCTTGTGAAACCTCTAGCGGGTATCTTTGCGATTTCCTTCAGGATCAAGTAGAGGAAACAATTCCTGGAGCTGTTTCCTGTTACATTTTGCACGAGAATCTTATGAACGATCGTTCCTAGATTATGAACGATCATTCACGGACAAGGCGTATGTGCCGGTCAAATTCTTCTGCACGGCACCTACAACAATCTCCTGGCTTCCTTATCGGCTTGGTTCCTTTGGATCAGATTTGATTCACACCAGCCTTCAAATAGATTCAGCAGAAACCAATCTTGCAATGAAATAATCCTACCGTTTTGAACGGCCATCTCTTTCTCCCATCAATGACCCGGCCCACCTCTTGCACAATCACTTGAGCATCTATGGATTGGCGCAAGTTTCTTCAAATGGTCGAAGAAGAGCTGCGGCATCGTTCCATGATACAGAAACCTTGGAGGGTACTGTGGCCGCCCCCCTCGGTTCGAACATAGGCCGCTCACATAGGAGGGATTACCATGCGCACTCAACGACTCATCACTTATGCGTCTATTGTGTGTCTTGTTGTATTATCAGCAGGGTCAGCCATGGCCTTCGGCGAACGAGATAATCCCAATGCGTTGCTGAAAGGGAAGTATCGGTTCAGCCAAAACAACACCTGCGCCATAGTCCTTGGTCCCGACGGCTTCACCGACCAACTTGTGACATTGGGGGATGGTTTCCCGGCCTGGCTCTACTTAACTGGAGTTGCTACCTACGATGGCGTCGGTAATGTCACAGTGAAGGATCACGGCATCTTCATTGGTGGAGCCGGCCCGTCGCCATTTTCCCAGGGCAACCAACCTGTAAGCACATTCGCGGATAACTGCAGCGGGACATATGAGGTGAACCCCCGAGACAGGAGCTTTACTCAAAAATCTAGCTGCACAGCTACTGATGGCTCGTCGTATAAGTTAACCGGCATCAAGTTTGAGGGCCAGATGAGTCCCGATAGTTCGGTCTTGATCTTGAGCTCGGCCGAGCCAGATGTGCAAACATTGAACGTACCCGCCGCGAACGGAGTTGCCGCAAAGCGCATCTGCGGGGCTCACGTCACATCAGTACGCATGCGCCAAGAATAAGCGAACTCGGTTAGAGCGGTAGAGTCGGAAGGGTGGAGACGAACGTCGAGGGTAGGCAAGGCGCCGGCTTCATCCTTTCTCTCATCTCGGTTTCGGTTCCTGCCACCGAATAGTCATTCTGTAACACACGAGGCGCAGCGATTACACGAACAGTCAGGGGAAACTCCGACGGAAGCCTCCCCTGCGCCACGAGCCACGAAGTGAATCAACCACTGCATGCCGGTATCGAGTGTTGATCTCCCCGTAAAGCCTTACCTGGCACAAGAGTGTAAAGATTCGCTTTTCACATCAAATATGCACGATTATCTTTTTAAATTTGACTCATACCCATTGAGAACTCCCGTTCAGGTGCTCTGAACCGCCGTTCATAGTCCGGGCTTGCTGATCTCGCCACTCTGGTTGCCTTCCGATCAGGCCAATCGCGCAAAGTCCCGCCCACCAAGCTCTCAGACGAAACCGCTCCATCTGACCGTTCTCGGCGCATTCCTTGCTCACGCAACAGAGTGAACCGGTACAGAGTCCTCCAAGGAACGACGCACTAACCAGGAGGCGGCTATGAGATCAACGCTTGTCAGATGGACGCTCCTAATCGGACTGGGAACCGTACTCCTGCTGGCGCTCCCGTGCTTCCCCCTCGTTGTTTCTTCAGTGGCTCAAGCTGCCGAGGAGTCTGCCCTCTCAGTCTCTGATCATGCCCGTGCAGATACCCTCGTCAAGCGCAAGACATGGTGGACGGCACTCAATTTTGGAGCTGGATCTCTATCCCAATCTGGAGGGGGAATGAATCAGCATGACACCCCCGGTTTCCTTGGCATTGAAGGTGGCTACGTCGTTCACCCGCAATTCTTGGTGGGTATCGAGTTAAGTGGGTGGCTCCAGGAATCAAGCAACAGAGAGAACCCTGCCGTAGGAGAAGGGATCATGCAGGCCTTTCTGACAACGCGCTACTATCCACTCCCCGATTCCGGGCTTTTTATGAAATTCGGAGGCGGCTATGTGAATCACTGGAATAACCGGCCAGGTGAGCCACAAAGGCTCAGTGGGTGGGGACTGACCGCTGGAGGTGGTTACGATGTGCTGCTCACCGAGTCCCTTCCAGTGCTTCCCTTTGTGACCCCCTTTGTCACGTACAGCTTCGGCGAAGCCGGCGACCTGAATCACAACGCCATCACAGGCGGCATCGGCCTGACGATCACAGGGAATGGAAAGTGACGGAGGACCACGGACTCACTGAGGATCCGGTTGTGGCGATGCAGAAATCGTCCATGAGAACCCGCAGCCTCATTCTCCTCGTACTTCTCGTCACCCTCTCCGGCTGTGAGACGTATCGCGATTTCCCGATTGTGAATCCACTCCCAAGCCCATATAAGCCGGCAGCACCTCCTCGTTGTCATCAGACCATTAAGTTCCCAGGTGGTCCGGTAAATCGACCACTGATCTATAGGACAAATTTGAGTATTCTACTGCAAGAAGCACTTAAAGATTACGGAGGCTGTAGCAGCAGTTCGCCTGTCGTTGATAATTCTAAGGGGGCAGAGACGGAAGTCGTGGTCAGCGTTCTGGACAAAAAATCACATCCTATGTGGTATGAGATACCTATGGGACTGTTTTTTATAGGATCGGGCGGTTTATTTCCCATCTATGGTTGGCAAGGCGGCTGGGAGTTATCCTACAGCGTATATGACCAATCTGTACTCCAAAAGACGTACAACTACGAAATTACGGCGAGGACATTAATCTCGATAGTGGGGCTTCCATTCCTCTGGATTAACTTCTTTACCTATAGTTTCGATGATGCGGTGCGTTCGACAACAGCGCAATTTGTCATGGATGCCCAACGAGACGGGTATCTGGGAACAGCGGAGTGACTCGTTGGACAAGAGCTAGCCTTCGGGGCGGCTGTGCCGGTGTGCTGCTTCTACTCCTGTGTGCTTCTCTCGCAACTGCCGACTTCTCCGGCTCTGTTGTCGGTATCCTCGACGGCGACACCATCGAAGTCCTGCACAACCAACACCCTGAACGCATTTGCCTTAGCGGGATCGATTGCCCTGAGAAAAGCCAAGCCTATGGACAGAAAGCCAAGCAGGTCGCCTCGGACCTCGCCTTCGAGAAGGAAGTCACGCTATAGATCCACGGCTATGACAAGTACCAGTGCTCTCTTGCAAATATCCTTCTGCCCGATGGAATGAATCTCAATCAGTAACTCCTCAAGCAGGGCTGGTGCTGGTGGTATTAAAAGTATGCGCCAGGGGATACGGTGCTAGAAGGGCTAGGAACAGAAGCATGAAAAGCGAAGCGAGGGTTCTGGGCTGATCCGCAGCCGGTGTCTCCGTGGGAGTGGCGGAGGCCTGGCCGAGCGCAACGGTAAACGCTTCGATTCTCCGTCTTACCCCGTTTGCAATTCGACTCGTAGCCCTTGAGAACAGCCGTTCATGTACTATGAATCGCCATTCATAGTGCGAGCTTCATGATCCAGCTATCCCGGTGACCTTCCGGTCCAGCCAATCGCACAAAGCCCTTCCTACCACAGACTGCAACGAAACCGTCCAGCCTGACCGTCCCTAGGCGCGTTCCTTGCTCACGCGGCACAATGAACCTGAACTGAATGCTCGGAGGGAAGCCCCCATGTGCGAACATTCGACGGTCAACTTCTTATTTCTCGATCCGGTAATCAAACTTGATTCATCACCGAATCGTTTTCGATTCATGTGGACCGCTTTCCATCATCGTAGAGGAGTTTCTGTCAGAGGTAATTCTTGGGAACATCACAGACTACGACAGAGGACAGATGCATTTCTTATTAGGCACATGGCTTGCTCGATATTCGCATAGCCAGGGTTACTCATGAATGCCGCCGCGAGGCGTTCATGACCGAAACCCGCCGAAGCTTATCGCACGTATGGACGACAAAGGCGCAGGTGCGGTTCGTCGAGAAGGCTGAACAAGAAAAGCCCAGCCGGGCGAGAGCTTCGGACGACGTAGCAGGTCTTCATGAATAGTCAGGGTTACATACGAGTTGCCGGTTCCTAGGTTTGTGACCAAGGGGGGGCTGCAATGGTCTTCACCGTATCTCGGTGCTCAGCTCTTCCTCACCGAATCCCGTCCAATGTGGATCGCTCATTCACCAGGAGGTGGCATATGAAACGCTTGGGTTTCGCGCTAGGACTATGGTCCCTTTTAGTAGGACTGTGTTGCTTAATGCTATCCGGCCGTTCAGCCCAAGCAGAGATGTATGTCGCGGGGCAGATCGGCTACACGTCACCGAATAACTTGAGCAATGTGCAAGGGACCGGGGCTATCTCAGGCTTGTCCTTCTCCGATCTAAAATTGCATGATTCTATCGTCTACGGAGCGAAAGTTGGCTATTACCTTCCAAGTGTGAATTGGCTCGGAGTAGAGACGGAAATATTTAACACCACTCCACAAGTCAAACAGCAGCCGATTACTATTTTAGGCATGACGGCGCCTGCGCCTGGTTTCAATCTGAACGTCTTCACGTGGGCGATCAACGCCATGGTTCGCTATCCAGGCAAACAGTTTCAGCCTTATGCAGGTGTAGGCGTGGGGCTGTTCTTTGCGGAAGCGAAGTTCCAAGGGCAGTCGGACAAAGATGTCGCACCCGGCCTGAATGCATTAGCTGGGCTGCGCTATTTTGCGACTGATCGCATCGCGCTTTTCGCTGAGTATAAATACAACCGTGCAGCGTTCGACTTTCCTGATGCGATAGGACTCAAAGCGGACTACTCGGCAAACCATTTCCTTGGGGGTGTGTCGCTCCACTTTTAGCTAATGTGCCCGACTCACATAGCGTCTGACACAACCACAGGAAGCAGGCACACTGCCTCAAACAACAAGAATGGAGGTCGAAACATGAAGATCCCTTCCAACCTCATCAAGATTCTTATCCTAATAACCCCGATGCTGATATTAGGTTGTGCCACCATCGTTGTGGGAGATAAACAATCTCTAACGTTTGACTCAGAGCCGGCTGGCGCACAAATAATCATTAACGGTAAGCCGGAGGGCGTTACTCCGGCAACAATCACGATAAAGAAATCTGATTACCAAAACGCGACTGTCGTCTTTAAAAAAGAGGGTTACACAGATCAGCAAGCTACCCTCCATACGAAAACGACCGGGTGGTTTTGGGGAAATATTCTAATCGGCGGCCTTTTTGGGTCTACCACTGACTCTAGTACCGGGGCAATGTTGGAATATGAACCAGCTAAATTTTTTGTGACGATGCCCCCTGCAAAGGCCTCACTCAACGAAATGGCACGACTGGATTACCAGAACAGGGTGAGAGCGTATATTTTATTCAGCCACCAACATTTGGTTTCCGATCTAGCTAAAGGATCAGGCGAGCACCTATCTAGCCTCTATGTCTTGCTGGGATTAACGGAAGCCAGGCAGCAAGGGGCCCTTCGTGAATTACGAACGTTGGCGGCAATCTCCGATAATGCCCCCGCGTTTGCTGAGGCAGTGCTTAAAATATTGCCGAATGGATAGACTGCTCTGATCGGGTCAGGTGGGGTCGGATGTCCGAATCCGGCCCCCAGCCGTTCCTAAAGGAGAGGGCCTGTGGGACTCCAGCGCTCGCAACAGCGACATCGGTTGCGAGATGGAGATACGGCTGAAGAAAAGCGGCCGGCGGGGTCCCAGGAATCGAAAGAGAGGAGAAAACAATGTCACCCCCCATCAATGATCGGATAACCCTTGTTCCAGTCCAGGATTTACTCCCTGCTAAGCGAAACACGATTGGTCGTGTCGCATGGATCGTGCTCTTAGCGTTCATCACAACGGCATGTGCATCATTTCCAGATAACCGATTGCCGAAGGTTGAAGAAACCCTGACTCAGGCGCAGGGCTCAAACAAGCCATCGGCATACTTGGCTCTACGGTGTATGGTCGATCTTTCGGAGGGGGGCGAGCAGCCTGGCGTCGAAACGGTCGGCCCGCTACCGATGCTACGACAAGTCGTGGAGAAGGTCGTCGCGGAATCAGCGCTCTTCCGCAGCTACACTTTTGATTCGTTTCAGGCTAAAAATACAGACCGCGTGCTGCAGATCGAGATGAGGAACTACGGGAGCTTGGGGAAAGCGATCGGTGCGGGCCTGCTTACGGGCCTCACGCTCTTTCTGATCCCGTCCGCGGCGACGGACAACTACAAGCTTACCGCAAAGCTGTTCGACCGCAACGGACAGTTGCAGAAAACCTACTCCTACGACGATGGCATCACGACGTGGTTCGGTATCTGGCTCCTTCCGATGGCGGGGAATACGCCCCAGAGCGCTGTTCTCAGTGTTTGGGAGAACATGATCCGGACATTGTTCCGCGATGTGTTAAAGGACAACCTGTTGTCCTGATCGTAGGAGTCTCGTGTCCTCTCGCCTAAGGCTTTCGGGCAGCCCGTGCAGGGAAGAAATAAGTTAGCGGACCGAGTCTGTTCATGACTCATACCTTCATTGCTTAACAGACACTCAAACCGACACCCAAGAGCGCCTCGGTTTTTCCGAGCGTCCGTGGTGAGTGCGACCTAGTTTGACCCTTAAGCATATGGGGGAAACAGTTCCAGGAGCCATTTTCTGCCCTATCACCGATTAGTGGATTACGCTGGGCTGCCGCACGGCAACTGCAATCTAGATCGAACGACATTGCAAACGGCCAGTTTCTCGCTGCAAAGCATGATGCTGGCCGTTCTGTCTATTTCGGTGCATTCTCCCCTTGGTCCGCCCATGAACAACCGTTGCCATCCTCTGAACAAGCGTTCATAGTTTTTCCGCGAGATAGTTTCACATCCTGTCGTCAGCCGGCAATCCAGAATGGTGCGATTGCCTAAAACTCCCCATCTGACGCCCACCTCCGCTTGACGCCAGGTTGTGCCATGAGAGGCACAACTGTTGCTGAACTGATCGTCATGAACTCACCGGCTCCGCGAAGGAGGATCGCCATGACGATGTCAAGATGCCGCCTGTTGAAGCTAGGGATGTTGCTTGTCGTGACCATGTTGTTCCCATTCGAAGTATTGGCCGAGGAAGACGGGGAGTCTCAGGATATCAGACGCCACTGCATCGGACTCTTGTGGTGCATCGAGCAGTCGCCCGGCGCAGTCTCTACTGATGGCCTGCTATGGCTCTATTCGGCTGAAGAGCGAGGCAGCTATTCTCGGCTGGCAGTGCGACCTCTGTACTCCATGGAGGAAGATCCGACGCGCGACCTGCTACGGCGAAGCATCCTCTGGCCATTGGGGACCTATGAACGGAGAGGAGACCACGCCTGGGCTCATGTCTTTCCCCTCTATTGGCACTCTGAAGGGCCGGGCCAGGAATGGACCTTCACTGTCCCGCTCTATCTGAAGTCGATCCACGGAGACAGCGCATGGCATCATCTCTTTCCCTTGTTCAGTCGCCATGTCATGGGCGAGTACTACGCAAGAAACTTTGTGCTCGGTCCCCTGTTGATTACGACGCGCGACACCCGCACCGACCTGACTCAATGGGATCTCCTCTTTCCTTTCTTTCACTATCGACAGGATCTGAATTCGTCGAACAGCTGGCTCTTCCCGCTCTATTGGTCGGGCGAAGACCCATCGAAGAGCGAAGCCTATCGCTACATCCTGCCGCTCTACGGTTCCTCTGACGACCCATCCCAACACTACCATTTCCTTTTCCCATTCTATGGCTATGCCGATAACACCTCGACCCATGTCAAGCGGCTCGCCATACTCGGCTTGCCTCCAGCGAAAGGATTCTCCGCAATACCTTCTTTAGCGCTGTTCGAACAGGTGACGACGGGCGATGAGACGAGTCATCGGATATTTCCGCTCTACAGCTATGTCTCAGGCGCGGATGGCAGCAGCACTTTCGACGCGCTCCTCCTATACCGCCATCAGACTGCACCATCCGGCACCATCGACCGATTCTTTCCGTTGTATCGATACGAGGGGAACGCCGACAGCCAGACCCATGAATTCGATTTGTTGGGCTATCGCGAAGCCTCTTGGTTTCGCTATGAAGACAATCCGGACAGGACTCAACACTGGCTCCTAGGGCTATACAACTACGACGGTAGCCGGGATGGACCTTCTCAGCTCTCCGCGCTTGGCTATCGCCGCCTGTCCCTCTATCTCCACCGGAGCCAGGACAATCTGACCGAAGATCGGCTCGTTCCTTTGTACGACTACTTCCGACAAGGCAACAACAGTGTGCTCTCTCTCCTCGGCATGTCCGAAATTGCCTTGTACCGTCAGGAATCGAGTCCCTCTCTATTTCAACATCGACTGTTTCCGCTCTATCGGTACCGGCACGATCTTGCAAAGGACGAAACACAATTCGACGCGTTGCTTCTGTATCGCCATCTGACCACACCGGTCCAGACCGCAGATCGACTGCTCCCCTTCTGGGACTATGCCGGAGCGACCACCGAAGCAGACTGGCGTATCAGTCTTCTCGGAATTGAGTCCATGGCACTCTATCGCCACGATAGCAACGACGCGCACACGTCGGACCACCTATTCCCCTTCTACGGCTATCGTAGCGAGCAAAATGGAGACACTCGGTTCAGCGTATTGGGGCTACCACCATTCGGCCAGCTTGCAGCCTGGTCTCTCTACGAACATGACCACTCCTCGACTGAGGTGAACGACCGTTTCTTCCCCCTCTACCGTTACCGGAAGGACACAACAGAGCAGGCGTCAGAATTCGACATGCTGGGAATGGGGTCAGCCTCCCTCGTTCACCACGAGGCGACTCCGACTAGCGTGACAAACCGTGTATTCCCACTCTATCGATATGCTCACGATGAAAAAACAGGGCAGACCACGATCAATCTGCTTGGAGTCGAACCGGTGAGTCTCTTCCGATCTCAGAGCAGCCCCACACAGAATGCTCACCATGCCTTCCCACTCTACAGTTACCGACAAGCCGGTGAAGCCCACCGCCTTTCGGCCATCGGCCTCCCCTCGATCGGCAGCATGCCTGCCTTGTCGCTGTATGCGCACGAGACCACGCCTTCCACTCTGCATGATCGGCTGTTTCCGATTTACAGCTATCGTGCAAACGACGCAACCGACAGCACCTCATTCTCTGCACTCTGGATGTTCTGGCGCACAACATCACCGACCACGAGCCAGACCAGTCTTTTCCCCATCGCGAGTATGACAAAAGATGAGGCGACGGGTGAAACAAGCTGGTCTTTGATCGGACTCGAACCCGCTATTCCGATGAGTTGGATTCGCCATACCTGGTCACCTACTGGCAGTAGCGGACTCTTCTTCCCGCTCTATAACTACCGGAACGAAGGAAACCAGTCCGTCCTGTCGATCGGTGGAGTCTCACACCTGGCGATTTATCGTCAAGAAACGACACCGACGTACCACAGCCATCGACTCTTCCCCCTCTACAGCTTCCAACAAGACCTCACCCAAGACGTGGCACAAACGAGCATCCTGCTGGCTTACCGACACGAGCGGTCTTCCTCCGGTTCGAAAGACATTTTCATCCCCTTGTGGCACTACGAGCGCCACGATGAGCAAAATGAACGTCGGTTCAATGCGCTGGGCCTTGGCAACTTCTCGCTCTACGAACACCGGACGACATCGGCCGGCACGACCGACCGTTTCTTTCCCCTGTACAAGTACGAGTCCACGCGTGAAACCGGCACCGCGGAGTTTTCATTCATCTGGCCGCTAGTCGATTACAAAAACCGGCAAGGCACCGTCACATCGGTCAGTTTGCTATGGTGGCTGATCTCATACGAGCATCCGGATGCAGACCATTCCAACTTCCATTTCCTCGGAGGTTCAAAGATGGCCGTGGTCCGGCGCATGACTTCTCCCAGAGAATCAGTGTTTGAATTCAACCCGATCATTCCGCTGTATCGGTATCGGCATGAGACGGAGAGGGGAACCTCCTGGGATCTCTTCGGAGGGCTGGTGGGAATGGACAGGGCCAAGGAACAGACTCGCATGAAGCTGTTCTGGCTGTCTCTGTGAAGACAAGTCGCTGAGCGATTCATACAAATTGAGGGGGAAAGGAAACATTTGCCTCCGACTCCAAACACTGGCACACTGCGGACCATACGAGGCCTTTCCTGGTGGACAGTCTTCAGCACAAACCTTCAGATATCAGCCCTATTTTGCACCCCCTTCGCGGCCTCCTCATTGCGCAATTTTTCGGCGCATTCAACGACAATGCCTGGAAGCTCATGGTCGCTTTGCTGGCGATCAAGCAGGCCACGGCTCAGATGGCGCCTGGGCCGGAGATGGAGACCGCGGCACAGACGCAGACGGCAATCACATTCATTATCTTCACAGTGCCACTGGTCCTACTGTCGTTAATCGGCGGGACGTTGGCCGATCGCCTCAGCAAACGCACGGTCATCATCGCAATCAAAATGGTCGAGGTCTGCCTCATGAGCGCCGGCACTCTTGCGCTCTGGCTGAACCCCTCCGGCGGAATTCTTCCGCTGATCGTCTTATGCGGGATGGGAGCGCACAGCGCGCTCTTCGGCCCGTCGAAATACGGCATTCTCCCCGAGTTGATTCCTCATGAACGTCTCGCTTCGGGCAACGGCCTGTTGGAGGTTTGGACCTTTGCCGCCATCCTGGGGGGAACAGCAGCCGGGGGCTTTCTCTTGCAAACCGCCGGTAACCATCTCTGGCTGGCGCCCCTTGCCTTGGCCCTCTTATCTCTGGCCGGCCTGGTTGCAGCCTTTACCGTTCCCCGGGTCTCGCCGGCCCGCACATCCGGCGGTGTCGGCTCCACGATCCGCGGAGCCTGGGCCGCCATTCAAACTGAACGATTGCTGCGCCTTGCCATACCGGGAGAAATCTTTTTCTGGACGATCGCAAGCCTTTTCGCCCAGAACATACTCGTCTATGCCAAAACCGTGCTGCACCTTTCGGATGCGATGTCGGGGCTCCCGCTCACATTGTTGTCCGTCGGCATCGGCGCCGGAGCCCTATTGGTCGGGCGACTGTCTCAAAACCGGATCGAGTATGGACTGATTCCCTTGGGGGCCGTTGGCGCATCCATGGCGCTATCCTTGCTCGGCGCACTGACCCCGCCATTGTTCGGAACGTTTCTGGTATTGGGACTTCTGGGAGTTTCCTGTTCATTTATTTTTGTCCCGTTGAATGCCATTCTTCAATGGAGATCACCGGCCGATCGGCGAGGCGCCGTCATCTCTTTCTCCAACACCTGCGTCTTCACCGGAATCCTCTTGGGATCGCTCGCCGGTGGCTCCCTCGCCAGTGGTGGATTTTCGACGAGCGGCATTTTTCTCATCACGGCAGGAGTGACCGTCTGCGGCACCCTGTGGGCCCTTTGGCTGATGCCAGATCTGTTCCTGCGGCTCTTGCTCATCATCTGCACAAATACGCTCTATCGCCTCCGCATTGTGGGGCAGGAACATATTCCCCCATCGGGTGGAGCGTTGCTCGTTCCAAACCATATGTCCTTCGTCGATGGCTTCTTGCTCATGGCCAGCGTCGATCGGCCCATACGGTTCGTGGTGGACGCCGCCTACGCGGAACACCCGCTGTTTAAGTGGTTGATGACCGCCATGAAGGTCATCCCCATCGCGTCAGGGGGCGGCCCCCGCATTATTCTTCGCGCCCTACGGAACGCAGGACAGATGCTCGACGACGGAGAGATTGTCTGCATCTTCCCAGAAGGGCAGATCACCCGTACCGGCACTCTGCTGCCGTTTCGACGCGGCTTCGAACGGATTGTGAAAGGACGGCAGGCGCCGATCATTCCCGTACATCTGGATCGCCTATGGGGCAGCATCTTTAGCTTTGAGCGCGGGCGGTTCCTCACCAAATGGCCTGAGCGCATTCCCTATCCGGTCTCCGTGTCCTTCGGCGCAGCGTTGCCGTCGGACACACCGGCGTACAAACTCCGCGAAGCAGTCCGCACACTTGGAGAGGCAGCCTGGCGCCTGCGCAAATCCTATCGTCGCCCCCTGCATCGTGAATTCATCCATGCCATGAGGAGACATCCCTTTCGCTTCGCCATGGCAGACCAGACCAAGCCACACCTGTCGTCGCTCCAATCCCTGATCGGGTCCATCGTATTGGGTAGAACGCTTCGACACCAGTGGGAAGAGCAGCGTCATGTGGGAATCCTCCTCCCACCGACTGTCGCCGGCGCATTGGTCAACGTGGCTGCTCTCCTGTGCGGGAAAACCAGCGTGAATCTGAACTACACGGTCGGCAAATCTGGCATCGAAGCAGCCGTGAGACTGGCAAGCCTGCGCACGATCGTGACCAGCCGAGTCTTTGTCGAGAAGGCCAAGTTGGAGTTGCCGGACGGCCCCTCGATTATCTGGCTGGAAGACGTCGCCCGCACCATCGGCACAGGGAGGAAACTCTTCGCCGGTCTCCTCGCCCTCTGCGCCCCTGCGCGGCTGATCGAATTGGCCTGCGGACAGAACAGCCCCCTGACGATGGACGATCTGGCCACCATCATTTTCAGCAGCGGGAGCACAGGGGAGCCGAAAGGCGTGATGCTGTCTCACTTCAACGTGGACGCCAACGCTCAGGGAGCCAGCCAGATGCTCCATCTCTATCAAGACGAGCGGGTCCTCGGAATTCTTCCCTTCTTCCATTCGTTCGGGTATCTCGTATTCTGGTTAGCCATGTTCAATAACGCAGGCGTCGTGTTTCACCCCTCTCCGCTCGACGTCGCAGCCATCGGCGGACTCGTGAGCCGTTACCGCATCACGTTCCTTGTGACCACACCGACTTTTCTCCAACTCTATTGCCGCCGCTGTACGCCGGAGCAATTCAGCTCGCTGCGGGTGGTCCTGACCGGCGCCGAGAAACTGCCGTCCAGGCTCGTGCAGGCATTTGCCGATCAGTTCGGCATTGCCCCCATCGAAGGCTACGGCGTCACCGAATGCGCTCCTGTCATCGCTGTCAATTGCCCGGACTTCCGAGCAGCCGGATACTACCAGCCTGCCTCGCGGCGGGGCACTGTCGGCCAGCCGCTGCCCGGCGTATCGGTGCAGATCGTCGATCCCGACAGCTTCACCCCATTGCCACCGGACACTCCCGGCATGCTGCTGGTCAAGGGTCCCAATGTCATGAGCGGGTATCTGGGGCGAGAGGATCTGACGGCCAATGTCCTGCGCGACGGCTGGTACATCACCGGCGATATTGCCACCTTGGACGAGGATGGATTCGTCACGATCACCGACCGACTGTCGCGCTTCTCGAAGATCGGCGGTGAAATGGTTCCGCATGGCCGCGTCGAAGAAGCTCTGCAGCAGGCAGCCGGCGCCGATATGCAGGTCTTCGCCGTCACCGGTATTCCGGACGAACGTAAGGGCGAGCAACTCGCTGTCCTTCATACCCTGGATGAGACGCAGATTCCCGGCATCGTGGCCAAGCTCACAGCAAACGGTCTGCCAAACCTCTATATCCCACCCCGCACGAATTTCATCAAAGTCGATGCTCTGCCGGTGCTGGGTACGGGGAAAATGGATCTGCGGGGCCTGAAACGAATCGCGATGGAACGACTTCAATCTCGTGAAGCGTGAAACGTTCATCGTGAAGCGTATCTCGCATGATAAGATCGCAACGACCAGATAGTGCGGTGAACTGATGGCTCGTTCAGAACGACGCTTCACGCACGACGCTTCACGAGATACGGCTCAGAAAACCCTGATCGACTGCCACGTCCATCTGGCCGCGCTGCCGGACGGCGATAACGGCTGTTACATCTCGCCCAAAATGCTCAAGAGCCCGCTGTTTCGATTCCTTCTGTGGAAACACCGACTCTCTCCGTCGAACCCACGGGAAGCGAACCGGAAATACCTCGACGATCTGCTTACAGAATTACGTGCCTCCCACCACGTTCAACAGGCCGTACTCCTCGGTATGGATGGGGTCTACGACCAGAATGGCCGGTTGGATCAGGCGCACACAGACTTTCTCATCGGCAACGATTATGTGCTGAAGACCACGAGGGCCTACCCCGATGAATTCCTGGCCGGCGTCTCGATCAATCCGCAGCGACGAGACGCGGTCGAAGAAGTCCATCGTTGCGCCGACGCCGGAGCTTCACTGGTGAAGGTCCTCCCGAACGCACAACAGTTCAACCCGGCTGAGATACGTTACAAATCCTTCTACCGAGCTCTTGCCGATCGGAAACTGCCGTTCCTCAGTCACGTCGGCTATGAATTCAGCCTGGTCGGGAAAGACCAGTCCGTCGGCGATCCGGAGCGGCTCCACCTCGCACTTGATGAAGGAACCACCGTCATTGCCGCCCATGCCTGCAGCTATGGACTGATTCTTTTCGAGAAGTTTCTCCCGACCCTGCGCGACTTCGTACAACGTTATCCTCATTTCTATTCGGACATCTCCGCCCTCACGCTGCCGAATCGACTCAAGATGCTGCTGCATCTTCGCCAATACCCCGAGCTGCAAGAACGACTGCTTTTCGGCACAGACTATCCCCTGTCCGTATTCCATCTGGCGGCCTGGGGGCGTGTGTCGCTCGGCACACTTCGCGATATCATTCGCACCAAGAATCGTTTCGATCGGCAAGTGTCGGTCTGCCGAGGGTTGGGACTCGGCTTTCGATCGCTGGGCGACATTGTACGCTAAGAATCTGTCCGAACACTTTTTCGTTACGAAGCGGAGAAACTGGTAACCAGCCGACGCCTAGTGCGCGGTCGATTCCGTCCCGATTACGACGGCGCATCTGAACCATCCTGTTGGATGAGATTCTGATGAAAATCGAATGCGATGTTCTATTGCGCGAACTGTGGCGCGATCTGTCGCAGCGGGGTGATGGAACACAGGGGTATGCCTCACGGCACACCCCTCTTGTTATACCTGACTTGAATATGGAGAGCGGCTTGCTCTACTCAGACAGCCCGAAGACAAACGTGCGACTTTGGCGCCTATTCAGAGGTACGTGAACAGGCGCCAGAGATTAGAGTGTTCCGCAAACCGGCGTCGTTCCATCTGTGGCTGCGAGGAACTCGACCCTTCGATTACTCTCCACAGGCCTTGACCTTCCGCTCTTCCAGCGAGGCAATCGATGCTTTTCGAGTAGCCATGTTTTCCGCCTTCTCGTCTGCAGGGGCACGAGTGTTCTGGTCCAGGGCTTCCGCATACAAGCGTGCTGATTCGATACAATCTGGCGAGGGCGGTTTGGTCGAATCGCATGCCGCCACAAGGAATGTGCAGGCTAGAATAGCGATCATCAGTCCAACAAAACGCGTGGTCATTGTCCACAGCCTCCAATGTTAAACACTAGATTACTGGTCACACAGATCGGCATAATACGCAAAATCGTCCTACAAATTCCACTGCGATCGTCATATTGGTATAAAGTCCGCTGCCCTTCTTCCAGTCTGCCGACTGCACAGATCGATGTCGACATTCTACTGACCCAACAGCGATAATCTTGCTCGTTTCAGAAACGCCCAAGGATATCCCTCACTTACCGATGTCGATAGAACAGCCCGGTTATCAGGGTCCGGCATTTTTGTCCTACGGATTCCGCCCGTTTTTTCTCTGCACGGCCTTGTTCGCCGGCGCGGCGATCCCTGCCTGGGCACTGATTTTGACCGGAACAGGCAATGCCACATTCCTCTATTCCCCGCGCGATTGGCATGCGCATGAGATGCTGTTCGGTTTTCTGCCCGCAGTCATCACCGGCTTCCTGTTGACGGCCATTCCAAACTGGACCGACCGGGCTCCCCTGAGAGGAGTCCCTCTGTTCTTGTTGGTGGCCCTCTGGCTGTCCGGGCGCCTGGCGATCGTTATACCCTGGCCTACACCCCTCGTATCCGCCGTCGTCGACTCGACATTTCTGGTCGTACTCGCATCGTTTGTTTGGAGAGAAATCACCGTCGGAAAAGCTTGGGATCGTCTACCGATCGGCGTGATCATCAGTCTCTATGCAGGCGCAAATATCCTCTTTCACACAATGGCCTTGAGCGGTAAAGAGACGGATCTTCCCGAACGGATGCCGCTCTCGCTGATGATGATGTTGCTGGCGCTCATCGGCGGGCGCATCATCCCCACCTTCACCAACGATCACCTCGCCCGGCAGAACCTACCGGAAGAGTCTGCGTCCTTTTCCCGTTTCGACGGACTCGCGATCCTGCTCGTGGCAATGGCCGCTCTTGCCTGGACCCTTCAGCCAGAGGCTATGGCGACCGGCGGGTTATTGGTAACCGCAGGCCTGACCCATGCGATTCGTCTATCGCGCTGGCGCGGCTGGACCGCGTGGCGCGAACCTCTTGTGCTGATCCTGCATCTGGGGTATGGATGGCTTGCTCTGTCGCTGATCCTACTGGGCGGATCGATTTTCGAGGTGGGCTTGCAGACAGCCGATGCGGTTCACGCCCTCACAACCGGCGCAATGGGAGCGATGACCTTAGCGGTGATGACCCGTGCCAGTCTAGGTCACACAGGACGTCCCCTGCACGCTGGTCCCATGACCGTCGTGATCTACATACTGGTCAACGTGGGTGCGCTTCTTCGAGTGTTTGGGCCGGTCGCCGGACTCCCGACGAATTTCATGCTCGGCGCAGCGGCAACTGCTTGGAGCGGCGCCTATCTCCTCTTTGCCGCACTGTACGGTCCACTTCTCACGCGCCGCAGTATCGACGAATGACCGAATCGACTCAGGCATTCCTTATTGCCTAGCGGAATACAAAAGATTTGGGAGCGACGACCGTCCTCCGTTTGACTACAACAACGCAAGCTGCGCCTGCGCCCAGGCATTGCCCTTGGCAGCGGCTTTCTCATACCATCCTCGAGCCTTCGTATAATCCTGCGGCACACCCTGTCCGTTGGCATACAACTGTCCGAGCTGCGCCTGTGCCCAGGCGTTGCCCTGAGCGGCAGCTTTCTCATACCATCCTCGGGCCTTCGTATAATCCTGCGGCACACCCCGCCCGTTGGCATAGAGCTGTCCAAGGTTGTACTGCGCTTGTGCAACACCTTGGACTGCCGCTTGTTCCCACCACTGTCGCGCCTTCGTATAATTCTGTGGCATACCCCGCCCATCGGCGGACATCTGCCCGAGTTGGTTCTGCGCCCATCCGTTTCCCTGGGTCGCAGCTTTCTCATACCATTCCAGCGCCGTCGCATAATCCTGAGGCACACCCCGCTTCCCATTTTCATACAGTTGCCCAAGCTGGTTCTGCGCCATGACATTGCCCTGGACACCCCCCATCTTCAGCTGCTGCAGGTCCACGGAGGAAATATTTTCCGCAGCTGGGGGAGGCGTACGGACGGGGGCCTGTGCCATCAGTCGTTGCATGGATTCCAACTGACCCCGCTCCTTTTGCGCATCTGTCATCGGCAACGTTTTCGAATTTGTCTCTCTTTCGTCCGACTGAGCCGTTCTGCCGGACAGACCCTCCCGCATAGTTGCGGAGGAGCGAACCGGTTCTTCTTTCGGTGCGACCGACTCGCTCCTCTGAACGATCTCCTGTTCGACCGCCTTGGCAGGTTTGTAGGACACAATGACTTTGGATGGTTTCGTCACCACGAACACGATAAGCCCCGACAGTACTGCGGCTAAGACCAACATGGCCATTCGGAAAGGAGTGAGCCACTCATGTTCATGGGGCTTCGTGCCGAAACCGTGGTCGGAATCCTTTTTAGCCCTCGGCCGGTCCGGGCGGAATTCCCGCTTCTCATCTCGCTCGGGATTAGAGGAAAACGAGGTCTGGCAGGAAGGGCAGGTCACGGTCCCAACCGTCGACGCATTCCCATTGCTGTTGACACGTCGCCAGGCATCGTACTGCTGCTTCACAACAGGATTGCCGAGCGTCTCGAAGGCCTGATTGATTTTCCCGGTCCTCTGCTCCGCCTTCACCAGAAGCTTGGGTTTATGGTGAAAGCGGTCGGGATGCCACACTTCCAATAAGAGCCGATAGGCCTGCTTGATCTCTTCGGGAGTGGAGGACTCCTCAATTTCAAGAATCGCGTAATAGTTCTCCATAGGAGACGCTCCACTACATAGACATGGTCAGCTCCTGAGAGCCCACGTCGAAGAAGGATGGGTCAAGAATTCGCTGGTTATACTAACTTAGGAGCTACTCATACTGGAAGGACTTCGATTGTAAGAGGCGCAACCAAACCAGCCCCTGGAACAACCAAATGCGCCAAATCGAAACTGGGAATTTCAGTCACAGGGAGAAAAGAGAATTCAAATAGTTACTCCTGCCTTCCGCTACTTCTTACTTTCTTGCGCCCCGAATGGTCGTTGCCCTGTCAGGCCGAAACAATGGGGACATTGTGAATTTCCACTCAATGTTGAACCTCTGATTTATCAGAAAATCACGAATGCCCACGTTTTTCCGCAGAAGCAGGACGGTCTGGTCGCTCCCCTCTCAATTAGATCGCCCTTCCACGCTTGTTTCTTCTTCTCAAACGAGGGTGGCCTGCTTGATCTTCCGCTGCGCGCGTCGAACGAGCACGTTACTATTGCGCGTTCCGCGAGCACAGGAGACCAGCGGGCTACCCTCGTACTCCGTCGAGACGGATCAAGTCCCGATCGAGAAGTAGTGGAGTCAGCTGTTATGGATGAACTGAAACGACAACGGCGAGGCCTGGGATCACCAGGCCTCGCCGTGTCTTGCTTGACGCCAACCTTGCGGCTGACGCTGTTGCTCTAAGTTCTGATGGAGAGCGATATCGACGTCAGACTGACTGCTTGGTAGGCAAACAACTGGCTGCTCACCGTGGTGGTGGGAGGCTCTGGTTGCCCGGCGGCGGGAGTCTGAGCTGTCTGATCACGATGACCGCGCAGTTCATCACGCAGATCCTCGCGCAGCTTCTTGAGGAAATCCGGTAGATACTTGCTGACTTTGTGGGATTCGACCCTCGTATCTTTCAGCGCATCCAAGACTTGCTGTACGAGAGATTTCTGCTGCGATGCATCCTGCGCCGGTGCGACCAGATGAGTCGCTTGGCCCGATGCCGGAGCCGCTGCGTCGGCCGATGGTTGGGGGGGCGCCGTGGTACCGGTAGACGGTTGCGGGATCGCCGCAGTCGTCGAAGGCGCCCCACCCGGGGTAGTGGTAGGAGTTGTCGCGCCGGGTATCTGCGATTGCTGGCCCGCCGGTAGCGCAGGCTGACCGGTCGCCTCCGAAGCAATCTGGGCAGCGAAGAGCGTAACCGACCGTTCCACATCCACATTCAGGTCCAGACCGGAGAGAGAGGACAATCTTCCAAACCGCTCGACCAACTTCGCCGTCTTGGCAAGCGCTTCGTCGTCGTTTCCATTCAAGTATTGTTTGAAAATGTTGGAGACTTTTCGGAACAGCTTCTCCAGATCCTTGACCTCTTGTTCATTCAGGTCGCCTTGAACCGTCACGCCAAACTCTTGTTTGAGCGAAAACTCTGCATACTTCGCTTCAACATCCACAGTCTTACCATCGCCTTCAACGTGGGATTTGTAGTTTACGGCACGGAAATCGGATTCGAGATTCGCCGAGAGGGTGATGGTATCGCCTTCCGCCGTTGTGACGTTCAGACGGCCGGTGAAGTCGTTGGAGACTGCGACCCCGCTGACCTTGGTATCCAATCGCTGAGTCCCCGCGCCATTCGCAGGAGCTAGGTTAAAGAACTGTTGCGGATCGACTTGAGTCAGAGCTTGGACTGGCATAGGGCCTCTCCTCGATTGATAAATTCGGTTCGACGTACTGCACAGCTCTTGTATCGGCACAGATTAGGCCGATCTTTAGCAGGATGCTGAAAAAAAATCTTCCGCCCTTGTTCATGTGGTCTGTTCGGTCTATCTGGCTCCTTGGTCCAAAGAACAAAATAAACCAGACAAACAAAACAGACCAGATAGACCAGACTGCTCTCCGAGTTTTTCTGCTGCCTGTTAACGCGCTTATGCTATAGTGGAGCCTGTCAACGATGTAGGAAGCCCCTTCCACACCAGGAGGTACCGACATGAAACGGATCGCTGTTTGGGCCATCATACCAATGCTCATGCTGGGTGCGACCGGCTGCACCCTCAAAGCCACGATCAAACAGACCACGGATACTACCTCCAATGTCACAGGCACAACGTCCGGTCGCACCTGGTTCAATGAAGACGGCCTCCTGAATCCAGAACATAAACTCATCGCCTTTGCCACTTTCAACCAGGCGAATGTGGAACAGGACCTGGCCAGAGGGCAGGGGGAATATGTCACATCGCTCGGCACCCTCATGGGACTGCCGAAGGACCGGCAAGCAGCCTTTCATACGAAAGCGCAGGGAGCGTTCCAGACGCTCATGACCTCTGATCAGCAAGCCCGACTCCAACAGTTGCGGATGCTGGCTCATTAGCCCACGCTATTCAGAAGGTTGAACGGCGAAATCGCGCGGGAGTCGCAAACAAGCGACTCCCGCGCGTCTCGCTTGTCTCGCTTACAATTCTCGAACGACGAGCGATATCTGTTCGTCCGGTCTGTCCGCAGCCGCCCGCCCCAAGACGGTTCGCACCAGGACCCCGTCACGAATAACCACGAAGTTGGACGGCACTGCCGGAACACGCGGACCCGGCAAGATGACTCCGGCGAGATTGAGCGGATCGCTGGCGGACAGTTTGATTTCATAAGAGGAAGCGTTCACCTCGCTTCGCTTTCTTACCGATCGTAGCGATTCGACTGCTTCCGGCAACGCAAATTGTTCCCCGGTAAAGCCACCGACAAACCGACCTCCACGGACCTCGCCTTGCAGCTCCATCCGGCGATACTGCTGCAGCAAATCGCGCCAGGACAAGACCAATGATTCCCGCCCCAACAGGTCGCGGAACACCACGCCGTACCGACGTAACAACTGGCGCGCGACTCCCTCTACAGAGCTGATCGCCGATAGCTGATGGCTGACGGCATTTCTGAGCAACGACCATCGACCCGTCGCATGGCGAGGCCTGCGTGCACGTTCTCGCCCTTCCGCCCTCCGACGATGAGGATCCATAAGCGAACGTAAGTTGTCGAATCCGTCCGCCGTCACCAATCCTGCCGCCACCAGTTCCCACAGGCCATTTTCGACTTCCGACGACAGGTGGCCGGTGCTCCGTACGAGATCGGCAAAGAAACTCGCCCCACCGTCGCGTAAGGCTCGCGAAAGGTTCTGCGCCACATCGCTCAATCCAGCCAGCGGATCGGAAACTGATGCCCGCTCTTCATCGCCGAATGCAGCGAGCAGCCAGGTTCCCTGTTCCCGTGGAAAGAGACTGATCGGTGCGACTGCCGTAGGAACAATCCGCCGGCTAGAAATACCGGGAGATTCCTGAGTCAGTCGTGGATGTGGACTGAGCCGGCCCCAGCTCACCCCGCCGCTCAAACAGAGTCGGTCCAGCCATTCCGGTTCATACTTCGCCAGCCTTGTCCTGAGCAGATGCGGCTCCCAGGCAGAGGCGGCGGTTTCGAATCCGGCCAGCTGATTGATAATGTCCAAGAGGCCGGCTTCGCCATGAAGTCGAGACCCAGGTGAGACATGTTGCCATTGACAAAGAAATCGCACGAACTCGGCAACCGTCACCGGCTCAACCTCTTTTCGCAACTTGCCGATGGTCAGACGATGTATGCGCGCCAGTAGGCGGCGGTGACACCATTCGACCAAGTGAGGGGTCAGGGGTGAGGGGTGAGGCGATGTCGGATGGAAACTGCCTCGAAGGACTTGCCCGGATGTCTCCAGACGAATTAATGACTGGTCGATCGTCTGGGCTGGAAGATGCAACCGCACCGCAAGCTCAGATGCCGTCGTTGGGCCGATACTCTCCATCCAACCGAGCACGATGGCATCGAGAGTCGCATCATCGCTGCTCGCAAACGCTTTTGCAATTCGATCTCGATTCTCCGTCGCCACCCACCCTCCGATACCGTGAAGTGTGAAACGTAAAGCGTGAAGCGAAAGGTGACTGGCGCGACCGGACTCGACCAGCGCAGGAAAGAAATGCGCCCAATTGTCAGTCGTCGATTCCGGTACCCACACCAGCGTCAACAGAGCATCGTGCAATTCATCAGGGTCACGCACAATAGGCCAGGACTCCCGCTGCACCTCCTCGATCGCTGCTGGGTCCAACGCGCCAACTTCACCTGCCAGCTGAGCCGGAAGCGTGCGCCGCATCTCTACCGCTCGCGCCCGCCGCTCTTCCAACGGCGCATCGTCGAGAAACGCATAGGGGTTGGCATTCAAGATCTCGTGCGAGAAGGGAGACGGCGTCGGGGTATCGACTGCCACACAACGAATGGCCCCTCCTTCAATCTGTTTGAGAAGCTCGGTCAACCCGTCGAGATCCATTGCCTCAGTAAAACAATCTCGCAGGGTCTCGTTCACCAGCGGATGATCCGGGATCAGCCGAGTTCGTTCACCGACAATATTGTCCTGACAGGCCATCGCATCGGGAAAGACTGCGCCAAGAAGATCTTCTGCCTTCATCCGTTGAATCTGCGGAGGAACCTTTTTCCCCTGTGAGAAACGCAGCAATAGCAAGGCGCGACTGACATTCCAGCGCCAGCGCGTCATAAACATGGGTGCCTGGAGCACGGCGGGCAACAAGACCTCGCGAAGCGTATGGCTGCGCAGAAACCCGAACACCGCCTCGAGCGGAAAACTGTGTTTCTCGCCGAGCGAGATCACAATCCCGTTGTCGGTCGCCGCAGCCTGCAATTCGAAATCGAAGGTCACGCAAAACCGCTTCCGCAAGGCCAGGCCCCAGGCACGGTTGATCCGCCCGCCGAACGGCGTGTGCAAGACGAGCTGCATCCCGCCGCTTTCGTCGAAGAACCGCTCGGCAACGATCGTCTCTTGCGTCGGCACGGTTCCGAGTATTGCCTTGCCTGCCAGCACATACTCGATAGCCTGCTGCGCGCCGCGCTGACCCAGGCTGCATTCTTCCCGCAGCCATTGAATGGGTGAGGCATAAGGGGTGAGGGGTAAGGGGATTGCTTCAAGACGGTGGGCGATATCGGACCGAAGACGAGCCACCTCCGCAGAAAGCTCTGCAGTCCTCGACGGTGCTTCGCCGCGCCAGAATGGAATATTGGGTGCTGCTCCGTGGGCATCTTCCACCCGCACCTTGCCCCTCTCCACACCCTTGATCCGCCAGGAAGTATTGCCGAGCAGCATGATATCTCCGGCCAGACTCTCGACCGCGAAGTCTTCATCCACCGATCCCACGACCGTCCCCTCAGGCTCAGCAACCACGGCATAGTTCGCCGTGTCTGGAATCGCCCCTCCGGACGTGATCGCTGCAAGCCTAGCCCCCCGTCGGCCTTTGATACGGCGATTGATCCGGTCATGGAACAGATGGGCCAGACCTCGACCGCGATTGGTTGCAATTCCATCTGCTAACATCCGCAACACCTGATCGAACTCCGAACGAAGCAATGATCGATAGGGGTCGGCCCGCCGGCAGAGATCGAACAGGTCGTCTTCCTGCCAGGTCTGCGTCGCGGCTGCTGCCACCAGGTGCTGCGCCAAAATATCGAGCGGAGCCTGCGGCACAGTAATACGATCTAAGGCTCCTATCCTGATCGCGCGCATCAAAGCTGCACATTCGAGCAAGTCGTCCCTCGTCATCGCAAAGAGACGGCCCTTAGGGATGGCCTTGATCCAGTGACCGGCCCGACCGACCCGCTGCAGACAGGTGGCAATCGCGCGGGGCGAACCGATCTGACAGACGAGGTCCACCATACCGATATCGATGCCGAGTTCCAGCGAGGCTGTTGCGACGACGACGCGCGTCTTGCCGCTCTTCAGTCGTTCTTCGGCCGACAAGCGAATCTGGCGCGAGAGGCTGCCATGGTGCGCCGCAACGACATCAGCTCCCAGGTCTTGAAGTCGTTCTTCAAGTGCGTGTGACACCCGTTCAGCGAGGCGTCTGGTGTTGACGAAAACCAGGGTCGAGCGATGCTGTCTGACCAGTTCGGCGATGCGATCGTAGACATCGGCCCAGATCGCGTTGGTGGCTATGGCGCTCAGCTCATCCTTCGGCACCTCCACGGCCAGATCCATCTCGCGCTTATGCCCTGTGTCGATGATGGTACAGGGGCTAGTGAGGGGTACTGGGTGAGGGGTAAGGGGTAACGGCTCGCGATTTCCGACGAGAAACTGCGCGATGGTTTCGATCGGACGTTGTGTTGCGGAGAGTCCGATACGTTGAGGTTTCGTGAGCGTCAGCGCTTCCAATCGTTCCAGCGATAGAGCCAGGTGAGCGCCGCGCTTGTTCGGCGCAACAGCGTGAATTTCATCCACGATAACGGTCCGGACTGTCTGCAGCAGCCGGCGGCTCTTTTCTGCCGTCAACAAGATATAGAGCGACTCGGGCGTGGTGACGAGAATATGGGGTGGCCGCTTGAGCATCTGCTGGCGATCTGTCATCGGTGTGTCGCCGGTACGGACCAGCACACGGAGTTCCGGCATCAAGAGCCCGGCGGACAAGGCGACTTGACCGATTTCAGCCAACGGCTGTTGCAGGTTTTTTTGTATGTCGTTGCTGAGTGCTTTGAGTGGTGAAACGTAGAGCACCTGCGTATAGTCATCGAGTTCACAGGCCAGGGCCTGCTTGAAGAGCTGATCGATACAGGAGAGAAAGGCCGCGAAGGTTTTACCAGAACCGGTCGGAGCGGCGATCAATACATCCGAACCGGATTGAATCGCCGGCCAGGCCTGAACCTGGACATCGGTGGGTTGCCCAACCTGCGCATTAAACCATTCGGCGATGAGAGGATGGAATCGAGAGAGGGCCATGGCGGCGTGATCGTACCACGCTGCTGAAGGATAGCTCTACCGGTTAAGGAATCGCCCTGATGTAGACATCCAAAACAGCTGAGGCTGGTGGCACCGTGACAAGGTTCGTTGCCGACGATACGAACGCCACAAACCGCCCATCTCCACTAATAGACGGCGTGCTGCTGGCGGCATTGCCTGGTACTGACCCACCACTATTGTCTTGAGATACTAGGCTCGTCTGATTTGTCTGAGTATCGCGGACATAGGCTTGTCCTGCAACAACAGACGCAGCCGGCGCGAGTAAATTCGTAGCCTGCGATACGAGCGCCACAAACCGCCCATCTCCACTAATAGACGGCGTGCTGCTGGCGGCATTGCCTGGTACTGACCCACCACTATTGTCTTGAGATACTAGGCTCGTCTGATTTGTCTGAGTATCGCGGACATAGGC
>JABFSG010000085.1 GCA_013140715.1 Nitrospiraceae bacterium
AGGCTGACGAGGTTCGAATGGGCCAGAACCTGTTCAAGCATGGTGAAGAGAATCGGCGGAATCGGAGCGGCATGGGCATCGATCCATTCAGGAAGTCCTTCTTCCCCCTTTGACTCACCGGCCGATTCATGACAGGCCAGCCCCGCCACATGGATTTCTACGACACGTTCCAGAGGAAATCCATCGAGAAATTCGTGGACGAATCGTTCGAGAGACACCCGTCGGCGCACGGCAGTATAGCGGTACACAGTCCAAAGATGCCCAATGTCCAGCACAAGACCGCAGGGCGCCGTGGCTGTAACAAACCGAAAAAAATCGGGAATCGGTATCGTGCCTGCAGAAAAATATGTGAGCGGCGGCATCTCCAAGAGGAAAAGCGGCGCAGTCCCGTCTGCCCGAACAGCCTGTCGATCCATCACCTGCTGAACCGCCGTGATATTGTCGGCCACTACTTGGGCACTCAGCTGCGTGTAGAGTGGGGGGACATAGGTGCCGAACGAATAACCCGCCATCTGCTTCATTGCACATTCATGGTTCAGCCAGAGACTCTGAAGACTGTTCAGTTGCATGACCATCTCATCGACATCCTGCTGAAAAAACGGAGATGCCTGCACATCCGGCTGAGTGATCCACAGGCCTTCCCCATGGTAGGCCAGCGGTATGTCCGGCAATGCACGTCGAACGGTTGTCAACGTGGACGTCGTCGCCTTAAAGACTTCGAGATAGCCGGGCTGGAGCCCTCGCTCCCTAAGCCTGTTTACCAGCTCGAACAGATCGGGACTGTAGACGTCGACCGACAGCCCCATCCCCTGGGCAGGAATTTCCCTGAGGCGTCGCCGAAAGTCTCGATGAGCAGAATCTGGCCCAACCATCTATCGCCCCTTGTGCTGCTCGAACAATTGGCCTAGTCTATTCGCCGAACCCCTTGTTTGACAAGGGAAGCCCCGGTAACGGACCAGGAAGCCCTATCTGCTATACTTGGCTTACGTCGCTGGAGGCGAAACCCTCACGAATCGTGCAGGCGCGACTCGATGGAGGTCTCGAACCCATGCTGAACGACGAGGACAGGCCCTTCAAGACGACAGAACACCTACAGACTATGGTTGCCCATATGATGACACCAGGGGTCGTGCAGGTTCCGGGAGACGTCTCCGTCAGTGAGGCAGCGCTGCTGCTCGAACGAGAACAGGCCCCCTGCCTGCTCGTCAAGGATACCGACAGCCGATTCGGCTTGATGACGCCGACCGACATCGTCAAGAAAGTCGTCGCTCAGGGGCTCGAACCGCATGATATCGAAGTCCGGGCGATCATGACGCGCCCGGTGCAGTTCATCGAGTACGATGAGGTCTTGGCAGAAGCCTCGACACTCATGGTGGCAACAGGGGCCTCTCTCCTGATTGTCACCAAACAAAACCAACCGGTTGGGGTACTCAGTGCGCAAAACTTAATGCTCGCTCCGGCCAGGCGTGACACGAAGATTCCGGTTGTCCTGAGCGTAGTCGGCCAGGCCTCGGCACAGGGACTGAACTTTAATGCGATGATTACCCAGCTCAACCACGTCGGCGCATTGGTCGAATCGGCAACGAAGCTTGCGCCGAAATCCAACGTCGTCCTGGCGTTTTCCATCTCCGGTCAAAACACCCCCTTAACTATTCGAGGAAGGGTTCTAACCGGCGAAATTTCCGGAGCAGAACCGGATAAGACATCAAGCGGAGCCAGCACCTGGCATATCGATATTCAGTTCACGGACCTCTCATCAAGCGATCTTGCTCGTATCAGGGCCTGGGCGCTTCAAACAATGCCTCCCCTGACCAATCACGCTTAACCACACCCCTATGCTGCGTTTTTTTGACCAACAGGCGATCAGCTGATAGAATTTTTTCTGTCTAGGGAATAACCGTCACCGAACATGGATAACCGAATGAAAACCTCCCAAACCCATTCCCAGTCCAGGCCCCTCCCCTCGAATGAGGAGCTACTCAACCAAGTTCGCCTCCTGCTGGACAGTCCGGAAGACGACCTGCAAGCTTCGATTATGAAGGAACTCCTGGCAGGAACGCTTCGGCTCCACGATCCTCATTTGGACATCCTGGACCTCAAGATCGTCAACCGTGCTGTCAAAGAACTGCGGCATGCCTTCCGCGTCTTTCATGACTATCGCGATAGACGTAAGATCAGCATCTTCGGTTCGGCCCGCACTGCTCCGGATGACTCAAACTACCGGATGGCCTTCCAGTTTTCCCGTCAGATCGTCGAGGAAGGATTTATGGTCATTACGGGGGGAGCGGACGGGATCATGCGCGCCTGCCAGGAAGGCGCCGGCCGCGAGAACAGTTTTGGGGTCAATATCATGTTGCCCTTCGAGCAGGGCCCGAATGCCACCATTGCCGATGATCCAAAACTCGTCACGTTTAAATACTTCTTTACCCGCAAACTCATCTTTCAGAAAGAAGCCAACGCGATCGCCCTGTTCCCTGGCGGTTTCGGGACCCATGATGAAGGCTTTGAAATCTTGACCCTCGCCCAGACCGGCAAGAGCGATCCCCAGCCGATCGTCTGTCTTCAGGCTCCCGGTTGCGACTACTGGGACGAGTGGTACGCCTTCATAAAACGTCAACTCTTGGCCCGTCAATTGATCAACCCTGAAGATCTCAGCCTATTCAAAATCACCACGTCCGTAGATGAGGCGATCGATGAGATCAGGAAGTTTTACCGCCGATTCCATTCCATTCGATATGTCGGCCGGCTCCTGGCCATACGGCTGAAAACGAGCATTACCCCCGAGCAGGTAAGCGGCCTGCATGAAATCTTTGGCGATCTATTATCCGAGGGCACCTTCGAGCTGCGCGGATCGCTCCCGGAAGAACTCGACGAGCCGGACCTGAAGAGCTTGCCCCGGCTGGCTTTTATCTCCAATCGCAAGAGCGCGAGCCGCTTACGCCAACTGATCGATCACCTCAACCTACTCTGACCTCTTCGCACAAAGAGGCTTTAGTCTCGGCGGAGCATCATGGTATGCTCTGCCGTAATGAGTGAATCACGCTCACAGCATCCATTTTCTGAGCCCCCCACGGTCGTGCTCTATCACGCCGAATGTGCCGATGGATTCGGCGCCGCCTGGGCGCTATGGAGTCGATTTCCCACGGCTCGATTCATTCCTGTCAAGCACGGCAATCCCTCTCCCGAAGGACTGCAAGACCAACGAGTGGTCATCGTGGATTTCAGCTATGCCCGCGAGGCCCTGGAAACCATGGCTCTTCAGACGCAGGCCCTTCTCGTACTCGATCATCACATTACCGCAGAAAAAGCCCTCGCCGGCCTTCCCTATGCGTATTTCGACATGAAAAAGTCCGGCGCAGTCCTGGCCTGGGAATGGGCGCACGACGAGCCGGTTCCGTGGCTTCTCGACTATATCCAAGACAAAGACCTCTGGACTTGGGCTCTCCCCCTCAGTCGGGAAATCAATGCGGCTGTCGCCTCATATCCATTCGAGTATCATCGCTGGAGTCGTTTCACGCAAAAGGAATTGGAGCAGGAAGGCCGGGCTATCTTACGTTATGAAAACGAGCTCGTGAGCAAACTGGCGGCGCAGGCCATGTTGATCGACTTTCACGGAGCCGTCGTCCCATCGGTCCACAGCGCAATCTTGACGAGCCAGATCGGCGAACGCCTCTCCGCAGAGCACCCGTTCTGCGTCATGTGGCACGATCGCGATGGACGCCGCTATTACAGCATGCGCTCGAGAGAGGACGGGACGGACGTGGGAGCCATCGCCGCGTCTTTCGGCGGCGGGGGACATACACATGCGGCAGGATTTTCGGTCCCTCTCGGACCTGACGGCTCCTTGCCGGACAACCCGACGCTTCCTCGATCGGTCATCGACCGCCGCCGTCCTCCCTCCCAGGGATGACATCATGATCCCTCTGCGCGACGATAATCCGACCGAACTGACACCGGTCGTCACGATCGGTTTTATCGTGACCTGCGTCCTCGTCTTTTTGTACCAGGCGAGCCTACCGGTCGGGCCGGATAATACATTCGTATTCCAGTATGGTGCGATTCCTGCCCTCCTGTTCGGAGAGGCCGACCCTTCCGAAACAGCCGTCCCCATTCCTGCCTACGCCACCTTGATCACGAGCATGTTCCTCCACGGTGGCTGGATGCACCTGATCGGAAATATGCTCTATCTATGGATCTTCGGAAACAACATCGAAGACGTCATGGGGCACGCAAAATTCGTCATGTTCTACCTCGCATGCGGGATCCTGGCCGCGTTGAGCCACGCCCTGACCGATCCATCGTCGGTTGTCCCCATGGTCGGAGCAAGCGGCGCCATTTCCGGTGTATTAGGTGCCTATCTGCTGTTGTTTCCACGAGCTACTGTGCTGGTTCTGATGCCGGGCTTCGGTGCCACGAGGGTTGCAGCCGGTGTTGTCCTCGGCATGTGGTTCGTCATGCAACTGTTGAGCGGGGGAATGAGCATCGGCAGAACCGGAGGAGGAGTCGCCTTCTTCGCCCATATCGGCGGGTTTGTGGCTGGGATGGCATTGATCGGTTTGTTCAAACGTGCAGACGTGCCCTACTTCGCCCCACGCCAAAGAGGCCGGTGGGACGGCTAGCGCTCACCAAAGAACCTCCTGCAGTTCATCATGTATCTAACAGCTCACGCACTTTCCCCACCAGCCCCGCCTGTCGATAGGGCCGCCTCAGGAGATACCGTGGGTTAAGGCGATGCAACACCATCGTTTCATCGTCATATCCAGAAACAAAGAGCGGCTTCATCGTGGGATGTTGTTTCAACAGTCGCCTGGCTAAGTCGCGTCCACCGATTTCCGGCATCATGAGATCGCTCACGGTAACATGAACAGCTCCGGCATATTGCTGTGCGAGCAGCAATGCTTCAACGGGCGAACCGGCCTCCAAGACCTGATAGCGATGCCGTAACAACGTGGAGAGTGCCAGCTTGCGGTCGATTTCATTCGGTTCCACCAGTAGAACCGTTTCCTGGCCTTTGGCTGAGCCATTTCCCGGAATTGAAGGAGCAAGCGGATGACCTTGCCGTACAAGGGGAAGTGTCACCCGCACAACGGTGCCTTCGCCAGGCCGGCTGACAACCTCAACCTGCCCGGCACTCTGCTTCACAATGCCATAGACCGCGGTGAGTCCAAGTCCCACATTCATTTCCTTCGTGGAGAAAAACGGTTCGAAGATACGAGACTGGGTCTCTAGGCTCATCCCGCCACCGGTATCGGTCACTTGAATCAGCATGCAGGATAGATGCCCACGGACCCCCTGCTTCGCTTCAATCCGGAGACGACCTCCATCCGGCATGGCATCCCGCGCGTTCACCGCAAGATGAAGCAGGACCTGTTCGAGCCCTTCACGATCGACCTCGACATCCATCGGTGCCTCGTCGATGGCCATGCTGAGATCAATGGAAGTGGGCAGAAGTCCTCTTATCACTCCATGCATTTCCTCCAGCACTGTCTTGACCGAAAGCACCTGCCGAACTTGGCCATCCTGGAGACCCAACCCGGCCAATTGTGCCGTTAGAGCTGCAGCCTGCTCTCCGCTTCGGAATATATCGTCGACCGGCCCATAGAGAGGGTCGTCAGATTTGAGGGAGGAGAGGGCCACACCGGTCTGCTTACCGATCACTGAAACCAGATGGCTCAGTTCCTGGGCTATCCCCCCGGCGATCCGACTAATCGCTTCCATTTTCTGCGCCTCATGCAATTGCTGCTCGAGGCCTTGCCGTTCTTTCTTCTCCTGCCGTACATGCTCATTCACCCGTGCGAGATCGCCTTTGAGACCCTTGATACGAACCTCTAACTGATCGCGCGATGCCTGCAGCCCCTGTTCAGTCTCTTTCAGGGCCTCAATATTCCCCAACAACACCGTTTTCTGTTGCCGTTCGGCTCCAATCGTTTGCAGCGCGAGTCCGTAGAATATGGCCATCACTAACAAGACCGGTACTCCCAGCAAATGCCCGGGCGACATCGAGCCAGTCTGGACAACCCCCTCATAGAGAATGATGCCGTACCCGGTACAGAGCAAAAGAGATAACCCGATGACATGGGAAAGCCGACGCACTGAAGCCGCAATGAGCATGAGCACGAAATACGACAGGTAGAGATCGGACCGTGCGTTACCGGAAAGATAGATCGTCGCAGTCACGAGGAGTGTGTCGATCCCTACCAGAGTACCGCTGAACCACGCGGCCCGCAGAATCGACGTCGGCACATACCATAGGCAGAGGATCATCCCCAATAACCCGCCGATGATCACCACGCTCGTAGAAAGATTGGCCGTCAGTTCTGCTCCGGACAATAACTGATAGGCCAACATGACACCAACCAGCGACTGAAGCACAATATACCGGGGACGTGAAATTGTACTGTCGTGACCGGAGTCTGCAGTAGGAGATTCGGCAGAACTCTCAGAAGAGAGGGCAAGACTGCTCATCCGTATGACCTCCTGTTCTGGCACCGAAGACGTTAGGAGTGGAGCAAGTCCTGTACCGATATCTTAGCGGGCGAAACCCTGTTTTTCCCGTAGGCTAGGCCCTGAGAAGTTGAATCATTCGGTCCATATCCCTACAACAGGTCACAAAATAGAACGATGCAGCATCCTATCGGTTGATGTCGGAATAGGGACGAGAGGGATGAAGGCAGAAAGTTAGGCGGGCTGGGCGGGACCCTTTGCCAGGCCGTCACGAAATTGCCTGGCATGATTGAGAGCGAAGCTGAGCGACTCGCCAAGAAACGTCACATGTCCCATCTTGCGACGGGGACGAATCACAGACTTGCCGTAGAGATGGAGTACCGCACCGGGAATATCCAACAGGGTGCGACAGCCTGCACCCTTCATAAGAACTGCAGCGTCCTCCCCAATGAGATTCACCATGACGGCTGGACTCAGCAGGCGCACTTCACCAAGCGGCATGCTGCTGGCCGCGCGAACCTGCTGCTCAAACTGGGATACGGTACAGGCATCAATCGTGTAATGGCCCGAGTTATGGGGCCTTGGTGCGATTTCGTTAATGAGTAACGATCCGCCCGAGAGCTGAAATAATTCGAGACAAAATACCCCGACTCCTTCCAACCGATGGACCACTTGACGTCCAAGCATGGCCGCTCGATCGGCCACAGCTGAAGATCCTGGGGCCGGCACCTTGCTGGTCCGAAGAATCCCCTCTTCATGTTCATTCTCAGCCAAGGGGTACGTGCAACTCTGTCCGTCAGCTCCACGGACAACCAGGATCGAGAGTTCCCGTTCGAACGGTATCAAGGACTCTACGATCCATCGCATGCCAGGGCGAGCGGATTCCGACAATGCCCGTTCCACTTCATGGACATCGGATTCTCGAAGGATTCGCCACTGTCCCTTGCCGTCATAACCGGCCGTTGCCGTCTTACAGATGGCAGGGTAGCCGACTTGTGCAACGGCCATCGCCAATTGATCCGGAACGGTCAGGCCGGCGAAGGAGGAAACGGGAAATCCATTGGAAGCCAAGAATCCCTTTTGTTCGAGACGATCCTGAATCACCCTCAGTACAGCACTCGACGGACGAACCGGCCTCTGCTGCTCCAAGGCTCGACAGAGTTCCGCCGGAACGTTCTCCCACTCATAGGTCACGGCCCTGACCAGATCGGTAAACTGCGCAATCGTGTGTTGATCGTCGAATGGAAAGGGAAAGCTATACGTGGCAATACGATGGGCCGGCGCCTCCGGATCCGGATCCCAGACAGCAACATGGTACCCGAGACGGCGTGCTGCCAGGGTGAACATGGCGCCCAATTGTCCGCCGCCCAGAACGCCCAGGACCGATCCCGGCTCAATGACTGGATCCTTCACGACTTGCGACTCAGTCTTCTGGCCCCCTTCACTCCGGCTACCAGGCCTTTCGCTTCAGAAGACTGGAGCACGCTATCCGTCTGTGTCTGACGGAATAGTTTGACGCTGGCGGCAATCTCCGGATACCGGCCAGCCAGAATTTGCGCGGCCAGCAAGCCGGCATTCTCCGCCCCTCCGATAGCCACCGTAGCGACGGGAATCCCTTTTGGCATCTGCACGATGGAAAGGAGCGAGTCGAGCCCACGAAGATTCTCGGTCGGGATCGGAACACCGATGACGGGCAGGTGGGTCTTCGCAGCCAACATCCCGGGAAGATGAGCCGCCCCGCCGGCGCCGGCAATAATGACTTCGATCCCCCGGCTGGGAGCTTGCTCCGCATAGGAGAACAAGCGATCAGGGGTTCGGTGCGCGGAGACGACCAACAATTCGTGCGGGATCCCGAGATCTGCCAGAATTGCAACGGCCTTTTCTAAGATTGGGAAATCGGATTTGCTTCCACCCAACACTCCGACTAGAGGATGGGGACGATCCTCTCCCTGCCGTCGTGATCGTGGTCCTTTGCTGAAACGAGACATATTCGCGCGAATCCTTCTTCCACGGCTCTCTGACTCATAACCCTCAACGCAGCCCCCACCTTATCGATTCTCTGACGGATGGTCAAGCTCGCTGCAGCTGGAGTACTAGGTTGAGGTCAAAGTTGAGCGAAGGCCTGCTTCCTTCACTTCAACCTTAACCTAGGCCTAAACCTTCCCAATGGTGTGAGCTAGGAACCTGTCCAAGTAATTCTTCGTTGCGAGGCGAAGAAGCAGATGGTAGATGCAAGGCCGCAGACTCGAAAAAACCGGAAGCGCATTCACTCAAATGCGTTGAGGATTTTCTCGAGCCGGGAACGGCGCAGATCCCAACAGATCATTTGCCGCAGTAGAACGACCTTAATCGGACAGGCTCCTATGCCTGCAATTCAGCCTGAACGGCCTCGAGGAGGGCCTTCATTTCAAAGGGTTTCTGAAGCGTGCGATGGGCACCCAACATTTTTGCGACATCGAGAAAATTGAGAATACCGATCATTTCACTGCTGCCGGTAATCGCGATGACTTTTACGTTCGGAAATTCCCGCCGCAACGTGGCAATGGTCTCCAATCCATCCTGCTCCGGCATGAGAATGTCCATAATAACCACGTCGGCCGGCGCCAGCCGATACTGTTGGATGGCCTCCTTCCCATCACGCGCTTCTGTAACGTGGTAGCCAGATTGCTCCAATATTTCACGGATCAATTTGCGGAGCTGTTCTTCGTCGTCGACGACAAGAATGGACGACATCGTGCCTCGGCTTCGGTGAATGGCTCAGGACTTCCGATCCTCACGCACTGGGCATGACCGAGAAGACTATGGGACAGTACCATCTCCTTGGTGCGAGGGCAAACAAACAATTCGTCCACAATACCGGCATAACCGAGAATGGTCTGTCCGATCTATCTTGTTCATCCGGTCTATCTGATGTCTTCAGTTATCCGACTCTGCCATCCGGACAGACCAGATCTACCCTCTAGTGACGTGTGGCAAAGAAGGTGGCAGCTTGCGCGCGTCGTGAGATATGCAGTTTTTGAAATACGTTGGCGAGGTAGTTTTTGACCGTTTTATCGCTGAGCTGCATCGCAGCCCCAATTTCCTTGTTGGTCAATCCTTCCGCCACCAGCGCCAGCACACGTTCTTCTTGGGGAGAGAGGGATTTCCCCTGCACTGGTCCTGCTTGAGTCGGCCTGGCTCTGATCCAATCCAGCGCCCGTTGAGTGAGAGTGGGATCGAGAATCGATTGACCCTTGGAGACGGCACAAATCGACCGAATCAGCCTGGTAGAGTCGATATCCTTGAGCACATATCCCTGCGCGCCTGCCAGCACCGCCGCCAGGGAAGATTCATCGTCGGCATAGGATGTAAGAAAGATGACTCGCGTGGTGGGATGGCGAGTGAGAATATCACGACAGGCTTCGACCCCGGAGCCATCCGGGAGTCGAACGTCCATCAAAACGATATCCGGCAGGAATCGCTTAGCCGCCCGCAACGCGGCGGCCTTGGTCCCTGCTTCACCGACGACGATAATGCCATGACGATCGTGCAGCACGGTTCGCAGACCGACACGGACCACTGCGTGGTCGTCGACCAACAGCAGGCGAATCTGCTTCTTAGACGCAGGCATAAGCGGCCTCTTTCGGCAGGTCGATTTCGATGCGCGTCCCCTCATTCACTTTTGACGTAATGGTGAATCGCCCTCCAATCCTCTTCGCACGGGCAGCCATATTCGTCAACCCATGCCCGGTCCGTCCGTGAGTCTTCAGTTTGAATCCACTGCCGTTATCGCGAATGCTTAACCTGATACCCTGCTTCAGTATCTTGAGCGATATCCTAGCCTCTTGCGGGCGACCGTGCCGGATACAATTACTGACCGCTTCCTGGATGATAAGGAGCAGTTGCAGGGACTGTTCAGTCGAGAGGGCCTGCACCGCACGGTCCTCGATCGCCAGGCGCACACGGATCGTCTGGTGCTGTGTCAGCGTATCCAGCATGCGCCGCAGCGCCGTCGGCAAGTCCATCCCTTTGAGCAGGTCTGAGCCTAGCCCCGCAATGAAATTCCGAACCTCGTGCATGACACGGTTCAATTGATCGATGGCCTGATCGAGCGGTGCGCCGGACGTCTTACGTGTGCGCGGGGCCATCATCGATTTGGTCGTTTCGAGAGTGAGTCCCACGGCAAAGAGCGACTGTAGAATACCGTCATGCAGGTCTTGGCTGATCCGCTCCCGTTCATCGATCGCAGCGCGCAGATCGCGCTCTCGATGCCGTAGCGCATCTTCCATTCGCTTGCGGTCGGTAATATCCTCGCACGTCACCAACACGATGGTTTCTCCCGTAGAAGACTGACCCACACTGGCGGTCTCCCGCACCCAGATAATCTGTCCGTCCCTCCGCAGTTTCCGAAACTCCCAGTTACTGACTTTCTGCGGTGTTGCAAGACACCCGGACAGACAGGCGGCAACGGCTTGCTTATCCTCTTCGTGGAAGATCATGAGCACAGAATTCCCGATCAATTCCTCCGCCAAATACCCAAGCTGGTCCGCCCCGAAACGGTTGACGGAACGCACCGTCCCATCCGTTGCCAGCGTGAAGTACATCGTCGGAGTCTCGTCGTACAAAGTCCGATACCGTTCCTCGCTCTCACGCAGCGCCATTTCCACCCGCTTGCGTTCACCAATATCCCGCATGATGGCGCAGCTGTATTCTCTCCCCTCGTAGCCCAGATAGTTGACCGTGACTTCCACGTCTAGGACAAGGCCGGTCCTCGACCAGCATTTTGACTCGAACGTCATGGACCCCTTCCGCTTCAATTCTTTCCAATGGGCCGACCAGCGTTCCTGAGGAAAATTCGGGTCTATGTCGTGTATGGTCATGATCGCCAATTCGTCACGGGTATATTGCAGCATCCGACAGGCTGCATCATTGACGTCCAAGATCCTGGCATCGGACCTGATCCAGAAAAACCCTTCGACCGCATGGTCGACGGAAAACTGAGTCAGTTTAAGGGCTTCCTGAGCCTGTCGCAGCGCTGACACGTCTTCATTCAGCACAATCGCGCCGACAATGACACCGGTCTCGTCCCGAACGGGAGCGGTTGTGTTGCGAATGGTTTTCTTCGTTCCATCAAGGCATTCGAGGTTGAGCGTCTCGTCCAGCGAAGGGACACCGGTCGTGAGCGCATGGCTTAAGGCCCATCGATGCAGCTCACTTGAGGCGCCGATCGCCTCCCACCATCCGGAATCATCAGCGACAGTCTCGATCCCGACTCGTTTGATACCGGACCAAATCTGCTTGGCTGCGGGATTGGAAAGGACCGGTTTGCCTGATGGATCGGTAAACCAGACACCCACCGGCAACGCGTCCAGCACCGTGCGGAGCTGACGCTCGCTCCGGCGTAGTGCTTCTTCCGCCTGTTTGCGCTCAGTAATGTCTTGGCATGAGCCGGACATGCGACAGGGCTTTCCCTGCTCGTCCCATATCGCCTGCCCGCGCCCGCGGATCCAAAGATATTCGCCTTGATTGGTGCGCATCCGGTATTCAACATCGTACGGAGTTCGGTGTTCGATATGCGCAGTCAATTGGCCAAACACGCGATCCTTGTCATCAGGATGCAGCCTTATCACCCATTGTTCGAACGTCTCGAATGGCTCTGTCTCCTCCAAACCAAGAAATTCACGGACTCGCGGCGACCACCAGATCGGTGTCTGTGGCGCATACCACGGTTCACCTGGAAGCCGGTGAGCATCCCACAGGATATCGCTGGATCCCTCTACAGCCAGCGCAAAGCGTTCTTCACTCACGCGCAGGGCCTCCAGATATGACTGACGATCAAGTTCACTGCCCAACCAACGAGCCATAAGTTGCAGGAAATCCGTCTCCGCATCGCTGAATCGCTCTGAGCGAGGTTCCCCTCCCACGAAACAGATCATCCCATAGAGTTGATCAGGCCCCGTGAGTTTCACGCCGAGATAACACTCGAATCCAAACTGAGCGTAGGCGGGATGATCGCGCCATTCCGACGCGACTGCATGTGCAAATTGAACCGGTTCCTCGGCATGGAGGGTGACTGAACAGTAGGAGGTTTGGAGCGGAAGGAGCGTTCCCTTGTCAAGAGTGGTGCCGGGGGCCCACACATGGAGAAGTTCAAGCTGCCCGCCACGAAGTCGAGTCACAAGTCCGATCGGAAGGTTGAACCGCCGACAACCTAATTGAAGAAGCCGTTCGATGCGTTCTTCGAACGTACATTCAGGCATGGAGGCAAGTTCATGTAGCGCTCGGATCGACTGTTCGCTGATCCGACGAGCCTCCTCTGCCCGCTTGTATTCGGTAATGTCCCGGGAAATACCAAAGAGGCCAGACACCATGCCCTGCTCATCGAACAGGGGGCCCTTGGTGGCAGAAAATGTTCTGCGGACGCCGTCTGCCGTGGTCAAATGCTCCTCGTAGGTGATGGCCTTGCCACCTACCATCACCTCGCGGTCTCTCTCCATTACCACCTTTGCGTCGTCAGGCGGGAAGATAAAGGTGTCGTCGTGGCCGAGGACCTCGCCCGGGCTCTTGCCAACAAAGCGGCCAGCCGCATCATTGAAGAGGAGATATTGTCCCTGCAAGTCCTTGATAAACACGGCATCCGACGTTCCCTCCACAATGGCGTGCAACCGTTGACGGCTTTCGTGTAACGCTTCCTGCGTCCGCTTGCGAGCGGTGATATCGCGGAAACTCCAGACCCGGCCGACAATTTCCTCCTCCAGAATTTGTGGGGCCGAATAGCGCTCGAACGCCCGTCCATCCTTAAATGACAGCATGTCGAAACTTTCCTGTTCTGGATGCGCATACAACTCCCGCACCTTGGTCAGGAAGATCTCAGGCTCCTGAAGCTGTTCCAGCACAAAAGACAGCAGGACTTCGTCGATGCGGCATTCCGCAAGGTCTTGCGGAATCTGCCACAAATCCAAGAACCGCTGGTTTACGCTGGTCACTTTTCCTTGACGATTGATGACCAGTAGACCATCTGCAGTAGAGTTGATGGTGGCCTGCAGCAGTGAATATGCCTGCTTGCGTTCGGTAATCACCTCCGTGTACATCATGATGCCGCCGATTTCCCCGGTAATGTCGTGCCAGGGGCGTATTTCCCAGCGAAGCCAATCCTCTGATCCATCGGTACGAGTAAAATGATCCTCTTCGCACCGTTCTACAGCCCCTGCCAGACAACGTTGGTGGATCTCTTGCCACTCCTTCATATCTTTGATCTCAGGGAACACATCATAGTGATGTCTACCGATCAATTGCTGGCATCCTAGTCGGTAGTCTTCCATCCAGCGCCGGCTGACCGCCACGTATCTGAGGTCTTTGTCCAACATTGCAACACCGGCAGGCGTGTGCTCGACGAAGGATTTCATGAGATCCCGGCTTCTAACCAGCGCCTCCTCCGCCCCCTTACGCGCAGTAATGTCCGTTTCCGATCCGGCCATGCGGGTCGGCGTGCCATCTTCGGCCCAGAGGGCCACGCCCCGATCCAAGATCCACATATAGGACCCGTCTTTCCGCTGAACCCGGTATTCTTCGCAAAACTCCGGAACTTGTTTGGCCATATAGGCGTCGAGACTCTGAAGCACTCGGTCGAGATCGTCGGGATGGATGCGGCTTTGCCATTCAGCGACATGGTTCGTGATTTCATGGTCCTCAAACCCGCGCATCGCTTTCCATCGCGGAGAAAAAAAGACCTCGCCTGATTGGATGTTCCAATCCCAGATACCATCGTTACTGCCGCGCACGGCAAGCTGCCACCGTTCTTCGCTGACACGGAGTGCCTCTTCGACCCGTTTACGTTCCGTGATATCCTGAACAATCGCGATATGATGAACAGGCGTTTCGCCCAGTCGCCACAATGGCGACACGTTGAGGCTCACCCACACAATGGAGCCATCTTTGCGCACATAACGCTTTTCCATCATGAAAGAGGGTATCTCACCGGAGAGGAGGCGTATCCGTCTCTCAAGATTCTCCTCCAAGTCATCAGGGTGGGTGATGGCTTGAACTGTGGTTGACAGCATCTCAGACTCCGTCAGGCCTACGACCTCACAGTAGCTGCGATTGACCTGCACAAACCGGCCCGTGTTCGAATCGACTTGAGCCACTCCTGCTCCCGCTTGTTCAAAAATAGCCCGGTAGTGCAGCTCGGCCTTGGACAAAGCTTCTTTCGCCCGCTTCTTCTCAGATACATCTCTCCCCACTCCAATAATACCAATGGACTCGCCGTGAGCATTCTTGAGGAGGGCGCCGGTCCAATGATAGGGAATGCGCCGGTGCTCTTTCGTCAACAGATGCCCCTCAAGTTCGGCATACCCTTCCGTGAAAGCCCGCTGAATCGCAGATGCAGTGTCGGCCCACTCTTCCAGAGGCACGAAGGCCAAGGCAGGCTTGTTCCACAGTTCTTCGGGACTGTATCCCGTGACTTCCTCGACACGACGATTCCACTTCACCATGTTGCCTTGGGTGTCGAGGGTGAACAGAATGTCAGGAATCGTCTCCATGATGTTCTGGACGTCGTATAGAGACTGGGCACGTTCCTGCTCGACTCGCCTCCTCTCGAACTCTACGCCAACGCGCGGGGCGAAAACTCCAAGCAGGGACTTCAAATAGTCGCCCTGTTGCAACGGCTTTGTATCCATCACGATAAGCAATCCCATGACGACTCCGCCCTTTGTTCGAAGCGGCACCGCGCAATAACTTTCGGCTCTAAAGTCTGCTAAACGATGGAACTGAGGGAACATGGCCTGGACATCTCTGTCGAAATAGGCGAAGGATTGGGTCAGGGCAGTGGCACAGGGTGTATGAGCCAATTCATATTCAAAGTTGTCGACGAGAGTGCCTCCAGCCGAAACCGCGAGAGTACGGATCTTCTTAGGTTCACCTTCACAGACTTGACCGATCACCGCATATTGCACATGCAACGTCGAGGTCAAGTGCGTGACAAGAGCAGCAAAGAACTCATCCCCGGTCTCGGCCGCTGTGCCTTCGACGATCGTGTGCAGGAGCTGCGATTGCTCGCGGAGATCTTGCACCGTCTCTTCACAATGACGGCGTTGTACCCTCATCGCTTGGTCCCGCTCGGCAAGTTCGCGCGTAAGGTCTGCGACCTGCAATCGCAGAGATTCGAGTTCCAATGGATGATCGGTGCTACTCATGGGGTAACTCCTTGCCAGGTGCAATAACCACGTGGGATGACTGAGTATGGGTGTTGACGGAGAGAGTGGGGATAGGTCCTCAGATGATGCATTGAGGATTCACAAAGCTATTGAGCCGCGAGGGAACAGTCACGTGCCATGCCGTTCCGAAAGCCTGATTAACGGGGGATGGGAATGGACTGCTGAATTTGGTGCCGAAGGCGGGACTTGAACCCGCACGGCTTGCGCCACACGCCCCTCAAACGTGCGTGTCTGCCATTTCACCACTTCGGCGACCGAATCCGTGAAGCGTATCTCGTGAAGCGTCGTTCGCTTCCAGATTCAGACATTTCACCTATCACGCTTCACGAACAATGCGTGACAATACGAGGGAGGCGCATTATAGAAGTGGGCCAAAATCCTTGTCAATCAGCGGAGGGTCCAGTAGAATCGGACCGCTCCTATTCACCGGGACATCAGATACTGTGCAGAGTCAACATATCCTTATCGCCCCGCTTCTCGATGATGTTGCTGGACGACAGGCCCAGGGATCCATCGCAGCTCTGTTCGACGTCGACAATACACTCCTGCCGGGAGAGGCCAGCGAGATAGGATTTTTCCGTTTTTTATGGCGGCGTGGCCTTGTGGGATGGGGCGAGCTGAGTCGGAGTATTGCCTGGCTGGCAGGGCACGTGCCTCCGTTCTCGCCGCACCATCTCCGGGAACGAAAAGTCTACCTGACCGGCAAATGCCCTTCGGACATCGAATCCTATGCACGGGAGTTCTGTCGAGCCGAGATGATCGACAAACTGTCTCTCCAGGGCCGCGCGCGACTGGAAGAACATCGTCGTGCCGGTCACCAACTGATTCTTGTAACCGGCGCGCCGGAGTTCTTAATCGTGCCCCTTGCGGAATTCTTGGACGTACCCACGGTGTTTGCGGCAAGACCGGAGCAACGGGACTCAGTGTACACCGGTGCTTTGCTTCCCCCATTCCCCTATGGCCGTGGCAAACGGGAACTGATCGTCGCCCACGCTCAGGAAATGGGCCTCGATCTGGCCCGCTCCTATGCCTATGGCGACAGCCCGGGTGACCATGACATTCTTGAATTGGTGGGACACCCCCAGGTCGTCAATCCGATCCGAGGCATGGCTCGTACGGCGCAACAACGGGGCTGGCCGGTCGCGAGATGGGAATAAAAACGTGAATCGTTCAATGTTAACCGACGGTTCAGCCGGACAGTACGTTTCCGATAGACGATTTACGCTTCACGTCTTAAGTCATGCGCATCACTGAGATCTTTCATAGTATTCAAGGCGAGTCGAGTTATGCCGGACAACCCTGTGTCTTCGTGCGATTGACTGGATGCCCGCTTCGCTGCACCTGGTGCGATACCGACTATGCCTTCTACGGAGGGCGCGAGTGTTCGATCGATGATGTCCTGGCGCAGGTGCAAGACTATGGGTGCCGCCTCGTGGAGGTCACGGGAGGGGAGCCGCTGGTCCAGGCTGAATGCCCTCCCTTCATGACCAGACTGTGTGATGCCGGCTACACAGTCCTCCTTGAAACCAGCGGCGCCGTCGATATCGCTCCGGTCGATCCCCGCGTGCATGTCATCCTGGACGTGAAGTGTCCGGGGAGCGGGATGGCAGAGCGCATGCACTGGCCGAATCTTTCTCGTCTGGCGCCAAAAGACGAGGTGAAGTTCGTCCTGGCCGACAAAGCCGATTACGACTGGGCTCGCGAGATTCTTGCCCAGTACGACTTAGCCGACCATTGTATGGTGCACTTCAGTCCAGTTTTCGGTTCGCTCGACCTTCGTGAGCTGGCAGAATGGATCCTAGCCGACAGGCTCCCGGTACGGTTCCAAATACAGTTACATAAATATATCTGGACACCCGACATGCGAGGGGTGTGAGGAGAGGATCGCGCAGATTACCGTATCTCGTGAAGCGCGAAGCGTATCTCGAGAATGACGAGCGACGTTTCTGAGCGCCAGAGCTCGCTTCGGAACGCAGGCGCTTCACGTACGACGAAAGACGAAAATGGAGGGGTAGTGAATGAAGATCATGCAAGTCACAGCCGAAGTTTCACGAGCGGAAACCGCAACTGCCGAGGCCTTGGTCCTCACGCATTGTGAGGGAGAGGGATTAGCCGGACAGGACGCAGCCCTGATCGATCGCTCTCTTGGCGGCGCGTTGAGCAAGCTGGTGCAGTCCAAAGAATTCGAAGGCAAAGCCAACGAAGTATTGCTGTATCACACGCAGGGTACGGTGCCTGCGAAACGATTGATACTGGCCGGCTTGGGCAAGAAAAGCGAGGTCACGCTTGAAAAGATCCGGCAAGCGATGGGTTCAGCCTCGAAACGCGTCCGGCAGGCAAAGGTTGGATCCTTTACCGTGGCGCTTCCATCAATACCGCCTACCGGAGTGTCCTGGGTCGAGGTCGCGCAGGCCATGGTCGAAGGGGCGATCCTGGGGAATTATCGTTTCACCGTCTATCGGAGCGAGACTGCCTCCGAGCAAGACATCAAGGGAATGAAGATTCTCATCCCGCGGAAGGATCAGTTACAAGAAGTAACAGAAGGAATCAGGCGCGGTGTCGCGACGGCAGAGGCGACTGTCTTTGTCCGAGACCTCTGCAACCACCCCTCTAACGTCCTGACCCCGACGAAGGTCGCCGACGAAGCGAAAGCCGTCGCCAAGGCTGAAAAAATCTCGATTAAAATTCTCGATCAGAACGAGATGGAACGCTTGGGAATGGGGGCGCTGCTCGGTGTATCGCGCGGGAGCCAAGAGCCTCCCAAATTCATCATCCTTGAATACAACGGAACGAAGAAAAAGGACGAACGGCCGGTCGTATTGGTGGGGAAAACGATCACCTTCGATACTGGTGGGATTTCGCTGAAGCCTGCAGAAAATATGGAACATATGAAGGCCGATATGACCGGCGGGGCCGAAGTTTTGGCTTCAATCCGCGCGGCAGCCAGACTCAAGCTCCCTTTACGCCTTATCAGTATCTTGCCCGTGGCGGAAAACATGCCGGGCGGCCGAGCGATGAAACCGGGCGATATCGTCACGACCCTGTCGGGAAAGACCGTCGAAGTGCAGAATACGGATGCGGAAGGCCGACTTATCCTGGCCGACGGCCTCGCCTACGCGATGCGCTATAAACCGGCGGCTTTGATCGACATCGCAACGCTCACGGGAGCCTGCGTCGTGGCGCTCGGCCAATTTGCAATCGGGATGTTCGGAACTGATCAGACGCTCAAAGAGCAGGTCAGGAAGTCGGGGCTCACGGCCGGCGAGCGAGTGTGGGAAATGCCCCTGTGGGACGAGTATTTTGAACAACTCAAGAGCGATGTCGCCGATATGCGCAACATCGGTGGTCGTGGCGGCGGCATGATCACCGCAGCGCTGTTTTTGAGCAAGTTCGTGGGAGACTGCCCCTGGGTGCATCTCGATATTGCCAGTACGGACTGGAGTGAACGGGACCGGGCCTACGTTCCAAAGGGCCCTACAGGGATCGGCACACGACTGCTATTGCAATATCTAATCGATCGAAGCTTATAAGAATGGCCCGCAGGATGTTCAGAAAGGCCGTCCAGCAAGGCCGCAGGCGAGTCGAAACCGGAGGCGTACCCTTCTGGGGTACGTTGAGGATTTCAATGAGCCGAGAACGAAGCTGGAGGACTTTATCAACAGCCTGCAGAAGGATTTCATGACCTCACGCGATAAGATCGGGCAGCTCTTCATGGTCGGATTTCTCGGCACGTCGGTCACGCCAGATCTGGCCTCATTCATCAAGAAATACAAGCCGGGCGGGGTCATTCTGTTCTCGCGGAATCTGGAATCCGTCGAGCAGATGGTTGACCTGACCAACGACTTGCAGGCCTGCAGCCCCCACTCGCCGCTGACGATCTCGATTGATCAAGAAGGTGGGCGGGTCTCACGTCTGCCGAAAGGTTTTACAATCTTCCCTCCCTGCAGCCTATTGGGCCGTTCCAATTCAACCGAGTTGGCCTATGCCGCTGCAGCCACCATTGCCAAAGAGTTGAAGGCGGTCGGCGTGAACATGAATATGGCGCCGGTGCTGGACGTGAACAGCAATCCGGACAATCCGGTTATCGGCGACCGTGCGTTCGGTACGACCCCCGATGTCGTCTGTGAGTTGGGGCTGGCGACAATCGCAGGGCTCCAGGACAACCGGGTCGTGGCCTGCGGGAAACACTTTCCCGGTCATGGCGATACGAATACCGATTCCCACAAAGAGCTCCCCGTGGTTGAAGCACAGCGGGACCGCTTGGAAGCCGTCGAATTTCCCCCCTTCCGCCGTGCGATACAACGGGGCGTTGCATCGATGATGACCGCACATGTGCTCTACCGAGCCCTCGATCCAGAATTGCCTGCCACGCTCTCACCAACGATTATTACGGATCTCTTGCGCCGGGAACTGCAATACGACGGAGCGGTGTTGACGGACGACTTGGAAATGCTAGCGATCATCGACCACTATGGCATCGAAGATGCTGCAGTTCGTGCGATCCTTGCGGGCTGCGATATCTTATTGATTTGTAAAGATCGTGACCGTGAAATCGCGGCGTTCGAGGCGGTGGAGAAGGCAGTGGAATCAGGCGCGATTTCGACCGAGCGGTTAGACCTCTCGATGGCTCGAATCGCCCGGCTGAAAGACCGGTTTGTGGCGCCCTATAAACCGGTGACAGTCTCCGATGCGAAGCTCATTGCCGGGTGCCGAACCCATCAAGCCTTGTTGCATTCGATTGAACGGATCCGGGAACAGCTATCCCATCCGCAATATTCATGAGCCCTCTCCGGCGATCGACGCGCCGCTACGATGAGAAACCTTCGTCCCTCGTCGTTCGCGAAGCGTGAAACGCCGGTGACATACGGGCGGCAGCTTGCCAGAGACAAAACCTGATTCTCCCACCGCCAGCCGGCTTGGCCATAATGGCGCTTTCACTACTTGCCACTTTCGCTATCGGTTTCTGCTATATTGCTCAAACCCAATCGGGGCAATAGGTCTGTATGAGTTCCGTGGCTACTCCTAGAGTTATAGCCATCATATCGATCATACAATCGCATTCACGGGCTGAAAGACTGCCACCCGTAACCAGGCTAGATGAGGGCTGTTCGATGGAGACCGCGAAAAGAGATGTGCTGCTTGGAACGATCACCTGGTGGGGCTTTCACGGCCTCCTCCTTTGGTTGGGAGCCTCGCACTTTGTGAATGCGCAAGGGACCGAGGGGCAACTCCTATTGTCGGATCTATTTGCCGGCACCCTTATAGGAGCCGCTGTGCTCTCCCTCCTTCGGTTGACTGCCGGGCGCATTCTGCTGCGTGCGGTTGGACTGGTCGGTATCGCCCTCGCCCTGCTTCCACTGTGGAAGGGAACGTTTCAATGGGGCAGCATCACCGATATTGCAATCTGGGCCTATACGTTCTTTTCCTTCGGACCCATGAGTTGGCGGCATGCCCTCTATACGCCGCTCGGTGTCTTTGAAAAACTAAAGACATAAGGCACGGCCGCCCTATACCCTTCTATCGAACCGCCCATGCAGCTCCTATCGGCCTAACCCTGGGATGAGCTGCTTCAGGGATTCACCTTCTTTCTTGATAGCCTCCCCGCCAGCCGGCGACAGAGAAGCCAACTGATCTTTGGCCTGCTTGATCGTGGCCATGTTCTTTTGGAGCGCATCCACGTTCTTCTGCATCTCGACCAACGCACTCCCGATCTGGCTAATTGAAGTTTTTAGACCGAAGAGACCTTGAGCTGAGGCGACATGCAACGACACCCCTCCCAAGCCAAATCCGAGCAGGAACGCGGCAATCACAAAGATGTACGTCGTTCGTGTAGCGGTCATAGATCCTCCTTGGTTATGTGTTTTGCCTACCTGCATAGGCGCGACGCGCGAAGATGAAACTTCAGACCAGTCCCGCGTCTCTCGCGCGTCTCACAAGTCCCGCGCGAATAGCGAGATACCCTTCACGAAGAACGTTGTGCGGGCAATTCGAAATGAACCGACATGAATAATTGAGCTTAGGTCTTGGCCTTGCCGTTATCCAGATGCCGGTGTTGCCAGTCGAGCCAGGCATGGCCAAGTTCATGGGCGAGAATATAGCGTCGCCTGGTTACGGGCAAACGCTTGCGAAGGTAAATTGTCTTGGTGGCGTCATCCCAGATGCCGTCGGCATTCGGATCGCGACGGTCCATGTCCGTATCGGACAGCTGGCGAACGGAAATCCGATAACCGAACGGAAAGACGACTCGAGAAGGCATGCGCAACATCACCGCTGCTCCTGTTCGGTTGTTAGCGTACCACAAAGTCCTACCTCGCTTCATGGGAGATGTGTTACATAAGATCAACGAGTTATGAATAATTTCTACTCGGGGAAACCTCATACTTTGAACCTGCGCACACCTCGAAACTCTCGGGTGCCGATCTAGTTTTTTTCGCATCCTGCTTGTGCAGGAGTATACTAATACGTAGTGAGGTCGACGATGTATCGTGTGCTCGTTCTCGGCGCTGGAAAGATCGGCTCTCTGATTGCCTGCCTCTTGTCAGAAAGCGGAGACTATGAGGTCTCCCTCGGTGACGTCAGCCACGATGCTTCCAAGCGGTTCGTCGAAGACCTGGGTCTCTCGCGAGTAACCCCCTTACTTCTCGACGCCCGACACCCAGATGCGATCAGCGCCCATCTGAAAGGGCATCGATTCGATGCGGTCCTGTCGGGCCTCCCCTATTTCTGCAACCCCGTCGTCGCTGGGTTGGCTCGGGAACATGGGCTGCACTATTTCGACCTGACGGAGGACGTCGAGGTCACCAACCAGGTCAAAGTCCTGAGCACCGACTCGCCGCAAGCCTTTGTCCCGCAATGCGGTCTGGCCCCCGGATTCATCAGTATCGCAGCGCACGACTTGATCACTCATTTCGATAGGGTGGATACGGTCAAAATGCGGGTCGGGGCCTTACCCGTTCATCCAAGCAATGCTCTCAAGTATTCGCTGACCTGGTCCACCGATGGGTTAATCAACGAGTACGGCAACATCTGTTATGGGATTGAGGGGGGAGAGAAGGTGCCGCTCCAGCCTCTCGAAGGGTATGAAACGATCGAGGTGGATGGGCTCCTGTACGAAGCGTTCAACACCTCCGGAGGATTGGGCACGTTGGCCGATACCTATGCGGGAAAAGTCCAGACCATGAACTACAAGACTCTCCGGTATCCCGGCCATTGCGAGAAAATCCATCTCTTAATGAAGGATCTCAAGCTGAATGAGGATCGTGAGACTCTCAAGAAAATTCTCGAACGGGCGGTTCCCCAGACATTACAAGACGTCGTGCTGATCTATGCCTCCGTGATGGGAACGAGAGAAGGCGCCCTGTTCGAAGAAAACTACGTGAAGAAGATCTATCCCCAATGCATTAAGAGAAAACTATGGTCGGCCATTCAAATGACAACTGCCTCAAGCCTCTGTGCGGTGGTGGATCTCGTGCTGGCAACGCCCGAACGGTACAAGGGGTTCGTGACTCAGGAATCGTTTCTGTTACAAGACGTGCTCAAGAATCGGTTTGGAGCCTGCTATCGATGACGGCTGCCTCGGAAATTCTGAAGGGATTGGGCCTGAGCGATATTAACGCCGGTGGCAGCACCGGGACCCATTGGTGGGCTTCCGGCAAACAGACACCACTATTGGAATCGGTGAATCCGGCGACCGGCGAAACCCTCGCGCAGATTCGTGCCTGTTCAACCGACGACTATGAGCAGATCCTACGGGAGTCTGTCGCAGCCTTTCAGCAATGGAGGCTCGTGCCGGCCCCCAAGAGAGGGGAACTTGTCCGCCTGATCGGCGTTGCGTTGCGGGAGCAGAAGGATTTACTTGGCTCGCTCGTGTCTCTCGAAGTCGGCAAAATCAAGGCGGAGGGGGACGGCGAAGTCCAGGAAATGATCGATATGGCGGACTTTGCCGTAGGCCAGTCGCGAATGTTGTATGGAACGACGATGCATTCCGAGAGGCCGCAACATCGGATGTCGGAGCAATGGCATCCGCTCGGACCGGTCGGCGTCATCACCGCCTTCAATTTTCCCGTCGCAGTCTGGGCCTGGAACGCCTTTCTGGCCGCAATCGCCGGAAATACGGTTGTGTGGAAGCCTTCGCCGAAAGCGCCGCTCTGTGCGATCGCGGTACAGCGCCTCTGCAACCGAGTGATGGAGCAGCAGGGCTACCGGGGAATCTTCTCGCTGATCGTGACGGCCGAGAAGACCATGGCGGAGACGATGGTCCGGGACAATCGATTCCCATTGATCTCATTCACCGGGTCCGTACCGGTCGGTCGATCTGTGGCCTCGACCGTTGCGCAACGGCTGGGGCGAACACTTCTGGAACTGAGCGGAAACAACGCCATCATCGTGGACCAGACAGCAGACCTCTCCCTGGCGATCCGCGCCATCGTATTCGGCGCAGTCGGCACAGCCGGCCAACGTTGTACTACGACCAGGCGGCTGTTCGTCCATAGGTCTCGTTACGATGAAGTGGTCGGAAAGTTGATCTCGGCCTACAAACAGATCCGCATCGGCAACCCGTTGGAGCCAGGAGTACTCATGGGCCCCCTGATCGATCACGGTGCAGTTGAGGGCTATCGGAAGGCTCTCGAAGAGGTGAAACAGGCGGGAGGGACAGTCCTCTATGGCGGACAGGTACTGGATCGACCGGGAAATTTCGTGGAACCGGCCATCGTGAAAGCGGAGAACCAGTGGCCCGTCGTCCAGCGCGAGACCTTTGCCCCAATTCTCTATATCATGCCCTTCACGATGCTCGACGAGGCCATCGCCTTGCAGAATGCGGCCCCTCAAGGTTTGTCTTCGGCTATTTTTACGTCCGACGTGCGGAGCAGCGAGCGGTTCACCTCTACTGCCGGCAGCGACTGCGGGATCGCCAATGTGAACATCGGCACGTCCGGGGCGGAAATCGGCGGCGCCTTCGGTGGCGAGAAGGAAACAGGCGGTGGACGCGAAGCCGGATCGGATGCATGGAAAGCCTATATGCGGCGGCAGACGAACACAACCAATTGGGGTGACGGTTTGCCGTTGGCCCAAGGCATTCAGTTCGGCTGATCGTGTCCGTGCCTGAGCAACAAGGAGCGTGGATCATGGAACCAGGTATTGAGTTGGATGCGTTGATCGCCAGAATGATTGAGGACTATGTATCAAAGAATCGGGCAGCCAAGGTGCTGCGGAGGTTGCTGGACGAGGCGGGTGTCGGTTTCTACCCGGTCGCAGACCACTTGACGCTACGGACCTTGGATATCGACCGGCGTGCTGAGGAATACACGAAGCTCGGGTATGAGTATGGTGAAACCATCGAGTACGAAGACTGGTACGCTAAGGTCTATCGGAAAGTCGGATATCCCGCGCTCTTCGTGGATCAAGCCTATCCCGACGATCGAGGCCGCACCAGCATTATCCCTGGTTGGGTCAAGACATTCGGCGACCGGGTGTTCCATCATGTGGCGGTGCGCGTGGAAGACATCGAGCAGGCGATTGAACGATTAAAGTCACAGGGGATAGTCTTCGCCGGTCAGATCGTCGGCGCCCGCGGCGGCCAGTTGCGGCAAATTTTCACGCTGCCGGAAATGATCGACGGCCAGGCATTTTCTGTACTGGAACTCGCGGAACGCCACCGCGGCTACCAGGGATTCTCTCCTCCTCAGGCCGATAGCCTGATGAAATCGACCCTAGTCAGATAATCCTCTGCAAAAGATTGTTGAACCCTTTTATAACTCCGTGTCTCATACAGCCAGTCAGATGGCGACAGGCCATGTCAGCCTGGATAGCAGGTGAAGATCACTGTTTCCCAACCCCAACCGTAGGAGGTACGTTGTGATGAAGAAAGGACTGCTCGCCGCCGTGGCGATTGCTATCATCGGATGTAGCGGAGTCGCGCCCCAGAAGGCTGTAAGCGGGGAGCCCACAAGCCCTGCCGTCGGATATGAGCTGCATGTGCAGGCCCCCCACATGATGACGGACGGCACAGTGGGCGGCCCGTTCCATCATTACTGTAAGGGAATTTCCGACAAGATTCTTCAGTGCCTCTTGTTCGAATCGACTGATCCGAAGGCCCCATTGGTGGGGGTCGAGTATTTTGTCGCCAAAGACCTGACACGAAAGCTCCCCGCCATACAGTGGCACCGGTATTTCCACGATCATAAAGTAGAAGTCGCGACGGGCCGTGTCCAAATCCTCGATATGCCGGCTGACCAGGCCGCTAAAGTGGCGGATATCGCAGCAGGGACAGACGGTGTGATCTATCACCTGTGGCCACATGGTCAGGAATTTCCTGACGGCACCGTGAGTATCCCGCAGTCCCTCGGACACAAGTTCACTGGGTATTCTGACAAGTAGGATCAACAGGGGGCCAGCCTTGTCCTGGTTGGACCGGGTTGGTCCCTGCGTGTGGCCAGGGTCGATGACCGTTGCGAAATGCGAGGTGGAGCGAATGCATCTATATGTCCTGTTCATGGTCTGCATGGCGGCAGCGCTCGGCCCATGGGGGCCTCCGGCTTTCGGGGCCGATGACGCGGTCCTCAGGCCACGGGTGCCGACCGACAAGATCGAAGAAGCCAAGACCTGGAGCAACCCCTTTGATGCCACGTCTGAGAATATCGAAAAGGGGAAAGCCATTTTTCACGGAAAGGCCTTCTGCGCCACCTGCCATGGCAAGGACGGGAAGGGGCTCGGATCGGATATCGATCAGGGGAGCTTTAAAGGGCCCTTGCCGAGAAATTTCACCGACAAGGAGTGGCAAGCGGCTCGGACCGATGGAGAGCTGTTCTGGATCTTGAAGCACGGCAGCAAGGGGACCGCGATGGCTTCCTTTATTCCCCTGATCCTGACGGAAGAAGAAGCCTGGCAGGTACTGCGATACGTACGGTCGTTCGGTCAACCGTAGGAAACCCGTAGATATTTGGCGCTATTTATTTTCTACGGAGAGATGAATTGTGACCCGTCCATCCTTCTTCGCATCGATGAAGTACAGAGTCACCGCTGAACGAGTCCCGGGTTTCGATGCAGCAAACTTATCTGTCCTGGTATAGACCTCTGTTTCAGAATCCACATCAAGGTCCGTTCCGATCCAACCTTCAGGCAGGCTGTTCCGCAACCGATTCACGATATCCACAACCGCCTTATCCGCTTCCAATCTGTCCGCAAACCTATAGGCACAACTCCACCTCGCTCCACCATGACCGTCTTTATCCCTCACCAGACATTGCTTGGCGCCGGAGAACATAACGGTCGACTGCCATGTGGTCCCGGTCTCGACATCAACCGCTTTGTGTCCCGTTCTTAAATTTTTGAAGTCTTCGGAGGATTCAGCCAGAACGGTGTGAATCACCTCGCGGTCCCCCTTTCCGGCTGAGCCATCGGCAACTTGCTGGTTATCGGGCGGGCAACCGGCGCCTGCGCAGGTCATCCGGTACAGAGTCTGAGTCCACTTGAGCTTTGAACGAAAGGCTTCGTACCCGACCTGATATCGGCCATCGCCATCTTCTATTGCGTGTGCGGTGACATAGGGACTTCCGATCCAGAGAAAGACCATGTCTTCGAAGGGGAACGGATCGTTTACGGTGAGCATCAGGCCGTCGGAGCTCGTATCGTAACCGACGATGAGGGCCATATGTTGACGAATCCCGTCCACCTTGAACCCTCTCGGTGACAGCCCGACAATAACGGGGCGGCCCTCATCGATTTCTTTTTTCACTTCTTCCTCGGTAAGGCTCCCATCCTTCAACTGCGCAGTCAGTACGATATCTCCGGCCTTACCCTCACGGGTGGCCATCACAGAATACTGTTGGAGCATGTTCACGACAGCGGCCTCATCAACAGCCGAAAGCTCGCAGTCCACGCAATCGGGTGTCCCCTTGCAGAGGTTTCCACTGTGCACGATCCCGCACTGATAGGCCGTCCGATGGAGAGCCGGAACATCGTAGTATTTGAAGACCATCTCTCCAACTGCTGCCCAACACCAACTCGGGCGTTCCTGAAACAGCGGAGGAATATGCAGCTGAACCTCGGCTGCCAGAGTCAGATTAGCCGGCGCCAGCAGAAGAAGCATGAACCAGACTCCGAGTCTGGCCATCCTATGTTTCACTGATTTGCTCACCTGCATCCTTGATCTGTCTTCAACAAACTCATCCCCACCTCAACCGACCCCATGGGCCATTCTTCTCGTTCCTGCGCCACCACCGCCGCTTCTTCATTTTATGGGGGCGGCATTGAGCGGTGCAAGAGCCAGGAGGGCACACCAAACCGCAGCGTTCCGTTCCGCCGACAGGGCAACAGGTCCGGAGAAGGCGGAAGTCTTCACGTTCGAAGACTCTACAGGGCAATTTGAGCCTCTGGAGACGGCCTTGCAGAGAGAGGGGGCGCAGGGGTAGGCTGTTATCGGAGAAATAATAAAATCGACAGTGTTCTTGAAGGCTGTTGGATGCATTGCGCCAGTCTTTTCCATAATCAATCGACGCCACGCGCTGGCATCAGCGGGGATAGTTTGAGGGGAGGACACGTATGAGGAATCTATGGCATACGGCACATTCTCACAAGGTCAGATGGGGTGGTCTGATCGTTCTGTGTTTGCTCTCCGCTGCCGGGTGCGCGCAGCCAGTCGAAACGATTGAGATGAACTCCTTCGATCCATCGCAGGATCAGGCCGCGATCGTCGGTTACTACCGGAGTCAGATCGTGGATCTACGGGAGAAAGCTTCCGAGCATGCCGAAAGCGCTGTCCGGTATGAGCATCTCTTCGGCCCCGAATCGGACTGGGTCAGCGGAGCCAGAAAACTCTCTCAGTACTATGCGGAATCGGCTCAGGAACTAGAACGTCTGGCTGAAGCCCATGCGAAGGTCGCTCAGCCGGATCTACAGAAACGCCGCTGTCCGACAAGCGACTGCAGTCACTAGCGGAGAAAGACCGCCAACTATCATAAGGAGGGCCTATGAAGCGATTAGCGTTTTATCACATGGTCGCCCTGGCGATACCGATGCTGTTATTGTTGAACGGGTGCGGGAGGACCATCGATCCGGGAATGAGAGGTCTCCGCTGGTATCCACTGTCGGGGGGGCTCGAGAAGGAATCGCTCAAGAACGGATTCTACTGGCGCGCACCGTGGAACGATGTGTTTGAGTACGATGTCCGCTATCAGAGTTTTACTGAAAAGATCGATGCCTTGACCGCCGACGATCTCTCGGTGACCTTGCGGGTAGCGATCACCATGAGCCCCATCCCCGATGAAGTTTATTTTCTCGCTCAGGAAGTGGGACACAATTGGTACCAGCAGCTTGTCAGGCCGCAATTTTTGTCGGCAGTGCGGGGCGTCGTCGCTCAATACAGTATGGTGACACTCCCGGAGCGAAGCAGTGAAATCGGAAACAAGATTGAAGCGGTGATGGTCGAATCGCTCAAGGGGCGGCACCTCAATACCTACAGTGTGGCCCTGTCCGAAATCGAGTTTTCAAAAATGGTGTTGCAAGCCATCGAGCACAAACAAGCAAAGGAGCAGGAAAAGGAACAAAAGGAATTTGAGATGATCATTGCGGCCAAGGATGCCGAGATTGCCCGCACCAGGGCGAAAGGCGAGGGGGATGCGATCAAGATTCGAGCTGAGGGTGAAGCAGAGGGGCTTCGTATCCGGGCTATCGGACAGGCTCAGGCGCAGGAGACCATCACAAAAACCCTTACGCAGGACTATCTCAAATACAAGTTATACGACAGTCCCAACTCCAAGATGGTGATCGTGCCGGAGAAATCAAACGTGCCGATCATCGTAAACCCTGGTTCGGATCACATGCGTTAAGTACCGAAAGGGGGGGGCCATACTGCGCCCCCCCGACGCAGGTGACTGCGGTCTCTTCCTTACTCGCACTCCTTGAACTTTGTGTCCTGACAGCGCCGTGCGATCTCCTGCGCCCTCTCGATCTGCGAAGCTGTCATCTGTGAGGCGACGTAGTCTCGACGCTTCACGGCTACCTTCCCATCTTCGCCATTCAACGCTGCAGCAGCGACGCTGGACCACATGTGAGCGAGAACGAAATCCTGCCTGGTGCCCCGTCCCCTCTCATACATCAGGCCCAAGTTGTCCTGCGCCGATGCATGACCCTGCTCCGACGCCCTATGAAACCACTTGAGCGCCGCTTGATAGTCCTGTGGAACACCCTGTCCCCTGGCATACATCACACCCAGGCTGAATTGCGCCGACGCAATTCCTTGCTCCGCAAATGGACGATAGAGTCGGGCTGCCTGTGTATAGTCACCGCGATCATAGGCAAATTCTGCCTCCTCAAGGGAGGCCGCTGATGCGACTGTTGCAAAAGCCATGACCAAGAATACCGCGAAACCCAAATACCGAATCATCGATCGACCTTTCAACCCTATCGGTAGTACTGAGAGCAGGAGCGAGTGACTCCCGATCGCTATACGGCCATTTCTTCTGCTTCTGCTACTCCCATGCGGCATAAGAGGCGGGTTACTGTCCAAGCCCTGTTTGCCGTAAGCATGTTCGTTTCTATCACGAAAATCTCTCGTTTTGTTGGAAAGTCTTTAATTGCGTCCACGTTTCTGCAACAGGGACCGAAATTCTTCCGGGATGGGCATCGATTGAAAAGGAGGCACATGCGCCCCGCCGGTATTTCCCACCGGCACCCAGATCCGCGTGAAGCTCAAGGCCCCAAGAATCCTGAGAACCTGGCCGGTAATCTCTGTGAAGTCCCGGCGCTTCAAACCAACCTTCAGCATCCACCAATGGGCTTTTGCATGAGGCAATGTGAACGATTGGCCGAGGATATGCGCCCGCTCGAGGTGAAAAAACGCTTTATCCAGATTATCCTCAGCGTAAGCCTCGCTCGCCGCCTTCATCTCCCTGTCATAGACCTGTCGTAGCTCTGCCTGCATGCTCGTCCTTGGCAACTGATTCTCTCAGGATATTTTTAACACAGATCGCCTGCTAAGATTGAGCAGTATTCTACGTGCAAAGCATCCTCACCTTTGTCCCTGCACGAAGTCTATGATCCGATTTTCCGCCCAATAGGAATCTTCTCCGTTATCGCTCCTGTGAAAGAACCCGCAATGGCCCCCATAACGCGGCGCGAGCACACGAATCTTCGGATGTCGCTGAATCTGCGGCTCCGTAAACATCCTGTAGGGAATGAAGGGATCGTCTTGGGCTGTGATAATGAGGGTGGGAACGGCAAGGGTATCGAGCACATGCTGCGCCCCGGTCCGAGCATAATAGTCGGTACTACCCGCATACCCTCCGTCTGGAGCGGTATACCGGTCATCGAAGTCCCTGAGCCGGTCGATGTTATCGAGGTCGGTGAGGTCCCACTTGCCGGGGAAAAACGCAGCTTTTCTCCGCAATCGGGCTTTCAATTCCACGAGAAAATGCCTGTGATAGATCCAATTGCGCGGCTCTTCCAAGGCCTCGACACATTTCGGGGGGTCGATATTTGGACAGACTGCAACCGTACCGGCCAAGGCGGATTCTGACCCACCTGCTTCTCCGGCTGCTTTCAGGATCAGGTTCCCTCCCATGGAATAGCCGACCAACCAAATGCGATTGAGTCCATCCACATTCCCCAATTCCTGGACGATAGCGCGATAGTCCTGGCTCAAGCCGAGATTATAGAGAGTCGGCGTCAGGTGTTCGGTCCCGCCACAAGTCCGCTGATTCATCCGGATGACATTGCAACCGGCGCGAAAGGCCTTCGCCGCAATGCCACGCATATAGTGCGACTCGCAGCAGCCTTCCAGGCCGTGCACAAGCACCAGGGTCTGGCAAGCGGTGCGGTGGGGCTGCCAATGGCAGTAGCCGAGTAACTGGGTCTGAGGCTCGGTGGTAAATAATCGTGATTCGGTCGGGATGCCGGCAAGGAGGCCAGGGCGAGGCCAATAGCCCGGGAACACCGTCATGAAATGGGGATTACGAAGCCAGCTAGCCGGTATAAATTCTCTCCCCCCCTGTGACATGGAGGACATTATAAAGAACAGCTCAAGGCTCTGCAGTATGAACAGTCCTGACACGACAACGTCTCATCCCCCTACGCCCTGGAACCAGAACAAGCAGGCCAACCTCGACAAAGTAAGCATGACTCAGGATGGAACTAAGGCCGTCTCTGAAGTCATTCCTAGTTCGGTTCAGTCTTACATAAGGGGAAATCCTGGTGTGTTCTGTCGATGCTATAAAAAACCGGCAGGTCATAAATACGCAAGGTTGCCTGTCGCCGATCACTCAGATAGGGACATAAGCCCTTCGCCCCCCGTTGAAATACGTACGACTCCGGATAGACGACAAGCCCAAACTCATGCGCCGTCCAGTCGACCAAGGATAGGGTCTGTGCACGGCCGACCAACGTCCCAAGATTATTCGGCAGGTGCGCCACATTTTCATCCTGAGCAAAAATTACTTCCGCTCTCTTGGTGTTCCCTGAATAGAGTTTAAAGGCCGGATATGAGTGCATCCAGCCGATAAGAGCAAAGGCAGGGGCGACGGTAAATAACGCAATCGTAGCAAGCGTGGGCATATCCAACCGGAACCGGATCCTATCATCGACTGCGGCAGGCTTGTAAAACAGCCTGAAGACGAGCAAGAAAAGGTAGACGTTCCATGGCCATACGATCAGGTTCCATGCCTCACGGTCCAGACCGAGACAGGCAAGTACCACCACAAGCATAGTGAGTGCCATCACTGTCGCGAGCCGCCTGTGACGAGGGAAAAACAACAACAGCCCAATTGCCGCCTCGAATAGAGGCACCAGAAAAATGGCGAGAGCGATCAAAGCGGCAACCAGAGACGGCTCGGTGGGAAATGTATAGAAGGGTTCAATCAACGAGGGAAAGGTCTTGAAAAAGAACGTCGCGTTGATCTTGTGAACCCCTCCCCACAGATAGACGCTGGCCACCATAATTTTCAGGGCGTTGAGGCTGCCCGATGAAAAAAATACCGCTACCACAATTGTGAAGACATACATGTATGTGTAGGGTTGAAAGCGCAGGAGATCTTGCAAGACCCAAAACGCTGTACAGGCCAAGACTCCCAAGGCCGGCGCTCGTTGCAACGGTGTCACAACCAGCCAGCATAAACACCCGACAGTCAGAATCAGTATAGACCAGTCAGCCCAGACGGGCGTTGAGCCCAGAGCGTCAATCACCGGCGACAATGCAAAAATTCTCAGGCTAGGAATATAGGCGCGCCACGAGAGGGCCAGAGAACACAGAAAAGCAATGGAGGCAACACGTACGATATTCGCACGGTCCCGAACAGATCCGCTGTCCCCCTCTTCTATTTCGAAAGCGCCACCCATGAGCCAGGCTCCAATATCGGCAGGCAGGTGACTGTAGCAGGCTGTGGAAGATATTTGCCTCTGGAACGAGGGCAGTACCTACGATTCTTCCAGCTAAATGTTCGGCAATACTATGCCAGCGCCGAGAGCGGGTGAAAGAGATGGAGCAGGCCTCGGACCTTACTGGCAGATTCTGATAAGCGAGGCCCCCTCTGTGGCCTCCTTTCCAGAAGCCGACAGGCCTCTTGCGAATATGCCCTTTCGCGCATAGCATGGGCTGTGGGTGGACCGCTGCCCACGGATAAAAACGAAAGTCCGGTCGAGGCACAGAATATAACGAGAAGGTGACGTATGGATCTATTTGATAAGTCTAGAAATGATATGCAGACTGAATTCAAAACATCCTTCAAGTGGGTCGTATTAGCCGCTGTCCTTGGGCTCGTCGCGGTATTGACGTATTATGTGCTGGTCGTAATGGCATAGGCCGATACTGCGATATCGCCGTCAGATCTGACACCTTCATGACACCTGCCACTGATTCAGCAGCAAGCGTTTCTCTATCGGCACATCACGAAAGAATGTAGCGCCCTGACTTTCTGGTTCCGACCCGTTGGATGAGGCCAGCTTCAAGCAAGGGCTTGAGTACATTCATTGCTCCTTGCTGCGACACCCCGTGCTGTCGCAGATTTCTTGCGGTGTCGGACTTTTCCGATCTCTCAGCAGACGGAGTAACTGCTCTTGTTTAGGGCGCAGTACAATTTCTTCAGACCGGCACGTGCGTGTCGTCAGGCGAAGGCGATGGCGTTCTCGGTGGCTTTCACGCGATAGGCCAGATTGTGATCCGAGAGGCCCTTGAATCGTTCCATCCCGACAAGGACACAGGTATGGCCGGCTTCGATGGCGCGATCC
>JABFSG010000087.1 GCA_013140715.1 Nitrospiraceae bacterium
CGCGCACGGGTTGGTCTGTCTGGTTTTTCTGGATGAGTTTCCAGTCCGATCAACCAGACAAACCAGATAGACGAGATAGACCAGACGAACCAGCATTCGTGGACGCGCGCAGTGAGAGGCCAGCCTCACTCAAGTGAGAAAGGCCGTAGGTTATCCGTTCTTGTTCCCCTGCTATTCGCCACTCCGGGAGTCCCAGCTCCCTGCCTCAATACTGTGCAAATACAACCATTTCAGAAACCCGTTCGTTTGATTTCATGCCTTGAACAGGGTATCTCTAAGCGGGCGAGAGAAGAGTTTTTGCGATCAGAGGAGAGAGTCATGAGTGCGGTTTTTCCGAGCGAACGAATAGAGCAAACTATTCTTTGCTTCGCGGCCTCAAGATTATCCTTGATAGAGACTTGGCCGCAATGTATGGCGTCTCAACCAGGGATCTCAATAAGGCGGTATCGAGGAATCTGGATAGATTCCCCGATGATTTCATGCTCCAGTTGGCACGTTCAGAGTTCAACGACTTGAAGTTCCAATTTGGAACATCAAGTTGGGGAGGGACCAGGAAGCTGCCAAGGGCATCTACGGAACAAGGGATTGCCATGCGCTCCAGTGCTCTCCGAAGCAAACGGGCCATCCATGTGAATGTCGCGATTATGAGGGCCTTTGTGAAGCTGCGAGAGTTTGCAGCAAGCCATAAGACCTTGGCGACGAAGTTGGAGCAACTTGAGCGAAAAGTGGGAAGGCATGATGGACGGATTCGATCGCTGTTTGATGCCATCCGTCAGCTCATGGAGCCGCCGACACCGAAATCCCGCCGCATCGGATTCAAGGCATGAGCAGATCCTTCTGTCCTCAGCAGTTTTTTCCCATGCCCCTTCATCCGGAACCCTCGGCCTCGATCTTCGTCATGGATGCACGAGGTGGAAGATCAATCAGCCCCCATCCCTGAAGAGATCACGAGCGAGCTTGTAGGGGGGATTGAGGGCAGACTAGATGGTCTTCTGTGCTTGTGCAACGCGCGGTCTCGGAAGCCCCTCGTTGAACATGCGCAGTGGGAGACCCTCTAGCCCGCCCCCAATGGAGAAGATAGAGAAACGGTGGTCTGTGCGGCTAGAAAGTATTCCCGACCCATTTTTCTTGTCATGTTTTTTAGGTTTCAGTCGAGCTGCAATCCAGTACCTGCCTGATTCTCGACACACATCGATCTACGCTCTTGCCGGTTAGTTCGTGCTGCCATATCCTGAGAACATGCCACCCGAGCTTTCTTAAAGTTCGGGTCACCAACCGATCACGATCCTTATTGCGGAGCAGCTTCTTTTCCCAGAATGTGCGGTTAGTCGTGGGTTGAGACGCGTGCTTCGGGCAGCCATGCCAGAAACAGCCGTCCACAAATATTGCAAGGCGATACTTCCGAAAGACAAAGTCCGGATTGCCAAACAGCTTGAGATGGCGACGCCAGCCAATGATGCGATGCTGTCGGAGAAGTTTCGCCAGCGCGAGCTCAGTCTTAATGTTTCCACGCGCTCGGATACGAGACATTATTTGTGAGCGCTTTGCCTCGGGGTATATGTCAGCCATAATTCAGTTTCCTGGTGTGGCACCGGCTTTACAAGTTCCGTCACCTGATGCAGACTACTCCTCCGAAGCCAGAATCGTCGAACGCATTGTTTTGTTTGAATAACACCTCTATTATCTTTATTCGTGCTGACATTCAACCCAGGTTGCCGGGAAAGCATATGCCAAAAGACAAGGATGAGATAGCGGGGAGCGAACAGTCGAAGATTCCGTTCGCCATGCATCCTCGTGTTTTTGCTGCCTTAGGAGCAGACTTGGTAACGAGCGACATCGTCGCAGTTATTGAATTAGTCAAGAATTCCTACGACGCCTTTGCAACGCGTGTGGACGTACGATTCGCCACTGATTCTGCCGGTCGTCCAATGCTCGAAATTGAGGATGATGGTTTTGGCATGACAAGACAGATCATCGAGGATGTCTGGTGCCTTGTCGCGACACCGTTTCGCGAACAAGAAACCACGTCAAAGCGTGGGCGTAAGTCTCGCCGGGTAACCGGTTCGAAGGGTTTGGGACGACTTTCTTCTGCACGACTTGGTAGGCGCCTGGAGATGTTGACAAAGACAAAAGATGGCGAATGCTGGCAAGTGGGCGTTTCATGGGTCGACCTCTCAAAGGCAGCATCTCTGAAAGACTGCGCGATCACGATTCACAAAAAGAATGGAAGCGAACTAAAAAATGAATCAGGAACACGGCTGCGGATTCTTGACCTGAACTCTGACTGGGAGGATAGGAAATCTGGCGCGCCTGAGAATAAAATTGATGAACTTCAGGAAGGCTTGTCTCGTCTGAACCCACCATTCGAGAAATTCGACAAGTTTACAATCCTTCTGACTCGGCCTGGTGCGGACTCAAAACCTACTGAGATCGAACCGTCCGACCTCCTCGAAAATCCTGTCTACCGGATTGAAGGCAGTTTCGGTGCCGATGGGAAGCTCACCTATAGCTATGCGTATAAACCATTTTCCGGCTCAGGGAGAACAGTAAGAAAGGAGAAGCGATGGGGCATAGTGCTGGAAGATCTAAAGCTTTCCTTGAAACGGGCACGATTGGGTGACACCAAACAGTCTTGCGGGCCATTTTCGTTCGAGATTCGTGCCTGGGACTTAGATCCCGAGAGTGTCAGCGAGGCCGTTCAACAGTTTGACCTTCGAAAGAAGTCGGCCGTCCGGAGTGAAATCCGAGCGTTCAAGGGCATATCCCTTTACCGAGATAATGTACTTGTCCTGCCCAAGTCTGAAAATACACGCGATTGGCTTGGCCTTGATCTCCGCCGAGTCAGTAAAGTTGGTTCGCGCCTCAGCACAAGCCAGATCGTTGGCTATGTCAGTATCAGTGCGGACTCGAATCCCGGCATAGCCGATACGAGCGATCGTGAACGATTGGCACGAAACGGAGAGGTCGAAGAATTTGAGTCGCTGCTTCAATATGCAGTGTCTCTTCTGGAAAACGAACGTGACCAGGACCGAGCCAAAAAAGAGCCTGAACCAACAGAACTCCTTGCGGCCCTCAACGCTGACAAGCTCGTAAGAGATACGCAGGATCTGATTCGAGAGAAAGCCAGCGCCTCAGAAGTATTGCCCCTCCTCACCCGTTTCGATGAAGAACTGCAAAGAACTCGGGTGAGAATCGAGCGTACCTTCAGTCATTACAGCCGTCTAGCGACCATTGGATTACTTTCGCAACAACTCGTACATGAAGTTGGAAACAATACCTCAATTATTCACGAGTTTATCCAAGTCTTGAAGGCGCATTGGGCAAAGACAGGCGAAGATCCTGAACCTATCCGGCGCACGCTCCAATTGGCGGAGAGCGCCTTAGCATCATTGCAGCGGCTTGCGGAGCGGTTCCGGCCTCTTGCAAATCGCAGCTTCACACGCGGGAAGCGCAAAGCATCATTGAAGGAGACAGTAAACACATGTCTGGAGGCCAGGAAACAAGAGATTGACCGGCGCAAGATGATAATCGAACTGCGACTTCGTGGTCACGATGAGGTTCAGACGGATCCGGGAGAATTGTATGCCGTGTTCATTAACTTGCTCGATAACGCGCTCTACTGGGTTGATCGACTTCCAGATAAACGCCAACGACTCTTACGGATCGACTCCTCATCCGGCCATATCAATGGACGTATCGAATGCGGAGTTCACGATTCTGGTCCAGGTGTTCCAAAGACGGACCACGAGAAGGTATTCTGGCCTGGGTTTACCCATCGACCGAACGGATTTGGGATGGGATTGACTGTTGCCGGTGAAATCGTTGAAGGCCATGGTGGAAAGCTTCGCATCTTGGACGAAGGACGTCTAGGCGGCGCGTCTTTCGTATTCGACCTACCGCAAGCTTCAAACTGAGTGGCATATGAGCTGGCGAATTTTAATTTTAGAGGACAACAAGGTAATGGCTGAAAGCCTTGCGGACACCTTGCGCCGTGAACTTGGCGAACCGGAAATCTTTTTCGTTACCAAATTTGATGAAGCTCCGAACAAGATTATCACCGTGAAACCCGATGTAGTTGTTTTTGATATTTTTGACGATCAGGTTGAGGAGCATCCAGAATATGCAGTAAAGCCTGCATGGCAGGCTGTATGGAATGAGCATTTCTGTCCCGTTGTATTCCATACAGGACACGAGGTTGAAGAGTACAAGAGCATCAATCATCCTTTCGCACGGTACGAGATCAAAGGGCCGGGAAGCCATGGCCGCGTCGCAAATCACATCAAGGAGTTCAAACCTGAGATCGATGGGCTACGAACTATCCGTGACGAACTCTCCCGGAGCGCTCATGAAACATTAGTGCATGTTAGTCCTCTCGTTTGGAAAATGGGGGGACCTAAGACGGATTTGCCCGACATGCTCCTACGAGCAGTACGGCGACGAATGGCTGCGACTCTAGATCATCCCCCCGAGCCTCTGAAAAAGCTTCAAGCTTGGGAGCAGTATATCTGTCCACCCATAGGAAAAGACTTGCTCACCGGCGATGTGCTTCTGATAGCGAACGGTGACAAAAATTCACCTGCGTCATATCGCCTAGTCTTGTCGCCTTCCTGTGACCTTGTCATTGGGCACGGCTCAAAGACGCTTCAGCATGTTCTTGTGGCTGATTGCGTTCCAGTAAGCGAGTTTGTCGAAAAGACACAGATTGCCATGGAGAAGCGCATCGAGAAGCTCCCCTCGGAACTTAACAAGGACCAAGTTGCCGGGCTCATGGTCTTGCCAAATTTTTCCGATGTTATTCCTCTGATGGCTGCAAACCTGAAGAAACTTTTGCTTATTCCATACGCTGATATCGCGACCAAGGACGGGGAGACCAAGCCATTCACGCGCATCGCGAGTCTGGATAGCCCTTTCCGTGAAAGACTAGCATGGGCCTATCTTCAAGTTGCAGGTCGCCCAGGTGTCCCAGACATTGACGTCCAAGCCTTAGCCAAAGCCATTGATCAGACCATCAAGGCCAGCACGAAAGCCTAGAGATATGTTCGCTGTCGACTTCTTCTGTGGTGCAGGTGGACTGACACGAGGCTTCCTCGATGCTGGAATTCGCGTTGTCGCAGGATTGGACATTAATGAGAACTGTCGATGCACCTACGAATCCAACAATAAACCAGCAAAATTTCTCGCGTGTGATTTACGCGAAATTGGGCGGCAAGACTTAGAGCACTATATCCGTGATATTCAAAAACAAGAACTCGTTTTCGCCGGTTGTGCCCCATGCCAGCCGTTCAGCAAACAAAGACGCGAAATAGATGTGCGCGATAAGACACTTCTTTCTCACTTCGGTCGGCTTGTCGGTGAATTCCTTCCGGGGTTTGTAGTCATAGAAAATGTGCCTGGCATCGTGAGGCTTCCCGGCAATAGCACTTATCGCCGTTTCATTCGACGACTCCGAACTCTTGGCTACGAAGTTAGCGAAGGCGTCATTGATGCAAAACTTTTTGGAGTTCCGCAGACGCGTCGTCGTTGGGTTGTGATTGCGAGTCTGTTTGCCAAGCCAGAGTTGCCTGAGCCGACACACGGTATTGGAGGAAAGCCTTTCTCCACTGTACGCGATGCCATCAGTCACTTCCCAAGTATCGCAGCCGGGGAGCAAAGCTTGAGTGTCCCAAATCATCGCGCGGCGAGCATTACCCATAGAAATCTTCTCCGTCTCAAGGCGACTCCGCGCGATGGCGGAAGCCGAAGACAATGGCCCAAGGAGCTCGTGTTGGACTGTCATCGCGGGGCTTACTCTGGGCATACGGATGTATACGGTCGGATGCGTTGGGACGCACCGGCACCTGCATTGACGTGCAAGTGTTTCAGTATCTCAAATGGGCGCTACGGGCACCCCGAGCAGGATCGCGCGATTTCACTTCGGGAAGCGGCCCGATTGCAATCATTCAGGGATGATTTCGTATTCCACGGCGAAACACAGGAGGAGGTTGGCGCTCAGATCGGGAATGCAGTACCAGTTCAGCTGGCTCGACATCTGGCCATGTCTCTTTTGAAACTTCGGAAGCAGATAGAGAAACCGCCCAAATAGTTATCCCCGTTTCATGATAGGGAAGCACCGGGGTCGTTGCTTGACCTTGTACATTTGCGTTCGTACGAGAGCGGCCAGGGCTTCGATACGAGATGAAGCTGGTGGGTCTGGTCTATCTGGTCTGTTTCGTCTATCTGGTTTGTCTTGTTGGCTGGATCGGCAAACCAACCAGAGGAACCAAAGAGACCAGATAGACCGGATAGACCAGAACGATTATTACGCGGCTTTGTTGGCGGCTTTTTCTAAGAGCTCATGAATCAGTGACTGATAGGGTTTCCGTTGCTTGGCGGCCATCTTTCGGAGCTGGCTTAACAGCCGCGGTGAGAGACGAATGGCGATCAACTGCTTCGCCATGCCGCTGGCCGGTCTGCCGACCCGACGCGCGCGCCGGAGTTCTTCCTCTGTAGACTCCGGGATATCCGAGAAATCAATCTGTGAGTCTGGTACAGGCTTGGCGCTCCCGCCGGCTCGCTGGCCGCGCACTGATGATCCTAAATTTTTCTTTTTCATGTTCCATCCTCCGTACCGTATACACGACGAGCACCAGCCGCTTGCTCACCGATAGGCCAAGTCGCTTGAACCGCTGTTCCTGGTGCGAATGTGCCACGTCGTCCCAGTCGAGTCCGTTGGCATCGCCGAAGACTGTGGCCGCTTCCTCGAATGGAACGCCATGCTTCTCGAAGTTGGCAATGGACTTCGGAATGTCCCACGTAAACACATTATCGTATATACACTAATTGCCCGGGTGTCGCAAGACTGAGAGAGTGGGAACAAGAAGGGAGATAGGTACCGCTCGGAAGCGGAGCCAGTCTCCGACCGAGGTTGTCGAATGGTCGCTGCGCAGGTGTTTAGGCAGAAGACTGACGACGAACGACTGTTAGCCTCCCCCAGGCTGTGGCGTCTTGCGACAGTGACCAGATACTCTGCGGGGTATTTTTCGCCACTGTGATTCGCGTCGTCAGGCACTGGCACCCTTTCACGACGAACTGTCATGAATAATGCGGGCTAGTGCTTGTGATGGCACAGCACTTGCCATGTTCCTGGCAGGTTCCTAGAAAAAGAAAGGGTGGAGTATGCGTCTTGCCGGAATCCTGCTCAGTATGTTAGCGGAGATTCTCGCAGCTGGTTGTTCCGGCAGCATGGGACTCAAGGACCTTCCTCCCTGGTCCTCATTGGGCGATCCGGCCAACGGACGGACAATTTATGTGACAAGCTGCAGCCGTTGCCATGGAGTCGAT
>JABFSG010000090.1 GCA_013140715.1 Nitrospiraceae bacterium
CGACTGAGAGATCCAAGGTAACCGCTTCAATCTCATGGGAATTTCCGAGCAGAAACCCCTGCACCTGGACTGGAACCCGTCGATGTGTTCGTCGATCCACGTTACTCATAGGTTGCCAGGCTCACCATGATAATGAGGGTGACACTACATTAAACGACACACCAGACTATGTATTCTTCATGTATGTAACATGCAATTGGCGGCGCTGCTGACTCCGTGATCGAGCACGGTCTTCTCGACGTTAATAGTTTTTACCACCCCGTTTTCAACAACCATGGAGTACCGTTCAGAGCGTCCGTTCAACCCGTACTCAGGTAAGTCAAGACTCAAACCGATGGCGCGGGTAAATGCGCCATCCGCATCCGACAGCATCGTGACCTTACCGTCGGCCCCATGCTGTTTACCCCAAGCCTGCATGACGAACGGATCGTTGACCGAGATACAGGCGATGTCATCGATGCCTTTAGCCTTGAGGTCGTCGGCCTTGGCGACGAAGCCTGGCAGATGGTTGGCCGAACAGACCGGCGTATAGGCGCCAGGCAGGCCGAAGAGCACGACCTTCCTCCCTTTTAGCAGCGTTGCAGTATCGATATTTGCAATACCGTTGGCGCTGAGTTGCTTGAACGTAGCGGCTGGTACAGGATCGCCTACTTTAATAGGCATCTGACGCTCCTTTCGTTACATGGTTTGAAGTTGGGACATGGAATCATACAGACTGCATGTTGGCTTACCGAAGCTTGAGGACCTTGCCGTCGAGCGAGGTGTCCGTCATAAACTTCTCGAAATTCTTGTTGTACAGTTCGTTGAGCAATTCCTGAGCATCCTCTGGATCGAACCAAAAGACCTGGCTGGTTCCAGCACTGGTAAGGGCCTCACGGACCTGGCTGCCGTCCGCGTGATTTTTCACGTAGACGACCAGCCGATTCTTAGCGGTAAGGGCCGTCTGCCCAATACTGCTCTTGGCATCCACGCCAATTTCAACAAGTTGGCCTGTGATCGTCACGTCTGCTCCCGCTGCCCCACCTTCTTTGGCGACAACCGCATTCCAGCCTCTCTCTTTGAGATAGTCGACAAAGGCCTGCGCTGTGACCTTGCCGAGGGTGCCGCTGGAGAGGTCGAAGTGACTCTCTCCCCCCCATAGATGATATCTGGTGCCAAGGTGCGATCGATCATTGCGGTTATCTTCAAAAGGCAGGACCGCGACAGTCGCAGCGCTCATTGCAGCAACCTTCTCATTGGCTCCATAGGCGATGGGAACCTTCAAGTCGATGCGCTCGCCCTTGCCGGCACAGCCGGCTGCCAATACGACAATCCAGAGGAGTCCGATTACGGCATGTTCAATACGTCTCATGTATTCCTCCTTGGTGATGCGATCCGGTTGTCTGTTGGGTAGAGGTCCCGGTTGAAGAAATTGCGATGGCCTATTGCGTCACGAAATGTGCCCGCCGATTCCGTTGATAGCAGCCTTCGTTCTGCTGCGTGCAGGAGGGCCTCGCTTCTCCATAGCTCGTGGTCTCGAGCTGGGAGGCAGGAATACCCAAATCTTGCAAATATTTCTTCGCCGTACGCGCCCGCTTCTCACCCAGGACAAGATTATAAGCTAAGGTGCCACGCTCATCGCTATGGCCTTCGATCAACGCAGCTTTGTTCACATTGGCGCGAAGCCATCCGGCATTGGCATCCAACACCGGCATCGCATCCGCTCGAATTTGAAACTGGTCGAAATCGAAGAATATATCGCCCAATGTATTGTTGCCGGAAACCGTGTTCGGCGAGAGCGAGAGATTAGCCGGCAAGCTGCCGGAAGGCCGGTCGAACGATTGCTCAAGGGGAATCGTCTTAATCGCATCCGGCAAGATTTCCTCGCTCTTGCCCTGACCTGCCTTTGAGGCTCGATCTCCAGACGAGGAAGAGATTTGCTTACCGGAGCAGCCTGCGATCAAAAGTAAAAGAATCAGACTCAGGCTAATGGCTCTTCGATTCATAGAGATAGCCTCCTATTGCCGTATCATTGATCCGGTTACTCCGTCAGAATCAGGCTAGACTACCCCCTCGCCTTAACTGACCTGCCCGCCCGCTTCACAGGGCTATAGATGCCGGACTATTGCTTTCACTTATAGGCCATCGGCAGGTGACCGTCAACCCAAGATCCCGCTCTTCACGCTCGACAGCGTATCGACAAGCGAGCCCTTTTCGAGCTGGAAGTTGCATCCATCTTCGGCTTTCGATAAGGTGCGGTTCATGACCCACTCCCTCGCGCGTTCGCTCGTCCTTGCCGGCGCGAGCGGGCTTTTCCTCCCGCTGAGTTTCCCGAAATCCGATCTTGGGCTGTTAGCCTGGATCGCCCTCGTGCCACTGCATTGGGCGTTGGACGGCAAAAGCAAATCGCAAGCGTTTTGGATCGGTTGGCTCTCCGGTACGATTGCCTTTACCGGCATGATGTCCTGGGTGGTGACTGCCATGAACACCTATGGCAAAGTTCCGCTCGTCGTCAGTTACGGCCTCATGTTGCTGCTTACGGCCTACCTCGGCCTCTATGTCGGCCTCTATTCTGCCGGAACTGTATGGTTTCAGGCCCTGATTCCTCGCTACGGCCTCTTTGCGGTCCCCTGCTTGTGGGTCACCCTCGAACTGATCCGAACCTATGCACTCAGCGGAATGCCTTGGGGACTCCTCGGCTATTCTCAATATCGCCAGATTGAGATGATTCAGATTGCGGACCATATGGGGGTATACGGAGTCTCGTTCCTCATCGTACTGGTTAATGTGGCCCTCGCCGAATTGATATCCTGGCTGATGCCGCTGCTTCGAGGATTCCGTCCTGCCAAACTTCCCTGGGAACTCGTGACCATGGCGGCAATGTTAGTGACACTCTCGTGGGAATATGGTTTGGGAGTGTCGTCTGGAGCGCCCTTTTCTGATATTCCCCGATCCTCTATCAACGTGGGAGTCGTGCAGCCGAATGTGGATCAGGCCGTGAAATGGGATAATGCCTATCGAGAGGAAACTCTCGCGCGTTTCGACAGACTGACGGAACGGATTGGCCGTGCCACAGACTTGGTGATCTGGCCGGAAGCGGCAACACCCTTCGTCTTTGAGAGGGAGCCGGTCTATCAGCTGCAACTCATTGCGTTGGCTGATCGAGTCCAGACGCCCATCCTATTTGGAAGTCCTGCCCTGCGTTTCTATCCCGATCGACGTCCTTATCTGATGAACAGCGCCTATCTCCTCTCCCCTGACGGCCAATTGCTGGGACGTTACGACAAACAGCACCTAGTTCCGTTTGGAGAGTATATTCCGCTCAAATCTTCACTGTTGTCTTTCCTCGACAAATTGGTCGAGGGGATCGGCGATTTCGAAGCGGGACCCGGTTCGACAACCCTGACCTTGACGCCAAAGCTCCAGTCTGCCACGACAGGCACGACATCTCGGTCGGTAAAGTTCGGTGTGGCGATCTGCTACGAAGTGATCTTTCCGAACCTGGTGCGGCAATTCACTGCGAATGGGGCGGAATTCATGGTGACTGTGACCAATGACGCCTGGTTTGGCCCTTCGGGAGCCGCCTCGCAACATTTCTCGATGGTGGTATTCCGCTCGGTCGAGAATCATGTGGCCTTCGCTCGCTCAGCCAACACCGGCATTTCAGGATTTATCGACCCCTTCGGGCGCATCGTCGAGGCAACGCCGATCTTCACGGAGCAGGCTGTCAAGGCTACAATCCAGGCCTGGCGTCCGGATACCTTTTACAGTCGCCACGGCGATGTGTTTGCTTACGGCTGTGCTATAATCTGCGCGCTTTTATTCCTATTCGGCATGTTCCGAACCAAGGAATCCGAGCCTGACGCAGTGCCGATATAACTAGGAACCTGTCCGACATTGATCGTTCTACGTCGGGCAGGCGCTTAAGAAAGGATCGCTCCATGTTGGATGAGATAAAGAATCGTGTGCGGGCTGTCGAACAATTGGTATCGGAACTACGGGGGCATCTTTGACTTCGCTCGCATGACAGCCGAGCTCGCACATCTTGAAGAACAGACGTCGCAGCCCGATTTTTGGGGTCACGCGCAGAAGGCCGCTAAAATCAGCCGGAAAAAGTCTACGATTGAGCGAGACCTTCAGCAGTGGCGCGAGATCGACGAAAAAATGAACGACCTGGGCGCGCTACTCGAATTGGCGGAAGAAAGCGGCGACGCCGGACTCGCGAAGGAGCTCACCACTGAACTGGATCGGTTTGAGCCGAAACTCGCCGCCCTACGGCTTGAGCTTCTGCTCTCAGGCGAACTGGACCCCAACAACGCGATTGTGGCAATCCATCCTGGCGCCGGTGGGACGGAATCGCAGGACTGGGCGCAGATGCTCTTGCGCATGTATGTTCGTTGGGCCGAGAGCAAGAAATTCAAGATCGAAACGTTGGACTTGCTCCCAGGAGAAGAGGCGGGTGTGAAGAGCGTCACCCTGTCGGTAACAGGGGCCTATGCCTATGGGTATCTCAAGGCAGAAGCCGGCGTGCACCGGCTGGTACGCATTTCACCGTTCGATGCAAACAAACGGCGACATACCTCCTTTGCCTCAGTCTTCGTCTATCCTGAGGTGGATGAGGATATCGACCTCGTGATCGAGGATAAAGATCTCAAGATCGATACCTTTCGGGCCGGCGGAGCCGGCGGCCAGAATGTGAATAAGGTTGAGACAGCTATCCGCATGACGCACCTGCCGACCGGGATCGTGGTGCAATGTCAGAACGAACGGTCCCAGCTCCAAAATCGCAATGGCGCGATGAAGGTTTTGAAGGCGCGGCTCTATGAGCTGGAGTTGAAGAAAAAAGAAGCGGAATTCAATGCGATCGTCGGAGAGAAGAAGGATATCGCCTGGGGCAGTCAAATTCGCTCCTATGTATTTCAGCCCTATCAAATGGTCAAAGATCACCGGACCGGCCACGAAGTGGGCCAGGTAGCAGCCGTCATGGACGGAGATCTCGACGGGTTTATCGAGGCCTATCTGAAGATGAAGCAGCGTGGGGCAACTGCTCTCAGCTATCAGCAGTCGGGAATGGATGAGTTCGATAGCTAGCGAAGGGAACATATCATGCGGGCGGACTGTACATGGATGAGCTGAACGAACAGCAGCAACAACGCATTAAGAAGCTCGATTCCCTTCGAGAAGTCGGTGTGGCACCCTACGGCACACGATTCGACGTGAAGGACCGAGCCGGCGCCGTCATCTCACTCCATGGCGAGAAAACCAAAGACGTACTGGAAACGGAAAAGGTCTCTTGCACCTTTGCGGGACGCATCGTCGCCCTCCGGCGATTCGGCAAGGCAGGCTTTGCGGTGCTGCAAGACGGCTCGGACCGGCTTCAGGTTTATCTCAAGAAAGATCATCTTTCGGAACAAGGCTATCGTGTCGCGGAGCTGCTCGACTTGGGCGATTGGATCGGCGTGACCGGCACCCTCTTTCGCACAAAGACGAATGAGTTCACCGTCGAGGTCACAGAGCTGACCTTCTTGAGCAAAGCCCTCAGACCCCTTCCGGAAAAGTGGCATGGATTGACGGACGTAGAAACCCGCTATCGGCAGCGCTATGTCGACTTGATCGCCAATCCAGAAGTCCATGGCATCTTTGCCATGCGCAGCAGAATCATCGCCGGCATTCGCTCCTTCTTAATCGAACGAGGCTTCCTGGAAGTAGAAACTCCGATGATGCATCCGATTCCCGGGGGCGCGGCAGCGAAACCCTTTGTGACCCATCATAACGCCCTGGGAGTCGATCTCTACCTTCGTATCGCGCCGGAACTCTATTTGAAACGGTTGATCGTCGGCGGTTTCCCCCGCGTGTTCGAAATCAATCGCAATTTCCGGAATGAAGGCATCTCGACGATTCACAATCCCGAATTCACGATGTTGGAGTTCTACGTGTCCTATGCCGACTATCAGGATCTGATCGTCCTCACGGAAGAACTCGTCTCTTCCTTGGCACAGCAAGTCCTCGGCAAGACGGTTATCGACTATCAGGGCAAGGAAATCACACTTACGCCTCCCTGGCGCCGGTGGTCCTATCACCAGGCGATTCTGGAAGTGAACAACCTCGATCCTTCCGTCCTTGGGGACCAGGACAGGGCGGTTGCTGCGGCTAAACAACTGGGCATCGCGGTCGATCCGAAATGGCCTCTCTTCAATATCGTGAACGAAATCTTCGAGGAAACGGTCGAGCCGAATCTGATTCAGCCGACGTTCATCACCGATTACCCGATTGAGATTTCCCCGCTCGCACGGCGCAAGGACTCGAACCAAGCCTTGACCGATCGCTTCGAGCTCTACATTGCCGGTCGAGAAATCGCTAACGCCTTTTCAGAGTTGAACGACCCGCTGGATCAACGGAAACGATTCGAAGGACAAGCGGCACAACGGGCAGCGGGCGACGAAGAAGCCCACCTGGTGGATGAAGATTTTCTGCGCGCCTTGGAGTACGGCATGCCTCCGACCGCTGGCGAGGGCATCGGCATCGACCGTCTGATCATGCTCTTCACCAACCAAGCCTCGATCCGCGACGTCGTCCTCTTTCCGCAACTGAGGCCTGAGAAGTAACGGTGGCCTTCCCCTACGAAATTTTTGTCGGATTGCGATACCTCCGCGCAAAGCGCCGGAATCGGACCATCTCGTTGAACACGGTAGTCTCCATCGCCGGCATTACACTCGGCGTGGCAGCCCTCATCGGAACCGTCGGCATCATGACCGGGTTTAAAGAAGATATCCAGGCCAAGATCCTTGGAACGACGGCCCATATCATCGTGCAGGATCGAATGAAGGAGAGCATGAGCGAATACGATGCCGTCACCAAACAGGTGGCAACTGTGCCTGGTGTCGTAGCGGCAACACCCTTCGTGCTCAAGCAGGTCTTACTCACAACCCCAACCGCTGTGCAGGGCATTGTGATCCGCGGTATCGACCCGCAGCGCGAAGGTATGGTAACAGAGCTGGCCAAGAATCTGTCGACCGGTCAGCTCGATGAGCTCAGCCGACCGGTCAAAGTCAAACAACCCCCTGCAGACGACCCAACCGGCCCGGCTGTGGAGACAGAAAAGCCCGGCATTATTCTGGGTAAAGAATTGGCACTTCGACTCGGCGTCTTCGTCGGCGACACAGTCAACGTGGTATCTCCTGTCGGTCCGATCAGCGCCATCGGCATGGTACCGAAGATCAGAACCTTTGCCCTGGTCGCCCTGTTTTCATCCGGCATGTACGAATACGATTCGTCATTGGCCTACATCGACCTCGCAGAAGCGCAAAAGTTTTTCAACATGGGCCAGACCGTTACGGGCATTGAAATCAAAGTCGAGGATGTCTTTCACGCAGCGGAAACGGCCCGCTCGGTGGAACAGTCCCTCGGCTTCGCCTACGGGGCGCGCGACTGGATGCAGATGAATCGCAATCTCTTCTCAGCGCTCAAGCTCGAAAAGACCATGATGTTTCTGTTGCTGGTGCTGATCACGATCGTGGCGTCTTTCAATATCGTGAGCACCCTCACCATGATCGTGACGGAGAAACAAAAGGAAATCGCGATTCTGAAGGCCATGGGCGCGACGCGCAAAAGCATCAGGCGCATCTTCATGCTGAACGGATTGATCATCGGCCTATCCGGGACAGGCATCGGCATTCCGCTCGGCTACGCGTTTCTTTGGCTGATTCAGACATTCTGGACCTTCGATGCCTCGGTCTATTACATCTCTCGCATTCCCGTCCATGTACAAGCGATGGATGTCATTCTCGTGGCTGGTTCCGCCATTATCATTAGCTTTGCTGCCACGGTCTATCCCTCGCTCCAGGCAGCCAAGCTCGAACCGGTCGCTGCCCTACGCTACGAATGAACAGGCCTGCCCCTCTATCATCGCTGGTTATTCATTCTGGAGCTCCGGCGTGATCACCGTCACCTCCCTGTACAAATCGTTCCCAATGGGCGGCCAAACCCTCACGGTGCTGAAAGGCGTCGATCTGCAGATTCAGCGGGGGGAGTTGATTGCGATTGTCGGGGCTTCAGGCGCGGGAAAGAGCACGCTGCTCCATATCATCGGAACGCTCGACCGACCCACGACAGGGACCGTCCATTTCGATGGCCAGGACATGTTTCAGATGTCGGAAGGAGAACAGGCGGACTTTCGAAATCGGCGTATCGGATTTGTCTTCCAGTTCCATCATCTCCTGCCTGAATTCACTGCGCTCGAAAATGCCTGTATGCCGGCTCTAATCCAGCGACGGAGTCCGGCAGACATCGAACCGGAAGCGATCGCCCTCTTGCAGGAGGTCGGGTTGGGAGCGCGGCTTCATCATAAGCCAGGTGAGTTATCGGGCGGTGAGCAGCAGCGCGTGGCGGTCGCGCGAGCCCTCTTGCAGAAACCGGATCTCGTCTTGGCTGACGAACCGACAGGAAATTTAGACACCCATACGGGCGAGGCGCTCTTCGCCATGATGCGAGAACTGAACAAGGCTCGCGGGACAACCTTCGTCATCGTCACCCATAACGATAAACTGTCGGCCCAAGCAGACCGTATTGTCCATATGCAGGATGGTCAGATTGTGTAAGATGATGCGCTGCCATCTCCCTGTCTATTTCACGTAGCAACTGACCCCTCGTTTACATTCATAGGGTTCTCCTCGTCTAACCTTGACGAGAGCTATTTCATCCAATAGACTCAGAAGCATCTTTCAATTCGCACGGAGTGGTCCTGGCATGTCTTATCACCGTTCAGTTCTTGCCCTTGCGATCGTAGTGGGCTTCATGATACCGGCGCAGGCCATAGCTCTTGAATTCGTCACGGTCGGACCGCGAGCCATGGGCATGGGTGGGGCCGGCGTGGCTGTTACGACGGATGCCTTGGCCACCTATTGGAATCCGGCCGGACTTGCCATGACCCAGACAGTGGATGTCAGGATTCAAGGCAGTGGGCAGGTGATCGATCGTCTCGGTATTGCCGATGCCGTTCATGATCTCGAAAAATTTAATACGACCGATATCTCGGCTGCGAATCAAGCTAAGGCCCAAGACATTGCCGATCGCATCAATCGACCTGGTGCCACGGTATCGGTCAATGGATCTGCCGGTCTCTATATCAAAGGACATTTAGGAGAGCATGCCTTCGGGTTGAATGTCTCGGACGTTGCAACGGGTGGCGGCTTCGTCAGTAATCCAGTAACCCCAGCTCTTGTCGGCTCAAATGTGAATTTGACCGGTGCAATGGGCCTGCGTGCATTAGAGGCAAGACAGATCGCCTTCTCCTATGCCTATGCCTTTGCCGACAAAACCTTTTCAATCGGTGTAACAGGGAAAATTCTCCAAGGGGCCTCCTATAATGGGAACATGACTCTCAACGGAGGGACCGACGTTTCAATTACCGACAATTTTGGAAAGCCCACAATCTCGACTGCCTTTGGTATCGACGTCGGCGCCATCTACCGCCCATCCTCGTGGCTACGCTTTGGCGCTGTGGCGAAAGACATCAATCAACCGACTTTCGACGCTGTCGGCGGAGGAGAACTGAAATTGAGCCCTCAGGTCAGAGCCGGCGTCGCGGTGAACCCCTATTCTTCCTTGACCTTAACCGCAGATGTGGATGCAACCTCCAATAAGACGTTCGTCCCGGGCGTCAAAAGCCAGATCTTGAGTCTCGGAGCCGAGCAGACCATCTTTTCTGAATTCCTCTCGTTCCGTGTCGGCGGCTTCAAGAATATGAAGGATGCCGGGACCCCCTTCACCCCGACTGCAGGGTTGGGCCTACGGATATTTGCTTTCCGTGCCGACGTCGGCGGCGGATATGATTTCCGGGAACAGGGTGCGCTGGTATCCGGCTCTCTCTCTTTGACATTCTAATGGTATACTGAACCGATGTTCATGCTCCATCATGTCAGACGTGCATTTGCTCTCTGCCTTCTTCCTCTCCTAGTCGCCGGTTGTGGCGGCTTACAGGAAGTGTGGGAAGGACCAGGGGCCAAAGTGTTCCGACCCCAAGCCATTGCTGTCCTTCCCCCCATGGCGAGCCAATACGATAGTGCGCGCGAGGATATCCAAGAGGTCCTGTCAGGAGCTCTGAACAAGTCAGCCGCGATCGAGCGTGTAGTATCTCCTGAAAATGTGACTGATATCTTTCAGGGGTCGAAAGAAGCATTCGATGCGCTGGTATTTTACTTCTCCCGTCTGGAAATGACAGGCCAGTCCGACAAGGACTCCGCTGTGAAGCTGGGCAAGGCGCTGAATGTGGACTCGTTCTTGGTCGTGCGGGTGAACTCGTGGGAATACATGCGCAAGGAAGGCGATAATGTCGGTCGTGTGGGCCTAAGCCTTCGCCTGATCGATGCCACCACCGGCACCACCGTCTGGAAGGCGCGCCATGAACGGTCGAGCAGTTATATGTTCTACCGGCCCTATTTAAAGGATGTCGCGAAAGATCTGGCCGCTGAAATGATCGAGGCCATGCCTCCCCAAGCCAAGCAATAACACCCTTCGCCTAACGGGTCTTAGTCTGGGCCGCCCGCATGGCAGTCTTCAATGAACGGACGAACTCTCCTACCTGCTTCACCATCCCTGGCTCCTGCTGGTGCGCGGCAATCTGTTTGACGATAGCACTGCCGACGATCACCCCATCGGCGATGGCCGCGACGTTGGCAGCATCCTCAGGGGTCGCTACGCCAAAACCGACCGCAACCGGAATCTTGGCGACTTTTTTGATCTTCTCGACATTCTTACCGACATCGGCCACGTTGCGCAGTTTTGCGCCGGTAATGCCAGTGAGCGAGACGCAATAGACGAACCCTTCTGACTGGCGTGCAACGAAAGACCGTCGCTCCGCCGTGCTTGTGGGAGCCAGAAGGTAAATCAGCTGTAGTCCCGCCGACGCCGCCGGTTTCTTCAGGGGGCCAGCTTCATCCGGCGGCATATCCGGCACAATCAACCCATCAACACCGGCTTTAGCTGACTCACGACAGAACCGTTCCGGGCCAAAAGCGTGAATATTATTGTAGTAGACCATCAAGACTAGAGGAATCTGGGTTTTGGACCTGAGGCGTTCGACCATGGGAAGTATCGTTCGAACCGATGTGCCACTGCGCAGTGCTCGGGCCGCCGCCTGCTGGATCACTGGTCCGTCTGCAATGGGGTCGGAAAAGGGGACACCCAGCTCGATGATATCGGCCCCCGCTCGTTCCAATTCCACCACAAGCTTCTCGGTTTCTCCCAGTGAGGGGTCCCCTGCCATGACATAGGCGATGACGGCCTGCTCACCGTCCTGTCGAAGACGTGCAAATGTTCGGTCGAGCCTCGATGTCACAGAGTGATCCCCCGCATCTTCGCCACCTGTTGCACATCCTTATCTCCACGACCGGAGAGGTTCACGATCAGAATCTGATTCTTTTTCATCGTGGGCGCCACCTTGATTGTGTGAGCGATGGCATGGGCGCTTTCGAGAGCCGGCATGATCCCCTCTTCTCTAGTCAGTAAATCAAACGCCACCATCGCCTCATCGTCAGTCACTGAGGTGTAGGTGGCCCTGCCTTGGTCCCGCAAATAACTGTGCTCGGGGCCGACTGCCGCGTAATCCAATCCGGCTGAAACCGAATGGGTCAGATTGATTTGCCCATCATTATCTTGAAGCAGATAGGTCATGGTCCCTTGCAAGACACCTGGCTTTCCTCCGGCAAATCGCGCGGCATGTTTTCCGCTTGCAACTCCTAACCCACCTGCTTCGACACCGACCATCTTGACCTTCTTGTCACAAATAAATGCATGGAAGAGGCCCATCGCATTGCTGCCGCCGCCGACACAGGCAATGAGGCAATCGGGCAACCGGCCTTCTGCCGCCAAGATCTGCCGCCGAGCTTCACGCCCGATAATGGATTGGAAATCACGGATCATCATCGGATAGGGATGAGCCCCGAGCACTGAACCGAGAATGTAGTGGGTCGTGCGGATATTCGTCGTCCAATCCCTCATCGCTTCACTGATGGCATCCTTGAGTGTGCGGCTTCCGGCGTCGACCCCGGTCACAGTCGAACCGAGCAATCTCATCCGGAAGACGTTCAGCGCTTGGCGCTGCATGTCTTCCGTCCCCATATAAATTTCACATTGAAGCCCGAACATCGCCGCAACAGTCGCCGTCGCCACCCCATGCTGTCCGGCGCCGGTTTCAGCAATAATACGGGGCTTCTTCATCCGTTGAGCCAGCAGCCCCTGCCCGATCGCATTATTGATTTTATGAGCCCCTGTATGGCAAAGGTCTTCGCGTTTCAAATAGATTTTCGCCCCACCTAAGCGCTTCGTGAGTCGTTGTGCGAAATAGAGCGACGTGGGCCGCCCGACGTAGTGCTTCAAGTAATAGGCAAGTTCAGACTGGAAGGCCCGGTCTTTTTTCACACGGGCATATTCCTGCTCCAATTCAAGCAGGGCCGGCATCAGGGTTTCAGGGACATAGCGTCCACCATAGGCGCCGAAACGACCTTGCTTGTTGGGAACCGAATTCATCACGCCCTCACGCTCCTTGAATCTGGTTTCTCTGGTTAGCCGGTTTGTTTGGTTTCTCTCATTCTTCGAGCCAGATCAACGAAACAAACAAGACAAACCATATGAACAAAACAAACCGGCAGACTTCTGCCGCGTCCGGCAGAGCGCTGCAGTATAAACGGGCTCATGCCGGAGAGACAACCCTGACGGCTCGAATAAAGCCACGTACTTTTTCGGGGTCTTTCTTGCCCGGCGATCGCTCTACGCCGCTGCTCACATCCACTCCATAGGGCTGCACAATTTGAATCGCCTTCTCAACATTGTCAGGGGTAAGCCCTCCGGCCAAGAGAATACTCGCAGCCTTGGCGACTTCTGCGGCAAACTGCCAATCGATCACCTGTCCAGTCCCTCCATAGGCCTGCTCAGAAAAAGCGTCCAGTACGAACCCGCGAACGCCGGCCCTTCCGCGAAACTCCGCCAAAGCGAGAAACGCGCTCCGGTCTTTCACCCGAAGCGCTTTCAGGACCGTGCGACCCAGCTCTTTGCAATAGATCGCCGATTCGTTTCCGTGCAGCTGCGCAACGGTAAGCCCACAATCGTCCATTAAATTTCGAACTACCTGCTGGTCTTCATCGACGAATACGCCTACCGGAATCACCAAGGGAGGCAGGCTCATTACGATCTGCCTCGCCAGAGTCGGCTCAATGTACCGGGGACTTTTCCGGAAGAATACAAACCCCAGAGCATCCGCGCCTGCCTCGACCGCCAGGGCTGCATCTTCGGCATTGGTGATACCACAAATTTTAACTTTGGATGTATGGGCCATCTTAGCAATCTGGTGAAAAACAATTGTGCCAAGCCAGAATGTGACTGGTCCACACGTCTGGGACAAGAAGAAGACACCCCTCAGGGTGCTCAAAAAGGCTGTCCAGCAAGGCCACAGGTGAGTCGAAACCGGAGGCGTACCCTCTGGGGTACGTTGAGGATTTCGATGAACCGAGAACGCCGCTGGCAGACTTTTTGAGCACCCTGCTATGCATGTGACGAAGCGGGAACTCCTCGTAACTCACGAATCTTGCCTCCGACATCGTCGGCTCGGATGAGGGATTCCCCGATGAGCATGGCATGGATACCGGCTTCGATCAACCGCATCACATCGGCACGCTGATGAATACCGCTTTCACTGACGATCAGCTTATCGGCAGGAATCCGTTTGGCCAAACGCAGCGTGACGCCAAGGTCCGTCGTGAAAGTCTTGAGATCGCGGTTGTTGATACCGATCAGTCTCGCTTCCGGCAATCGCTCCAAAACAATGTCGAGTTCTCGTTCGTGGTGCGTTTCGATGAGCACATCCAAGGCCAACCCACGGGCAAGCGCGTAGAAGTCGATCAATTGTTGCCGTTCAAGCGCCGCGACAATCAAGAGAACGGCATCGGCCCCGTGAGCCCGCGCTTCGTAAAACTGAATCTCCTCAACCATGAACTCTTTATCCAACGCCGGCATGGGCACCGATTGCTTGATCTCGCGGAGGTACTCGAGACTCCCCTGGAAGAAATCCTTGTCGGTCAAGACGGACAGGGCCGAGGCGCCATGGGCATGATACGCCTTGGCTATTCCGAGGTAGTCGAACCGCTCTGAAAATTCCGGCCGGAGGAGGCCAAGACTGGGTGAGGCCTTTTTGACTTCGGCGATCAGAGCAGGACTACCGGCGGTTCTTGTCGCTTCGAGGGTCACGGCAAAGCCGAGTGGTCCTGGCGCATCCTGAATTTTTGCCTTCAGCTCCGACAGATAGCCACGGCTTTGTTTATGCCGAAGTTCTGCTTTCTTATGCTCCAGGATACGAGAAAGAATCACGAGGCATCATCCTTTGTTCGTGAATGCGATGAGGCGAGCGAGTTTCTCCGCTGCGGCGCCGGAGTCGAGGGTCTGGGCCGCCAAGAGAAATCCATCGTGCAGGCTGGCCGCCTTGCGGCCCGCCACAAGGGCCGGAGCGGCATTCAGACATACGATATCCCGTTTCGGGCCTTTCCGTCCTTGGAGAATATCACGAGTGATCAGCGCATTCTCCTGCGGCGTCCCTCCGGCTAGCTGTTTGGCTGGGACCAGTGCCAGCCCGAACTCAGACGGGTCCAAGAGGTAGTTCGAAAGAACGCCCCCTTTGGCTTCTGAAATCTGCGTTGTCGACGACAAAGTAATCTCATCGAGTCCGTCCAATCCATGCACAACAAAACAATGCTGCGAACCCAGATGCATCAGCACATTCCCTAGCAGAGAGGTCAAGCGACGTTCAAAGACGCCCAGTACTTGTATCGTGGCTCCTGCAGGATTGGTCAGAGGGCCGAGGAGATTCAGCATCGTCCTGATACCCATCTCCTGTCTTGGGCCGGCACAATGTTTCATGGCTCCATGATAGAGAGGGGCAAAGAGAAAACCGATCCCGACTTCATTGATACAATCGGCTATCCGTTCAGTCGGCAGATCGATCTTGACCCCGAGAGCCGAGAGCACGTCTGCACTCCCAGACTTGGACGACACAGAGCGGTTCCCGTGCTTGGCCACGGTCAGGCCGGCGCCTGCGACGATAAACGCCGCTGTCGTGGAAATATTGAATGTGTGAGCTCCGTCCCCGCCTGTGCCACAGGTGTCCACAACCAACGGGTCAGCGATGGCAATACGGAGAGCCTTATCTCTCATGGCTCGCACAGAGCCGGTGATCTCCTCGACCGTCTCTCCCTTCAGGCGAAGCCCCATCAAATACGCGGCGATTTGGGCCTGAGTCGCTGCGCCGTCCATCATCTCCAACATCACCGATTCGGCTTCCTGTTCGGTGAGAGAAGTGCGGTCGGCAAGTTTGGCAATCGCGTCTTTGATCATGGATCGGAAACCCGGTGGGTCGACTTACAGTTTAAGGAAATTGCGGAGAAGGTCTTTCCCCACCAGGGTAAGGATCGACTCCGGGTGAAACTGCACTCCTTCGATGCCCAACGATCGATGGCGCAATCCCATGATTTCCCCCTCCGCCGTTTCGGCGGAAACCTCAAAGCAGGAAGGCAGCGTCTCTCGCTTCACGATCAGAGAATGGTAGCGGGTCGCGTCGAAGGGATCGGGCAACCGCTGAAAGATCGTTTTCCCGTCATGGCGGATCTTCGAGGTTTTACCATGCATCAACCGTCCTGCCCGAACGACTTCTCCGCCAAACGCCACGGCCAGAGATTGATGGCCTAGACAGACGCCTAAGAGAGGGAGGCGCCCGCCAAAATGCCTGATAGTCTCGACCGATACACCGGCTTCCACCGGCGTGCAGGGTCCCGGAGAGATGACGATACGACTGGGGTGCAGCGACTCGATCTGCTCGATGGTAATTTTATCGTTGCGGAATACTTGGATGTCTTCGCCAAGCTCCCCGAAGTACTGCACAAGGTTATAGGTAAAGGAATCGTAGTTGTCGATCATCAATAACATGATTGCGATAAGAGCTTATAGCAAATGGCTTATGGCACAAACAGGAGAAGTTCGAACCCTTCTTCTTGCTATTAGCCATACGCTATTCACCATAGGCTCTTTCCTATTCCAGTCCCTGCTCCGCGAGTTCGACGGCCTTCATCATGGCCAGAGCCTTATTGCAAGTCTCTTCATACTCGTGTTCAGGGTTCGAATCCGCGACGATGCCGGCCCCTGCTTGAATGAAGGCCTGGTGGTTTTTCACGACGACGGTCCTGATATTGATGCACATGTCCATGTTACCGGAAAAACTAAAGTAGCCCACCGCGCCGGCATAGGGACCTCGTCTTGTCGGTTCGAGTTCGTCGATAATCTGCATTGCACGGACCTTCGGAGCGCCGGAAACCGTACCGGCAGGGAAACAGGCCCGCAAGACATCGTACGACGTCTTCGATTCATCCAGTCGTCCTGTCACATTCGATACAATGTGCATCACATGCGAGTACCGCTCGACATGCATGAATGAGTCCACTGTGACCGAACCTGCTTTCGCGACACGACCGACATCGTTCCGCCCAAGATCCACGAGCATCACATGCTCGGCCCGTTCCTTATTATCCGCCAGTAGCCGCCGCTCCATCTGTTGATCTTCTTCGGACGTAGCGCCGCGCCGTCGCGTACCGGCAATCGGGCGGACGGAAATGACGCCGTTTTCACAACGGACGAGGGTCTCCGGAGAAGACCCAACCAGTTCGACGCCTGCGATACGCACGTAATACATATAGGGAGAGGGATTCACGATGCGCAACGCGCGGTAGAGTTGCAAGGACGGCGCCTGGACGTTGGTCTCCCATCTCTGGGACAACACCGTTTGCACGATATCGCCCGATCGAATGTATTCCTTCGTCCGCGCAACCATCTTCTCGAAGTCTGCCTTGCTCATGTTTGCCGTAAAGGCCACCGGACGACGGCGGCGATGCGGACGTGCTCGACGGAGGGGACGTTTGAGCCTTGTGATGGTACGTTCGATCCGCTCCGTCGCCGATCTGTAGGCAGCCTTGATGCCTCGTTCCCCCTTCGCCGTAACATGGGCTGTGGCGACGACTTTGATCTTCTGCGCAACATTATCGAAAATCAGCATGGTATCGGTGATCAGGAAGGCAAAGTCCGGCAGATTGAGTAAGTCCTTCCGCCGGTCAGGCAAGCTCTCAAACGTGCGCACCATGTCATAACTGAGATACCCGACAGCGCCGCCGACGAACGGGGGAAGGCCCGGCACGGTCACAGGGCGATAGGCCTCCATCATCTCCCGCAGACGTTCCAGAGGGTTTCCACGGCTTGGAATGCGTTTTTTGCGTGTGCCTTGCACGACAAGAAGATCTCCGCCATCCTCGTATACGACAACGGGCGAGCCACTTCCGAGAAAGGAGTAGCGCGCCCATTTCTCACCGCCCTCAATAGACTCTAGGAGGTAGGCGGAGGGACCATGATCGATTTTGGCAAAGGCAGAGACAGGGGTCTCATAGTCCGCGAGAATCTCGCGATAGAGCGGAACCAGATTGCCCTCTCCGGCATACTGCCGAAGCTGGTCGAGACTGAGTGAATATTGCGGCGGGGCCACTTGGTCGGCCTATTATTCTTGGCCCACGATGAGCTTCTGTCCTACCTCGATAATGTCGTCCGACAACCTATTCCACTGCCGGATTTTATCGACCGAGACGCCATAGCGACGACTGATCCGAAAGACTGTTTCGCCTGGCTTTACAACATGAGTGGCGGAGGATCTCATACCGCCCGACAAGGAATCTGATGCCCCGGACCTGGCAGGGACATCCGAACCGACCCCCCGATCCGGTGCACTGAGACCCAAATTATCCGACACCGATTCACCAGACAGCGGCTTGCGCATCGGGGTGAGCGCCCGTTTCATGTCGACCTTGGCTCTACGTTCCAGCAAGGCAGACTCCTTCATGGCTTCGGCTTCTTCCTGCACACGGGCCAGCTGTTCCCGGGTAGCCTGCACCTGTGCCGTGAGTTCACGATTCCTGGCTTCATACTCCATCAATTCATTCTTGGCCCTCTTCGCTTCACTATCAAGCTCACCGGTCCGTTTTTCTTCCTGGGCTAGAAGACGTTGAAAATTTAGACTGCGCGCCTTCTCTGCATCGTATTTCTCCGCCATCACACAACCGCCCATCAACAGCCCTCCACAGATAATCATGACGATTCGATAACCGGTTTTGGGCATTAACTTGTTCACGTGGTCCTCCCCTTTCATGGATACCTCCTCTGATGATCGTAGGGAGCTTCCCTCTCGCAGCTATGAGTAGACACAAGCTGCCGATCAATAGAAAATCGACTCAACGCTAGCCGTTACAATAATGTCTATCGCAGCGAAAGTCAAAGCGAATATGGCACATTCGTAGTTTGACCCACTCCCCGACCCTATGGTACGGTCGCCCTGTCGCTTCCTCTGTTCATCACCATCCAGTCCTATGGCTCACCCCGATCTTGCTTCCAGACTGATTGTCCTCAAGGACAAAATCAGACGCCACGACTATCTCTACTACGTCAAGGATCGCCCAGAGATTTCCGACTCCCAATACGATCGCCTCTTCCGAGAGCTGGTCGAACTGGAACAGGCCCACCCTGAGTTGGTAACGCCGGATTCTCCTTCGCAACGTGTCGGCGCACCGCCGCTTGAAGAGTTGGCCAAAATTCCCCACGATCAGCCCATGCTCAGCCTCGACTCAATAATCGATCAGGGCGAGGTACAGGCATTCGACCAACGGATGAAGCGAGAATTGGAAACCACCTCTGTTGAGTACAGCGCGGAACCAAAATTTGACGGGTTATCGGTCGAGCTGGGGTACGACAATGGAATCTTTACCCGTGGAGCGACCAGAGGGGACGGAACGACAGGAGAAGATGTCACCGTCAACCTTCGTACAATCCGTTCCCTGCCCCTGCAGTTGCAAGCTCAATCAAACTTTCCTGATCATCTCGTCGTACGGGGCGAAGTCTACATGTGCCTCGATGATTTCCACGTCTTAAATCGGCGCATCACTGAACGGGGCAACGACGCCTTTGCCAACCCACGCAATGCGGCAGCCGGCTCGCTTCGGCAATTGGACTCTACGATTACCGCGACCCGTCCATTGGTCATAACCTGCTACGAAATTATGGCCCTAGCTGGGCCTATGCCACCGACCCATTGGGACGAACTCGAAGCCTTGGCCCAGTGGGGCCTCCCGGTCCCTAAAGGTGAGCATCGACGGCTCTGTGCTTCAATCGATGAAGTCATTGCGTTTCATCACCACACGGAATCGGTGAGAGATCAGTTGCCCTATGAAATCGACGGCATCGTGGTGAAGGTGAATCGCCGTGACTGGCAGAGTCGCCTCGGCATGAAATCCCGTAGTCCCCGCTGGGCCATCGCGTTCAAGTTTCCCCCTCGCAAGGAAATTACCATCGTCCAGGATATCGTCGTCTCTGTGGGAAGAACCGGCACTCTCACGCCAGTGGCGCTTTTGAAACCAGTGGAAGTCGGTGGCGTGACCATCAGCAGGGCCACCTTGCACAATGCCTATGAAGTGTCACGGAAGGACATTCGAATCGGCGATACGGTCAAGGTGGAACGGGCGGGTGATGTGATTCCCGCCATTGCCGAGCGCGTTCCGATCGACGGAGAACAGCGCCGCCCCCCTTTTTGCATGCCGGATCATTGCCCAGTCTGTGGATCGACGGTCGGGCGTGAAGGCGCATTTTTCTACTGTACCGGCCAATCGGTCTGCGGCGCGCAATTGAAGGGAACCATCGAACATTTTTCCTCCAAACATGCTCTCAACATCGAAGGGCTTGGGAAGAAAACCGTAGCCCAACTGGTCGATGAGGGACTGGTGCGATCCCTCGCCGACCTCTATCGCCTGACCAAAGCCGACCTCATTAAACTTGAAGGATTCGCTGAACGGTCTGCCACAGTCCTCTTGGAATCCATTGAGGGCAGTAAGGCCGTCTCCCTGGATCGTTTCCTGATGGGACTCGGAATCAGGCAGGTCGGACAACATATCGCCAAGGTTCTGGCCCGGGGGTTTGGCTCTCTCGATGAGATCATGTCGGCGGATCGGGAGCGGTTTCAGCAGATTAGGGAGATCGGTCCAGAAATTTCCGAGAGCTTAGCAGCCTATTGGTCTGAGCTGCATAACCGTGAGGTTATCGCACAACTTCAGGAGTCCGGCGTACAGGTTGGCCCCGGCATGGCCAAAGGTCACAGGAAGGAATCTCCACTTTCAGGAAAGACCTTCGTATTTACCGGTGGGCTGGACCATTTTACGAGAAACGATGCCCAACAGTCTGTGGAAGCGCTAGGCGCTCGTGTGTCTTCAAGCGTAAGCAAAAAGACGTCCTACCTGGTGGCAGGACGGGATCCTGGCGCCAAACTGGACCAAGCCCGCACATGTGCGGTCACAATTCTGACAGAAGAAGAGTTTGCTGAGCTGATCGCAAGGAACGAGAATAGCCCTAGCTAACAAGGTCGAGGGGGGCTTCGACTTGAGCCGGCAACTTCTCCTCACGAAAGATTTGAACGCTGCGGATGGAACGGGGCTCTGCTTCATGAATGAGGATCCGGCAGTTGGCGATCCGCACTTCTTCTCCGACCTTGGGAATTCGACCTAGCTCCTGCTGAATGAGGCCGCCGATCGTCACGGCCTCATCGCCGAGGTCCACTTTCAGAAAATCGTTGACCTTCCGAACTTCGGTTCTGCTGTGAACAAGGATGTGGTTTTTCCCCAAACGCTTGATCAGTTCTTCCGTGATATCGGTTTCGTCCATGATCTCCCCGACCACTTCTTCGAGAAGATCCTCAAGCGTCACAATTCCCATTACGCCGCCGAATTCGTTGACCACGACGGCCATGTGCCGTTTTTCCTGCTGAAACTGCTTCATGAGGTCGTCCGCGGTCTTGCCTGAAGGAACAAACAGGGGGGGATAGGCGATGTCCTTGAGTTTTGCCTCATTCTGCCCCTTGGCCAGCTCGGTCAATGCTCTGGTCTTGTACAGAATGCCCGTGATGTTATCGAGCGTCCCGTCATATACGGGAATTCGAGAATACTTCGAGTTATAGAGGAGCTCCTGAGCCTCTTTCAGGCACAGGTTACCATCCAATGAAAAAACATAGAGACGAGGGGTCATTGCATCTTCAGCCGTGATGTCCTTGAGCTGGAAGACGTTCTTGATCATCTTTACCTTTTCAAACTCGATGGTTCCGGTCTTTCCCCCCTCATCCAGCATGATCTTCAGCTCTTCCTCGGTCACGAGGGGAAGCGTCAGCCCCTTTCCTCCTGTCAACTTGTAGATCAAGGGCACGATCGCAAATAGCAATGGTTTGAGAAGTAATTGAACCCCATAGACAGGGTAGGCCATGTTCAGAGTGACTGGAACCGAAAACTTAGCGGCTAACGTTTTCGGAATCACATCGACGGCCACCAAGAGGACAAAGGTCAACAGGCCGACCATGACGGCAATCGCCTCATCAAAAAATGTCTGTCCCCCATAGATATTCAAGGTCAGAAAGGTGGCATACATCGGCGTCGCCACGCCGACCAAACGATCGCCAACCAAAATAGTGGAGAGGAGTTTTTGGGGATCGCTGCGGAGATGGAGGGCCAACTTCGCTCGCTTATTCCCAGTTTGGGCAAGCGCCCGTAACTTCGTCGAGTTGACCGAAAAAAAGCCGATTTCAGCCGTGGATATCACAGCGGAAAGAACGATAAGACCTAAGAGGATTAAGACATCCATGGATTGAACTGTATTAGAAACGACCGGCTGTGCCTATCAGCCTGGAATACTGGTGAGTCCAGGGGTAGATCCCCATCGCCTCAAACCGGCAATGTACGATTTGGCAGCGCAAAATGCCTTGATAGTAACCTATCGGACCTGTATCCATCGGACTGTAGATGTACCATATGGACTGGGATTCGAGCAAGCATATGCCGGAATCACGCCACAAAATCAAAGAGTTACATTTCATGTGCGCAGAAAGACTATGGAATTAGAAGGCCGAATTGAGTCAAGGATTGATTTTTCATGAGTCGTCGCGAAACACATAGGCCTGAATCCCAAGGAAGGCTTCGAGGCGGGACGCCGCAGCTTCTGCCTGCGATTCTGTAGAAAACCGACCGACGTGAACTCGATACCGTCTTCCTTCCGGCAGATCGACAGTCTGAACCCTGCTACCTGAGTAGAGATGCTTCGTTCGCTCTAAGAGGTTAAGAGCATTTTGCTGATCGGAAAAGGATCCGACTTGCACTCGCAAGGCTCCCATATCGGAGGCCCGCCCTTGATACCCCACCACTCGTAATTCAATCTGATCGGTTCCCGCTCCGGTCATCTCCAACGCCCGTGCCCCAGCAAGTGAAAGATCGAGGACTCTGTCTCTGGCGAAGGGACCACGATCGTTAATTCGAACGGTCACTTGGCGACCGGTACTCATCGATCGAACGACAGCAATTGAGCCGAGCGGCAAGGTCCTATGAGCAGCCGTCAACTGATGCATGTCATACCGTTCGCCATTTGCCGTCTTGTTTCCATGAAATCCAGGGCCATACCATGAAGCAACGCCTCGCTCGACGAACCCAACAGGATAGCCTGGGAAATAGATCGGCTTGGGAACGCCGCTACAGGAGACCAGCGCATTGACGAGAGTAGTTACGAGAAGAAGAACCGGCCAGCGGAGTTGCGGTCCAGGAGACATATCTAGAATTCGTCGAGTGATTGATCCTGCAGAATAGTGAGGGCTTTAGCTATATTCGAGACGGTCAGGACCACAATCGCACGTTTCCCCTCACGCGATGGGGTGCAATATCCGCATTTAATATTGATGCGAGCCTTGGTCAGCAGATCCGCCACTTCTTTCAAAGCCCCTGGCTTATGTTCAAGGCTCAACAGTAAAGCGGTTTCTTCTCTAAATTTGATCTTTGCTGTTTTCAGCGCTACACGGGCTCCTTCCAGATCCCCAACCAACAGCCGTAGTTTTCCTGCTCCGGTAACCTCCGGAGCAGAAAAGGCCTTGATGTTGACCCTGGCCTCTCCAAGGACCTGAGCCACTTGAGCGATAACGCCTGGCCTACTCAATCCGCTAATGACCAATTGTGTCGTTGTGGGCATGGGACTTACTCCCTAGCATGAGACTACAAGATGTAATAGTTGATAATGATGACACCCTCATGACCGGGCTTCAATAGCCTCTGCTCCTGTTAGAATAGGAGGGATCTATTCTATCGAGACCAATTGAATACCGGATCGAGGAGAGGCCTGGGAATCTCGTCATACCGCTGAGAATGCGAACAAATCGCTCAGGGTCGTTGAACCGGTTGCAAGTTAGAGCACCTGACAGAGGCCATTTACAAACGTATACTCGTAAATACCGCTAACGGAAACAAACGCCTCCCTTGCCGATCTCTGTGCCGACTCCTTGAGGCCACGCGGCACGAGCAAATAGAACGGGATCCCGTGCACGACCGCCTCCCTCCACTTTGAGACCGTTGCGACATCCTCGATCGAATCGTCGGTTTCTACCTCAGCCATCCATTCCATTGTATTGCCTGAAGAACCCACCTGCCACCCGACGATGTCGCACATCTGCTGAGGACCGGCCCAGGGATCCTGCTCAAGATCCGTATGGATGGTGACTTTACAATGAAACGCTTTGGCCCATCGCTGCGCGACCAAACTGACAACCTGATCGTGAACCGTGACAATCCCAGTCTCACGAAGCGCCGTATTCATTACGTCCTCGCTCTTAGGAACAACCGCTCGTCTCGCCGCAGGTTTCGCACTTGAGGCAGGTGCCGTTCCGCACCATAGTGAACTGCTTACACTGGGAGCAGGGATCTCCCTCATAGCCCTTTTGGCGAGCCATCTGTATGGCAGTCAAGGTCAGCGTTTCACGCTTCAGCTTGACCGTCTGTGTCATCTCGGCATGTCCGTTCCCATTTCCATTGCCGTTTCCCTTATGCCTCGGGATCGCCCCACGCCGTGAGGGAAATACTTCGGTGCTGATTGCGGTTGAAGCCAGCGTTTCGGGAGTGGCCTCTTCATCGACACACTCGGGATCTTGCTCGTCCATCTTGACTGAGTCCATTCTCAGATCTTCCTCCTGAACCTGAGCCAAGTCATAGCGGTCAAGATAGGTCACAGCAAGCTCTCGGAAGATGTAATCGATGATCGACGTCGACATCTTGATGCGGTCGTTCAATTTAACCGGCCCATTCGGCTCGAAACGGGTAAAGACGAACGCTTCGACGAACTCTTCCAGCGGCACGCCATGTTGAAGACCCAGTGAGATCGCGATGGCGAAACAGTTCATGAGGCTGCGGAATGCAGCCCCTTCTTTGTGCATGTCCAGAAAGATCTCTCCGCAAGTACCATCCTCATACTCACCCGTGCGTAGATAGAGTTTGTGCCCCCCGACGACCGCCTTCTGTGTATACCCATTGCGTCTGGCAGGGAGCGGGCGGCGCTTTGCGAGATACCGTACCAACACTCGTTCAGTGGTCTTCTCCGCAATCGATAAGATATCGGATGAGGTTTCAATCGTCTTACCGCTGTCCGTCGAGGCTGATAACGGCTGGCTCAACTTCGAGCCGTCACGATACAAAGCCACGGCCTTAACCATGCTCTTCCAGGCAAACATATACGCCGACTTCACATCTTCGAGCATTGCATCGGCCGGCATATTGATCGTCTTGCTGATGGCGCCGCTGATAAATGGTTGGGCCGCCGCCATCATACGGATGTGCGCATCGACGGCGATATAGCGCTGACCGATCCGGCCACAGCGATTCGCACAATCGAAGACCGGAAGGTGCTCAGTCTTGAGATGTGGAGCCCCCTCCACCGTCATGGTACCGCAGCAATAATCGTTGGCAGCGGCGATTTCCTCTTGTGTGAACCCCAGCACTTTCAGCATATTGAAGTTAGATTCCATCAACTGCGTATCGGTCAACCCCAACTTCTCCCGGCAGAAATCCTCGCCCAATGCATACTTGTTAAACGTAAATTGAATCTCAAAGGCCTGGGATAAACCGCCTTCCATTCGCGCAAGCGCGGCGTCGTCGAACCCCTTTTGCCTCAGAGTCTCGTGGTTGATGAATGGCGCAGTCTGTAGGGTTTGCCGACCGACACAATAATTCACGATGTCTTGAATTTGAGACTCGGCATAGCCCAAAGTTCTGAGGGCAGCCGGTATGCTTTGGTTAATGATCTTGAAATACCCTCCGCCTGCCAGTTTCTTGAATTTGACAAGCGCAAAATCCGGTTCGATGCCGGTCGTGTCGCAATCCATCACGAGTCCGATCGTGCCGGTAGGAGCGATCACTGTGACCTGCGCATTGCGATACCCATAGGCCGTTCCCAATTCGAGGGCACGGTCCCAAGCGCGCCGCGCCGCCACAAGCAACTCGGGAGGGCAATGCTGCGGCTGAATCCCTATCGGGGTAATCGTTAAATCTTCATATTCTTCCGGAGCGGCATTGTAGGAAGCGCGTCGGTGATTACGGATGACGCGCAACATAGCCTCGCGGTTTTTGGCATAGCCCGGGAAGGGCCATAGTTCTGCTGCCATTTCAGCCGATGTGCCGTAGGCCTCCCCGGTCATAATGGCGGTCAACGCACCGCAGATGGCTAATGCTTTTGGAGAATCGTACGCAATGCCTTGCCGCATCAGCACCGTACCCAAATTGGCATAGCCCAGTCCCAGCGTTCGGAACTGAAAACTCCTCTCGGCAATGGGGCGGCTGGGAAACGAAGCCATCAATACGCTGATCTCTAGTACGATCGTCCAGAGGCGCACGGCATGGCGGAAATTCTCCAGCTCGAATTGAGCGTCGGAAGAGAAGAATTGAGTGAGATTCAGCGAAGCCAAATTGCATGCCGTATCGTCGAGAAACATGTATTCGGAGCAAGGATTGGAGGCCTCGATCCGGCCATCTTCCGGGCAAGTATGCCATTCGTTGATGGTCGTGTCGTATTGCGTTCCGGGGTCCGCACAAATCCAGGCGGCCCAAGCGATCTGATCCCAGAGATCCCGCGCTTTGATGGTTTTGGATACTTTGCCGTCGACCCGTCGTCTGAGCTGCCAATCGCCATCCGCCTCTAACGACGCAAAGAATTCGTTGGGGATGCGCACACTATTGTTTGAGTTTTGGCCCGACACAGTTTGGTAGGCCTTGCCGTCCCAGTTCGTATCGTATTCGTGAAACACAAAATGTGTGAATCCTTGCTGGGCATAGGAGTACATCCGCAGGATATAGGATTCCGGAACCCCATCACGCCGGGCAGCAACGAGGGCCTCCTTGAGAATCGGATTCTGTGTGGCATCGATCTCGACTTTGCCCTGACCTGCGTCATCCACGACATGGCAAGCCTTGAGGACCGCATTGAGGCGTTGCGCGCAGATTCTCGAACCAGTCACCATGGCGGCGACTTTTTGCTCTTCCACCACCTTCCAATTGATAAATTCTTCGATGTCCGGATGGTCCAAATCCAGGCAGACCATTTTGGCGGCCCTTCTGGTCGTCCCGCCCGATTTAATGGCGCCTGCCGCTCGATCGCCGATGCGAAGGAAGGACATCAATCCGGACGAGCGACCGCCGCCGGACAACGGCTCCCCTTCGCCGCGAAGCTTGGAAAAATTGGTCCCGGTCCCCGATCCATATTTAAACAGCCTCGCTTCTCGCACCCAGAGATCCATGATCCCGCCATCGCCGACCAGATCGTCGTCAATGGATTGAATGAAACAAGCGTGCGGCTGCGGATGCTCAAAAGCATTGCTGGCCTTGACGACTTCTCGGGTCTTTGGATCGACATAATAATGCCCTTGCGCAGGCCCGGAGAGTCCATAAGCATAATGAAGACCCGTGTTAAACCACTGGGGAGAATTAGGCGCGGCCATTTGATGCGCAAGCATGTAACAAAGCTCATCATGAAAGGCTTCGGCATCTTCAGGGGTCTTGAAGTAGCCGAAATTCTTCCCCCAAGAAGTCCAACAACCGGCAAGCCGTTCAAAAACTTGTCGGGAATCATGTTCTCCTCCAAGCTGCGGCTTCCCATCTGGTCCCAGGATCGGATTCCCCTGCTCATCGTTGAGCGGCACTCCGGCTTTTCGGAAATACTTCTGGGCGAGAATATCGATCGCGAGCTGGGACCAGGGCTCGGGAATATCAATATTCTCCAACTTGAATACGGTCGATCCATCTGGGTTACGAATTTCCGACGAACGTTTTACGAACGGCAGGCCTTCATATGGACTTTGCCCGCGACGTGTAAATCGGCGTTCTATTCTCACGATTTCCCCTCCTCCGGTCTGCGTAATTCTGGTGTAGGGTAACTCTCAATGCCAATAGGCAAACAAACAGGCTTTACAATCAATATTAGTGATGGTCTTCGTGCATTTAAACTTCGCGTCTCAGCAATTGATTCAACGCGGAGTATCTACATATAGCTATCGGGACGGATTGTCAACACCAACTGTAGTGGTGTGACTGTGGAAACTGAGGAGATGCTGTGGATAGCTGCAACTGCTTGGAGAAGCACAAACTCTTGGGAAGTTAGACCGACTTATCCACAGAGTTTGATCGAAAAGAGTCCCGATTATGTCGAGGCCTAAGGACACTCATGGCAAAATATTAACATTAAAATATCCGGCGACCGAGAGTCATAACGGCTTCATCCACTCCTTCAACAGGGATGAACTGGTTACCGATGCCGATGACTACAACGCGGTTACCCAGTACCGTTGTTTCAAACCGGCTGAGAAGCCCCCAGTTTTGCCGCAAGGTATGAGGGCGCACCACGCTCTCGAGTAATTCCTTGCCATGCCTGAGGAAGATATTTTTAACCACAGCGCCTTCTTGTTCCGGCGTAGACTGATCCATTCGATCTATAGCTTTGGTAAGTTCGGTTTGCACGAAGCCCAGATATTGATCCGTGGTGGGATTCGTCAGTGCCAATAGGACACTGATAGCCAATACCGTCGCAACCAGGCTCAAACGTAGGAGACTCATAATAGAAGCTTTGAAATTGATCGCTGCAGAACCGACGTCGTAACAGGTTTAATCGAAAAGGAGCCCCGCACTCCCCCTTTGACAAACCATAAGCGCATGATTAGCCTACGTCCGGCAGGCCTGTCGTGGCAATCATGCTGCTCACATCGCTTGTATCAGGAGGATCACCATGTTTGTCTGGAGCAAACGCCTTGTCGCAGCCCTGTTGGGACTATTTATACTCATGCTGAGTGTTTTTTTCCTCGACACAGCTTCAGAGGGCACGAGCATCCTCAAGGATCATACAACCCGCTGGATGGCAATCAACTACATCGGGTTGATTGGATGGGTCTTTGTCTGGATGATCGATCAAGCCCGCATGCGCGGGAAGAACTTCTGGGTTTGGCTTGTCCCCTTCGTCCTAGCACCCCTTCCGACATTAATGGTCTTCGTCTTGTTCCTCCAGCGCCGCATACAGTCGTCATAGATCGGCTGAACCAGCTCTGGCATATCCGTCACGATCAATTTCTTGATGCAATTGTGTACGGAAAGCCCAGACCAGCCAGACACCGGGCAACGCGATTAAAAACGACCAAAAGAAAAACTGTGCCCAGCCGACCATTTCGACCAGCCCGGCCGATGGACGACCGGAAAACACTCGCCCGAGCGCTTCCAGGGAAGAGAGCAACGCGAACTGGGTCGCCGTATATCGATGGTCGCACAGCGACATAATCAATGCGATAAATGCGGCCGTACCCATGCCTCCAGTCAGGTTCTCTACGAGAATCGACGCTGTGAGGGCTACGTAACTCTTACCCATCCAGGCAAGCCACATGAATCCCAAGTTTGAGACCGCTTGCAGGAGACCAAAGAACAACAACGATCGGACCATCCCAATCTTAGCCATTGCGACACCACCGGCCAATGCACCGATAAGTGTGGCCCCGAGTCCCAGGCCCTTCACATACCCGACCTCGCTGACAGAGAAACCCATCCCTCCAATGAGAAACGCCGTTTGAAGCGAAGCTGCGACGGCATCTCCCACTTTATAGAGAATAATGAGGGACAGAAGCCCAACCACTCCTGGACGCGTAAAGAACTCTTTCAGCGGACCACCGATAGCTTCGGCCAAACTTGCCGGCGCGGCGCTCTGCCCTGACGGTTCCGGGCTAAACAGGATTGTGATAACCCCTGCCGCCATCAGTGCGGCAAGCAGCAAATAGGTGTTCTGCCAGCCGATATGATCGGCCAACAGGAGCGAGCCGGCACTGGCAACCAACAGCGCACAACGATAGCCATTCACCCAGATAGCAGCACCGAATCCACGCTCCGGAGGTAAGAGCACGTCAGTCCGATAGGCATCGAAGACGATATCGAGCGAGGCGGAAAGGAAGGCCACAGCGAGAGCCAGGGCTCCCAGTATCTCCGGACGCTGGCCTGGACCAGTCACAGCCATGGCAACCAAGCCGAGCGCCACGCCGACCTGTGTCACCAGCATCCATCCGCGCCGGCGCCCCAGCCAAGGAGGGACCAGGCGATCCATCAATGGAGCCCACAAGAATTTCAATGTATAGGGAAGACCGACGAGCGTAAAGATCCCGATTGTCTTTAAGTCGAGGCCGACAACCGTCAGCCAGGCCTGGAGCGTCCCAGACGTGAGGGCTAAGGGCAGTCCCGAGGCAAAGCCCAAGGGCAACATGATGCCGATGCGCCGGTTTGCAAGAATCTGTATGAGCGATGGTGATTTCATCGAGCCCCGTTAGTCTCTATGTGGGAACAGCATATCATCGGAGAGAAGAGCAGCTCAGGACATTCTTGATATTGATCGATGGGAAGGAAAAGGTCGAAGAAATACGAGAAGACTACCCCACAGAGCCGCGCCTTGAAACTCAGCAGGGTTGTCCATTGAATGTGCAGGGCTTATAGCGCGAAAGATCAAACTCTATATTTTCTTGATAGACCCGTTCGTTTCCGTTCACGCCATCCTGTTCAGGGTCGTTGTACATGGTATGGTTCCACCAATAGAACAGGGGAAACGCTTCAGTCTGGTATACCGGATTCCCGTAGCTACTGCGGGTATATTCCCGAACCAACCGGCCAGTCACGAAGTCGACGCGGCCATCGCCTTTAAGTGAATACAACATCAAAAAGAGCCGCGCCTCATGGTCGTACAGTTCATCAACTCTTGTCGCGAGATCAGGTTCGAGAGGAAGGAGCTCCTTCGTCCACGCTCCGGACCCAGAGAGAAGGAGAAGAAGAGATACCGTCAAGACGCAAGCCGCCAACTGCAAAGGTGTCACAACAAACTCACGATAATGGGGCCGGCGCAGTGGGCGGATTCTAGCATGGCCCTGTAGAGCCATCAAGCGAGAGCACGATACGAATCCTCCGCAACAGATCCTTGCTCCTATCGCACGGATCTCCCTATAATGACCCGCCATGATGAAACGAGCCTCTCTCCATACACTCGGCTGCCGACTCAACCAAGCGGAGACCACCGTGCTCGCAGCTCGCTTGCAGCGCGATGGGTACCGCGTCGTCGAGTTTGGAGAACCGACAGACCTGCTCGTCGTCAATACCTGTTCCGTGACAGAGGAGGCAGAACGTACCTGCCGATACGTCATCCGCAAGACATTGAAACATTCTCCCGATGCCTTTGTGGCCGTGACCGGCTGTTACGCTCAAACCGGCGTCCAAGAGCTTCGCACCATCCCTGGGATCGACCTCATTGTCGGGAATCAATTCAAATGGGACTTATCGTCGTTTCTTCCTGCCCCCCATGCTCTGAGGAAGGAGCCGGACCCGCAAGTACTCCATACTCGCACCATCGACCGGGAAGACTTCACCCTGCCGGAATATGGCACTCCAGACTCCACCAGGGCGCTCCTCAAGATCCAGGATGGCTGCAACGTGATGTGCAGCTTCTGTCTCATCCCCTTTGCGCGTGGGCATGAACGGAGCCGCCTTCGCGACGATGTAATACGAGAAGCCGAGATCCTTGTTGCAGGAGGCTACCGGGAACTCGTGTTAACCGGAGTCAATATCGGTCGGTATTGCCAGGGCGATCTGGATCTGGTCGGACTGATCGCACAATTGGAGACCATTGAAGGCCTCGATCGAATCAGAATTTCGTCTATTGAGCCGACGACGATCACTGACACCCTTATAGATCGGATGGCTTCCTCGTCGAAGCTCTGTCCCTATCTCCATATCCCCCTGCAAAGCGGAGACGACCGCATCTTGTCGTCCATGAATCGTCCGTACAATGTAACCGAGTTTACCCAGCTGATCCGCCGGGCCCTGTTAGCGGTTCCCCATCTCGGGCTGGGCACCGATATCATGGTCGGATTTCCAGGGGAAACTGAAGCAGCATTCGAACAGACGCTGAACATTCTACAAGCGCACCCCTTCTCCTACTTCCATGTCTTTATCTATTCTCAACGGCCCGGCACTGCTGCCACAAAGTTGCCCGACCAAGTGCCGATTGCAGTTGCTCGGGACCGTGCAAAAAGACTTGCTGAGCTGTCCCGCCTAAAGAGGCTGGCCTTTGCGGAACGGTATATCGGGTCCACTGTGTCGGTCCTCTTCGAGTCAGGAGACATGGACGGCTTCAGGTCTGGGGTTACCGCAAACTTCATGAAAGTGAGTGTTTCGTCAAACATCGATCTCACCAACCACTTGAAGGAAGTACGGATTATCGGGGCGTCCGACCGTTGGGCGTTGGGTCGACTGACGACAGAATCTCAACCCATGCGAACGGTGCCGATGTTATGAACGCCAAATCCACCGCGACTCACGTGCATCTTGAAACCTTCGGCTGCCAGATGAACGAGTACGACTCGGAACTCGTTCGTTCGCTGATGAAACAGGATGGTTTTGTGTTTACCGACGAACGGGAGCGCGCGGATGTAATTCTGATGAATACTTGCGCGATTCGCGAGAATGCCCACAACAAAGTCTATAAACATCTATCGGAGCTCAAAAAACTCAAGCGCCAACGCCCCTTAGTCGTAGGCGTTCTCGGTTGTATGGCGCAAAATCTGAAAGAGGAGCTCACGGACGTTCAGCCGCTGGTCGATGTGCTTGCCGGCCCTGACGCCTATCGTCAGCTGCCGATGTTGATCCGTAACGCAATGCTCTCGCAGGAAGAGGGGCTGGATCGGAAGGGACTCGCGGTAGACCTTTCAGAATATGAAACCTACCATGATGTTATTCCCGACCGAAACGACGGGGTAAACGCTTGGATCGCCGTCATGCGAGGCTGCGACAACTTCTGCAGTTTCTGTGTAGTCCCCTATACTCGGGGGCGTGAGCGCTCTCGTGAGCCGGAAGGAATTGTCCAGGAGGCCCGTCGAATCGCCGAACAGGGGTTCAAACAAATCACACTTCTGGGGCAGAACGTCAATTCATACCGATCCGGCGACTGGGATTTTGCGCGATTGATCATGACCGTGGCGGATGTGCCCGGTATTGAACGGGTGCGATTCACCTCCCCGCACCCCAAAGACTTTCCGCTTTCACTATTGGAAGCCGTCGTGTCCCACCCCAATATTTGCAAACAAATTCATTTGCCGGTGCAATCCGGCAGCGACCGCATCCTCGGCCTTATGAATCGCACCTATACCAATAAAGAGTATCGCGCCTTGGTCGACCATATCCGCACCCTACGGTCGGACATCGTCCTCAGCACCGATATCATCTGTGGTTTTTGTGGGGAAA
>JABFSG010000046.1 GCA_013140715.1 Nitrospiraceae bacterium
GCGCCCCGAAAAGCCCCCGGACGGTAAAACGGGGGCTCGTATAGCAGAGGAGTGAAAGGACTATTCATGGACGATTGTATCTTTACCGCAACCCTTGATTGGCTCGCCTTCACCGTCCCTCAGGCCATGGTGGACGAGATTGGTCCCGTTGTCGGTGGCGAGTGGTTCGAGGCGGCGACGGGCTTTCGTGGCTATCCCACCTGCTGGCTGACCAATCAAGGCCGACACGGCGTCGGCAAACTCGGGACGGGGGCCCCGCGCAAGGCTAAAGAGGTCCACGTAGATCTCTCCGGGGGGATTGTCTCCACCTGGGACGAATCGAAGATTCGCTCGGTCCTCACCTGGGTCTTTGCCCGTGGGGGACACGTGACCCGGATGGATGTGGCCCTGGATGATCGAGCAGGGGGGGTCTCCATCGCACAGGTCAAACAGGCCGTCGATGCCGGACAGGCCGTCACCCGGTCACAGAAGTTCCAGGTCCTTGCCGGGTCCTCGTTGCGCGATGGTGCCTCTACTGGTGACACGCTCTATTTCGGCAGTCGAGAGAGCCAAACCATGTTGCGCGTCTACAACAAACGACTAGAGCTCGAACAGAAAGGCCGTGACGAGGCGAAGGACTACGGCGTCCGGTGGGAATTGGAGCTGAAAAAGGATAGGGCGCAAGCCTGCGCCAAAGCCTTGCTCACGCTGGAGCCGGAGGATTGGCGGGAATTCCTCGTCGGTGTGCTGCGCTCCTATGTCGATTTCCGCGAGACCACCCACGAGGCGGAACCCTGGGAGAAGTACCGGGCACCGCTCTTGGCGTGGTGGAAAACGTTGACCGAAGGCTTCACGCGCTGCCGGCTGGTCGTGGAGAAGGTCCAGCAGACGCTCGATGAGGTGTGTCAGTGGTTGGGCCAGTCGATCAGCGCGATGCTGGCCTTGGCGTACTTTCACCGTGGGGAATCATTTCTCCACCAGTTGATTTACGCGGGATCGAAAAAGTGGAAAGCCAAGCACCTCGCCATGCTGCACGAAGGCAGAAAGCTACGCCCGTATGTCCTCCGTCCCGTCTAAGGAGTGGAAGCGCATGTGTCCAGGCTGTGGAGCGCGAGGCTGCGGCTGCCGGTGGATGAACGGCGCGTTAATCCTGTCCTGCCGGGACTGTGATTCGGAATTTACGTTTCTACCAAAAACCCGGTCGATAGGCCGGGGCCACTGGGTCAGAAATCTCTCTGGCCCGTCATCTCAACCAGGAGGACCGCATCATGATGGTGAAAGCCGAAGGCAGCGTGCAGGGGTATGTCGAGCGCAAAGGGAAGGAGAACCGGGTCTATCGGTCGATGGATCTGTACGTGAAGGGCAAAGATCCGGGGAACCTCCGGTTGAACATCCCGGAGGAGCATCACAACTTGATCGAGGTGTGTAAGCAGTCGGAAGGGAAGCAGGCGCGGGCGTCGGTGGAGATTCGCAAGTTCGAGCTCACCGGCAAGATCTTCTTCGATCTCGTCGCGCTGGAAATCCTGAAGTAAGGCCCGGGACGGGAGGAAGGCCCATGGACCTGACCAGCACCATGATCACGGTCCTGCTTCTGGCCTTCCTCTCCGGCCTGCTCATGGACTGGTGAGGGACCATCGATGATCTGGACCGTATTGACCGTGGTGCAGCAGCTGGAGTTTGCGGCGTTGTTTGTCCTGTGTTTCCTGGTGGGGATGCTATGTGGAAAAAGTTAATGCTGGCCCTCTATCTCGTGTTGGTTGATTTCATCTCACTGTACCTCGTGGTCTTCCCGGTCTATGCGTTTCAAGTGTCGTCGTCGACCACGGGATATGTGCGTGTCGCGTCTCAAGCGGCGGTGTCTTCGATGGTCGCGGCGCAACGAGCGGTCACCCTCTCGTCTGTGGCGTCCATGGTGAGTACGTCCACGGCTGGATCCATCGGGGTTCGTCTGGTTGCCAGTTCTGTGGGGTGGCCTGCGCTCGGGATCGTCGCCGGGATCACGCTCGCCATGCTCTATTACGATGCCACGAAAACCGCACAAATCAAAGCGGCGGCGACCCCTCCAGCTCCGTGGTCGATCCCAGAGTTTACCAATACCTTTACCGGCCCATCCTCCCTGTCTGCGGTGACGGATCCTGCCTGGCCTCAATATGATTATGCGCTGAATACCGCCTATGCGCCGATGCCGCCTGCTCCCAACAATGTGACGTGTCAATACCTCACGATGCCGACTGGCTGGAGTGGTCCCTGGACATTTAAGGGCACGCCCTGTGTGTACCTGCACGGGTCGCAGGCCGAATATAATGCTACGGACCCCACGTTCGGGACGCCACCGACGCCATCGGCGCAAGACATTGCGACCTATGTCGGAGGGTTGCCAGCGAGTAGCCCGCTCTCCATCGAGTCCAACACGGTGCCCGTCGGGGCGCAGTCTACGCCGACGCCATCGGATGCTACGGTGTCAAACCCGGTCCCTGAGACGGGTCTCGCGACCTCTGTCGTTCCCGCGACGCAAGTCCAGCCGACCGATACCGTCATCAATCCGAACGCGACGGCACCAGCGGGACCCGTGCCCACGCAGACGGGCACACAAACCTCCACAACCACGAACACCACCACGACCACGACGGTCACCAATCCGAATGGATCGACCACGACCACCAGCACGACCACGCAAACGGAGGAGGCTCCTGTGAGTGCGTGCAGTACCGGCAACCACGAGCAACGGACGTTCGGCGGTATTCTTCAGGATCATATGGACCTGTGGAAAGGGTCCGGGTTGCTCAGTGCGCTCACGCTCCTCAAGACGCTGACCTGGCCGACGACGATGCCGACCTATTCGTTGCAATCGAATTTGTTGGGGAATTTTACGTTCGATTTCTCGGCCTGGTCCGGGATGTTGACCGCGATTCGCTCCATCATCATCGCGATCGCGGGGTTCGTCGCGTATCGCATCATTTTTGTGGGGGCACGATGACCGCCATTCTCCAAATGATCTACTGCTTCCTCCTCGACATGATCGGGAGCTTCAAAGACATCTGGCTGGTGGGCTGGGACTCCATCCTTGTTCCAGTCGATGCGTTGCTCTCGTCTGTGGGAACCGGTGGTCTGGCTGTGCCGGTGATCGCCGATCAGTACGCCTGGCTGTTGGGAGCGACGGGCATGTCTCAAGCGATTGCCCTTGTGGCGGGCGCGATGGGGGTGCGGTTCCTGTTGCAGTCGGTGCCCTTTGTGCGGTGGGGCTCGTAGTGGTGAAGCTCCTCACGGTGGTCCTCCAGGAGTCACAGTATGAATGGCTTGCGGAGCTGGGACGTGAGGAGAAACTGATGCCGTCGCAGGTCTTGGTCACGATCGTGGGGGACTATCTCAAGATCCGGCTCGCGCTGTGGGAAATCGAGCAGGTCGGGAAACAGGGTCACGGATGATTGAAATGTTGGAGGGCGTCCCTGGGTCAGGGAAGTCCTACTACGCGGTCTCAGAGCGTCTGCTCAAGTGGGTGCGCGCTGGTCGTCGCGTCTATGTGTTCGTCGATGGGTTCTATCTGGATCGGCTCGCGTTGTTCGAGGGGGTCGAGCTGGCGGTGCTGGAACAACAGATTACGCTGTGGCATTCCGGGGAGGACGTGAAGGCCGGACTGCTGCAGGTGGAGCCGGGGTCCGCGGTGTTGATCGACGAAGTGCAAACCGTGTTTCGCTCGAAAGACAAGACGGACCCTGCGCTGCTGCGGTGGCTCGAAACGCATCGGCATCGAGGCATCGACCTGGTGCTGATGTGTCAACAGTATGGGCAGGTCACCCTCGGGGTGAATCGGTTAGTGGAAGTGACCACAAAGTTTCGCCGGCTGGATCGGTTCGGGTTGAAGAATCGGTATCAGGCCTCCGTACGAGGCAACCCTGAAGAGGTGGACGTGATTCGGATGTTCTCGGGTAAGTACGAGCCGAAGTTGTACGCCTACTATTCCAGCTATGCCTCGGCCACGGTGCGTGAAACCGCGCGAGGAGGCTCCATGTTGAAGAGTCCGACCGTGCTCGTCGGGGGTCTCGGGTTGGTCGTGGCCGTCGCATGGTTTGCCTTTGGGGGCTGGCTCTCCGGGGTGAAGCCGATCCCAGCGGCGGCAGTCTCGAAGATCCCGGCACCTCCTCCGCTCCCTGTGACCCACGTCTCTCCGCCGGTGGCGCCTGTGCCGGTTGTGGTGCCTCTGGTCGTGCGGCCGGTGCGTATTCAAGGCGGCATGTCGACCATCCGGGGCGACACGGTGGAATGGCTCTGGGTGTCGGAAGACGGGCATCTGATGACGGAGGACGAGATTGCGGGGGAGTCGGGCGGCACGGTCTCCTCGCGCATGGTGCGTGGTGTGCGGGTGCTGTCTGGAACGGGGGTGCTCTTCGGCGGCACGCGATCGGAACAGGCGTTGGCATCAGGCCTGGTGCCAACGTCGTCTGCGGAGATGCCGGCACGCGATAGTACGCTGAGCACGGCAGCGACTGAGCCTCCTCCTGCAGCGGGACCTGGACGAGTAGATCCCTTGGCGAGTCCTCCGGGGATACTCGCCTCACCGCCGGGTGTGTTGGCGACGCCGCCAGGGCTCTAGAGGAGTGCGTGATGGATCAAGCGGCCGTCGATGCCCTGGTGTACTGGGCGGGGGCGTGTTTCCTGGGAGGCTTCACGGTCGGTGTGATCGTGAAGTTGTTGCTCGGGAGAGCTGAGTGAGAGGGGGTGAGGGAAGATGTGGAAGAACGTAAGTGTGGCCGTGTTGGGGCTCGCGTTGATGGCGCAAGAGGCCATGGCGCAGGTGTTCCCCGTGGACGCCGCGACGACCACGACGATCACCAGCGTGAAGGGTGACATCGTGGCGTGGGGCGTCGTGTTCATTGGGGTGGCGCTGACGATTTTCGCGTACAAGCGCGTGAAGTCGCTGGTGCATTAATCGGGTCGGTGAGGCGGCAGTCTGTGCACGGGCTGCCGTCTTGTCGTGTGGGAGGAGTGATTGATGGTACTCGCGACAGTCGCCACAGATCTGCATCAACTCGGGAATGCGCTCTCGGCGGATCTCATCGGATGGGGGGCCGCGGTGATTGGCGTCGCGCTGACCGCCTCCGCCGTCATCTGGGTGCTCCGGCTCATGCGGGCCTAAGCCCTTATGCGCCGGGCCAGCCCTGATCGGCAAAGCTGTAGCAGCGCTCGTCGGTGAGGATGAGATGATCCAAGAGCGTGATGCCGAGCAGGTCGGCTCCCTGCCGGAGTCGGTTGGTGAGCACGCGATCTTCCTGGCTGGGGGTGGGATCGCCGGAGGGGTGATTGTGCGCACAAATCCAGGCGCCGGCGTTCATCAGGATCAGGGGTTTGAACACCTCGCGTGGATGAATGATGGCCAACGTCAGGGAGCCGATCGAGACGACGTTGACGCCGATGATGGCATGCTTGGCATCCAGCCCGCAGACCAGGAATTGTTCGCGGTCCAGTCCCGCAAAGAGCGGTCTCAGGATGGCCGCAGCGGACACCGAGGTAGTCAGCGGCGATGAGGGCGGTGTGGCCCGGTTGTCGCGGACGAGCGTGACCCGATATCGCGGCACGGCGTATTCATGCCTCGGCTTTGGCTGCCGTTGCCCGTTCAGCATGCCCTGTGAACCGTGAATGGCCATATCCGCCTCCTTCTTCAACATGATGTCTAGCCCCACCCTTCACAGCACAGGGGTGGGGCGTCGAAGAAGCAGGCGGGATGGCGCGCTCGCGGGGGGCAGGCCTGAAGTCGCACCCGGAAGGCCTGGCCGCTGCTCTTCAGCGCCGGCTCGCACCCACTGGGAGTGCAGTCCGAATCCGACGCCGGCGGACACGCGGGCGCATTGTGGAGGGATGGGGGGGTCGTGAGACTCCCCCGATGTGTGTCTCTATGCTGCTGACGATCAAAGAACTCGCTGAACAACTACGAATCAAACCCTCGACGCTCTATGCCTGGGCGTCCCAGAACAAGATTCCGTGCGTCCGCATTCATGGACTGATCCGATTCCGCCCAGAAGACATCGAAGGGTGGCTGTCTGGGTTTGCACAGCACCAATCCGCGCTGCCTGACTACACGAAGCGCGGTGGCGACATTGACGAGATCATTGCGGCGGCGAAACGGGCTATCTATAATCCCCGGCACGGGGAAACCGGACCAGCATTGAGCCCTAGGAAAGGAGAGTGAATGGGGCTCTATAAACGAAATACGGTCTGGTGGATGAGGTTCAAATATCACGGTCAGCAAGTGCGACGGTCCACGGATACCTCGGATCGGCGATTAGCAGAGGCGATCCTGGCGAAGATCACGGTCGATATCGTCGAGGGTCGGCACTTTGAGAAACGAGAAGAGCAGGAACGGACGTTTGCGGAGCTGATGGATCGGTATCTGAATGAACATGTCAGAAAACAGATGAGTCAACGATCCTTCAGCGGCTACACGAAGAACCTGCTGCCCTTCTTCAAGGGCTCTACCTTGGCCGAGATTACGCCGAAGCGCATCGTGGCGTATAAAGCCAAGCGGTATGCGGATGGGGTGGCACCGGCCACCATCAACCGTGAGCTCGCCTGCATGAAGAAGGCGTTTAATCTCGCCATCCGGGAATGGGAGTGGTGCCGAGACAATCCTGTCGCGCGCGTCTCCATGGAGCAAGAGCGCAATCGGCGGGATCGATGGTTGAGCACGGGAGAGGAAGAGCGTCTTCTCCAGGCTGCAAAACCTTGGCTTAAGGACATGATCCTGTTCGCATTGCATACCGGCATGCGGATGGGGGAGATTCGAGAGTTGAGTTGGGACGGAGTCGATTTCTTCAGAAAAACTGTGACCGTATTCCGGTCAAAGAACGGAGAGCGGCGAACCATCCCGATCAACAGTCTCGTGCTCGATGTCCTGAAGCGAAAAGCCAAGGTGCGCTCGATCAAGAGTGATTATGTGTTCCCGAGTGACACGTATACCCTGCTTGACGACAGCCATCTTCGACGCGCGTTTCGTGGAGCGATGAAGTTGTGCCGTATCGAAAATTTCCATTTCCATGATCTGCGGCATACCTTTGCCACCAGGCTTGTGCAATCAGGGATCGATCTCTACAAGGTCCAATGTCTCTTAGGGCACAAGTCGCCGATCATGACTCAGCGTTATGCTCACCACTATCCGGAGAGCCTTCGCGAGGGAGTGGAAATTCTGGCGCGATACAGCCTGCCTAGCACAGGGGGGGGCACAAATTTAGCACACATGGCACAAACGGCAGGGTCGGCACTGGTGACGAGTGGTGTAAGTTGTTGAAGTTTTTGGTGGGCCGTGTAGGGGTCGAACCTACGGCCCGCTGATTAAGAGTCAGCTGCTCTACCAACTGAGCTAACGGCCCACCGGGTATGTCTGTGGCGGATATTTGTGTGCGGCTGCTGCCCCTTGCCTGTTTGCTGGTGCGCCTGACAGGATTTGAACCTGTGGCCCTCAGCTCCGGAGGCTGATGCTCTATCCAGCTGAGCTACAGGCGCTCCCGCAACCAAGGGTGGTGACAGTATCACAGGGCTTCAAGCTGTGTCCAGCTGGGGTCTGTTTCGTTTATTTGGTTAATCAGATTGTTTTGGTTCAACCAAATAAACCAAACGAACCAGATCAACCAGACAGACCGAGCTTGTCGCACGGTAGGAACCCGTAGGGCAGGAATACTTCTTCTCCTATTGATCCGGTGGTCAGGCGAAGTGCTTCCAAAGAGGCGGCTTCCTCCTTCGCCAAACGATCTTCCTCCTCACCGAATGCGGTGGAGAGCCGGACAATCGGGATGAAGGTTTGAACTTCGCAGGCGCCATGGACCAGGCCTCGGTCTTCCGTCGGAATACCCATCGATCGGCAGACCAGGGGGCGATGGTCGTAGACGCCACAACGTCCATCTTCTTCGAGGGCTGGACAGGGATGAGAGTGAAATTTCGTGGCCAACCGATCAATCTCCAGATCGGACCATGTGTCGAGAAGATGGGTATCGGTGAGTTGTGGGAATACGGCCTCCATTGCAGCGGTCTGTTCAGTGGCACGTCGCTCGATTCGTTGGCGTCGATCCGCCGGAAGGCAGGCGAGTCCCTGCTGGAGAGTCTGGACGTCGAGAAGCGTGATGGGAAAGGGACCGATGCAGCAGCTGGTGCAACCGAGTCGGCAGGGAACCTCACCGAGCAGAGCGGCTGTAGCCCTCTGAAACCACCGATCGGTTTTTTGGTAGAGCGGAGGAGAATTGGGCAGAGGGCCTGCCACGGTTGGTCATTCCCCTTTGAGGGAAAGATCGACGATGAGATCGCCTTGGGGTGAGTAGAAGCCCTGCTGGTCGATCTGGACGATTCCGTTGCACTGGTCCTGGTAGAACTCTAAGATCCATCCGTTGAAATCATAGCCTTCATCGCTCATATCCTGCTGAGAAAACCGAGTGGTGAGTATGAACTTCGCACGTTCCACGTACTCGCGCGCAAGACCTGCTTCAATATCGTCATGGGCGGAGAGGATGTCTAAAAACAGCTTCTTCTCTGCCTCGAAGACGTCCCGATAGGTGCCTCGGTCCCTGGCACAGACCACTTGAATCGGTTTTTTGTGACGATCGTACCCGAGCGTCACCTGAACCCAGGCCCATTCATCCAACATGGCGTCCTCCATGTTCGGCGGCGTAATGGGAGTTTGTCCATGTGACGTAAGAAACTCCATCAGCAAGCGCAACGGAGGCGAGTTTTCCTTCTGACAAAACACGCGAGAATACTGGTAGGGCTCTGTCTGCGCCTCATCGGCCGGTTGAGCCGTCGATGGAAGAATAGGGAGTTCTTTTGCCATGGTTATGCTCTGGAAGTACGACAACCGACAGACAGGAATACGATAACGGCCTGTACTCTACGCTTGCTGGTCTCGAAACTGCAAGAAGCCGGTGAAGGTTATTCCCTACACCAGCCTGTGTTTTTCTGGTTGACAGCCTTACAGCGCTTGGATAGACTCCCGCAGGTTTTCGGCGCTTCCAGCGACACGACTATTCGTTCATGAATATTTATTGAGTCTGAGCGGAGTCAAGCGGAGCGAGTTCACTACACTTCACCATCATTCGTTTTTTAAGGAGGTTACTCGTATGGCTAAATCAATGACCAAGTCGCAGATCGCCGATCACCTGGCCCAGAAGACCGGGTTGACCAAGAAAGCGTCCGTCCAACTCATGGACGATTTTGCCGCCTTGGCCTACAAGGAAGCGAAGAACGTTTTCGTGATCCCCGGGATCGGGAAGCTGGTCTTGGCGAACCGCAAGGCCCGCATGGGACGGAACCCACAGACCGGCGAAGCCATCAAGATTCCCGCCAAGCGCGTGGTCAAGTTCCGCGTAGCCAAGGCCGCCAAGGACGCGATCCTCGGAAAGAAGTAAGCGGAGCTCGTCGGCGCGGATCGTACAGGACGCGCCTTCTTCAGGCTTCAGTTACCGCATAAAGAACCAGAGGGCCGGCTTCCCGAAAGGGGCGCTGGCCCTGTTCTTTTGTATTCTCTTATAGCGAGGGACCGAGTCCGGTTCCTCCCATGCCGTCGTGCCCCACCAGCCTAATCGCATCGCCGTTCTGAACCAGTGAGTCCTCGCTGGCAATTTTCTTATTGACGGTCACCAGTACTTTCTTCTCACGAATGAGTTGGAGAAGATGGCGCAACTGAATGCCTTGCCGCTGGATCACCTGGCGGACGGACATGGGAGACGGAACGTCGCAGGCAAGATCACGTTCGCCGTCGGCAGTTTGAAGCTGACCCATTAAAGAAATGGTAATCATAATCGGACGCTCCTGATCGAATAATGCAGATTGAGGTCACGGAAAAAACTGGAGGATTGCGGGTGGAGGCTGGAAGCCAAGAACCAGGTCTTTGCCTCACGCCTCTCACCTCAAACCCCCTTAGTCTGAACCTGAACATTTTCTCTACCGCTAGAGCCCTGCGCCCGTTGACTCCGTGCCGGTCGCCATCGATAATGTTCGGTCATGCCGTCATTGGATATCCAGAATCCCGGGATGCCGGATCTACAATTCGTCCTGTTTGTATCGGCCCTCTGTACGGCTGATCTCAAAACATTCAATATCCCGTTGGAACTCCGAACCACCATTTTCGACCGCTGTTGGGCCCTCGTCCATACGGAGGCGCCACCGACGGATTCCAAAAAGCGTGTGCTCGATCTTCGCGATGGCACAGAGTTGACGCTCGAAGCCTGTCTCTCCACGATTCGCTCGTTGCTCACAGACGCAGACATTCATACCATCACCTGGGACCATCCGGTCAGTGAACCGACTCACGAAAGCACACCGGCCGCCAAGCCCTTGATCGATCGACTGGGGCAATTGTACCCTGATCCTCCCGAGATCGTCGATCCCGAAACACCTGCGGCCGGTTAGCTGAACAAGACAGTCTGTCTCGTTGGTCTGGTCTATTCGGTTCGTTTCGATCATTTTGGGAATTGGATCGAAGAAGCCGGATAAACCGATCGTGCCGTGCATACACTGCCCGTCATTAGGCATGAGAGACCGACAAGAGGCAGAAGAGGAGCAGCATGCGGGTTACGGCAACTGATATCCCAGGCGTACTACTGATCGAACCGGATGTCTTCCGCGATCCGCGGGGGCTCTTTCTCGAAACATACCATGCACGCCGATATGTAGCAGCCGGGATTCCAGGCCCTTTTGTTCAGGATAACTATTCGCAGTCCATGCGGGGCACCCTGCGCGGGCTCCACTATCAAGAGCCGCGTGCCCAGGGAAAACTCGTGATGGTGACAGAGGGAACTGTCTACGATGTCGTGGTGGATATTCGAAAGGGATCGCCGAGCTTTGGCCGATGGTATGGGGCAGAACTCTCGGCGGAGAATCGGCACCAAGTCTATGTACCCCCCGGTTGTGCACATGGGTTCTGCGTCACCAGCGACCGCGCCTCGTTCCTGTATAAATGCACCGACTATTATGCGCCCAGCGACGAGCGGGGCATCATCTGGAACGATCCAACACTTGCCATTCCCTGGCCTGTGACATCCCCCATCTTGTCTGCCAAGGACCGCATCTTTAAATCCTTGGCCGAAATGGAGTCGGAGTTGCCATTGTATCGACCGGTCGGATAACCGGCGCAGCAACCCATTGATCTCGTGTGGATGGCTATGTTATTCACCGAGGCCATAGTGATAAGATCCCGGCGGCAGTGCCGGAAGAATTTCTTAGCATAGGGAGGAGGACAACATGGGGAAGAGTTTAAACGGGACCAAGAGCCATGACAATCTCAAGGGCGCATTTGCCGGCGAGTCTCAGGCCAATCGGCGCTATCTCTATTTCGCCAGGCGGGCGGACATCGAGGGGTTTCCCGATATCGGCGGCTTGTTTCGCGATACCTCCGAGGCGGAGACAGGCCATGCGTTCGGGCACCTGGACTTCTTGAAGGAAGTCGGGGATCCGGCCACCGGAGTAGCGATCGGCAATACCGAGGCCAATCTGAAGTCGGCGATCGAAGGCGAAACCTACGAGTACACGCAGATGTACCCTGGGATGGCCAAAACGGCTCGGGATGAGGGATTCCCCGAACTGGCCGAATGGTTCGAAACGCTTGCCAAGGCAGAGCGGTCCCATGCGAACCGCTTCACAAAGGGTCTCGAAAGTCTCAAGCAGTCCTAGAAGCGATCTCCGTCCGACATGACAAGGGGTGAGCTGGGGTGCCCCAGCTCACCCCTTGTGTTTTCCGATCTTGTATTCCCAGGACTTCACAGGAGACAATGGGAACTGTGAATGGCCTGAACCTCATCAACCCCATCGATCCCGCACGGCTCCAGAAGGAGACGCAGCGCATCTATGAAGTCTGCGATGGCTGCCGGCGCTGCTTCAATCTCTGTCCATCGTTCAATACGCTGCTCGACGGCATCGACCGCTATGAGGGAGATGTCGCCAAACTCACGCCAACCGACCACCATCGGGTCGTCGATGAGTGCTATTACTGCAAGCTCTGCTACAACCACTGCCCCTATACGCCGCCGCATCAGTATGGCCTCGATTTTCCCCGCTTGATGATCGCCTGGAAAAAGCATCTGGCTGCGACACGCGGGGTCGGCTGGCGGGATCGATGGTTGATCAAGACGGATCTGATCGGTACGCTCGGGAGTCTGGCGGCACCGCTTGCAAATTGGGTGTTGAGCAGCCGGTTTTTTCGTGGGCTGATGGAATCGTGGGGCGGTCTGCATCGGGATCGACAGGTCCTGCCCTTTGCTCCGGAAACCTTTACCCAGTGGTGGACACGCCGGGGGACGGCACAGGTTCCTGCCTCCGCGCCAAAAAAAGTCGCGCTCTTTGGAAGCTGTCTCATCAGTTACCAATCGACCGACATCGGCAAAGCGACGATTCAAGTCCTCGAAAAAAATGGCGTCCATGTCGTGATTCCCGAGCAACGTTGTTGCGGTATGCCTTCGTTCGATATCGGCGATACGGCGGCAATTCAGCAGGCGGCCTCGGCCAATGTCGCGTCGTTTTTGCCGTGGGTGGAGAAGGGCTACGAGATTGTCGTGCCGGTTCCCAGTTGCAGCTTGATGTGGAAACGGGAATATCCCGAGATCGTCGGCGGCCCTGATGTGCAGCGTGTGGCGGAACGAACGTTCGATGTGTCGGAATATCTCATGAAGTTAAAACGAGAGGGCGCCCTGGCCACCGACTTTCAGCAGAAACCCGGGCGAGTGGCCTATCAAGTTCCCTGCCATTTGCGGGATCAGAACATTGGATTCAAATCCAAAGAACTCATGGAATGCGCCGGTGCGCAGGTCGAAGTGATTGAGAAGTGCTCCGGCCACGATGGCTCATGGTCCGCCAAGACGGAGTTCTTCCCCCTTTCGATGCTGATCGCGAAGAAGGCGGTCCGAACGATTGAACAGACCCCGGCAGATCTCGTCGCCTCCGATTGTCCGTTGGCAGGCTTGCAATTGGATCAAGCCGGCGCCATGGCCCATGCCGGCGGCAGACCGACCAAGCATCCGATTCAAATCGTGCGCGATGCCTATGGGTTGCGGTCATAACGGGAAGAGGTAAATGGGTAAGCGAGAGCATGACGGAGGAGCGGACGTTCGGGAAACGCGAGAAAAGCGATGAAGCAACTTATACAGACTGATCTGTTGTCTATAGCTGACTATGAGCGTCAGCGGGAACCATTCCGCTCGCAGATCATTGCGCTCAAACAGCGGCGACGGATTTCCCTTGGGCCGCTCGTCACGCTCGTGTTCGAAAATCATGATACGTTGCGGTTTCAGACTCAGGAAATGATCCGGGTCGAGCACATTCTCGATCCCGACAAAATCCAAGAAGAATTGGATGTCTACAATGCCCTCATGCCCGGATCGGGTGAGTTGAGCGCCACGTTGCTGATCGAAATTACGGAGCAGGAGCGGATGAAAGAATGGCTCGATATGTTTATGGGGCTCGATCACGGCGAAACCGTCGCGATCCGCGCCGGGGCCGAGCAGGTCTTCGGACAGTTCGAAGGAGGCCACAGCCATGAAACTAAAATCAGCGCGGTGCATTTCGTTCGTTTCAGGCCGACTGCGTCGATGACTGCTGCGTTCGCCGACTTGCGCCAGTCGGTTATGCTGACGGTGCACCATAATACCTACCACGCAGAAGTACCTGTCCCTGGGAGTATGCGCGAAGAGTGGCTCAACGATTTGAGGTGATATGGCGCCTGTCTTACTGACAAAACGCATCGAGTTTGCTGCAGCCCATCGCTATATCAAGCCTGAATGGGATGAGGCCAGAAACCGAGCCGTGTTCGGCCTCTGCTATAACCCGCCGGCCCATGGACATAACTACATGATCGAGGTGACGGTCCTCGGCGAAGTCGATCCGAAGACCGGCATGGTCGTGAACCTCTTCGATTTGAAGCAAATCCTGCTCACGGTACTCGAAGAGTTCGACCATAAGAATCTGAATCTGGATATGCCCTACTTCGAAAGCCTGATTCCCACCTCAGAAAATATCGCACGTGTGCTCTGGGCCAAGCTAGACGAGCAGAAAGCCATCGGAACGCTTCACGCGATCCGACTGTATGAGGATGAAGATCTGTACGCGGATGTGACGGCGGAGGCAGGACTCGACGTGGCCAGCATCACACGGCGCTACTCATTCACCGCAGTACAGGATGGCAGGCCAGGCCCCGAATGGGACTGCTTCGTCACAGTCCACGGCACGATTGATCCGGTAACCGGAATGGTGACGGATATCGGCGCCCTGAACCAGCTCGTTCAAGAAAAAGTCCTACAGCCATTCGACCGACAGGACCTTCGTCAGGTCCTCGGGACTCAGGCCATGACCGGCGAGCAACTGGTCGAGCACATCTGGACACAACTGGTCACTTCTCTCTCGTCGGGAAGACTGTCGAATATTCGTCTCGTGCAATCACGAGATCTTTCTTACGAATACTCAGGCTAGCAGGATCTGTGAGGCTGCCTTTCACTGCGCGCATCGAATGAGCACCGTTTCATCGTGTGCGTTCTGCGAGCAAGAAAGGCACCCGGCCATTCCCTTCCCATCATTCTGAGTGTGCGCATTCCACAAGCACAGAGGATTGGCAGGTTGACTGCATTCTCTTTTATTTCAACAGATGATCCGAAATCAGCGCGGCGAGTTCGGCCGGCTCTACTACTCCCTCACGGGTCAGGAGCAGCTTGCCGTTAGAGAAAAAGTGGGTCGTCGGATAGGTCTCGAAGGTATGGCTCTTTTTAATTTCACGACAACGGCCTGGCACATGCATCTTAGCCTTCCCGACTTTGACGTCGGGGAACTTAGCGGCAGTCTCTACCAGGATCGGATCGTAGGCAATACAGGGCTCACAAGTCGCTAGACCGTATACGACGATCGATGCGGGCGCGCCGGTGAATTCCGCATAGTTTTCGTCTCTGACGTCGAGAACGGTGCTCATAGTCGTGCTGAGCCCTGAGTGCTGAGTCAGCCGAAACCTCGGCCCTCTCAGCACTCAAGACTGAAGATTAGCCGAGCTTTGCCAGGGCCGCGAGGATGTCCTTGTCTTCCCGCGCCACCTTGATCTCCTGCACCTTCGCGTAGGCGACCTTGCCGCTCTTATCCACGATGACAGTCGCACGTTTCGAGCAGTTCAACGGCTCGAAATAGAGACCGTAGCCCTTTGCCGTAGTCCGATGCACGTCGGACAGCAGACGGTGCTTGAGGTCCATGGAATCGGCCCAAGCCTTATGTGAGAAGAAGCTGTCGCAGCTGATACCGAATAGTTCTGCGTTGGCCGATTGGAACTTCGGGAAGTCGTCGGTCAAACACTTATTCTCCCCCTGACAGACAGGGCTCCAGTCCAACGGATAGAAACAGAGCACGACATTTTTCTTGCCTTTGTAGTCGCTCAGCTTCACATCCTGCTGATCCTGGTCCTTCAAGTTAAAATCCGGCGCAGTATCGCCCACCTTGATTTCTGCTGCTACGTCACTCATCTGTATGCCTCCTTCATTGAGTTTAGTCCGGCCCCTGACACAATCGACTCTATTTCTTACCGTGTGGCCTGAAAGCTTGTCAACGGCCCTGAAGGCCTAGCAGGATGCTGAAAAAGTCCGCCCGCATCTTGGAAGGTAAGGTTAAGCTGAGGTCAAGGCCGAGAAAAATGGTCTGCTCGCTTAACCTTGACCTCAGCCTTCTTCAAACGCTGTGGCCTGAATGGCCTATGAGTGGCTGACAAGGCAGGAAAACTATGGCAAGAGGAGAATTTCGCGAAAACTCAGCATGCGCCCGGCCGGCGCGGCAGTACGATGATTGGCAATCGCAACGGTCTGATCCGAGGTTCCGACGCGGATCTGGCTTCCGACTTTTGGCGATTGCCCGACTCTGGTCAATTCGTCCGCTGTTGCGCTGAGCAGGTCGCGGATAGGCTGGTCCGGGAGACCAGGAGCGAGAAACATTTCAAGTTCATCCACGCCGAATTTACTGAGGCCGAGGGTATAGCACCAGCTCCGATGGTTCTGCTCATCCTCGCTCTGCACGGTCGGAATGTGATCGCCGACGATAAAGTGCGTGAGGGAGCGATCCTGCCAATCGGACGGATTCAGATACTGGTTGGTGGTGATGTCGTAGGCTGTGCCTTGGGTGAGGAAGGTGAGGCCCCGTGCCAGTCGAGCGGCGAACAGAATGGTGTCCGGCATATCGCGCGGAGGCATAAGGGACGGGGCGACAGCCCCGACATGTTCATGCTCCCAGGCAAGCTGTTCTTTGAGTCCTGCGATATGGGTAGCCGGAAGCGGAATGACGATGTGAGAAGTCCAGGGTCCATGGACTGCAGACCAGGATTCTGTAGCCTGTTCGTCGGCACGGATCGTCAAGGGTCCGCCGTATTCACGGTCGTACCAGGCCTGGAGTTCCTCCGGAGCCGGCACAGTGCCCCGATAGCCGACAAAATAGAGCGGGGGGCGGCGAGCGGAAGGTTTGGGAGTTTTCTTCCTAATCCTCATCGCATCGGGGAAAACTATTTGACGGCCTTACGGGCCTTGCGTCGGTCATCGGGGTTGAGGAGCCGTTTTCGGATGCGGAGACTCTTTGGAGTGACCTCGACCAACTCGTCCGGGCCGATATATTCGAGCGCGAATTCCAAGCCCATCTCCCGCGGGGGCGTGAGCACCAACGCTTCATCGGTGCCGGACGCCCGCATGTTGGACAGATGCTTCTCTTTACAGACGTTGACGTCCATGTCTTCGTCCCGGCTGTTCTCGCCGACAACCATTCCTCGATAGACATCCACCACAGGGCCGATGAACATGGTGCCCCGTTCCTGGGTCATGAAGATGGCATAGCCGGTGCTGGTTCCGTCTTCGTGTGCGACGAGCGACCCGTGCGTTGCCACCGTAAGCTCGCGCTCCTCCACCGGTCCGTACTCGACAAAAACATGGTGCATGATGATCGTACCGCGAGTTTTGGTGACCAAGAGGTTTTTGAGCCCCATGATGCCGCGGGTGGGGATGTGGTACTCCAGGTGCATTTCGCTCGGTCCTGCTTCGGAATGGATGAGTTTCATGTGGCGCAACTCACCACGGCGTTTGCCGAGCTCTTCAATCACAGCACCCTGATACGTTTCTGGTACCTGAATGGTGAGCTCCTCATAGGGTTCGAGGACCTTGTCCCCTTCCCGGTGAACGATCACTTCCGGTTGCGAGACCTGCAGCTCGTACCCTTCCCGACGCATCTGTTCGATCAAGACGCCGAGATGCAATTCCCCGCGGCCTGCCACCAGGAACTTATCGGCGCTATCCGTTTCTTCCACGCGCAACGACACGTTGGTTTCGAGTTCTTTGAAGAGCCGATCGCGCAGATGCCGCGAAGTCAGGTACTTGCCTTCCCGTCCGGCGAAGGGGCTGTTGTTGACAGAGAAAGTCATTTGGACGGTCGGCTCGTCGATCGTGACTCTGGTCAGTGCGACCGGATGTTCTGCGTCGGCTATCGTATCGCCGATGCTTACTTCATCCAAGCCAGCCACTGCGACAATTTCACCTGCTTCGGCCCGTTCCATATCCGTCCGTTCCAGGCCGGAGTAGACTGCAAGATCCGACACCTTTCCTGGAATCTGTGCGCCATCCTTTCCGAGAACAACCACATTCTGTCGACGGGAAATCGAACCCGATTGAATCTTCCCCACGCCCATCTTGCCTTTATAGAGGTCCTGAATCAGGGAGAGGACAAGGATCTGCAACGGCGCCTCGGCATTGATGGCCGGTGCGGGAATCTTTTCCAGGACTGTGTCGAGGAGGGGGGTAATGTCTGTGCCTGGCTTATTGATGTCGAGTGTCGCGGTGCCTTTGATCGCCGCCGTATAGACGATCGGAAAATCGAGCTGTTCGTCTGTTGCGCCGAGATGGACGAACAGATCGAAGGTCCGGTTCACCACGTCATCGATCACCGCGTCCGGACGGTCGATCTTGTTGATGACCACGATGGCCTTGTGGCCGAGTGCCAAGGCCTTCCGCAAGACGAAAGTCGTTTGCGGCATGGGACCCTCTTTGGCGTCGATCAAGATAAGGACTCCGTCCACCATACGGAGGGTCCGTTCGACCTCACCGCCGAAGTCGGCGTGCCCCGGCGTATCGACGATATTGATCTTTACACCCTTATAGATCACGCTGGCGTTCTTGGCCCGGATGGTAATCCCGCGCTCCCGTTCCTGGTCCATCGAATCCATGATCCGCTCGCCCATATCGTCGATCTTGCGATGGACATGGGTCTGTCGAAGCACGGCGTCAACCAATGTCGTTTTGCCATGGTCGACGTGGGCAATGATCGCAATATTCCTGATATCGTTCCGGCGCTCTTTAGGTTCAAGTTGAGTTGTCACGGAAGAGTCCTCTGTGGCTGCCTGATCCATAGATGTTGCTGCATGCTCCAAAAAAAAGACGCCCAGGAATCCAGGCGTCGCTTAACAGTATACCCGAAGCACGATGGCCGGTACAAGCAATGTATGTAGAAATATGCGACGCCGACATCGCAGCATCGGCTTGAGTTTTGAGGGTACCCACGGTATGGTGATCCTGGTATTCTTCTCCTGAATCCAAGCCTCTTATCGAGGATAACCCCGCGTAACTATGATGGATCGACCGATACGGCTTCAGGATCCGCTTCGCCAATCACCGCCCCACCGGCCGTGGCGCTGGTGGCAAATCTTGCTTGTAGGCCTGGGGACGGCAATTGTCCTCGGGGGGCTGACGATAATCGGGCTCCTCTGGCACCTTTCAAAAGACCTCCCAGCCTTGGATCAATTAGGGACCTATCAGCCGAGCCTGGTGACTCAAGTCTATTCAAGCGATCAGCAACTCATCGGTCAATTTTTCATCGAGCGCCGCATCCTGACGCCGGTGGCGGACATCCCCGAGAGCTTGCGACGCGCGGTCGTCGCAGTCGAAGATGTCCGGTTCTTCGAACATCCCGGCCTCGATTACATCGGCATGCTCCGTGCGGCCTGGACGAACTTGCGCCGGGGAGGCAAGGTCGAGGGGGCCAGCACCATTACTCAACAGTTAGCACGGTCGCTGTTCCTCTCATCTGAGCGGACCTTCGACCGCAAAGTCCGCGAGTTAATCCTCGCCTATAAGATGGAATTGGTTCTGACGAAAGAGCAAATTCTAGAATTGTATTTGAATCAGATCTACTTCGGACAAGGTGCCTATGGTGTCGCCTCGGCAGCCCAAACCTATTTTGGGAAAGACCTCTCCGCCCTCACGGTCGCAGAGTCGGCCTTTCTAGCCGGCCTCCCGAAATCGCCGAACCATTATTCGCCCTTTAAGGCTTATGACCGCGCAAAAAAGCGGCAGGAACATGTACTGGCACGGATGGAAGAGGCGAAATTCCTCACGACGACAGAACGGGAGCAGGCTGCGGCGGAGCTGCTCAATTTCCGTCGCCCCGGTGTCGAACAGGCTGCGCCTTACTTTGTCGAGTATGTCCGACAACTACTGGTCGCGAAGTACGGCGAAGCGATGGTCTACAAGGGCGGGCTCAAGATCTTTACGACATTGAACATGGAAATGCAGAAGGCAGCTGAAGCGGCCTTTGCAGCAGGTCTGCGCGAACTGGATAAGCGCCAAGGATGGCGTGGTCCGCTCCGAACGGTGGATGTGAACGCGCCAACCCTGCCGGTTGTCACCGCAAAGATCGATCAAGCAGTGAAGGTAGGAGACTATCGCGAGGCGGTCGTCACCAAGGTCGCAAAAGACTCGTTTCTTGTGCAGATCGATACGACGACGGCCAATCTCACTTTTGACGACATGGCCTGGGCAAAGCGACGTCTTACAGGGCCCGATACGGCGAAAGATGTCATCATCAATCCGAATCCCAAACAGGTATTGAAGCCCGGTGATGTGATCGAGGTGATGGTGAAAAAGCTGGAGCATGGCATCGCCCAGGTGCAACTCGAACAGACTCCCCTTGTCGAGGGAGGGCTGATTGCGTTGGAGCCAGGCAAGGGTGCCATTCGAGCCATGGTCGGAGGGTACGATTTCGCTCGTAGCGAGTACAACCGGGCCGTGCAGGCCCACCGTCAGCCAGGGTCCGCCTTCAAGCCGATTATTTATGCAACAGCCGTGAGTCAGGGTATGAGCCCCGCCTCGGTGATCCTCGATGCGCCGGTCGTCTACGAACAGGATCAGGATGAGAAGACCTGGAAGCCGGAAAACTACGGAAGAAAAATCCATGGCATGGTGAGTTTGCGGGATGCCCTGGCCCACTCGCACAACCTGGCGACGGTCCGATTATTGGATAAGGTTGGCATCAAAAACGTCATTGAGTTTGCACGAACGGTCGGAATCACCAGTCCGCTGGCGGCGGACCTGTCGCTGGGGCTCGGCTCGTCTTCCGTCGGGCTGATGGAACTGACTTCCACCTATTGCGTGTTGCTCAACCAGGGGACCCGCGCAGAACCCTATGCAATTCAGTTCATCAAGGACAACGCGGGGAATGTGCTTGAGCTGACGGAACCGCAACCGCAGGAAAAAATCTCCAAAGAGACTGCGTACCTGATCACGAATATGATGGAGGACGTGATCCAAAAGGGGACCGGCCAGGCAGCTAAAGTGATCGGGCGGCCGATTGCAGGAAAAACGGGAACCACGGACGAGTTTATCAATGCGTGGTTTATCGGCGGTGCGCCGAACCTGGTCACGGGCATCTATGTCGGGTTCGACGATCGACGCTCACTCGGTGAAACGGAATCGGGAGCGCATGCCGCTCTGCCCATATGGACAAACTTTATGCAGAAAGCGCTTAAACCGCTGCCGGTCATGGCCTTTACCATCCCGGAAGGTATCTCATTCGTCAAGGTCGATCCGGCGACGGGATTGCTTGATGGTGAACAGGAAGGAGAGACGAGTATCGTCGAACTCTTTACCAAAGGCAGCGAACCGACTGAAGCCACTCATCGCCGTCTGGACCCGATAGATTTCTATAAACTCGACCAGACCCCCGAGGGAGCACTCTAGGCCAGGTCACTCGTGAAGCGTATTTCGTTATTCGCGCGAGGCTTGCGAAACAGGCGAATGATCGAGACCTCTTAACGGCTGCTCAAAAAGGCTCTCTGGCAAGGCCGCGGGGAGCGAGACGACTGAGGCGTAACTTTCTCACCAGCCCAACCCCGCGCTGTCTGAACAGCTCTTTTCCCGTGTGGGGTACGTTGAGGATGTTTGCGAGCCGAGAACGACGTTGAGAGCCTTTTTCAGCAGCCGAGCAGCCCGCACTCTTCATGACGGTTCGTCGCGAAAGCGCGTAGTCGCGTGCAAAACGGGCGCGCAGAGCCGTGAAGGACTGAGGGCGAACCCGCCCGCCGCAGGCTTATCACAGCCGCGAATCCGCGCTTGCAGCAGAACCGCTCATGAAGAATGCGGGCTAGTAGGTGTCTATCGGCGGGCACGTACAGATCAGATTGCGGTCTCCATAGGCTTCGTCTACACGGCTCACGCTGGGCCAGAATTTATGGTCGCGTACCCAGGGAGCAGGAAAGACCGCCTGTTCACGGCTATAGGGGCGATTCCATTCAGTGGCCGTCCCTACCTGAGCCGTGTGGGGAGCGTTCTTCAGCAGATTGTTGGTGCGGGGCTGACGCCCTTCGACGATGTCCTGAATCTCTCCATGAATCCTGATCAGCGCCTCGCAGAACTGGTCCATTTCAGCCCGCGATTCGCTCTCTGTCGGTTCGACCATGAGTGTCCCGGCAACCGGAAACGACACGGTCGGAGCATGAAACCCATAATCCATTAATCGTTTCGCCACATCCATCGCTTCAACTCCTGCAGTCTCCTTGAACTGACGAAGATCGAGAATAAACTCGTGCGCGACAAATCCTGACGCGCCCCTGTAAAGAATGGGGAAATATTTTTCCAGCCGTTTGGCCATGTAGTTCGCGCTCAAGATTGCCACCTGCGTCGCCTTGGTCAAGCCATCCCGTCCCATGAGGGCGATGTAGACCCAGGAGATCGTCACAATGCTGGGACTGCCGTATGGCGCTGCCGACACCGGTCCCATGGAATCTTGTCCGCCCATGCGCATCACCGGATGGCCGGGAAGAAACGGCGCCAGATGCCGCGCTGCAGTAATCGGCCCCATCCCAGGCCCTCCCCCACCATGCGGAATACAGAATGTCTTGTGGAGATTCAGATGGCAGACGTCCGCGCCGATATCTCCGGGCCGACAGAGTCCCACCTGTGCGTTCATGTTGGCGCCATCCATGTAGACTTGCCCGCCATGGGTATGGACAATCTGGCAGATACGCCGGACGTCCGCTTCGAAGACACCGTGGGTCGAGGGATAGGTCAACATGAGCGCAGACAGCCGATCGCGATGCTGAGCGGCTTTGGCTTCAAGATCCGGCAAATCCACGTTCCCCTGTCGATCGCAGGCAACCGTGACCACCGTCATGCCCACCATAGCCGCACTGGCTGGATTCGTGCCGTGCGCGGACAGAGGGATCAAACAGACATCCCGATGCTCTTCACCCCGGCTCCGGTGATATGCCCGGATCAACATCAGCCCTGTATACTCGCCCTGCGAGCCTGCGTTCGGTTGCAATGACACAGCAGAGAGTCCTGTGATCTCAGCCAGCCAGGACTCAAATCGACGGAGCAGCGTGCGGTACCCATTGGTTTGGTCAATCGGCGCAAAGGGGTGCAGCCGTGAGAACTCAGGCCAGGTGACCGGCAGCATCTCAGCCGTTGCATTCAACTTCATGGTGCAGGACCCCAAGGGGATCATCGAATGGACGAGCGACAGATCCTTCGCCTCAAGACGGTGGATATAGCGCAGCATCTCATGTTCCGCGTGATAGCGGTTGAATACCTCGTGAGTCAGGTACCGGCTGGTACGGGCGAGATTCGGTGGAAACTGCACCATGACATTCCGGCTCAAGTTCTTCAGGTCGAACGGGAGCTGGTCATGACCAACAAAGATTTCCATCAGACGCCGAATTTCGTCTTCCGTGCTCACCTCATCCAACGCAATCCCGATGGAGTGGTCCTCATGCCATCGAAGATTGATGCCTGCTTCGTTCGCCTTCGTCATGATAGACTCGGATTGCATTTTCGTCAGACGAACCAGAATCGTATCGAAGTACGCAGCCGCTGCGACATCGAATCCAAGCTGGCGCAAGCCCTCGGCCAGCACCACAGCCAGGCCATGCACGCGCTCGGCGATCTTCCGCAAACCCTCCGGCCCATGGTAGACCGCATACATGCTCGCCATAATGGCTAAGAGCACCTGCGCCGTACAAATGTTGCTCGTCGCCTTTTCACGCCGGATGTGCTGTTCGCGGGTCTGCAGGGAGAGTCGATAGGCCGTCTTACCCGTCACATCTTTCGACACTCCTACGATGCGCCCTGGAATCTGCCGTTTGAATGGTTCAGCGGCTGCAAGAAATGCGGCATGGGGGCCGCCGAACCCAAGCGGGACTCCAAACCGTTGGCTGGAACCGACCGCGATATCGGCCCCGAATTCTCCCGGTGGACGCAAGAGGGTCAAGGCCAGCAGATCGGTGGCGACCACCACAAGCACCCCGGACGCATGGGCCTGCGCGACCAACGCACTATAGTCCCCGACATAACCATCGGTGGTCGGATACTGGAGCAGAATGCCGGCCAGTTGAGGGTTGGAAAAATCGATGGTCTGCGTCCGTCCCACACGAAGCCTCATTCCGAGCGGTTCAGCTCTCGTCTGCATCACGGCAATGGTTTGAGGATGACAATCTTGTGAGGCGAAGAACTCTGTCCGTTCGAGACCGGACGAACGGGATATCGCAAGACACATGGCCATCGCCTCCGCTGCCGCCGTCGCTTCATCCAGGAGCGAGGCATTGGCTAGGGGCAACCCGGTGAGGTCGGTCACAACTGTTTGGAAATTGACGAGTGCTTCCAAACGGCCCTGGGCAATCTCAGCCTGATAAGGTGTGTATTGCGTATACCAAGAGGGGTTTTCGAATATCGTGCGTTGAATCACGCCGGGCGTGACGCAGTCGTAATAGCCCATGCCGATCAATGAACGGTAGACCTTGTTTTCCGAAGCGATGGAGCGGATCTCTTGAAGTACGGCTTGTTCCCCACGGTGAAGGGGCAGATCCAATTCCTTCCGCAAGCGAATATCGGTCGGCACGGTTGCCTCGCTCAGCTCTTCCAAGGATTGGAAGCCAAGCGTGAAAAGCATCTCGCGAGCGTCTTCGTCGGTGGGGCCGAGATGGCGATGAATAAACGTATCGGTTGGGCTCAGAAAGTCCGGTGTAGCCATAGTGTCCGTTTTGTTTTTCGGATCGCTCTCGTCGGTCGAGAGTCCTGATGTAGTGATCGATTGATTCATGTGCGGCTCGGAGACTACCACGCTCGCCACCGATTCTCCAAGAGCCGTGAAAAATTTCCAGACTTGCCTTCAGACTGCGAGTCACGTATGAGTGCGGACTCATACCAGGGGACAATCCGCCCCCTGCAAACAGACATAACAAGAATTCAGGTCTCAGACAAGTGATGAAATTACACGATATTCTCATCGTCGGAGCCGGTCTGGCGGGGATGCGGGCGGCGGTTGCCGCACCGCCGGATCTCGATGTCGCCGTGATATCCAAGGTCCATCCGGTCCGCAGCCACTCTGTGGCAGCGCAAGGGGGCATCAATGCGGCACTGGGAGAAAACGATTCCTGGGAAGCCCATGCCTTCGATACCACGAAGGGTGGACTCTATCTGGGCGATCAGGATGCCATTGAAGCCATGTGCCGGGAAGCGCCGGACGACATTCTCGAATTAGAACGTTTGGGAGTCATCTTCAGCCGGGATGAACAGGGGCGCATTGCGCAACGTCCCTTCGGCGGGGCTGGTTTTCCCCGTACCTGTTATGCCGCAGATCGTACCGGCCACGCCATCCTCCACGCCATGTACGAACAGCTGTTAAAACGGCGCATCGCCGTCTACGAAGAATGGTATGTCACATCGTTGATCATGGAAGGCGGCGCCTGCCGAGGAGTTGTCGCCTGGGATCTGATCCATGGAGGGTTACATGCAATTGGAGCCAAAGCCGTCATCCTGGCCACGGGAGGCAGCGGGCGCGTATTCCTGACAAGCACGAACGCCGTGATCAACACCGGTGACGGCATGGCGCTCGCCTATCGTGCCGGCGCTCAGCTGGCGGACATGGAGTTTGTCCAATTCCATCCCACCACACTGAAGGGAACCGGTATCCTCATTACCGAAGGCGCTCGTGGAGAGGGAGGCTACCTCCTGAACACGCGAGGCGAGCGCTTTATGAAAACCTATGCGCCGCAGCAGATGGAACTGGCGACCCGTTCTACGGTCTCATTGGCCATCGGGCAAGAGATTCTCGAAGGGCGAGGGGTCGACGGATGTGTGTTGCTGGACCTGCGACACCTTGGACGCCAGCGCATCCTCGAACGGCTTCCTCAAATCAGGGAGCTTGCCATTGAGTTTGCCGGCCTCGACCCAATCGAGACTCCCATTCCTGTTCGCCCCGGCGCGCACTATCAGATGGGTGGCGTCCGGACCAATCAATGGACCGAAACCGGTATTGCCGGCCTCTACGCAGCAGGTGAATGTGCCTGCGTCAGTGTGCATGGCGCCAATCGGCTCGGAGGCAATTCACTCCTAGAAACGATTGTGTTCGGTCGCCGCGCCGGCATTCGAGCCGCAGAGTATGCGAGAACCCTTGCACCACAGGCCCTTACAACGGATCAGCTTACAATCGAACAGCGCCGCGTCCAGCGCCTGCTGACACAGGAGGGGCCGGTCCGAGCCTGGCAGCTTCGGGAAGAACTCGGTCAGGCGATGAGCCTCAACCTGGGCCTGGTACGGACTCGCGACTCCATGTCTGCCACGCTTTCGGCCCTCACAGCACTCAGCCATCGCGCCGCCACCGTCACGATACAGGATAAAGGGCAGGTGTTTAATTCCGAACTTGTGCAAGCGTTCGAACTCCAGTGCCTTCTCGACGTCGCAGAAACCATCGTCGTCAGCGCCCTGGCCAGGGAGGAAAGCCGCGGAGCCCATTACCGGTCGGACTTCCCCGTCCGCGACGATGAGCATTGGTTGAGACACAGCCTCATCCGACGGACTCCCGAGGGAACGGCCTTGACCTATGAGCCTGTGACGATCACGCGGTTTCAGCCGAAATAAAACTGGTTGATCTGGTTTGTTTTGTTTATTCGGCTGATTTGGCTCTACGGTTAGTTTCGTTCAACCAAAAATCCAGACAGACCAATTGTAGGTACAGGCTTGGTATAATTCTCCGTTGCCAACTTTTCAATCTGAGTGATAGGCTGCTATGTGTTACCCTGCAGGCTGATCAAAGGCCCTCCAGCGAGGCCGCAGGGAGCGAAGACCCCGGAGCGTACGCGGTTGGGTACGTGAGGAGTCTGAGCGACTGAGAACGAAGCTGGGAGGATTTTTCAGCAGACTGCCATGCGTATTCTGGTTATTGAAGACGAAACCAAGGTCGGATGTTTCATCAAGCGCGCGCTTGAAGAGGAGAGTTACGCCGTCGATCTCTGTGAAGACGGCGCGCGGGGCCTGCAAATAGCTCTCATCACCAATTACGACTTATTGATCGTCGACTTGATGCTGCCGTCATTGCCGGGATTGGAAATTCTCAAGGGTGTCCGTCAGGCAAAGGTTCAAACTCCGATCCTGATTTTGACCGCCCAATCGCAAGTCGACCAGCGCGTCAAGGGGCTCGACGCAGGAGCGGACGACTACCTCACCAAGCCCTTTGCCATCGACGAACTGCTCGCCCGGATTCGCGCGTTGCTTCGCCGTGGCTCCACAGAGAGTCCCGGCGTGCTCCAGATCGACGACCTGGCATTGAATCCCGCCACACGCGAAGTGACCAGAAGCGGCCAACGAATCGACCTCACCTTGAAGGAATATGCCCTGCTCGAATACCTGATGCGCCATACGGGACGCGTGTTAACCCGCCCCATGATTTCGGAGCATGTCTGGAACCAGGACTTCGACACATTCACCAATGTCATCGATGTCTATGTGAATTACCTCCGCAACAAGATCGACCGGGGACGTTCGAAGAAGCTGATTCACACCATTCGCGGAAGCGGATATATGCTGAAGGCCGACTGATGCCGCTTCGTGTCCGGCTCACTCTTTGGTACGGCACAGCCCTCGCACTCATCCTTATTATCTTTTCAACCGTCCTCTATTTCGTCACCGCTCGAAGCCTTCGCGATGCGGTCGATGAATCGCTTGAGGAAACTGCCGCGGCGGCCGTTCGGTCGCTGGAAGAACGCGGATTTCTCCCTCTGGTCAACGAAGACGAACTCATGTCCCAGTTCCCTGAACTGGCGCGCATCGATAAATTCTTCCAGATCTTCAGCCCCTCCGGCACCATCACCATTCGTTCGCCGAACGTCAAACAACATGAGATGCCCCTAAGTCCCAAGGCCTTGGAAGTCGCCTTGGCAGGCCGCACACTTCTGGAATTCGCCAAATACCCCAAGGAACCGCCATTACGCCTTATTTCGGTTCCCATCATCTTTCGGGGCAGTCTGCTCTACATCATTCAGGTCGGCACCTCGATGGACTCGGTCGAAGCGACCCTGAATCGCCTCCTGTTGGTGCTGCTGGTCAGTGTGCCTATCGCGTTGGCCGTGTCGCTCGCCGGAGGCTGGTTCATGGCCGGCCGTGCGCTTCGCCCGGTCGATGCGATTACGCTGGCGGCCCAACGGATTGCCGGAGGGGATCTCACACAACGGCTGACTGTCCCCGCGTCGGCCGATGAAATCGGACGATTGACCAAAACGTTTAACGGCATGATCGATCGGCTCGAAACTTCCTTTCGGCAGATCCGTCAGTTCAGCAGCGACGCCTCGCACGAATTGCGCACGCCGCTGACCGTGATGAAAGGAGAAACCGAGCTCGCGCTTCGGCGCCCACGCGCAACCGATGATTACAAAATCGTGCTGGAGAGCAATCTCGAAGAGATCGACCGGATGACGCGCATCGTGGATGAGTTGCTCTTTCTCTCTCGGACCGACATGGGCGAGGTCAAGATGGAGCGTCAGCCAGTCCCACTGGACTCGCTTATCGAGGATCTTCACAGGCAGGCTTCGCTGCTGGGACACGAACGGGATATCCAGGTCGTACTCCGAGCCACCGCACCGGCAGCGGTATTGGGAGATGAATTACGCTTACGGGAACTATTCTTGAATCTCCTCGATAATGCGGTCAAATACTCTCATCCCGGCGGCACAGTCGAGATCGCGCTGACGATCGAACACACGCAGGCACAGGTGACCGTGACCGATCGCGGCATCGGGATCGCGCAAGAGGATCAGTCTCGGATCTTCGACCGATTTTATCGCACCGATAACGCACGGACCCATACCAAGAAAGGCACGGGCCTGGGGTTGGCCATCTGTGCGTGGATCGTCGAATCCCACGGCGGGCAGCTCAAGGTTCAGAGCAAGGTCGGCGAAGGGTCAAGTTTTACGGTGAAGCTGCCTCTGGCCCCTGCAGCGGCTAAACGACCATTAACCCCCTCTTAATCCGCTTCTTATTGCAGACATTAAATGGGCAACAATACCTTAACGTTGCTAGATGGCAGGGATTACCTTTTTACTGGGGAAATGCTTCTGCCCCCATACCACTAAAGCCCTCAATACCGGCTTTAGGCCCTCGCCCTTTTCTGTCAAAACATATTCATAGCGTGTGGGTTTTTGCTGGTAGGCCCGTCGGGTCACAATGCAGGAAGCCTCCAATTGCTTCAGTCTATCCGCAAGGATGTTTGAGGCGATTCCTTCCGAAGAGGCCATGAATTCCTGATAGCGTCTTTTGCCCAGTACCAGATCTCGAACAACCAACAGCGTCCACTTATCTCCAAGGATATCAAGCGAATTGGTGATCGGGCAGCATGATCGCTTAAATGTCATTTTGTCATTCCTTGTTCACGGTCGTCCGGTAGCACTCATCACCTGCCTACTTAGGGATTGCCGAGTTACATGAAATACTCTAATACAGGTACTTGCATTTTGCAAGAGACTGAGGTACATTAACTTGCAATATGCAAGTTATGCGGATACATGATCAATCGACGTTCCGAAAAGAGAGGAGGACTGACCGATGGCTCATTAGCCCAAGAAGAGTCGACGTGGCCTACTCTGAGATAGACAAGATTTCATGTTGCAGACAAACCCAATGCCCAATCAAGAAGGAGGGACAAGCAATGCCGTTATGGAAAGTTTATCATCCGGTCGGAGCGTTCACAGCTGAAGACAAAAAAGCCCTGGCCAAGCGGGTTACGGAAATGTATGCGAAAGTCCCGATCCCGAAATTCTATGTAGTATTCATTTATGAGGAAGTCGCCAAGGACTCGTGCTTTGTCGGTGGCGAGCCCAACAATAAATTTGTTCGGTTTAAGGTCGACCACATTGCTAGGACATTACCTGGTCCGGTCATGAGAGAATGGTGGATCAGGACCCTTGATGAACTTATCGCTCCCTTTGTCAAAGACAGAGGGTATGATTGGGAGATTTCGGTTGACGAGACACCTGTTGATCTGTGGTCGCTTCAAGGAGAATTGGCCCCGCCTTTTGAATCAGTGGCAGAGAAGAGGTGGGTGAAGGAAAATAAGGCTAGTCCGTATACTTTCGCGGAAAAGCTTCCTGTCAATCTCGTCTTTGCTCCTGGAGTAGCGGACCGTTAGGTCTTGGTATAGCTGGCCGGCGTTTAAATAGGGGCCTGTGTCGGTGGTGTCACACCCAAGAGAGATGACGACCAATAAGGCAACGTCATCTTTCTTGGGGCAAACTTCTAACTGCAAGGACGCCTTCTCCTGATTAAGTGCCGTGGCTGAGTCACAACCATTAAGATTGGAAAATGATGGCAGGGTTCTGTGCCGTGATTTGAGAGATTCTCGCAGTGGCAGTATAGCCAAGTTTTGAAGAAACCCTGGCTCAATCCATCGTAATGCTGGTTACCGAGTCGCTCGTATAAACGTGTAAACACCCCAGACATTTCCGCCTATCGGAGTAAGTTGGAAGGAGAACGCCGCATGAGAAGGATGAAAGCAGTGGAGGTCAGGCAGCCTAGAGGACCGCTGCAACTCGTGGAGCGGGACGTACCCAGTCCCGCAATGGGGCATGTTCTGATTAAGGTGCAAGCCTGCGGAATCTGTCATAGCGATGTTTTTACCAAGGATGGTCTGTGGCCTGGGATCCAGTACCCTCGTGTGCCTGGTCATGAAATTGCCGGGATCATCGATGCGGTAGGTTCTGGCGTGAGTGAATGGAAACCAGGCCAACGAGTTGGTGTGGGATGGCACGGAGGACATTGTGGCCGCTGCGAACCATGCCGCCGAGGCGATTTTATCCTCTGCCACCATGCACTAGTGCCGGGAATTAGCTATGACGGAGGCTACGCCACGCATATGGTTGCTCCCGCAGAATCTTTGGCGCGGATCCCTGACGATCTCTCGAACGTTGAAGCGGCACCCCTGCTATGCGCGGGCATCACCACCTTCAACGCGCTTCGCAACAGTGGTGCGCGGCCCGGCGATGTGGTTGCCATCCTCGGTGTCGGCGGGCTTGGTCATTTGGGTGTGCAATTCGCGGCCAAGATGGGCTGCGCGACGGTGGCGATCGCCAGGGGGAAAGACAAAGAGGCATTGGCAAAGAAATTGGGCGCCCGCCACTACATCGACAGTAGCGCACAGAATGTGGCCGAGGCGCTCATGGCTCTCGGCGGGGCGAAGGTCATTCTAGCGACCGTCACAAGCGGTAAGGCAATGAGTGCTGCCATCGGCGGCTTAGCCATCGATGGGAAACTGGTCATGGTCGGTATCTCGGAGGAGCCTGTAGAGGTACCTATCGTCAAGTTCATTGTGGGGCGACATTCAGTTCAGGGCTGGCCGTGCGGAACCTCGGCGGATTCGCAGGATACATTGAATTTCAGTGTCCAAGCTGGCATACGACCAATGGTCGAGGAGTTCCCGCTCGAACGCGCGTCTGAAGCCTACGATCGCATGATGAGCGGAGAAGCACGGTTTAGGGTGGTGTTAAAGATCACCTAAGTATCGGTTAACCAGCTCATGGGGTTCTGCCACGCTTTTTATGGACGCCTTGGCTAAGGCCATAATGGGCCAGGAGGGGGTCATGGAACAACGGCGGCGGTTGATTGCTTGTAATCTACCCCTCCCATCCTGGCAGCTCGCTTATTTTCCACCGTTTGCAATGAGACAGGTCTAGACTCGATTCGAGAATAGCCTGGGTTCTCCATATTCCCTCTTCCAGCGATAGGACGTTTGTTTGATGATGTCGAACTTGCGAGACAGATCGCCCATAGCCAACCTTTTGCCGAGTTCAATGATGCGCTTGAAAAAACCGCAGAGGACCGAGTGAATGTTGCAGGGGAAAATCTCGGTAATTGGACTTTCTTTATCTCAACCTTAGTCTAAACCTCAGCCTCCCTCGTGCTAGAAGACTTTTGGGGCTTCCGGCTAATCAAACACGACTGTTTTTCTGCCATACACCAGCACCCGTCGTTCGACATGGCGGCGCACAGCCCGGGCCAGGACAATTTCTTCCAGGTCCCGCCCCTTCCTCACCAGATCATCGACCGTATCCCGATGGCCTATGCGCATGACATCCTGCTCGATGATGGGCCCCTCATCCAGATCGTCCGTGGCATAGTGCGCCGTGGCCCCGATAATTTTTACGCCCCGGTCATAGGCCTGCCGATAGGGGTTGGCGCCGATAAACGCCGGGAGGAATGAGTGGTGGATATTGATGACCGGACAGCCGACCTGTGACAGAAAACCGGCGCTGAGGATTTGCATGTAACGGGCCATGACCACGAGCTCCACATGATGATCCTTCAGCAACGAGAGGACTTGCTGTTCCTGCTGCGGCTTGGTCTCTTTGGTCACGGGACAGACGGAAAAGGGAATCTTGAACAGCTCGGCCCAGCCGGCGCAGGCATCGTGATTGGAAATAATCACCGAGATTTTCCCCTGCAACATTCACTCGGTCCTCTGCGGTTTTTTCAAGCGCATCATTGAACTCGGCAAAAGGTTGGCTATG
>JABFSG010000017.1 GCA_013140715.1 Nitrospiraceae bacterium
CTGGGCCACTATTATCTCAAGGAGGGATACGATCATGACCCTCATATTTTGGTTTATCGCCTGGGCCATGACTCTCTTCGTGCTCGGCCTACTCCTCTGGCCCCTTCTCAAGCGTCAATCGTCATCGAAAAATGACGAAGGAGAAAAAACGATTTCGGTCTATCGTCAGCAATTTTTCGAACTAGAACAAGACCATAAGCGCGCCCTGTTAACCGATGAGCAGTATCAACAATCGAAACGGGAGCTCGAACGACGCCTGCTTGAAGAAACGGGGCCTGCCGAGGCCATAGTCCCGGCACTAGCATGGCCGGTGAACAGCCGAGTGGTCGTTGTGGCGTTGGCAGTCATCATCCCGACCGTCAGCGGGCTACTCTACTGGCAGCTGGGCAATCAACTGGCGATCACCCATCCCGCGCCCTCCTTGCCGATGGCGCAAGGCGGGTCAGACTCCGACCACCAGACGGCTGAAGGGATCGAGGCTCTGTCGGAGCGTCTCAAGCAAAAACTCGAACAGAATCCTGACGATGGAGTGGGATGGGCGCTTCTTGCCCGTTCCTATGTAGAAATGGGTCGGCACAGTGATGCTGTGGCGATCTACGAGAAAGCCATGAAGTTGCTTCCCGACGATCCCCAGTTGCTCGTCGACTATGCCGATGCCCTCGGCGTGTTGCATGGCCGCACGCTGGCAGGAAAGCCTGATTTGTTGATTCAGCAGGCGCTCAAGATCGATCCAAACCATGTCAAAGCGCTGATGTTGGCTGGGACCCTGGCATTCGACCACAGAGAGTTTAGGCAGGCGGTTCAGTATTGGGAGAAGGCCAATGCGAACCTTCCGAGCGATGTAGAGGGGGAGGTTCGGCAAGAGCTGCTCTCCGGTATCAACGAGGCCAAGGGGTTAGCGGGCGGAAAGCCGGTGATGGTCAAATCGGTCAGTGAGACGGCGTCTTCGACGATGCCGGACGGTCAGGCTGCCTCAATCAGTGGGACTGTGAGCCTGGCGCCGAGTCTTGCAGCAAAAAGCGCTACAATGGACACGTTGTTCGTGTTCGCGCGCGGGCTGAATGGCCCACCCATGCCGGTGTCGATCGTGCGGGCCACGAGACAGGATCTTCCCTTTACATTCCGGCTCGATGACTCAACCAGCCCCATGCCGTCTAGAAAACTTTCTGCTGCAGGAACAGTAGTGATTGTGGCCCGTCTGTCGAAATCCGGACAGGCCATGCCGCAAAGTGGAGATCTGGAGGGGATCAGTCAGCCGGTGAAATCTGGGGCGGATAGGATCACTCTGGTGATCGATCGTGAAAGATTGTAGCGCTGAAAAGGCCATATGTCGCAATCATATTTTATTACGCTCCTCTATATTCTGCCGGTGGTCATGGTGCTGGTTCTGTATTATCGCCGCCATCGGAAGAAGGACACCCATCATCGCGCTCGTCTCGTGGAAACGGTGAAGTCGGGCATCCCTGAACCGCTCAGCTTGCACCCCATCATCGATACCAATAAGTGTATCGGTTCGAGCGCCTGTATCAATGCCTGTCCGGAACAGGCGTTGGGGATCATTAGGGGGAAGGCCACGTTGGTCCAACCAGACCATTGCATCGGCCACGGGGCCTGTGCGGCAGCCTGTCCGGTCGAGGCCATTACGCTGGTGTTCGGGACGGAGAAGCGCGGCATCGATATTCCACAAGTGAAACCGACCTTTGAGACCAATGTTTCCGGCATCTTCATCGCCGGCGAGTTGGGTGGGATGGGATTGATCCGCAAGGGGGTCGATCAGGGGCAACGAGCGATTGAAACGATTCGAAAAAACAAGAGCAAGGGGGGCGAGTTGGATGTGGTGATCGTCGGCGCAGGGCCGGCCGGCATCTCCGCCTCGCTGGCTGCGAAGGAAGCCGGATTACGTTTTGTGACGGTCGAGCAGGAAGATTCGATCGGTGGCGCAATCTACCACTACCCGCGTCGGAAGGTGGCCATGACGGCACCCATGACATTGCCCATTGTCGGCAAGTTCGACAAGTTCGAGATCAGCAAGGAAGAACTGCTGGCATTCTGGACCAGAATTACGCGCGATAACGGCATCAAGATCAATTTCAGTGAACGTATGGGAGCGGTCACGAAAACGGGAAGCGGGTTCGTGGTGAAGACTTCAAAAGATAGCTACAAAACGAAGAACGTCCTTCTCGCCATCGGCCGGCGCGGCACTCCCCGAAAGCTCGGTGTGCCTGGCGAAGAGCAGGAGAAAGTCGTCTATCGCCTGATCGACGCAGAACAGTATCGCGGGCTGCATGTGCTGGTGGTGGGAGGCGGCGATGCGGCGGCTGAAGCAGCCTTGTCGATCGCGGCGGAACGAGGCACTACTGTGGCCCTTTCCTGTCGCGGAGACGAAATTTTCACGCGCCCCAAGGACAAGAATCGGCAGCAGCTGAAACAGTCGGTGGAGAGAAAGAAGATTGCGGTATATCTGGAGGCCAATGTAAAGGAGATCGGGAGAGAAACCGTGACGCTGATTTATGAGGGGAAAGATATTGAACTGAAGAACGATGCTGTAATTGTCTGCGCGGGCGGCACGCTTCCGACTCCTATGCTGAAAGAAATGGGCGTGATGGTCGATACCTACTACGGCACGGCTCTGGCAAAATGAACATGCCTGCTTTCGTGAAGCGGAGCTTGGCAGAGCCGTATCTCGCAAAGCAACGATAGTTCCCATAGCGAACGGCAAGATACGACCGACGTTTCACGCTTCACGAACGACGAGGTTCTGTACAGACGATGAAGGGGGTTTCTATGAACAATCGAACGATTGGTCTCTGTATCATCACCGTATTTGTAGCGTCTTGCAGCAGCTCACCATCTCGACCCCTGTCGCAAGAAGGATCGGCACAACCCTCCACTCGTGGATCGATCGCTTCTCCAGTTCGGACGCTCCATTCCCTTGCTGAACAGGGGAATGTCGAAGCGCAGTTTAACCTCGGTCTTTTGTATGATCAGGGCCGCGGGCTGCCGAAAGATAAGACCGCAGCTCTCCGGTGGTATCGCCGGGCTGCTATGCAAGGGGATATGTTTGCGCAAAATGCTCTCGGCGACAACTACTGGGAGGGCACTGGTGCGCCGAAGGACGATCGAGAAGCAGTCCGGTGGTGGCGGCTTGCGGCAGACAAGGGGTTTGTCCCGGCGCAGCATAGCCTGGGGAAGATCCTCGCAGGGGGCAGCCAGGGGGTATCGGCGGATAGGCCTCAGGCGTACATGTGGCTGATGTTGTCTGCCGCTCAGGGGGATGAAGAGGCAGGCCGGCAGAGCGACCTCCTCTCCAAGCAGTTGAAGCCGGCCGAAATGACGATTGCAAAGAAACTGGTCAATCAGTGGAAGCCTGTGAGAGCCAGTGCGACACTAAATAAGACCGCTCAGTAAGGACAAAGACCAAAGCTCGTTATTCGCGCGGGACTCGCGAGACAGGCGAGAAATGCGGGATTGGTTGAAAATGTCAACTCCGAAAATCGCGCCTCTCGCGCACGTCTCGCTTAGAGTTCACGGACGCTGTACGTTGTGGGTCTTCCCTGCCAGAGCCGCAACGTTTTGCGGTTTCTTCTTGATTCTCCGCTGAACGATTCTTCCGATCCGCCGCATCGAAAATCTCCCCATACACTACCGGCGTAGGACAACCATCCCCGAAAGTAGTGCGTAACTGTCCCCTCCAAAATTGGGTGGACTCGCGCCTGGAAAGTGGTAGTTGCGCGACTGCGTCGTGAAGTCGCAGGAGCGTATACCTGTGCCCAGGGCAACAACCATCAGCGGCCGGTCCAGATACCGAAGGACGGATGCATAGACGATCGATGCCGCAGATATGGAATGGGGAAATCGGAAGACATCGAGGTGGGCACGAGAACCTCGTACAAGCTCGGCAGGCGCGAGTCAGTTTTCACAATGGAGGTCGTATTATGGAGAGTAGAACGAAACAGATCATGGCGAGACTCATAGAATGTGCAGAGCGGGCATCAAGATCATTGCCTCAAGGGAGGATGGGGCGAAGGCGAAGTCGGATCGGCGTGACGGCTGGCCTCGTCGGCATGGCCATGGGGATCTTGTTCGCCGGCAACGCCTACCAGGTGCTGGCAGACCCGTTGCCTGGCGGCACGTTGGATCCTCTGATTATTCCGAAGTATGTCACGCACCTGGTCATTCCACCGGTGATGAAGCAAACAGGTTCTGGAGCGAGCCAAATAGACGACTATGCGATCTCGGTCCGGCAGTTCAAGCAGCAGGTTCTCCCGAGCGGCTTCCCTGCGACGAAGGTCTGGGGCTATGGCCCCGAGTCCGATCCCACCCCCACTCTGGCTCCGGACCCCAACTCTCAATTCAACTATCCTTCCTACACGATTGAGACGAAGGCTGACCGGCGGGTCAACGTCCGATGGATCAACGGTCTCGTGGATAAGAAAGGGAATTACCTGCCTCACCTATTGCCGGTCGATCAGACGCTCCACTGGGCGAATCCTTCCCAAGATTGCATGCATGGATCCGGCACTGACTGCATGGGGAAAAATCCTGAGCGTTACAGAGGACCGGTGCCGATGGTGCCGCATGTGCACGGGGCTCATGTGGATCAGCACAGCGACGGGTATTCGGAAGCCTGGTGGCTCCCCGCAGCGAAAAACATTCCTGCCGGTTATGCTCTGTCCGGCAGACTGTTCGATGACGCGACTGGGACCAATCCAGGCACGCGCGGCTATGCCGATTACTCCTACCGGAACGATCAGCCTGCGACCACTCTGTGGTACCACGACCATACCTTGGGGATGACGAGGAATAATGTCTATGCGGGACCAGCAGGGTTCTGGCTGATTCGCGGGGGGCAGTACGACGGTGCAGTGAATGCGTTCAATCAGCAGCCGGCTGTATTGCCAGGGCCGGCGCCGGTTGCAGGTCAGGGGCTGCTGGAACTCAATACACCGAGCAATGCGGTGCGCAAAGCCATCCGTGAAATACCTCTCGTGATTCAGGATCGCTCGTTCAACGCAGACGGATCGCTCTTTTACCCGGGCGATCGAGCTTTTTTTGAAGGACTTCAGAAGAGTCAACTGCAGATCAAGTTTCTCCCTGACCCGTCATCCGATGTGCCGCCCATTTGGAACCCCGAGACCTTTTACAACACAATGGTGGTCAATGGGGCGACCTGGCCGAAGCTGAATGTGGCGCAGGCCAGTTATCGCTTCCGGTTGCTGAACGGGAGCAATGCCAGGATGGTCAATCTCGCGCTATTCGTGGTGAACCCGAATACGAACGAGATCAACCGTCATCGCGAGATTCCCTTCTATCAGATCGGCTCGGATCAGGGCTTCTTGCCGCGGGTCGTCAGAATCAAGACAGGAGAGCAGGTCGCCTTGTACCCAGGCGCCGGTGAGCCGGCTCCGAATCCCAATCCAAATGATCCGACAGCTCTCCTCATGGGCCTGGCAGAACGGGCCGATGTCATCGTGGATTTCAGCGGCCTGCCGGATGGGGCCGTTGTACGGATGATTAATACGGCGCCCGATTCTCCGTTCGGTGGGTTCCCGGCTGATCCGTCCGATCCTGGGACGACGGGACAGGTTATGCAGTTTGTCGTCAAGGCAGCCTTGACTGGCGCAAAAGGATCAACGGACGGGAAGACGACGGCACCAGCGAAACTCAAGCTTCATGCAGAGCAGCCCCTTGCAATTCCAACCGCGACAAGGTTGGTGTCGCTAAATGAGGACGGAGGTTCGAAGATTTGTGTAGAGGTCGATGCGGATGGTGTATTCGTGCTGGATGCGTCCGGCAATCTCGTGCAGATTGACTGCGGGAGTGCCAACGCAGGATATTTCGGGCCGACCGCGGCCTTGGCCGGCACCGTTGTGGATGCTGCAGGCAACCCGTTGCGCTGGACAGATACGACAGGGGCTGGCCAAGACAAGAACCTCAAGTTGATGAACGGGACAACGGTTACGGTGAACGTGACAGAGAACCCAAAGCTCGGTGAGGTGGAGGAATGGCAGATCTATAACTTCACCGAAGATGCGCATCCAGTCCACCTGCATCTGGTGCGGTTTGAGGTGATCAGCCGGAAGCTCTTGGATGGAAGCCCGAGTCCGAATGGCAGCCGGCACCCATGGGAACGAGGCCGCAAAGATGTCGTGATCGCCTATCCTGGCGAGATCACGACGGTGAGAGCCAAGTTCGACATCGACGGGCTCTACATGTGGCATTGCCATATCCTCGAACATGAGGACAACGAGATGATGCGTCCCATGGTGGTGGGAGCCCAGTCTCTGGCTTTCAATCTCATGGTTATGGCGATGAACGATCGCCATCATCACGAGAAGATGATGGCCGATCACCAGAAGTCCCATCAGAAGTAACGATGAGTGGCACTATTCTGCGGGGCGGATGCGTGGAGGGGCTAACACCCCTCCACGCATTCTCGCGAAATGGTCGGTTCCTTGGTCATGCGACAGGCCATTTTTTGTAAGTCCGGAGGACATCCAAGAGCGTCTGTTTCCTGATAGGCTTGGTCAGATGGGAATTGCAGCCGGCCTTGTGAATCTTGACCCCGTCTTCTTTCAGCGCCAGAGCCGTAAGGGCAATCACCCGGGTGGGAGGGAGATCATGGTTCTGCTCCCAGGCCCTGATTGCTTGCGTCGCTTCGTAGCCATCCATCACCGGCCTCTGCATATCCATAAGGACCGCGTCATAGGGGATGTTCGCCACGGCGTGGACCGCGCCTCTTGGCCATTGGAAACGAGATCCACTCGGTAGTCTAATTTCCCCAATATCTGGACGCCAATTTTTCGGAACGGTCAATCCTCTGTGCCTGGGTAGCGAGTCAGGGGAACTCCAGGGTGAGGGAGAGGTCCCCCTGGGCCGGGACCGTGATCTCACGCTGCAGGGTTCCCAGTGTTTCATGCCAGACGGTGAGCTGTTGCTTGCCGGGGGGCAATCCGACCATCCGA